>JAWDXP010000125.1:0-1371 GCA_032477055.1 Dysgonomonas sp. | reverse complement strand
GGAGTGAGGGCATGGGTGCTAAGGTCCATGTCCGAGAGGGAAAGAACCCAGACCATCAGCTAAGGTCCCCAAATACATGTTAAGTTGAATTAACGAAGTATGACTACTATGACAGCTAGGATGTTGGCTTGGAAGCAGCCATTCATTTAAAGAGTGCGTAACAGCTCACTAGTCGAGTGGTCGTGCGTGGATAATAATCGGGCATTAAACATGTTACCGAAGCTATGGGATTAAATAAATCGGTAGGGGAGCATTCCAGTCGGCGTAGAAGGCAGACCGTAAGGTCTTCTGGAGCGTCTGGAAAAGCAAATGTAGGTATAAGTAACGATAAAGGGGGTGAGAAACCCCCTCGCCGAAAGACTAAGGTTTCCTGATCAACGCTAATCGGATCAGGGTAAGTCGGGACCTAAGGCTAAGCCGAACGGCAATGCCGATGGACGAACCGGTTAATATTCCGGTACTGGCTAATAGAGTGATGTGGTGACGCAGGAGTGAAACTCCATCCATCTGACGGAATAGATGGATTAAGGGTGTAGACGTTGATTTTGGTAGGCAAATCCGCCAGAAGAGTTGAACCTGAAAGTACGGCAATCCTTCGGGAGCGCCGATTGGAGGTAATCAGACTGCCAAGAAAACCCGCTAAACATATCTATTAATCACCCGTACTGTAAACGGACACACGTAGTTGGGTTGAGTATACTAAGGCGCTCGAGCGATTCACAGTTAAGGAATTAGGCAAAATGACCCTGTAACTTCGGGAGAAAGGGTACCAGCGCGAGCTGGTCGCAGAGAATAGGAGATTGAAGCCCCAGTAAACGGCGGCCGTAACTATAACGGTCCTAAGGTAGCGAAATTCCTTGTCGGGTAAGTTCCGACCTGCACGAATGGTGTAATGATCTTCTCACTGTCTCAACTGTGATCTCGGTGAAATTGTAGTATCGGTGAAGATGCCGATTACCCGCGATGGGACGAAAAGACCCCGTGAACCTTTACTATAGCTTTACATTGACGTTGGGCACTTGATGTGTAGGATAGGCCGGAGACTATGAAGCAGGTACGCTAGTACAGGTGGAGTCACCCTTGAAATACGGCCCTTTAATTGTTTGACGTCTAACTTGGGTATCCAAGGACAGTGTATGGTGGGTAGTTTGACTGGGGTGGTCGCCTCCAAAAGAGTAACGGAGGCTTCTAAAGGTGTGCTCAGGACGATTGGTAACCGTTCGTAGAGTGTAATGGTATAAGCACGCTTGACTGAGAGACCCACAAGTCGATCAGGTAGGAAACTAGAGCATAGTGATCCGGTGGTTTCAGTATGGAATGGCCATCGCTCAAAGGATAAAAGGTACTCCGGGGATAACAGGCTGATCATTC
>JAWDXP010000124.1:0-1002 GCA_032477055.1 Dysgonomonas sp. | reverse complement strand
AGAATATCAGGCCTTCATCACTCAGCAGGTTATGCGGCACAACCGTAACAATCAGGATCTGGTCAAGGAAGAACGTCTTCATCTGAAACCGCTGCCGCTTCGTCGCAGTGCTGACTATGATGAGCTGACTGTGAGGGTTAGCCGCAGCAGTACCATCAATGTGAAGCACGTCGTCTACAGCGTACCTTCCCGGCTTGTAGGTCAACTGTTACGGGTCCGGTTATGGGACGATCGTCTGAGCTGTTACGTTGGCAGCAGCGAGGTCATGAGCTGCCCACGTGTCAGACCAGAAAAAGGGAAGACGCGGGCCCGTCGTATCGACTTCCGACATGTGATCGACAGTCTGGCAAAAAAGCCCGGTGCGTTCTGCCATGCAACGCTGAGAAATGACATCCTGCCAGACGATGAATGGCGGAGGCTGTGGCGTCGCTTATGTAATCATCTGGAACCCGACATGGCAGGCAGGCTGATGGTACATGCTCTGAAACTGGCTGCAGGATACGACGATATCTCAGTCGTGGCAAAAGGTATGGAGCAGATGCTGAATACCCCGGGAAACGTGGATCTGCACCGGCTGATGCGCTTCCTGGGTATAAAGGAAAAGGCGTTGCCGGTAGTCAATGTGAAACAGCATAACCTGAGCAGTTATGAGCAACTACTGCGTGGCAAGGGAGGTTCGCAGTGAGCAATATCCATCACCTTGAACGCAGCCTGCGTAAACTACGCCTGACACGAGTTGGAGCTGAATGGCACGCTCTGGAAAAACGAGCACTGGCAGAAGGCTGGACACCATCGCGCTATCTTCTGACGCTATGCAATGAAGAACTCCTGTGGCGCGAGAGTGAAAAACTGCGTCGTTATAAAAAGGAGGCCCGGTTGCCAGTTGCCAAAACGCTAAGCGAATACGACTTCAGTCAGGTGCCGGAACTGAATGGAGCTCAGTTCCGGCAACTCTGTGAAACGACAGACTGGGTTGATGCAGGAGAAAACGTTCTGCTGTTC
>JAWDXP010000123.1:0-1002 GCA_032477055.1 Dysgonomonas sp. | reverse complement strand
GAGTATTTCTCTATCTTTTGATACAACCACCGAACACACTTCGGTAGCAGTTTCGATATGCAGTATACAAGCCATATGATGTATGTAGATTACTAAATTAAGAATGGACAAAGTTAAAGAAATTATCGAATAGATGCAGGCGTTTTATCAAATTCTGAGTAGATTATCTATGTGTAAGTTAATGATAAATTATAAATTATGCGAATCAGCAGTTAAAAAATTAGATAAATAAAAGCGATGGCAATTTTGCCCATCGTATGTACAAGTAATCCACGCGTGGATCTTACTTTTTGCGCTCTTTGAATGTTTGTATGTTCATTTAACCAGTTGAAAAAAGATTCTATAGGTTGTCGAACAGTGGCTACCGCAGTAGAAAACAAATCATTAAAGGCTTTATGCCGCTGCTTTTGTTGTTGAGATTGGCCTCTAAGGCCTCTGACAGGAGTAAGCATTAGTATATTCTGTTTTTGTTTTTTCTCATCGTTAAAGTAATTAAAATCGGAGTATATTTTATCTCCAAAGATTTTTCTATTAATAATATTATCGCCCCATGCCTGCTTGAAAACTGTCAGATCATGTTCTTCTGCGGGGGTAAAGTTTAGAGATTCCGGGAACGGGATTCTTCCTTTTCTTCTAAAAGCTAAAATATGGAGTTTAAGCCCGAAATAATATTGATTTTTCGTTGAGCAATAGCCTCTGCTAACTACCTCACGGGCAACTTTAGCTTCCCGATTTTTGCTTGCACAAGTAATCACAGGCATTGAATCAACAAGGGATATGCCTTTATCACAATCAGCCGGAATGAATGAACTTATCAATCTTTTGGATAATATCCTAAATGCTTCACTAAGACGGTTTAATCTAAGATTAAATGTCTGATAAGAGGGTAATTTAGGAAACCATGAAGAAAGATATTCAGATGTAAATCCATGTATATCCTTGATTTGGAAATACTTTTGACAATGGCCTGTAAACAGGTAAATTGTCATTATTTCCTGATCT
>JAWDXP010000122.1:0-1004 GCA_032477055.1 Dysgonomonas sp. | reverse complement strand
GATCAGCGTCTATGGGAACTCTACCAGACTGATTACACTGTATTGCTTCGACATAAGCCTATAAACGCTTTAACCCGCAAGGAAGCTGCTCAGGCCCTGTATACTTTCATAGAAAGCCTGCCTACGAACCCAGTCCCCATATCTTTCAAACGAATACGTGACAGGCTCTCACTGCTCTCTCCTGTCAAGGAACAGAACCGTATAATTAAACTGGCCCTCAAGCAGTTACAGGATATTGGGTATCTTGACCACAGCATCACAAAAAAAGGTAAAGAGACTTTCGTTCTGATACACAGTCGCTCCGCAAATCTGAAACCAGGATAATCTGTATAAGGTGTGTCAATACGGGAAAGCGACTCGATTAAGGTGTGTTGAAACGGGAGGCCTTATATCAAACTTCTTGATAGGTGTGTTGTAGCGGGAATCCTCCTCTTAAACGTCTTAATAGGTGTGTTGTAACGGGAGGATTACTCGTTAAGTGCTTTTTTCACTGCCGTACATTCCCACTTCAACACACCTTTATCCCAAATTGCCTCACCCTGCCCCACTTCGACACACCGAATCTGCAAAGACTTCCCACTACGATCCACTTTTTGCATCCCGGGGCCATTTCTTTCGTTAAGTGCGGCTGAGTTATAGCCCATACTTCAGTACATGCTTCACACATAATGTATAAAATCATGCTTACCATCACATAGCAATCATTGTGATATTGCTTTAATATTAAAATACAATCATAAGGATATCATCATACTGTTAAATTTACTCAGCGAAGACTTGACTTAGATGAGATACACTTACTACTATGTTGATAGTTTTTTAATATTAAAAAGAGATGAAAATGATACTAACGATTGCCAATACGAAAGGAGGAGTAGGTAAATCTACTCTCGCGGTTAACATCGCAGTTGCAAGAGCTCGGCAAGGCAGAAAAGTATGGTTAGTTGATGGTGATAAACAAGGGTCTTCTCAAACAGCTATCCTGGTTCGTTCAGAAGACGGGG
>JAWDXP010000121.1:0-1007 GCA_032477055.1 Dysgonomonas sp. | reverse complement strand
AATGATGTAGTGTTTGAAACTATGGATAATGGAAATTCAGCTTCTTTATGGGTAAGACCACAAGATAGTATTCAAGATTCAGGAAAACAGAAGCCTATTAACATTTGGATGTATACATTTCAAAAACCAGCAAGTTCTAGTGTAAATAGAATTAATAAAAACTATATGAGATTTGTAACAACATATAATCCTAAAGGTGATAAGGTCATAGATGAAAGGTATGTTATAAATGAGAATAAAGGATATAGTCATTACAATGATAATGATAGTACAAGCCTTATAAATGATGGAGGACATGATTTTTATAGAACGTCAGATACAGGGCAATGGGAGTATTGTTCTAAGTTTAGAGTTGGATTTGATTGGGACAATGTAGATTATGATATTTATATAGCTGGTGATTCAGCAAATGGGAAAGGATCAAGTTATGAAAAGAAAGGAATTGTAAAAACAGATGGACGAGCACCTAAATGGGATAATATTGAGGTTAATGATAGTAATTATAGAAAACCAATAGTAACTGTAAAAGGTGTTAGAGATGTTAGAGGTGATGGAACTAAAGAAAGAGCAGGTGCAGGATTAGATAAACAATATTTAAGAGTTAAAGCAGAGAATAAAAATAATTATGTAGATATACCCGAAAAGGAAAGAACTAAGGTAAAGACCGAAAATGGAATAGAATACTATGATTTAACTTTTGAAATAGACTATGATAGTAAAGAAATTAGAAGTATTATTCCTAGTGGGTATAAGAAAATAATAGCACAATTTAATTCTTATGATAGGGTTGGAAATTATGCACAAGAAGATAATATTGAAATTAATGATTTTGATGTTTCAGCAACCATAGAAAGAGTTTTATCCCCTCATGATCCAATATTCATGGGTGGTGAAAAGGGAGTTTTAAAGATAAATTTACAAGGGGGAGTTGAAAGGGTAAAGATAACTTTCCCACAAGCATTATCAAAATTAGATAGTAACTTAAATACAGAAATGGTTTTAACACC
>JAWDXP010000120.1:0-1012 GCA_032477055.1 Dysgonomonas sp. | reverse complement strand
ATTAAAAGAAGCAATGAGACACTCAAAAATTGATACATCATATTCTTATATAAATTCAAAAAGAATAGAAGTAGATTAATAAAATAAGTTTATATCTTTACATCTTTTAAAAATTGTAAAGCGATGTTTTTGAGGACATATTATTTTAAGACCTGAATAAGCTATAAAATGTTTTTTACAACTATAGCAATAGCAAGATTGATCTTTCTTTAAGTAGGTATAAGGTATATAAAATGTGAAGTCAGAAAAGTCACGATTATATTTATGTTTTTTTCCATATTTCATAATTATAAAACCTATAAGTGAAAAAAGAAAAATCATAGAAAAAAGTATTCCTAAAAAGGAATATGTATAGTTGTTAAGTAGAGCAACAACTATAAAAAATAGAATAGCAATTACTGATGATAAAAATAAAAATCGAAATATAGAATTCATAAACATTAAAGGTTTAACTAAATTATTTTCATAGGAAAAGATATTTGTATAGTCGCAGTAAATGTTACATATGTTTTCAAAAAGTTGATCTTTAGTTTTTTTATATTTATCCAAAAGTATAAAGTTTATTGGATTAATTTTTAGATACTCTTCAAGTCGCAAAATCTCATGAAGAAGAATACGAGTATGATTATCAAATATATGAGAGTTATGAATAAAAAAGTTGTGAAATTTTTCATTGCTAAAAATGAATGATTTATATTGATAATAATCTTGATTTAAGAATATAGGAGAAAAAAAGTGTTTAAAAATATATTCGGAACTTTTCATAAAATCAGTTTTCTTGTTTTTGTAGAAACTACTTATATTAATGAAAAGTGTAAATAGTAAAGAAAAAAGTGATATAGCTGCTAAAATAGCATCTTTATTTTCTTTAAAATATTCAATTAAAATTTTCATATAAATAATCCTTTCATAAAAATAATTAAAGTGAGGTGAAAACAATTAGTGGTGTAGTAGTTAGAATAATCTTAATTATTATGATAACATTTTTTTTTATTTTAGTAATATGGAAGAT
>JAWDXP010000119.1:0-1012 GCA_032477055.1 Dysgonomonas sp. | reverse complement strand
AATCATAACCACCCGTAGAACGGGTGGTTTGCTCTGACCCTATAAGGGTCTTTCTCTAGTGGTGGCCCTCTAAAGAGGGCATTGAATGATCTGACAACCACTCTATTACCACTGGCTGCCCCCTACTCGGGGGCTTTTATTCTGCCTATTTTACTGGCTCACCCGTAAACGGGTCGGTGTATTCTTTAAAGTTTAATGTATCTTGCGCTATATCTTCTTGTAATTGATTGCGAATATACTCTTTTATCGCTCCTTCATATCGTCCTACCGTATCCACATAATATCCTCTACACCAGAAATGTCTATTTCCATACTTATATTTTAAATTTGCGTGTTTATCGAATATCATGAGGCTACTTTTGCTTTTTAAATATCCCATAAAACTCGATACGCTTAAATGTGGTGGTATCGTTACTAGCATATGAATATGATCCGGACAGCATTCCGCTTCTATAATCTCTACATTTTTCCTCTTACATAAATCTCGTAAGATTTTACCTACATCAGCTTTTATCCGACCATAAATTATTTGTCTTCTATACTTTGGAGCAAAAACAATATGATATTTACATCTCCATTTACTATGTGATAAGCTTTTTACGTCATTCATTGACATTGAACCTCCTATGTTGAAATGTTGTGGTTGCCAGACCAACTTCATTTTATCACTAGGAGGTTCTTTCCTTTTCTCTAAGAAATTTTGCCAACCCCCAGTTTAACTGGGGGATTAGTCATGCCTATTCGGCGTACAATCAAAAAGCTCCTACGTTACATGAACGTTAGGAGCTTTTATATATTAAGCCAACAAGGCTTTTACAAGTTCTTCTGCTTTACCAAAATCATCAGCATCTGGGTTCCAGTTACATTTAATTTCAGGTTCCACCACGGAGAAACCATATTTAGTTAATTCTTCACGAAGTACCTTCGTAGATTCACCAGACCAACCGTAGGTACCAAATACGGCAGCCTTTTTATTCTTGAACTTCAATTCACGCAAGAAGTCTAGCCAACC
>JAWDXP010000118.1:0-1014 GCA_032477055.1 Dysgonomonas sp. | reverse complement strand
GAAGTCTCTCGGTCTCCCAATCGAACCCCAAAACCAAGGTCTTGGAGTTCCGGCTATCGAAGGTGGGTTTCCCCATTCGGAAATCCGCGGATCAAAGCTTCTTCGCAGCTCCCCACGGCTTATCGCAGCGTAGCACGTCCTTCATCGCCTCTCAGCGCCAAGGCATCCACCGAACACCCTTAAGGCACTTGATTGCTCTCATTATCAATGTCCACACACTCGGCAGAATGTTGTCAGCTCCCCACCCGTCCCGAGGGACAAGCGTTGGAAGCCGCAGGACACTGATTAGAAAGACCAGCTTGCTTCTTAAGATCGAACCGATCGCCGTGCGGTCAAGCGCAGCGAACAGAGTCATTTACAACAAGTAACAAGCTTCACAGCTCGAGACTTGCGCCGAAATGACCCGGAGATAGTGAAGGCGTCAGTGCAAAGTCGAAGCGCGGACCGCTTGCGCGGTAGCCCTTCATTGCACGACCCTACTCGGATCGATCTCCTCTTCACGATGTCAGATAACACGCAGTCTTCTGTCGTCCCGGTGAGGACCAGAAGATGCGAAATGTTGTCTCGCGGACGAATGTTGATCACGCTTGGGCCAGAGCCCGTGTTCGCCAAGTGGCTGCGCCGGGCACCACGCTTCGCCCTTCGGCTCCTGCGTGGATATTCCAGCTTGTTCAACCCTTGGCCGCGCCACGCGTAGCCCGAAGGGCGAAGCGTGGTGGAGCCAGGCGGGATCGAACCGCCGACCTCATCATTGCGAACGATGCGCTCTCCCAGCTGAGCTATGGCCCCAAGTCACGTTTCAAGTCCAAAGACTTGTCAAGTCCGACGGCTTGGTCACGCACGGCCGCTCGAGATTGGGAAGGCGGCCGGCAGAACGGCGCCATTTACAGTCGGGCCTCCGGCCAAGTCAAGAACGCTCACATCGCCCGTTAGCCTTGACGGGCAGCTTCCCTTGTTTGCCCCTGGGGGAACCGATATCTAGCGGTGAGCCCGTTCTCCCGCCCCAAGAAGCCC
>JAWDXP010000117.1:0-1026 GCA_032477055.1 Dysgonomonas sp. | reverse complement strand
CCGGCGGCTTCATGCCGAGTATTTTCGCGGCCTGTTCATGCCGATCAGCTCGCGCGCGTCGCTGGAGACAAAAGCCGACGGCATCGCTTACGAGGTCCGCGATCTTGACAACGTCCGCGCCGCGCTCGACTGGTGCTTCTCTTCGGCCGGCGATCTGGCAATCGGGGTTTCGCTCACCGCGGCCTGCGTGCCGGTCTGGCTCAATCTGTCATTGGTCGCCGAATGTCGGGAGCGCGCCGAGCGCGCGCTGGCCTGTCCCGAGATCGAACAGGCCTTGAGCGCACACCTGCGGATGCAGCTCTATATCGCGTTCGGGAGAGCCGTCGTTCAATCGATGGGGGCCGAAGAGCAGATCGACTCCGTGCTGTCGAAGGGACTCGAAATCGCAAGAAGTATCAATGATGTCGATGCAGAGCTGCGGGCGCTTTGGGCCACGTGGTGCTACCTCGATCACAAGGGTGAGCACGGGGCAGCGCGCTCCGTCGCGCAGCAGTTCGCGCAAGCCGCGGGCAGAAAAGGCGATAGCGCAGATATCCTCGTCGGAGACCGCTTGATCGGCTACACGACGCACTATCTCGGAGACCAAGTCGAGGCGCGCGGCTACCTTGAACGGGTGGTCGAAGGCTATGTCGCTCCGGCCGGCCAGCGTCACGTGATCTGGTTTCAACACGATCAGCTTGTGGTCGCCAAAGTCGTGCTGGCGCGGGTGCTTTGCCTTCAGGGCTTTCTGGATCAGGCAACGCAGATGGCCCGGGAGAGCCTTGAACAGGCGCGGGCTTCAGGACATTCCCTCACGCTCCGTTACGTCCTGGGCTGGGGCTTGTGCCCGCTGTCGCTGATGATCGGTGATCTTGATGCGGGCGCAGACTTCGTGGCGACCCTTGTCGACCTCGCCGCGCGGCGCAGTCTGCCGTTCTGGCAAAGCGTCGGGCGCGCCTTGGAAGGGACACTTGCCATTCGGCGCGGCGAGTTCGCATCGGGCTTGGCCTTGCTGCACGGCGTGCTTGACGCCAAGCCCGGCTGGGC
>JAWDXP010000116.1:0-1036 GCA_032477055.1 Dysgonomonas sp. | reverse complement strand
CCATCATTGATATTCTTTGTGCTCATGGTCGATACCTTTTAAATTTAATGAATGCAGCCAAATGAGAGTCTGGTTCCGGAACTGAGAGGCAGATGATCCTGATGAATTAACTGCTCACGTCAGAAGGACAGGAGTGAAAATATTTCCCACATCGTCTTCTGACATATGCCGTACTGACCGGGTTGCTCACGTCATCCCTTAACGTTCAGTCATCTATTCATACGATGTTCGTGACAGGGAAAAACCACGAGGGCTGTCCCTGAGTTTAAAGTCGGCGTCGCTGCCATTGTGTGCCAGTCGATAATGATCAATGTTGCTGCATCGAAGCTGGCCTGACTAGCTACTTAATACTTAAAGGCCTTATAAGCAGAACTAATTAATAGTTCTGCTGTACTTAGGCAAAGTATAGGTATTAAGCATGAGTGGTGCAGCACCATGAGGCTGGACAGAAGGAGCATGCTATGGTGTCTCTTCTCTTCTGCACAGTGAATATCGAGAATAAAGCATATCCAGATTCAGTATTTGATAATCCAGGTCAAACTTTTTTATCTGCAGTAAACGTTGCGATTACTTCTTTATGACCTGCAATTTTACCGAGATTTTCTGGTGTTGTTATTCTGCCAACCGGTGTGTATCCGTAGGATGTCTGAAAGGTCTCATAAAAAAGTACAAGGGTACGACGGCCAAATAACATGAGATCGCCCTGATTAATGGTTCCGGGTGTGATTTGGCTGGCAGGTAAGGGGCGGGGCAGGTCAGCGAATTTCTCATTCCCGTTAAGCTCTTCCATCGTAAGGGTCAGGGGAAGCTGCTCCATAAACGCCTTTGCCGCTGGAGTATTCTTAAGCTCAACGTCAAAAGTTTGCTGATTGATCGTCATTTTAATGGTCACGGTTTCTTCCTTGTCAGTCTGAACAGAAGCGCTGGCATGAGCCGGGAAAAAAATGTTCACGACGATAATAAATGACAGGCATAATATTTTGTTCATCACACATTCTCTCCCGCAGAGTTGCCGCACCTTTCTGGTGCGGCTCCA
>JAWDXP010000115.1:0-1047 GCA_032477055.1 Dysgonomonas sp. | reverse complement strand
GGAATAAGAAAAAAAGAAACAACTATAGATAGGGCATTAGCTTATGTATTTCATCCGAAGGTAAAGGAGCAAATAAGCCATATGTCTTTACAAAGTTATGCTACATATCTTAAAAAAGGTAATAGAGTTAACAGATCTGAAGATGAGGGAAAATATTATCCTTTTGTGGTTGAGTTTGAGAAAGGATTAGCTGAATCTGCTAAAAGAGATGCATATACAAATGCTATGATTTTAGTTAATGGACTTATAATGTTTTACAATGTAAATAAGGAAGATATAGTAATAACTATAAATAACCGTAAGTCTGTCTATGTTTGGGTTAATCCAAAAGTGTTTGGAGCTTCACCTAGTCCTATTTTACACAAAGTATATGCTAAAATGTGTGAGCATATAAGAGATGAATTTGGTTTAAAGTATATAGATAATTCAGTAACTAATACAAGTCATAGATTAATAAAAACTCCAGGAAGTTTTTATAATGGTGGATTTGTAAATTACATAACATTAGCGGAGTTAAATAAGTTAGTTGATGGAGAACTTAAGTCTGCAGATCTTACAAAAGTTCAAAGGGATATAAGATTAATAAAATTACCATCAGTACCTTCAATAGAGCTTACAAAGCTATATAAGGAATGTAAGGAAGATGTTGAGGGTTCAATAAAGAAAAATAAAGTTGAAGAAAAGAATAAAGGATTATTATTACCTGGAACAAAAGAAGAATTAAAGTATATTAATAGACCTTGTGTAAAGGCTTTATTAAGTTTACCTATAATAGAAAAAGGTAATAGAAACAACGCATTAGTAACAATAGCACTAGGATTATTAGAAAAGAATGCAACTTTAAAAGAAGTACAAGCTGTCTTAGAGGAAAAAGCTATAGAATGGGGGCATGATGAGAGCCTTACGGCAGTAAGAAATAAGGTGAGAACATTAATTGAAAGAGGAACTAACTTTTCATGTGAGAAGGTTAGAGGGATTTTAGAAGAGCTTGGAATGGAGCATCACTGCCTAGGGTGTAGTGCATCTAAAAATAGCGGTATATGGATA
>JAWDXP010000114.1:0-1053 GCA_032477055.1 Dysgonomonas sp. | reverse complement strand
CAGAATTAACAGGCTCGTCAGTTACCGGTGCGTTCGGTTTAATGACTGACTCTTTTTCTGAAGTTTCAACCACACCTGGTGTGGGCACCTCTTCAGGCTGTTCTGGCACAAGCTCCGGATCGACAGGCCGATGTTTTTCAACAACCTCTTCAGGTTGCACTGGCTTATTAATCGGTTCGACTTCTGGTTTGGGCTGTTCGGCATCAGGAACAGGAATATGGCCGTGATGCTCAGAGAGCTGCGCTGTTGATTCTGGCGAGGTCTCTGCTGCCGGCAATACCGTAACAGTATCCGCGGTCAGGCCTGGTTCAATAACTGGTTCTGCGTGGGTGTTACCAGGAATGCTGCCTTCTGGTGCTGGACTGGCAGGCTCATGGCTCATGAAGTCTGCATATTCTGAAAGGTCTACCTCTTCTGGTGCAGGGCCAGCGTCATGCTCTGCTGGTAGCTCCGGTAAGATTTGATTGTCTGGCATAGAGTTATTCTCGCTAAAGGCCTGACGCCAGTCAGGAAGCAACGGGGCGAGCACTGGCGCAAGTTGATCACGAACGGCATCGATACCGCGGGAGGTGTGAATGTCATTAAAATCACTGAATGAACCTGCGCCGGCAAAAGCAAGAGCACGTTCGCTTTCGGTGAACTGCGGAATGATGTAAGTACCACCGATAGCTTCTGCGGCCTCGCGGGCTTTATTGAGGCCTTTGTTATCATCTTTTGTGAAGTCATCTTCACCTAAAATGATGTGCGCAGAGTCGGGGTACAATTCACTAAGTTTGCGTGACACTGTCACCATATTGCCGGCGTCAACAGTCATTATTACCGGCATACCGGTGGCCTGATGGAGGCTTGCCGCGGTGGCATATCCTTCAGCGTAAAGAAAAGGCACTTGCGGATTCAGCTCCCCCCCAACGACAAAGAAATTTCCAGTCTTCTCAGCACCCTTCTTCAGGTTTTTGGTGCCGTCCGGTTTGATGTACTGAAGCGACCGCAGTTCGCCATCAGTGTTACGCAGAGGAATGACAAGGTTATCGTACTTATCCAGTTTTACTCCTG
>JAWDXP010000113.1:0-1055 GCA_032477055.1 Dysgonomonas sp. | reverse complement strand
CTCCAGCCTTCAGCGAATCGACGAAACGCAAAATCCCGCAGCTGCCGATTTCGATACGGCCAGCCGCAAAATGGCCGTTCCTCCGGGGACACAGCCGGTAAGCGAGATCTCAACGCAATGGATAAACCCGGTCCCACTTAATTCAAAAGGCGGGCAGGAGTTACTCCCTGGATGCTCTGTCACGCTCATGCGTCCGGGCGAGATCAGCCTTGCTGATGTCAGCGCGTTTATCACCCGCACATGCCGGGTTCCGGTAGTCATTACTCCGGATGCTCGTTCGGCTGCAATGTCCGGAGGCGCGACGGAAAAGATATCAGGACCAATACCGGCGCCAGTACCTGCACCTGATGCAACGGGAATGATTCCGCTTAATCAGATGGGGGCAACAACACTGCCCAGGGCTGTAACCGGTACGGATGTTCTGAAGGGGGTTCACTGGCAGGGCGCACTATCCGGGCTGCTGGATCACGTTACCACCCGTTTGGGGCTTTCCTGGCGCTACGAACAGGGTCGAATCGCGATTTTCTACCTGGACACCCGCTCGTTTCCTATCACGTTCCAGGATTCACAGAACTCGTTCTCCTCCAAATCAGTCTACGGTACGACCTCATCCTCCGGGGAGGGGTCTTCTGGGGAAGGTAATACATCTCAGACAACCACGACTGATATGAACACAAACCGCTATAAGGAGCTTGAAGCGACCGTTAAGTCGATGCTGACGCCGGAAACAGGAAGAATGTCCATCGCCGGTGGAATGCTAACCGTAACTGACACTCCGCGGGTTCTTAATGCAGTACAGCGTTATATTGAAGGCCGTAATACTGAACTTACCCGTCAGGTTGTACTGAGCGTGAAAGTGTGGTCGGTAACCAAGAAAAGGCAGGATCAGCTGGGTATCGACTGGGATGCTGTTTTCCGCTCCGGAAGCGTGGGCCTGTCACTGGGTAATACGATGTCCGGTGTGGCTAACACAGCGATGACCGGCGGGTTATCCATTCTGGACGGCAAGTTTGCTAATTCAAATGCCTTTATTCATGCCCTTTCTCAGCAGGCCA
>JAWDXP010000112.1:0-1059 GCA_032477055.1 Dysgonomonas sp. | reverse complement strand
GAAAGGAATAGGCCGCATCGTCATCGTCGACGGGCGTATCATGTTCGGGTCGTGTCTCGAATTGGACGAATCCGTGCACGGCGGACCATATGGACCATGCGATGAGGTGCGGGTCATCCCTCCGGATCTTTCCCGCGGCCTGCCCGTAGCGCACCAGCTCGGTCATGGCGGCGAGGCATGCCTCCGAAGCCTCGCCCGCATGCCGGTGGTTGAGACGGCCTTCTCTATTTCATCGATCGTGGCGAGGTCCTGTGGGCTGACCCGCATCGTGCCCTGCTTGGTATCGAAGCCGAGCTTGTCATCGCCGCCAACGAGAGGGCCAACAGCAGCTTTGAGCTGCCGCACCTCGTTTTGGCAATCCAAACCGTCGATTTCGAAGAGAAGCTCAGTTTGCAAGCCGACGTGAATCACACGCATTCCCGTGCGAGGCACGGCCGCGTTGATTGCCTCATCCGTCGGGCTATTCTGAGTAAGCCTGACTTCCATCAGGCCGGCCTTTGTGTCGAAGGCGAGCATTTCCTCCCCGCCGGCGATGGGTCCGACGGCTGCCTTCAGCTGACGAACCTCGTTCTGGCAGTCGAGCCCTTCGATCTTAAACCGGCGGCGGCCAGTCGCGGACCCTGCCGCAGGGTCGATTAGTCCTCGGGCCAAGTCAGTATCCGCCATCGTCGTCCTCCATGCCCGATCGACGCTCGTCGACGTGGGCCACCATGTCGTTGATCACGCAACGGACGTGGTCGTCCGCTACGCCGTAAAAGACCTGCTTGCCTCGCTTCTGCGAGCGCACGAAACGAGCGGCGCGAAGTAGTCGCAGGTGATGGCTTACGAGGGATGCCGAAAGTCCGACATGCTGGGCGATGTCGCCCACGCAGAGCGGACTGTCCAGGCAAACAACCGCGATGCGAAGACGATTGGCGTCGCCGAGAAGGCGGAAAATTTCCGCCAACTCAACCGCACGTTCTTCCTCAAGCTGGGCTGGCATCCTCACGCATCCGTGAAACACTTCAACAGGTGTTTGAATAACCTGCCCTGCAGACAATTTCAAGGGGTCACCGGGCA
>JAWDXP010000111.1:0-1061 GCA_032477055.1 Dysgonomonas sp. | reverse complement strand
GGTCCAGTTCAGCGCCCACGGATCCTCGGCGGTCGCGTGGGCCTTGGCGAGCTTGGAGTTGATGATGATCGGATAGACGGTCGCCAGATTCGGCAGCGCCAGCTTGTCCGGCTTCGGCAGCGTCACCTCGATCGTCACCGGGTCGATCACCTTGAACTGATCGGCCGACGTCAGCGAGCCCGTCAGCAATTGGGCTTTGCCAAGGATTGGCGCGGTGACGCAGCGGTCGAGCGACCATTTGACGTCCTCGGCCGTGACCGGCGAGCCGTCCTGGAACTTGGCGTCGGGGCGCAGCTTGAAGGTGATCTTCAGGCCGTCGGCGCTGACGGAATAGGATTCGGCGAGCTCGCCGGTGATCGTGTCCAGATCGAACACCCACTTACCATTGAGCTGCTTGCGGCCGAACGACACCAGCCGGTCGTAGCTCGACATCGACAGCGCAAAGGCCTCGCGCGTCGAGCCCGGAATGTTCGGATCAAGCGTGTTGACGGTGGCGCCGGTGACGTAGCGCAGGGTTTCGGCGCGGCTCTGCGCAAAGGCTGAAGGCGCGGCCAGCGTCACGGCGAGCAAGGCAGTCGCCGCAAATAACGAACGTTTGGACATTTCGATACTCATCGCCCCTGTTCCCCTGTTAGTCTCAAAATCCGGGACTGAATAGCCTGCCAGCGGTCACCGGCGACGCCTGCCGAGCAGCAAATCACGTGCCACGCCGCACCGCGGCCTGCTTCACATCATAGGCCTGAAAGCTGGCCCAATGCTTGTCGATATCCGCTCTGAACAGCCCGCGCGTCAGACCATGCACGAGCTTCGGCACCGCCGTCGTCATCGCGTTGATCGACGAGCCCGAGGCGCCGAAGCTCATCGTCGAGGCAATGGCGAAGACGTGAATGTTGCTGATCCACGGCGTTTCGCCTGCGTTGCGCTCGCACAGTGCATAGTCGTCAGCGAGATAGGGGAAAGCGCCGAGCCGGTCATTGCGCTCGCTTGCTTCCGGCGTGTAACGGTCCGTCCAACGCGCGATGTTTCCGGCGAAGCGCTTCAATTCAGGCCGCTGAGCGAAA
>JAWDXP010000110.1:0-1065 GCA_032477055.1 Dysgonomonas sp. | reverse complement strand
CCACAACCGTCATTGCGAGCGCAGCGGCGCAGCGAAGCAATCCAGAGTCCCGTCCGAACACTGGATTGCTTCGCTTTGCGCTTCGCTCGCAATGATGGGGCGGGCTGTGCCGCAATCTCACGACGCCGCGCGCTGCGCCTCGTTGTAGACGCGCGCCAGCAGGGTGCGCGCGGTGTCGCCGGGCTGCAGCGCGGCGATGGTGATCGCGGGCTCGGTGCGGGCGTCGCGCTTGCCGTGGGAGGTGTGGCGCATCACGCCGGAGAGACGGCGGGCGATGGCGTGGGCCGATCGCAGGTCGGTCTCGGCGAACACGACGATGACCGAGCCGTTGTCCTCGTGGGTGCCGAAATCCATCCGCCGCATCAGCCGGCTGATGATGCGCGCGCCGTCATATTGGGCGCGCGGACTGACCGGATCGAAGGCGAAACGCGCCACGGCGAGGCTGCCGCCGCTCTTCTGGGTCTGGCTGACGGCGGTCGCGAAGTCGCGTGCGAAGGCGGTCCGGGTGAGCAGGCCGGTCTGCGGATCGAGCATGCCTCCGGCTTCGATGGCGCGCAGCGTGCGGTTGAGGCGAGCCTCGAAGGCATGCTGCCGGATCAGGGGTAGGGCGCTGGCCGCGATGTGGGCGGGAGCGCCGGCGATGATCTCGAGATTGGCGAGCTCCTGCAGCGGCGCTGGCTGGTTGGCGGTGACGACGACGGCGAGGTTGCGGAAGCGGGTGTCCTCGGCGAGAACGGCGAGGAAGGCATCGACGACGCGCGGCGAAAACCCTTCGCCGAGCACGATGCCGTCGATGTCGCGGCTCGACAGATGCTTGGCCGCGGCTTCGATGCTCAGCGCGCCGACGACGGCCATGCGCTCGCCGAGCGCCACCGACAGCCCGGGAAGCGAGCCGCCGCGGCCGAGCAGCAGCACCGTCGCATCGCTGAGCGGGTCGGTGTCCGGCATCGTGGCGTCCGGCGCCTTCTTCTCGTCGAGCCGCCGCAGCACCGTCGTGTGCAGCGTGCGGACGCGCAACGCAGCGCGCAGTCGCGCCAGCAGGCGGTCGGTGTTGTCGCTGCCATG
>JAWDXP010000109.1:0-1067 GCA_032477055.1 Dysgonomonas sp. | reverse complement strand
GCACCGGCAGTGGTCGGAGCAGTTGCCGCGTGACTCAGCCGAGCTCTGGGATACGCTCGCGACCTTCGACCGGGACAGTCGCGATGCCCTGTTCGCACATTGCATCGCGCTGAGCGTCAATGCGGTGTACGAGCCCTGGAATCGGCGCCCGCGTGCGCTGGGCCACGCCGACCGCCTCGCCGAGGCAGTCGGGCTCGACATTGCTGCCGCAGGCTGGACGCCGACCGTCGACAACTACTTGGGGCGGGTGACCAAGGCGCGCATCCTGCAAGCCGTCCGCGAGGCCAGGGGGGAGACTGCGGCTCAGCTCATCGAGCACCTGAAGAAGGGCGAGATGGCGGAGCGGGCGCAAGAACTCCTCGCTGGCACGGGCTGGCTTCCGGAGCCGCTGCGCACGCCCGGCCAGGCCATCAGTACCACTTCAGTAGACGTGGAATCTGACCAAGTCTCGCGGTCCGATTCAATCGGCGAGGACACGAAACCTGCCGAACGCGAAGCGGCTAGGCCCGGTGCGGAGCATCCGGCGGAAGACGACGCAATTCTCACAGACGAGCCGCTTGTCGCGGCCGAGTAGGCGAGCAGAAGCGTCGATCTCGAAGGCCCGCCGTCACTGGCGGGCCTTCTTTTTTGCTGGAGATTGTCATGTCAGCCCAACTATCCGATCTCGCCCGCCGGCTGGCCGAGCGGGCCGAACTCGTCTGCCGGCACTATCTTTCAAATGGCCGGCGCGTTGGCCGCTATTGGGTCGTCGGCGACGTTCACAACACGCCTGGTCGATCCATGTTTGTTCGGCTACGCCGCCGTCATGGGGGTAAGGGAGCGGCCGGCAAGTGGACCGATGCCGCCACCGCTGAACACGGCGATCTGCTCGACGTCATCAGGGAAAGCTGCGGCTTCGTTGAATTCCGCGATGTCCTTGCCGAGGCGCGGCGTTTTCTCTGCCTGCCGCAGATCGAGGCGGAGTCTAAATCGCCGCTCCCACCCGTTCCCATCGGTTCGCCGGAATCGGCTCGGCGCCTGTTTGCCATGTCCAAGCCCATTCATGGCACGCTCGCAGAAACATACCT
>JAWDXP010000108.1:0-1072 GCA_032477055.1 Dysgonomonas sp. | reverse complement strand
CCGAGCTCAAGGTCCTTCTCAAGAAGCTCGAGACCGATCTGCCCGACGTCAAGCTGCTCTCTCCGGACTGGAGCGCGCTCATCGGCCACAATGGCCATCTCAACGTGCACCTGATGATGCGGGAAATGGGCTGGTGGCAAGGTCAGCCCCTGCTGCTCGCCGACAAGGACCGGATCGCCAACAAGCCGTTCCTGTCGCTGTTCTCCGACATCTGCCCGACGCTCACATTGGGCGAGAACGCCAGTGCGGGCGTCTGGCACGAGCTCGCCAGCCTGACGCCCTTCCTCGGCGATTCGCACCAGGCCTTCCGCTTCGAGGACGGACGCGCCGTGTACTGGAACGCTGCGGGATCACTGGCGCTCAAGCAGTGGGAAAGCCGGCAACGCACTTTTCCGCTGCGCGACATCTACGACCGCCGCTTGCTCGCCGACTCTCGCATCGAGCAAACCTACCAGGACTATCGACGGCGATGGGGCATGGCTGACGGCGACTGGTTCGTCTGCCTCCATGTGCGGGATGCCCAGACGCGCAACGATACCGAGGGCGTCGGCGAATCCATCCGCAACGCCTCGCTCGCAACCTATATCGAGGCGGTCCGCCACATCACCGAATGCGGCGGCTGGGTGGTGCGGATGGGCGGTCGCAAGGTCCCCCCGTTTCCGAAGATGGCGCGGGTGATCGACTATGCCCGCAGCGATGACCAGTTTCCGGCGATGGACATCCATCTGATGCGCCGCGCCCGCATGTTCATTGGAACCACCTCCGGCTTTGCCTATGTGGCAACGAGCTTCGGCATCCCGACGGCCATGGTGAACGCCTTGAGCTCGATCGGCCTGTTGTGGTCAACGGACACCCGCTTCGCGCTCAAGCCGGTGCACAGGACGGACGGCCGCATGCTGTCCCTCAGCGAGTGGACGTCAGAGCAGTATCGCTGGGCCTACCCGACATATGAGTCCGTAGCGCGCGCCGAACTCGTCGTCAGCGAGAGCAGCTCGGACGAGATCCTGGAGACCGTACGCGAGGTCCTCGACATCTCGGATCCCCAGCGCACAGGCCCTGCCCCCGAGGTGGA
>JAWDXP010000107.1:0-1079 GCA_032477055.1 Dysgonomonas sp. | reverse complement strand
CGACGCCGGGCGATGACGCCTCCGGTGCTCGATCAGCGCGTGACGGGGGCGGCGGCGCGTTGCGCCGCGAGGCGGACCGAGTGCGTGCGGGAGGCCGCTTGGCTGGCACGGCGCGAGTCGACCGAGCCGTGGGGGCATCAACCGTCACGGGCGGCAGCGCCATTTCAGCCTGCGGCTGAGAATGGGCGGGCATCTCGAACAACGTCACTCCACCCAACAAAGTCGCAACAAATGGAGCTACTGCTCCCCCCACGCGAGTACGCCGCATTCCCACCAAACTCCCCAACACAGGCCAGCATGCCGCATTGATCCCACGATCGGCCTGCGGTGACCGCGGATAACGAGTCGACTCGGCATCTGCTTCTGATGACGCAGATCACGCTGCGGTCGGCTTCCTTAGAAACTTACCCGCTAAGGTAGCTCTCACGCCGACAAACCGATCACAGATTGCCCTTACTTTTTTACCGCTTTGCTTAGGGCGACATTCGAGCGGCCGCAACGCAAATGCGTTCGCGACTAATTAGAATGCCTCGACGATCGATCATCTAATTATCTGACCCTATCGTTTAGATTCATCCTAAGGCGCGCCACGGGACATACTTCCCGAATGTACGCATGGCATTTTCCCGGAGACGGACGATGTCTAAACGATGCAGCGCATTTGAAGATGCCGCCAAACAGATGCCACGCCGATGAGTTGCGTGCATCGAATCTGTCTCAATTTGATTGCTGCGTGCAGGGGACCGATTTCCTCTACACCGACGTGTGGGTCTCCATGGGCGAGCCGAAGGAGGCCTGGGCCGAGCGCGTCAGCCTGATGAAACCGTATCAGATAAACGCGCAGGTGATGAAGGCCACCGGCAACCCGAACGTCAAATTCATGCACTGCCTGCCGGCATTCCACAACGAGCACACTAAGGTGGGCCGCGAAATCGAGATGGCGTACGGGCTGAAGGGGCTGGAGGTGACGGAAGAGGTCTTCGAATCACCGAACTCCATCGTCTTCGACGAAGCAGAGAACCGCATGCACACCATTAAGGCGGTCATGGTGGCGACACTCGGCGACTAATCACCGCCCG
>JAWDXP010000106.1:0-1086 GCA_032477055.1 Dysgonomonas sp. | reverse complement strand
ATCGCCACGCGCAGCCAGGTCGTTTTTGGCCACAGGCGAGACAGGATGCCCGCGAACAGGCCGGTGTAGAGCGAGAGATAGGCGGCGAGCAGCACAACCAGGAAGACGTTAACCGGCCCCGGCATTCCGCCAAATTGCGCGATACTGACGTAGACCCAGTTGATACCAGAGCCAAACAATCCCAGCCCCCAGAAGTAGCCGATGGCCGCGGCCTGTACCGGACGACGGTTCAGGGTAAGCCCCTGTAGCCCCATCAGGGAGAGAATAGCGGCTGGCCAGATATCGTAAGGAGAAAAAGCCAGCGTACCGCTGGCTCCGAGTAACAGCGCCAGCAGCAAACGGACGCGCTGGCGTTCAACGAGTGGGGCAAATGCCATTTACATTAATCTTCCAGTTTTGGCACCGGTGAGTCGTCCGGCATTCTGACGTGAACCTGAATAATACGTCGGCTGTCAGCCATTGCGACCTTGAACTGGTAACCATCGATGTCAACGGTTTCACCGCGGGCCGGAAGATGGCCGAAGGCCTGCATCACCAGACCACCAATGGTGTCCACTTCTTCATCGCTGAAGCTGGTGCCAAAGGTATCGTTGAAGTCTTCAATGGAGGCCAGCGCGCGCACTGTCCAGGTGTGGCGGCTCAGCTGACGGAAGTCGATATCCTCTTCTTCGTCATACTCATCTTCGATTTCGCCCACGATCAGCTCAAGGATGTCTTCGATTGTGACCAGACCGGAAACGCCACCAAATTCATCAATAACAATCGCCATGTGATAGCGCTGGGAGCGAAACTCCTTCAGCATCCGATCCACACGCTTACTTTCCGGCACAACCACGGCCGGGCGTAACACCTTTTCCATACTGAAGGCTTCGGCATCGCTGCGCATAAACGGCAGCAGATCTTTCGCCATCAAAATCCCTTCAATGTGATCTTTATCTTCGCTGATGACCGGGAAACGTGAGTGAGCCGATTCGATAATCACATCGAGGCACTCGTCCAGCGTCTGGTTGCGTTTCAGGGTAATCATCTGCGAGCGGGGGATCATGATGTCGCGGACGCGCTGGTCGGCGATGTCCATCACCCCTT
>JAWDXP010000105.1:0-1095 GCA_032477055.1 Dysgonomonas sp. | reverse complement strand
CCGCGGACACGTTTCCGCTGTGCCGGTGCGGTCGTCATCGACCGTATTTTACCGGAATTGATCCGATTGGGTTTTCCGCATCCATTTACCCTGCGTTCATCAAACCCAGCGGCCTGGGGCGGTCAGGGGTCAACGGTTTTGGCAATGCCGCTCTATTTCTTTCGTATCCGTAATGGCCACTTCTCCGGCGCGTCCGAGTATGGCACCGAATGTGCCGATCGGAATGCAGCCTGGAAAGAGATGACCACTGTCTGCGCCGACATGGCGAGCAGCATCTCGCGAAAGCTTGCCGAAAACTCCGAATGGCAGATGGAGTTGCTCGACGAAGCGAGGCAGCCCGTATTCCGGATCAGGATCGTCGCGGAATCCCTCGATCAGGCGTGATAGCGGCCATTCATATCTCCCAGGTAGAAACAGCAATTGAGATTCAATCATTGCCTGTTGCGAACGTAGAGCGACCGGCCATTCTTCGTGAGACTTTGATTTAGATCAAAATGCCTGTTCCCGTCCTGGCAGACATTTAAATTTGTATGGGTAATCTGATCTTCAAATGTCCGCGAACCGGGATGAACGTGCAGCATTGGCTGGAAGAGCCGAAGCCGGGCGACCCGGCCTGCGCGTATGAAACGGTGGTCTGCAAGGCCTGTACCCGGCTTCACTTCATCAATCGCGACACGCGCAAACTGCTGGGCGAAAAGGAATGATCGTCTCGCAGCGGCTCAGTCGGCGCTCGGCAGGCGCCGCATCGTAAACTCGATGGCCCCGTCGGGCAGCTCGCGCCAGCTTTCGACGGCGCTCATATAGCCCGCCTTCGGATATCGGGTGAGATAGTCGCGAGCCTTGGCGCGTGCTTCCTCGCGCGGCAACTTGAACGTGTCACGGACATAGCCGTCGCCCTTACGGCGCCGGGCCGCCATCCGGCTGGCAATGTCACGCGGACGCAATCCCATCGACGAACTCCAGCGCGTTACACCCCGTCAATATAGACGAGGCCGCACGGAATCCGAGTCCGGCATACTGCCACCCGGGCCTATCGCCGATCTTGCCTGGACGGCACAGGCGGCCGAGTGCGGCAGCGCTCAGTTGGTCGTAGGG
>JAWDXP010000104.1:0-1109 GCA_032477055.1 Dysgonomonas sp. | reverse complement strand
GACCCCGCGCGGGATGAGTTGCGTCAACGCTACAGTCGGGGTGAGCTCGACCGGTTTGCGATCATGGAGCTCTGGACCCGATACCGACATTTGCTGGGTGGCGGTCGGCCGAAAGGCGGGTAAGGGAGCGGGCTGTCGCGGGGCGCCCAGATTGTGCTGGCTGCAGTGAAATGACGAAGCTCCAAAACGCTGGGACTAGCCGGCGGGCCGTCCAGAGGGCTGAACCGGAAGCTATGCTGTGTATCGTCCTGATCTCTGCCTCCTCGTGAACATGCGCTGCAAGGGCCAGAGCGGGCGCAGGAGACTGAAGCGAATGGATCGGCCCTATCCGCGCCGATCTCCTTTGAGGCACTCCAAGGACGTCCGGAAGGATTTGGAGAGCTGTGGAGCCGAGGGCTCAGCAAAGGGGAGCAACAGTCGCCACGCTACGTCGACACTGCGGCTGCCTTCTTAGTTGGCGCTGGCGTCCGCGGAGTGGTTTCACTGCGAGGCAGTTCAGTCAGGATTCTCAACTATCCCAGTTGTACGACATCGCATCCGAAACTCCGCCTAAGGGATTTCGGATGTTGCCAAGCATTCGCTGAGCCGTCATCCGTCGAATCTGCGTGCCTTCGATGTCGCCGCGGCAATCAAATGAGGCGAGACCACCCCTGGATGCCAAAGCGCGAACCGATGCTTCGAAACGCTGCGGAAAAGCTCGCCCTCACCGTTCCTGAGGCTGCCCTACTGTCTTCGCTGGGACAAACGTCGCTTTACAAGGCCATCAAAGAAGGGCGGCTGCGAATCCGAAAGTATGGCACGCGTACGATCATCACGCGCGCGGATCTCGCCTCCTTCTTGGAAGGCCTGCCTGACGCGACCAAGCAGCCCGAGCTGTGACATCCTCGGCAGGGCAGGGGATAGTCTGAACTTTCAGGCGACCTTCATCGGGGTCACATTGCTCCTTGGTAGTTGCGTTGCGTAGTCTGCGAACGTCTGCATCACATGCAGTCGCTTCTTCAGGGCCTCGCCGCGTTTATAGGCCTTTTCGGCATCATCGCCCGTAATGTGGTGCAGGCAATGCTCGACGATCTCCTCCTCGAAGTGGGTCTGCTCCTGCGCCCAGGTTC
>JAWDXP010000103.1:0-1112 GCA_032477055.1 Dysgonomonas sp. | reverse complement strand
CATCGGTATACGCAACCTCATTCACGGTTCGCCAAGTACCAGGCCGCGCCGCCTCAATCGCACGGCGCGCTGCGGACACATAGCTCCCCTTAGCGCCAAGGCCGAACATGATGACCAGTTTCGTTCGATGGGGTAGGTTGCGCAAGAACTTGGTCGCGCACGCACGCGAAATTCGCTTGCCAAACTCATGCTTCATGAACTCGTCGATCATCCCGCCACTGCCGACCCACGTCTTGCCGTCGAAGCGCTCGACGGTACAGCGGACCAGTGAGCCCCATCCGAAGCGCCCCTGGGTGTTGGCAATCGCCTGATCAACGAGACCCCTTAGCTCCTCGGGGTCGGCGGCCCGAAGCAGGCCCACATGAGCCAGAATCTTGCCTACTTGTTTCCGGCCCTTTCGGTATGGAATTTCATTGTGAGGAAGCCGTTGAAGCTCACCAGCTTGGCTGGGACCCTTCGAGAAGCCCAGGATGAGAATCTCCGGCTCGGCATTTCCCCAGGCGAGCGGATTTGCGGTTATCCGCCAAGTTTGATCTGTGCTCAGCGTCCGCGTCTCATCGAACGAGAATCGGCTGGAATGACAGATCGAGCAAGAAATGCGGCCATGCGTAGGAAGCGAGCAAGTCAAGATTCCACCGTTGCTTTCTGCGAGTCAAAACAGCCGAGACGCTACCGAACACTTCAGATCGGCGGACATTCCCATCTGCGCCTTCTCCCTGCGATAAAGCTTGGTCTGCTCCTCCTTGCTCAACCACCGCATGTTCATTTCGCCGGTTGTTCGGTCGAGCGAACCGGCCACAAGCCAGCCCTTCCACGTCCCATTGAAGCTGACGGATGAATTATCGACGCTTGTTATGCCATAGCGGCCGAACGGCGTGCTGATGCGCATGGCTTCAAGATCAACCTGTGCCGCCGTCGGAGACAACGCTGCGTGAACCACAGTTGGAAGATACTGATGTAGCGTGCCATTGCAGGTAAGCTCGATCGGCGCGGCAACGGCAGCGCTCGAAGCGGCACTCACGAATACGGCCCCAGCAACACAGAGTTTCATTGTTGGAACCGATTACGGGGGTTTTGACAACTACAGTGGCCTTCTAATCAGATGAATACCT
>JAWDXP010000102.1:0-1115 GCA_032477055.1 Dysgonomonas sp. | reverse complement strand
GCCCAGCGGCGCTGGTAGGCCGCACGGACTTAAAGTCGCCGCTCCCCCGCGGGAAGGCGGTACAAGTTGGGAGCACTACACAGGCGGAACAAGTGCGGCGGCAGCATTGACGTTGCGACTCGCTCACCGCATTCATGACGCGCTAGCAGGCCGTTGAAGAAGTCTGCTTTCGGTCGGATTTGAGTGTCCGGGTCGGCTGGTAAGCGCCGAGTGTCGGCTTTGTGCGGCGCTTGGGCCCTGAGCCGAGGTGCCTCATGCGGTTGCCTCCAACAGTCTTGGCAGGCGGATCAGATTGTAGGCCGCCAGCGCCAGCTTGAAGGCGGCATCGACGCGGGCGCGGCCTCGGAACTTGACCTTGGCAAGGCCGGCCGAGGCCTTGATCCTGCCGAACACCTCCTCGATGCGCTTGCGGCAGCGTTGGCTGACCGCGTAGCCGGCGTGACGCAGCGTTCTCCGGTCGATCGCGGTCTTGCGTGGCTTGCCGGTCTTGCTCAAATGCCCGTCGATGGCGATGTGCGGCGTCACCGAACGGCTTCTCAGCTCTCCGACAAAGTCGGTGACGTCGTAAGCCTTGTCGGCCCCCAGCGTGATCCGGCGCGTGCGATCGCCGCGATGGCGGTCGATCAGTTCCAGCGCCTGATCCCGCTCCGCGGTGCCGGTTGCCTGGCTGACGCCGCCCAGCACGGCGAGGCCATTGCGGTTCTCCATTAAGGTATGAGCCATGTAGCAGAGCTTCGCCGGCTGGCCCTCGCCCTTCTTGTACAGCCGCGCCTCGGGATCGGTCGTGCTCTGATGCGTCTCGTTGCTGCGCTTTTCCTTGTGGAAGCTGCGCTCGGCGTTGCGGCCCGGACCGTCATTGTCCTGATCGCCGCCGTCCTTGCGGCGGAAGCTTTTGATCGACGCCCTCGCCTCGATCAGCGTGCCGTCGACCGAGAAGTGGTCGCTCGACAGCAGCCGCCTCACCTCGGGCCGAGCCAGCAGCGCCGTCAGAAACTTCGCCGCGATCTCGCCCTCGAGCAGCCGGTCACGGTTCTTGGAGAAGGTCGAATGATCCCATACCGCGTCGTCCACGCCCAGGCCGACAAACCAGCGGAACAGCAGGTCGAAGTCCAGCC
>JAWDXP010000101.1:0-1121 GCA_032477055.1 Dysgonomonas sp. | reverse complement strand
CTTCCAGCGCCGCTCGCCGCTATCAATTTACAGTACGGACTGACCTCCAATCGTGCGGAGCTGATCAAGACGCTCGAGGTGCGGGACGGACATGCTGAACTTCGCGCGGTCACCAGCCCCGACTATGGGCGCATCTTCGATCAAGAACTCGTGGCCGCCGTGCAGCGCATTGCCGGCAACGGCACTGGCGACACCCGCTGGAAAGTACCGGGCGTGCTCGACTGGTCGACCGGCATCTACAATCCGCGGGTTGATATCACGAAAGCCACGACGACGTTGTACGCATCGGATCGTGACGTATTCCTGTTCCTGGTCGACGACCTCAACCCGATCGAGGCGGGCAAGCTGCCGGACGGCTCGCCCGACCTCTACTTCCGCGGCTTTTATTGCTGGAATTCCGAGGTCGGCGCCAAGACGCTTGGGATCGCGAGCTTCTATCTCCGCGCCGTGTGCCAGAATCGCAATCTCTGGGGTGTGGAGGATTTCGAGGAGATCACCATCCGACACTCCAAATACGCCGCGTCCCGGTTCGCGCACGAGGCGGCGCCGGCGCTCACGCGCTTCGCCAACTCCTCGCCGGCGCCGTTCGTCAATGGCATCAGGGCGGCACGGGAGCGGATTGTTGCGCGCACGGATGAGGAGCGCACCGAGTTTCTGCGCAAGCGTGGATTCGGCAAGTCGGAGACGGCTAAGATCATCGAGACGGTACTCGCCGAGGAAGGCCGCAAGCCTGCGAGCATCTTCGACTTCGTCCAAGGCATCACCGCCGTGGCGCGCGACAAGCCGTCCCAGGACGCCCGGTTGGATCTCGAGGCGAAGGCCAAAAAGTTGCTCGATCGGGCAAACTGAGGCCGTTCGCGCTGCCCCGATGGAGCACGCGTGACGAGCCTCAGCTCTCGGTTTCTCCGGCTGGCGCCGCCCTGCAGAGTTAGAGGGCGGCGCTTCGCTTCGTGACGGGCCAGAAGGTCGAGAGAGGTTCTCGACCGCCCGTCGCGGAGAAACTTCAATGGCTAAATCTGTTCGGAAGATCGTCCTGAGCCAGTCACGCGATATTCCTTTCAACCGGCTGGTGCTGAGCCAGTCCAATGTCCGCCGTATCAAGGCGGGCGTCTCGATCGAGG
>JAWDXP010000100.1:0-1135 GCA_032477055.1 Dysgonomonas sp. | reverse complement strand
CCCCGCTTGCGCGGCTGGCTCCTGGCAGACAGGGGGAATCGGAGTTGCGTTGAGCTGTTGCGCTGAGATGACGTGAGGAACGCCTCCTTTTGCTTGAAGGAAATGCGCCATTCTTTCGGTAGTTGTGTTTGATGTCGTCCCGGAAGGCGCACGAAACAATTGGCCGCGCGACGAAACCATTTTCCCCTTGTGGCGCAAACGGACTGAAACCTGGCGACCTTATCAAGCACGGTCAGGCGACGAAGCCACTCCGAACTTCCTTCCAGCCATGCCGTGGATGCGATGACGAGACCTCGAGACCAGCGATGGGCGACGCTTCGTCAGAGTCTCGCGACCGTTGCCGTTCTTGTCGGCCTCGGCGCGTCCGCCGCCGATGCTCGGCCCACGGCCCCATTGCCCGATCTGCGCAGCGACTTCGTTCGCCAATGTGCGCCGCACATGGTCGGACGATGGGCGCATCCTGAAGCCGTATGCTCGTGCCTGCATGACCATGCGATCGTCATGGTCGAGGATGCCGACCTTCGCGAGGCGCTGCTGCGCGGAATCAGCGAGAACGGTGTCCCGACGATCGAGACGCAATGGGTGCCGCCAAGCAAGCTGGCGGAGATCGGCCCAACCTTTTCCAAGATCGCCAAGCCGACATTGCAGTGCATGTTCGCTCCCGCCGATTGATGCGGGGAAGCTGAACCTCGCGCGGCGCGGCTTGGTTCGAGAGCGCATTCCGACCAACTCTTTAGCGAGGGCTGCTGCCTGATCCGGACATGCTGCGGAAGCGCCGCGGTGTCCGGCTGCACCGGTTGCGGCATTTCGGAGCAGGGCGTCGCCGTTCGCAGCGCTGTGGACGCTGCAGGAACTGCCGAGCGCAATGTTGCTGGATCATGGCGGTCGGCTTGGGCTGCATCGGATCGGCTGACGATGTTCATGTTTAGGCAGCGGTGGCGGCCGCACGATCGTGGGCGACGACGACGCGCTGACCGCGCATCCGGGCGATCACCTCGTCGCGCTCCCCGAAGGCCAGCGACTTGCCGAACGACATCACCATGATGCGATCGACATGCGCGAGAAGCTGCGGGCGATGCGTGACGACGATGACGGTCCGGCCGGCGGCCTTTGCCTGGGCCATGGCATGGGCCAG
>JAWDXP010000099.1:0-1136 GCA_032477055.1 Dysgonomonas sp. | reverse complement strand
CCGACATCTACATCAAGCGGGGTGTCGAGCAATCCCTGGCGCGGCAGGTGGCGGAGCAGTTGATGGCGAAAGACGCACTGACAGCTCATGCGCGTGATGAATTGGGAATATCCGAGATCACCGCAGCGCGGCCTATCCAGGCTGCCCTGACCTCGGCCATGATGTTTTCGGTGGGGGCCGCCATGCCCTTGCTGATGGTCGTCCTGTCGCCGGTCAACGCGCTGGTCCCGATCGTGTCCGCGGCGTCTCTCGCCTTCCTCGCGGTGCTGGGTGCGATCGGCGCAAAGGCGGGCGGGGCGAACATTCCGCGCGCCACGGTTCGCGTGACGTTCTGGGGGGCTTTCGCCCTCGGTCTCACCGCAGGCATCGGAAAGCTGTTTGGGGCCGTCGTTTGAAATCGGTGCTTTGAATAGCCTTCGAGAGCGAACTTGCTTCCGGCATCGTGCGCCGGATGCGAAGCCGGCAAGAACCGAAGCGATGATCCCGCACAATGGCGCAGCGATCGCCGCCATCGAGGAGTAAGCCGCGAGCACCAATGCTGCCTTTCCATCGGCGGCAGGGTCTGTCGCGGCAAGAAATATGCGACCATGCTCGGCAGAATGATGGTCAACGGCACGCTGGCGGCAACGGACGCCGCAGAGTTCAAGTCCGATCGCGGCGCGACCGATAGGGTCATCCTCGACGCTCGCGCGATGAAGGAGGACGTACTGGTTCGCATTCGCCTGCAGATGCGGGGGCTGTTCGGATTGTTCGGGATGTCCGGTTACGAGGCCATCGAACCGCGGCGCGTAATCAGGCCTCCTGCCTCTTTCGTGCCAGCGCGCGCGGCGCGATGCCGTAGCGGCGACCGAACAGGCGGCTGAAATGCGAGGGGTCGTTGAAGCCCCAGCGCAGGGCAATGCTGGTGATGCTTTCGGTGCGGCGCGCGGCTTCTAGATCGCTGCGGCAACGGTCGAGGCGGCGCTGGCGGACGACGCCGTGCATTCTCGCGACACCCGACGCGTATGATTGGTGCATGGAGGCGGCGAAATTCTCGCCATTGTGGCGCAACGAGGTCACCGTGCGGAGCCTGGAGCTGACCTTCAGCTTCGAGCCGGCTGCTTATCTGCATCGCATCGCGCCGCGTCCGCTGATGG
>JAWDXP010000098.1:0-1136 GCA_032477055.1 Dysgonomonas sp. | reverse complement strand
GCCTTTGGGCGAGATTTGGATATAGGCGGTTGCTTCATTGAAACAAGCTACGGTATGTGCGAGATACCATATTAAAGCTGGAAGATCAGCAACAAGCATTGTTGCTACTGACAGCGTATTTCTCTTTAAGGGACAGTCTGAAATATGGCTGTCCTTTTCCATTTAGAAACTTACGAAAGGAGCTGAAAGAACTTGAAAAAGATTAAAAGCTACACGGGTATCTGGAACGTGGAAAAAGTCTTGTATGCAATCAATGACTTTAACTTACCCTTTCCCGTTACCTTTACACAGATTACATGGTTTGTGATTACGGAATTTCTCATTATTCTGTTTGGGGATATTCCCCCACTTTCCATGATTGAGGGAGCATTTCTCAAATACTTTGGTATTCCCGTTGCTCTCACTTGGTTTATGTCGCAGAAAACCTTTGACGGAAAGAAGCCGTACAGCTTTTTGAAATCACAGATAACCTATGCCCTGCGACCAAAAATCACTTATGCAGGAAAAGCCGTAAAACTGCATAAGCAGACATTGAATGAAACAATCACGGCAGTAAGGAGTGTGAACTATGTTCCCGATAAAATATATTGACAATAACCTTGTCTGGAATAAGGACAATGAGGTGTTTGCTTATTATGAGCTGATACCATACAACTATTCTTTCCTATCCGCAGAGCAGAAATTTATCGTGCATGACAGTTTCCGACAGCTTATCGCACAGTCCCGTGAGGGAAAAATTCATGCGTTGCAGATTGCAACGGAAAGCTCAATACGAAGTATGCAGGAGCAGTCAAAGAAGCTGGTTACGGGGAAATTAAAGGAAGTTGCCTGCCAGAAGATAGACGAACAGACCGAAGCGTTAGTATCAATGATTGGGGATAATCAAGTGGACTACCGCTTTTTTCTTGGCTTTAAGCTCATGGTTACGGAAGAACAGCTCAATCTGAAGAACATCAAAAAATCGGCGTGGCTGACATTCAAGGAATTTCTCCATGAAGTGAACCACACGCTGATGAATGACTTTGTTTCCATGCCGAATGATGAAATCAACCGTTATATGAAAATGGAAAAGTTGCTGGAAAATAAAATCTCCCGTCGCTTTAAGGTGCGTCGCTTGGAAATCCATGATTTTGGGT
>JAWDXP010000097.1:0-1142 GCA_032477055.1 Dysgonomonas sp. | reverse complement strand
GGGCACGGCCCAATGTGGGATCTCGCCGACGATCCGAACTCGATCAAGCTGATCGAGTCCTTCATCGCGGCCGGCTAGACCATAGCTGTCGTATGTCATTCCACCGGCGCGTTGCGCCACGTCAAGGCACCCGACGGGACGCTGCTCGTTCGAGGCAAGAAAGTGACCGGCTTCACCAACGGCGAAGAGGATGAAGTCGGGCTCACGAAGGTTGTCCCCTTCCTGGTCGAGGGCGAAATGCTGAAGCTCGGCGCGACCTTCTCCAAGACCGCGAACTGGACGCCTCACGTCGTTCGTGACGGTCTTCTGATCACCGGCCAGAACCCGCACTCGTCCGGTCCTGCCGCCGAAATGCTGCTGGCCGCAGTCGGCCAGACCGTCAAGTCGGCGGCAGCTTAGCCACTTTTCTCGATGAAGCGGCGTGAGCGCCTCTTCACGCAGCAGGATCTCAAGTTCCGCCGATTCCATCACCGATCACCGCCCGGAGAACGGCGCTCAAGCGTGGTAATTGGGCCGGCACGGCCCACACCATACCCAAGGGAGAGGACGCGATCATGGACCTGCTTTCTCACGGCACGGCCATTGCTGGGATCGAAATGAAGCTCGAGGTCGTCGTTCTCCCGACGTCGGATGTCGAGCGCGCCAAGCAGTTCTATACGACACTGGGTTGGCGGCTCGATATCGACTACGACGGTTCCGACGGCTATCGCGTGATCCAGTTCACCCCGCCGGGTTCGGGATGCTCAGTCATATTCGGCAGAAGCCTCACCACCGCGCTCCCCGGCTCGGTGAAAGGCCTTCACCTCGTCGTGTCCGACATCCAAGCCGCGAGCCACGATCTGCGCCGCCGCGGCATCGCCGTCGGCGCGCCGTTCCACGACCCGGGCGGCATATTCCATCACGCCAGCACGACAAAGCTTGAGATCGGTCCCAATCCTCAGCGGAAGAGCTACGCCTCCTACGCGTCGTTCAGCGATCCTGACGGCAATGAATGGATATTGCAGGAAATCACGACGCGACTGACGGGACATATCGAAGAGAGCGACAAGAGCTTTACGCCCGAGCTCACGGCGCTGGTGCGACCTGCGGAAGCTGCCGCAAGCACCATTGACGGTATCGATGTTCGGCCAATGGAATGACCC
>JAWDXP010000096.1:0-1152 GCA_032477055.1 Dysgonomonas sp. | reverse complement strand
TCACTGATCCTGCGGCGTACAGCCTTCATCAGCAGTCGATGATGTACGGTGTCGAAGTAACTGGACAGGTCGCCTTCAATCACCCAGCGTCCCCGGGTTTCACCACAGTCTGTGAGCTGTAATTTCACCGTGCGGATCGCGTGGTGGACACTGCGCTCAGGCCGGAAGCCATATGAGAGCGTATGAAAATCACTCTCCCATATCGGCTCCATCGCCATCAGCATGGCCCGCTGAACAATACGATCCCGCAACGCGGGGATACCCAGTGGTCGCAGTTTGCCGTTGCTTTTAGGGATGTAAACCCGTCTGGCGGGCAAGGGCTGGTAGTGGCCTGAGAGTAATTCATCCCTGAGGATTTGCAGCTCAACAGCCAGTCTGGCCTGTAGCATTGTTTTGTTCACGCCATCAACGCCGGGGGTATGGGCCCCCTTTGATGAAAGCGTGATCCGCGCCGCTTCAGCCAGCCATTCTGGTTGTGTTATCAGACGCAGCAGCCGTTGAATCCGTAGGGACGGATCGGTGGCTGCCCATGTGGCAAGCTTGCGTTGCATTTCGCTGATTATCAAAGGTCTTCACCTCGTTAGGTCAGTTAATTCACGTCGCAAACACATTCAAACTGCTTCCCTTCGCCATGTAATGGGCTTTCCCCATCGCGGACTACTACGGAAGCTCCGCCAGCCAGCGCGTCATCGGAGCCATGCCCCCTTAACATCCGTCGCTGACCTTCCCCGGTTTACCTGCCTGGACTCAGGCATACTGAGGAGGCTGCCCGTCGCACTCTTTATCCTTGCTTGCCGCAAGTTGGCAGAAGTCAGCAACGCAAGCGTGATAGACGCTGCTGCCCCGGTGTTTCGCATACATGTCAAAACACCTTCGACCGGTAGTGCTTACGTATCACTGCCAGTTCCTCCTGCACGGCCTGTCAGATCACGTAGGCCGTGGTGACGTTTTCAACCCACAGAGGCGGATTAACGGGTTCATGTTCTTCAGCCTTTCAGTACTTAACCTTGAGGATCATCTCGGCTTAGTGATCTCGCCTCAATCCCCGTTGTCAGCGGGTTACATCACCCTGCGGGCATGCCGCAGGTCACTGCCGCTCAGGTTCTCCACCGTCACACCCGGTGGGATTGTTGGGTTTCTCATCGTGAGTTA
>JAWDXP010000095.1:0-1155 GCA_032477055.1 Dysgonomonas sp. | reverse complement strand
AAACAATGCCGGTTTGGGCTGCTCCCCGTTCGCTCGCCACTACTTAGGGAATCACTTTTGTTTTATTTTCCTCAGGGTACTTAGATGTTTCAGTTCCCCTGGTTAGCTTCATGCTTAAGCATGATGTCAGAATCTTCTTCTGACGGGTTGCCCCATTCGGAGATCTACGGATTAATGGATATTTGCTCCTCCCCGTAGCTTTTCGCAGCTTATCACGTCCTTCTTCGCCTCTGAGAGCCTAGGCATCCCCCATGTGCCCTTTGTTACTTTCTTTTGTCTTTTTTAGTTACGAGTTACTGGTTACGAGTTACAAGTGGTTGACACCTGTTAACTGTTAACTGTTAACTGTTGACTGGTAACTGAAAAAGTGGGTTTGATAGATATGTCTATCTTTTTGCTCGTTTGTTTACATCATGTCAAAGATCGTTTTTCTAATTATAAGTTAGGAGTTATTAGTGATGAGTTTAGTAACTCATAATTCATAATTGATAACTCATAATTAAATAAGTGGAGAATAACGGATTCGAACCGTTGACCCCCTGCGTGCAAGGCAGGTGCTCTAGCCAGCTGAGCTAATCCCCCGTGTATCAGTGAACAGTGCCCAGTTAGCAGTTAACAAGGGGGAAACCTTGTTGTGATAACTGTTGACTGTTGGCTGTTGACTGAACTGGTAGTCCCAGGCAGATTTGAACTGCCGACCTCTACATTATCAGTGTAGCGCTCTAACCAACTGAGCTATAGGACTGGCTTGGCTGCCTGGAAACTAAGATTATATAATCCCAGCTCCTGTTGTTCTCTTTCTTTCAGTTACAAGTTACAAGTTACGAGTGACAAGTGGTTGGCACCTGCCCTCTGTTGACTGATAACTGTTGACTGAAAAGTATATTTTAATATAAAAGATTAAAGGGGTGTAGTACTTGTTACTACCGACTGGATAATCTTGTGCTCCAGAAAGGAGGTGTTCCAGCCGCACCTTCCGGTACGGCTACCTTGTTACGACTTAGCCCCAGTTACCAGTTTTACCCTAGGACGCTCCTTGCGGTTACGTACTTCAGATACCCCCGGCTTCCATGGCTTGACGGGCGGTGTGTACAAGGCCCGGGAACGTATTCACCGCGCCATGGCTGATGCGCGATTACTAGCGAATCCAGCTTC
>JAWDXP010000094.1:0-1171 GCA_032477055.1 Dysgonomonas sp. | reverse complement strand
AAATATCAGGAAATGTTATAATTAGAGTATTATTTGTCTCTTTTATGAAGCAAATGATTTTGTCCAGTCAAAGAAAAATATAAGGAAACTATATTATAATACCCGAATTGCTAGTTAATTTCATTGGAAAATAAATAAGTCGTGCTATCCTAATCTTAAACCACTAAGCATTAGAAAGCGCACGACTTATATGACTTATAATAGCACACTTCCAAAAGTTTTTGTTTATTTACTGACAACCATTGAGACGCTTTATCAAACGAGTGTTCCCCTTGAGGTTCAAAACCGAAAGAACGTCCATCTCGCAACATCAGATTGCTTAGTTATCGCTTGTTACCTATGGGGCGTACTGCATTTTAGTGAAACGCTTAAAGCTAAGCACCAACTTGCTCAAAGTTTATTTCCTAATTTCCTAGAATATTCTCGCTTTGTCCGCCGTTGTAATGCCCTCTTACCGAGTATCCAAGTCATTCGCCAAGCACTCGTCTTTAAAGAGGTTGAAGGAATGAGTGTATCCATTATTGACAGCTTCCCCATTCCTTTGTGTCAGCCTATTCGTAATTTCAGAAGCAAAGTTCTTGGAGATTATGCAAATGTTGGCTACAATGCTACAAAGGGACAGTACTTCTATGGATGTAAATGTCATGCTTTAGTCAGTGAATCAGGCTATGTCATAGACTACACAATTACTCCTGCTTCAATGGCTGATAGTTCAATGACCGAGGAAGTGTTGAGTCAATTTGGGACACCAACAGTCCTTGGAGATATGGGATATCTAGGTCAGTCACTGCATGATAGGCTGGAATTAAAAGGAATTGATCTAATGACACCTGTCAGGAAGAACATGAAGCAAAAGAAAATCCTTTTCCCTAATTTTTCAAAACGTAGAAAAGTGATTGAGCGAGTTTTCTCTTTTTTGACAAATCTAGGAGCTGAGCGTTGTAAAAGTCGTTCGCCTCAAGGTTTTCAATTGAAATTAGAGATGATACTTTTAGCGTATTCTTTACTGTTAAAATCAGCTAAATCACTGGAACCAGAGACTTTAAGATATTCTATCGGGTATCAAGTCATGGCTAAATAATCAACTAGCAATTCGGGTAATAGTTGAATTAATTTGTAAAATAAATTATTATAATCATATGAATTAAAAAAAATAATTTGTTAATGCCAT
>JAWDXP010000093.1:0-1189 GCA_032477055.1 Dysgonomonas sp. | reverse complement strand
CCTGCGCGTCCAGCCATGCCATTTCGCACTCTTCGCGGCTGGAGTTGGTTTTCGCCTGAGTTTGCAGACAGTCCGTCAGCTCCGCTTTGCGGCTCAGATCGTACAGTTCGCTGTCGCCCAGCGTCTCTTCGACGGCAGCAAGCGTGGACTTGAGCTTTTCCATCTCTTTTTCGAGGCGGGCAATCTCTTTACGCAGCGGTTGCGTCTGGGTGCGCAGCTCCGCTTCACGGCGCTTCTGGTCTTTACGCGCCTGGGCGCTGTTGGCGTTGTCTTTCGCTGACTCTTCCGGCTGGTTTTCCTGCTTCTGCACGTCCGTCAGCCACTGCTGGTAGTCTTCCAGGTCGCCGTCAAACGGTTCGACTTTGCCGCCGTGTACCAGATAGAGATCGTCGGTGGTGGAGCGGATCAGGTGGCGGTCGTGCGACACGACAACCAGCGCCCCTTCGAACTCAATCAGCGCTTCGGTCAGCGCCTGACGCATGTCGAGATCGAGGTGGTTGGTTGGTTCATCAAGCAGCAGCAGGTTTGGACGCTGCCAGACGATCAGCGCCAGTACCAGACGCGCTTTTTCACCACCGGAGAAACGCGCTGTATTTTCAGTCACCTTATCGCCCTGGAAGCCAAAGCCGCCGAGGTAGTCGCGCAGCTTCTGCTCCATTTCCTGCGGCGCCAGGCGCGCCAGGTGCTGGATCGGCGATTCATCCGCGCGTAAAAATTCCAGCTGATTCTGGGCGAAGTAGCCAAGCTTGATGCCTTTCGCCAGGCCGATTTCGCCGCTGACCGGGTTAAGCTCGCCCGCCAGCAGCTTGATCAGCGTCGTCTTGCCACTGCCGTTCTCGCCGACGATGAAGATGATCTCGCCGCAGGTGATGCGCAGATCGATCGGACCGAGCACGAACGGATTGTCTCCGGCAGCCGCCTGGAATGCGTAGGAGACGCCGCGCAGCTCGATCGAGCCGACCCGTTCGCCGGCGGACTGCGCCGGCTCGTCGAGCAGATCCTGCTCGGAGGTTGCGAAACGCTCGGACAATTCGGCAATACGCCGCATCGCGACCTGCGCGCGCCCGAGCGACGGCAGCATGCCGATGAGCTGATCGATCGGTCCGCGCATGAACAGCAGCACGAGGACGAATCCACTGGATACGGACGACGGACTGTCCGGCCACAGCAGCGGCCGCAGCACGAGCGC
>JAWDXP010000092.1:0-1190 GCA_032477055.1 Dysgonomonas sp. | reverse complement strand
GCATCAATAAGTTGATCGTTTTTTACATTCGATGACCGTAAAACAAATGTGCCTTTATCTTGTACATCAGTTGGACTATATGTTAATCCGGAATAGCTATAAGTTACATCGGTTAACTTACGCTCTTCCCAATCATCCGTAAATCCCGGAAACCTTAATTCTGGAACTTTCTTTTTAACTGAATCATCTATTTTCGCCATAGTCCCCACCATTTTCTTGGTTTTTCTTGTTCTTCTATCCTTTTTTGATCTTTGATTTGTTCCTGCAAATTTTCCAACTTCTCTTTAAGAGCGTTCACTTCATCTTTATATTGATTGTCTAAGTGTTTGAATTCTGTTTCCTGTGAGGGCATTTTAAGGGCTTTTAAGCTATCATTCTCTGCCTTGTATTCTTCCAGTAATTTTTTATCCTGCAAAGCTAATCGTTGTTGCTGGTCTAATAGCTTATGAAGGTCTTTTTTTTCTGATTGGAGTTCGGACACTAGATTCCTTAAAAATAAAATCTCTTCATTCCCCTCTGGATTGCCATCAACCGAATTATTCACGTTGTCGTCAACAAAAACTTTTTGTTGACGTTTTTTAGTTGACGTTTTGTTAAAAAAAGCATTCTTAATAACTTTTTGACCATCAACGTCAACGTAAACGGTATTTCCTTTTTTTGACGTAAATTGCCGTAAATCTATTGACGATTCTTTTTTTATTTTTTGCCATACAGCTTGCTTTGAAACACCTATTTCATCCGCAAGCTCTTTGATTGTCTTTAACTTTTCACTCATCATAAGTCCTGCCTTTTAACCGTAGGTAGATATTGCTCGATTGCTTTTTTCAGATACTTCGCTACATTGCGTTTAGAATAGGCTTCTTGTTTGCTAGATACATAAGACAAGTGGTCTTTGACCCCATTCAATCCTCTTAATTTCTTTAACTCGTCATAGAGAGGGTACACGTGCGCCTGCAATCCTGCCATAAGTGACGTATCGGTCATTTCATAAGGACTTAATAGCATATTATCCAACAAAAGTTTCGTGTATTTACTTTTTAATGCTTTCCCTGCTAAAAGTTCTTCTGCTTGTTCTTTATTTGCTTTATCCTGCAAATAAATAGGGTCTTGTTCTTCCAGCTTGTAGAAGTCATTTCGTGCGACTGGTTTCTTCGTGATATGAAAGACAATAGAATCAATCGAACGCCCTT
>JAWDXP010000090.1:0-1209 GCA_032477055.1 Dysgonomonas sp. | reverse complement strand
CCCGTTGAATAACAATTTACAAATTCCAACTCCAATTTGTCCACGCATAAAACGATTGACGTTAAGTCAAGTTTTTAGAGTAACAAACGTAGAATTTTAATCTATTTATTTTAAGCACTTACCTTTTCAAATTGATTAGGTGTAAGATACCCTAAACTTTGATGGATTCGTTTTGAATTATAAAAGGCTTCGATGTACCAGAAAATACTCTGATAGGCTTCTTCAAAGTTCTTATATTTAAATTGATACACCCACTCTCTTTTTAAATGTCCATGCCAAGATTCAAGACTGGCATTATGATAAGGGTATCCCCTTCGACTGAAAGAGTGAGTCATCCCATAATACTTAAGCAACTCTTCATACTCTAGACTCGTATACTGGCTTCCTTGGTCAGAATGAAGAATAACAGCTTCTGGATAGTCTTGTGATTTAATGGCCTTATTTAAAGTTCTTTGCACTAATTCTACAGTCATTCGCTTGCCCAAATCCCAAGCAATGACTTTTTTAGTATAACGATCCATAATGGTTGAGAGATAAGCCCATCCTTGTTGAGTAGGAATATAAGTAATGTCGGTTGACCAAACCTTATTCTTCTTTGTAGGTTCAGTCTGTATGAGATTTTTTCGATTGATGTGATCACTTAGTGAGTATCCAGGCTTAAATTTCTTAATGACTACAGACTTGAGTTGAAGTTGCTTCATTAGCTTCTGTACCAGTTTTAACCCGACTTTTTCCCCTTGTTTAAGTAGAAGATGATGAATTTTAGGAGCACCATAGATTCCTCGGTTAGCATTGAAGAGTTGAGAAATTTTGAGTGACAGGTATTGTCTCCTTAATTGAGTTTTAGATGGATGTCGGTTAATCCGTTCATAATAACTTGATTCAGGAACATCAAGGAGTTGACAGCTTAGTCTGACATTGAGTGCTAAAGTTTGTATGGTTAGAGCCATATCCGCAGCACTCACTTCTTTTTCTCGGAGAATATGGTCAATACTTTTTTTAAGATGTCTCGTTCTTCCATAACTTTAGCCAGTTGTCTTTTTAATTCTAGAAAATCAGCTTTAGAGACGGAGCTTTCATTAGATTTAGAGTAGAGGTCTATCCATTTATAAATTGTTGCAGGGGCCACGTCGTATTCTTTAGACAGCTGGGTGACGGATTGACCAGAATGATAGAAGGCGATAAGGGTTTCTTTAAATTCTTTTGAGT
>JAWDXP010000089.1:0-1211 GCA_032477055.1 Dysgonomonas sp. | reverse complement strand
CCTAGTAATCTACTTATAACTCCTAACATATTCAATTCTCCTTTACTTGTAAGGCTGAAACAAATATGTTATACTCAATTTGCGAAGTTGGGTGGTAGCATATTTGTTACTGCCTTTTTTATTTTCTTTTTTAACTAGCTCTTAAGAATTCTAAAGCTATCTTAAGAGCTATTGAATCATTATCTTTAATTTCTATTTGTTCATATTACTCAAATAGAATTATTAATTCTTCAATTATTTTTATAGATTCATTTTTATCCATATTCTCTAATCTTCATCAAGATCACTTGATGATAATTCCGACTCCTAATCTGGCATATCATCATAGGTGCTATTTACAGCTCCTTTTAATACTTCATTTTTATTTTCATTCTTTTGTACTTCTTTTTCTATTGCTAATTCCTTTGCTGCTCCAGGTATGCAATTAAGCTTTAATAACAATCTACGTTCTGTAAACATTCTTTCTATTGCTTCATTTCTACTGCATCCTGCTTCTTCTCTATATTTATCTATTTCATCCCATGTGCTAGATTCAAGATGAACTGTTGACGATTTTTTTGACATCTAATCACCTCTTAAAATCTTTGTGTAGCTACTAAATATAATCCTTTTGCTGTTATCATTTGAGGATCTTCAGCCTTTATGAAACTATCACTTAAACTTAGGTTGTTAATAACTCCACCGCAAGCATATAAATTAATTTCATCCATATTTACTAAGAAGGATTCAACATTTTGCTCTATACTTTCACTTAAATTTAAATACCCTTCTTTCTTTAAATCATCATATCTGTTACTGCTATCAATTTCTTCTAATGATCTCTTTGGATGATAAGTCTTAACATATTCCAATACTGTTTTATTACCTAACTCTTCTGATTTAGATTTCTTATCATTATATTTTAAATTATTATCATAGAAACTTATTTCCATTGTTCTAAATCCTACATTAACCATAACATTATCTTTATTATTGTTTGGCTTATTATAAGTAACTTGATGTAATAATGCTGCATCAGATTCTCTAAAGATTGATATATCATTTATTATTATGTTTTTACTTCTTCCAGTTATATGGTCTGTTATTTCTATAGTCTTTCCTTTATAGCACTCTATAACCTCATTTAATACCTTTTTTGTAAACTCCCTGTTTGGAACTCCTAGCATGATATTAACCACCGGCTTTTCAGCAAGTTTACTTAATAAAGCTAT
>JAWDXP010000088.1:0-1223 GCA_032477055.1 Dysgonomonas sp. | reverse complement strand
CCGACCCAGTTGGTGAAGAACATGTTCCAGCCGCCTTCCTTGACCGGCTTCTGGCTGGCGCGGCGCGTCACCACGGTCTGCCAATCCGTCGCCTGCAGGTCGACCTTGAAGCCGGCCTCGCGCAACAGCTGTGCGGCCACGATCGGCTGCGCCTTCAACGTCGTGACGTCGCCGGGCGCCATGATCGCGATCGGCGTGCCGTCATAGCCGGATTCGGCCAGCGCCTTCTTGGCCTCGGCCATGCCGTTGCCCTTGATCAGCGTCTCCGCACCGACATCGGTCTCCAGCGGCGTGCCGCAGACGAACACCGCGCCGCAGATCTTCTGATATTTGGCATTGCCGACCAGCGCGTCGAGCACGTCCTTCTGGTTCAGCGCCAGGAACGCCGCGCGGCGCACCTTCACATTGTCGAACGGCGGATTGAGGAAGTTCATCCGGCCCAGCGTCTGGTAGCCGAACTTGTTCAGCACATCGATCTTCAGATCCGGGTTCGCTTCCAGCACCGGCATCATGTCGTAGGGAAGGTTCTCCATGAAGTCGATGTCGCCCGACTGCAGCGCGTTCACCGCGGTCTGCGCATCCGGCATCGTGATCCATTCGACGCGGTCGACCTTCACCACCTTGCCGCCGGAGGTCCAGCTCGCCGGCTCCTTGCGCGGCACGTAGTCGGTGTTCTTCTCGTAGACCGCCTTCACGCCCGGCTGAAATTCCGCCTTGACGAATTTGAACGGGCCGGAGCCGATCTGCTCCGGGATCTGCTGGCCCTGCGGCGTCTCAGCGAGGCGCTTCGGCATCATGAACGGCACCAGCGACGACGGCTTGCCGATCGACTCCAGTACCAGGCCATAAGGCTCCTTCAGCTTCAGCACGATGGTCTTGGCGTCCGGAGCTTCCAGGCTCGCGGTGAAGTCCATCAGCTTCTGGCCCATGCCGTCATTGCGGCCCCAGCGCTTCAGCGAGGCGACGCAATCCTCCGCCGTGACCGGCGTGCCGTCATGCCATTTCAAGCCATCGCGCAAGGTGAAGGTGTAGGTCAGCTTGTCGTCCGAGACCTTCCAATCCGCCATCTGCGGCTGGATCTTGAAGTTAGCATCGGTGGCGAGCAGCGTGTCATAGACCATGTAGCCATGATCGCGGGTGATATAGGCGGTGGTGAAGCCGGGATCGATCACGCGCAGGTCGGAATGCATCACCGCCGTGATCGTCTTCTTGGCGGCGGCAAG
>JAWDXP010000087.1:0-1237 GCA_032477055.1 Dysgonomonas sp. | reverse complement strand
ATCTCTGCAACGCTGACGAATTGCGTTCCGGGATGGCGCAACCAGCTGTTCAGTAACGCCAGTTTTCCCCGCTTGCGTTCATAGCCCATCCACGCTCCTTCCGAGGGGTTCCATTCAGGCTGGCGATGTAACAGATAAAAACGTGGTCGGCCGGAGGGGTAGCGGCGATTAAGCGCCTGCGTATCGGCGATAGCCTGTCTGAGCAGCGCGTGACTTTCCGGCGAGGGTTCATTTTCAGAATCAGCAAAATCAGTGAGCAGCGCGAACCTGAGATTTTCGTTTTCATTCCCCAACCAGCAGACTTCAAGACTGGTGAGGAGCTGGCTGAAACTTTCGTGGCTGGTCAACATGCAGGGAATGACTAACATGGTGGCACTTTCAGCGGGAATGCCGGCTGAAAAATCCATCCCCGGCAAGGGTCGAGGAACGCGAAAACGGGTGGTTGCATCACTGAGCAAATCGCTCATTAACTGAGTTAATGCGATAATCAGAGGTAATATCACCGCGATCAATAGCCAGTCTGCGCCCTGCATGGCGGTTTCGTGCAATATTGCTGCGGTCGCTGCGGTTGTCAGCAACGCCAGGCTTCCAAGCCATGACAGCAGGGTTATTCTGTTGAAACTGTGCCGCAAGCGTATGAGCCTTGAGGCGTCTGCCAGGAGATGAATATCCAGCGCCTGTCGACCTTCGCCCGCAAGATAATAACCAACATGATGTTCCGGTGTATCGGGCGCTTTTTCCTCTGAAAGCGCCAGCACCTTCTCAGCAACCTCAGGCTCGCTGAGACCGCTGTCCCTGGCCAGAACCTCAACTACGTGCCGGTAATGATCCCGGGTATTGAAGTGCATCCGGGGATAGATGCCGGCAGGATCATTGCGTAATGCCTGTTCGACAACGCTTATCGTTTCGGCGAAATCAGCCCAGTCCGTTTCACTCAATAAACGCAGGCCCGCGATGCTGTTACTGACGGACAGCTGGCTGGCGGCAAGCTGCTGATTGAAACTATGTATGAGAACGTCAGTGGTGATCCCCTGTTCCCGAAGGCACTGATCAACCCAGGTCAGAGGTAACGACAGCGCGTTGCCATGCCCCTGCAGGCGCCGCACCAGCTCTGCGACAAACGCACTGGTTAACGGAGGTCGGGAGCGCGCCATATCGGCAACCACCATGATTAAATCACCAGGCGCACTCTCTGCGCATTCGACAATCCTTGTTATCCACGTATCAGCAAGGTTTC
>JAWDXP010000086.1:0-1273 GCA_032477055.1 Dysgonomonas sp. | reverse complement strand
TGACCTTGCCCCTTGGGCATAATCCAGTTTGAAGTTCGTTCTGGCCCCAACGAGGACCAGAGCATGAAGCGCAGCCGCTTTACGGAAGAGCAGATCATCGGGATTTTGAAGGAGCACGAGGCTGGCGTTCCGGTCGCCGATCTCTGCCGCAAGCACGGCGTGAGCGACGCCAGCATCTATAAGTGGAAGGCCAAGTTCGGCGGAATGGACGTCTCGGAGGCCAAGCGGCTGAAGACGCTGGAGGACGAGAACACGCGGCTCAAGCGGCTGCTGGCGGACGCCATGCTGGACAATGCAGCGCTGAAGGATCTGCTGGGAAAGAAGTGGTGACGCCCGCGGCGAAGCGGAAAGCTGTCGCACATCTCATGGGTGTTCACGGGATGAGCGAACGGCGGGCGTGTAAAGCCATCGGATGTTGCCGCATGACGGTCAGATATCAGACGAGCCGGGCCGATGATGCCGGGCTGCGGGAGCGCATGAGGGCGATCGCCCATGAGCGCCGCCGCTTCGGCTATCGTCGCCTGCACGTCCTGCTCAAGCGGGAGGGCTATGCGGTCAATCACAAGAAGCTGTTCCGGCTGTACCGGGAGGAACGGCTCACGGTGCGCCGCAGAGGTGGCCGCAAGCGGGCCCTCGGCACACGAGCGCCGATGACGGTGCCGCTACTCCCGAATGATCGCTGGTCGCTCGACTTCGTGTCGGATCAGATGACCGACGGCCGGCGCTTCCGCATCCTGACCGTGGTCGACGACTGCACCCGCGAGTGCCTGGCGCTGGTGGCCGACACCTCACTCTCGGGCGCCCGGGTCGCTCGGGAACTGGACCGGCTGGTCGCCGAGCGCGGCAAGCCCAAGATGGTGGTGAGCGACAACGGCAGCGAGCTCACCAGCAATGCCATCCTGACATGGGCCGATCAAAGCCGCATCGCCTGGCACTACATCGCACCGGGGAAACCCATGCAGAACGCCTTCATCGAGAGCTTCAACGGCCGCCTGCGGGACGAACTGCTGAACGAGACGCTGTTCACCTCGCTCGCCCAGGCCCGCGTCGCGCTCCGCTGCTGGCGAGCCGACTATAACAACACTCGGCCACATTCGCAGCTCGGCTGGAAGACGCCATCCGAGTTCGCGGCTGCCCACAACCCGCGTCGGGATCTGGCGCTGCGCTATGCCGAGAGCTCCGCGCCAGCTCCCGCCGCTACCACTGCCCGGATGGGCACATCCAACCGCCCGAACGAACTCAGATCTGGATAAAACTTGGGGGCAAGGTCATC
>JAWDXP010000085.1:0-1284 GCA_032477055.1 Dysgonomonas sp. | reverse complement strand
TCCGGGTAACGCATGGTCCCTCCGTCACAGAGAAACCGCAGGCGTTTGGTCCCTTCGGTCCATTGCCGTCGTTGTCCCGGGGCGCTGAGATGATAGCGGCGGCGCAGCATCGGCCACGTCGCTTTTCCGTGCTTTCTTCTCAGCCAGCGCCCCACGCGCTGCCATATCCAGCGATCGAGGTGGTTGAACTCCCGATATGCTCTTATGGCGTATCGGTAGTAGTTCCTCCATCCCACGATGACCGGATTGAGGTTGCTGACGACTTCGGCGAGAGAGCATCCGGTGGGGATGCCTTTCACCATGACTTTGATCTTGTGACGCAGGTCGTTCAGCTTGCCCTTCGGTATGAAGAGCTTGCCGACCCAATGCCCCGTGTGGAGCGCTTTTGCCTGCACCACCCGATAGCCAAGGAAGTCGAAGCCTTCCCTGATGTCGGTGACCCGAGTCTTTTCCATCGACAACTCCATGCGAAGCTCCGTTTTCAGGAACTCCGCCAGCGCGAGCTTTTCCGCTTCCGCTTGCTCTCTCGTGCCGTCAACGAGAACGACGAAGTCGTCCGCGTAGCGCACCATGTAGAACGCCGTCTTGCCCTGTTTGCGGTCTCTCGCCCTTCGGGCAGCAGCATTTATACTTGGTTCACGAGGGCGCATGGACCATCGTCCGTAACGTTCGTCGATAGCTGTCAGGTAGATATTCGACAGCATCGGCGAGATGATCCCGCCTTGCGGCGAGCCTGTTACGGGGTGACGAACGGTCCCCTCGATCATCACGCCCGCCTTCAGGAATGCGAAGATCAGCCTCAACACCTTGCGGTCACTGATGCGTCGTCGCACGCCCTCCATCATGACGTGGTGATCAATGGCGTCGAAGCAGCCCTTGATGTCGCCTTCTATGACGTAGCGATAGACCGAGGGTCCGCGCCTTGTCGGATGAAGGACTTTCTGGATTCTCACCAGAGCATCGTGGGTGCTCCGTCCTTTGCGGAACCCGTAAGAGGTCGGATAGAAGTCCGCCTCGAAGATGGGCTCCAGGATCAGCTTCAAAGCCATCTGTACCAGGCGGTCGATCAGCGTGGGAATGCCGAGTGGCCGGAACTGCCCCGGCTTGCCGGGCTTCGGGATGAGCCGTTGCCTGACAGGCTCCGGGCAATATGTTCCGTCGCGGAGCGCCTCTCGGATTTCTTCGAGGAACGCCGCTGCGCCACCGGGACGCCGTTCGACCGTGAGCCGCGTCATCCCATCCGTGCCCGGTGTCCGACTGCCGCTGTTGCGGGAGAGCCTTCGC
>JAWDXP010000084.1:0-1289 GCA_032477055.1 Dysgonomonas sp. | reverse complement strand
GTGCAATGACCGCGAGTATATACTGGACTCCTCGCATCATTCCCCTTTTACGGAGTCCATCATGTCTCTCGAGATAGTCCCTGTGGCGCTAAGCGCAGAAGAACGACAGAGCGCCGAGATCGAACAGGATTTGCGGCGGCTCGCGAGCGCGGATTTGGCAGGATTGACCGGCGAGCAAACGCGAGTCGCTGCCGATGTGCGAGTCTTCGTGCAATGGTTAGAGGATGAGCGCGTAGCGTTCGCCGACCAGGTCGAAGGTGAGGACAAATTCAGCGGCCTCATCGAGATTGCGCGCAAATACCAAAACTGCAACAGCTTTTTCCTTTCGGAGGTGGGCGTAAATGCCTCGACCGTTTGGCGATGGGCATCTGGCAAAAGCCGTCCCAGTCGGTACGTCGGCAAAAGGCTTGCAGAGGACGTGAAGAGTCATGTCGCCAACGAGCTTTGGCAATCAAGCGATGAGGCTGGCCTTTTTCGCATACAAGCTGTCAAGCCCGAATTGGTACAAGTGCCGAATCGTGTTTGAAATTTCGATGTAGTGTAAAAGCGAATATTCGTCCGCGAGCGCTCCTTCATAAAGTCGAAGCGCGCGCTTTCGCACTTTCGTAGTGCTGAAGCCTAGTGAATGCGTTGGGTGTGATCGCTCGCACCCAACGCATTCGCCGGGTTTTGCGCTTGCGTTCCTAAGTTGCGGTGCTCCCCTCTTTGCGGGTAATTTCGCCTTCGATCTTATCGAGTAAAGCGCAAGCTGATCAGTATCGAGGCGCTTGGAGCGACGGCCGGATGGCGCACGCCGCAACTGCTCGACGGCGGACGGCGACGTCAAGTCGCTTGCTTTTCCTGGGTCACGCCCGCTGCGGCCGTATGAATTGCCGAGACGAAGGTGGAACAGGTGGGTGGCGGACCTTGCGATCGGCTGGCGTCGCCAAATACTTGTGGAGCAGAGTGCAGTCTAGTCGAAAGAATTTCTTCAACAAACGTAGCTCCGGTAAGACAGGCTCCACAAGCGACAAAATCAGGCAATCACGATGAGATCCAACAAATTGCGGCGCTCGAGGGTAGAGGAAGATGTGGGCAGCCATGCGTCTAACGTTCGGCTAATCCGGAGCTCCGGCCTCAGGCCGATCGCTCCGGCTGCTTGAGACGATTTCTCGAGGCGCGTCGTGGGTTGTCGGATCAGGTACTTGAACAGTACGGGAATCCCACCGAGCGAGGTCCCGGCGCTTGCAGCGCTTTCCTCGGAGCTTCCCGAGCACTGGCTGCTCTACGCGTCTTTCCAATATCTTCCC
>JAWDXP010000083.1:0-1296 GCA_032477055.1 Dysgonomonas sp. | reverse complement strand
GGTGAGCCTGTCGAACAGATCGGTTGCGTAATTGAGGCGGGCCGCCATACCCGCGGCGCCATCGTGGACATCGAGCGCGAGATCGAAATGCGAGCCGACCAGATCCATGATGTGGGTTTCGGCGCGCAGGCCGTCGGCCGCCGCGAATCCTCTCGGCTCCGCCATGTAGTTGAACTTGACCTGGAACAGTGGATTATGTCCGCCCAACCGCACGGGATTCAGCGTTTCAACAAGTCTGTCGAACGGCAGGTCCTGATGCGCGAGCGCCGCAATGACTTCGGCCTTCGCCTGGTTCAGCAGATCGCCGAAGCTCATATCGTCAGCCACGTCGGCGCACAGCACCAGCGTGTTGACGAAGCAGCCGATCAGGGCGTCAAGTTCGGTCTGCCGGCGGCCGGCGACCGGCACGCCGACCCGCAGAACGGACTGGCCCGAGTAGCGGAACAACAGCAGCTGATAGGCGGCAAGCAGCAGCATGAACATGCTGACGCTTTGCTCACCGGCACGCCGACGCAGCTTCCGCGCCAGGTCCGCCCCGATCTCGAGGTGAATGGTGTCACCACGATAACTCTGAACCGGCGGACGCTGCCGATCGAACGGGAGCGCCAGCGGTTCCTGCGTCTCACCGAGCCGCTCGCGCCAATAGGCGATCTGCCGATCGGCCTCTGGACTCGTCAGCCAAGCCCGTTGCCATGCCGCGTAGTCGGCATACTGGACGACGAGCGGCGGCAGTGACGCTGGAGATTGCTGCCCATGCGAGCCATAGATGCTCGAGAGTTCGTTCAGCAGCACATTGAGTGACAGACCATCGGCCACGATGTGATGCGCCGAGAGCAGCAGTTCGTGCCGATCGTCGGCCAATTGCACCAGAACGGCGCGCAGCAGCGGCCCATTGACGAGATCGAACGGCCTCGCCAGCTCACTCTGGATTCGCGCTGCGGCCCGCATCGCACGATCTGCCGCCGAGCAACGCCGAAGATCCTCGACGGCGACGAGCACCTCCTGGACGTCATGAATCACTTGCGCCGCTCGGCCATCGTGGGACGCAAAGGTGGTGCGAAGCGGTTCGTGGCGCGCGACGATGTCGTTCAGAGCGCGCACCAGTCGAGCCTGATCGAGTGCGCCTTCGAACATGACCGTACAGGCGATGGTGTAGGCCGTGCTGGCAGGGTCCATGCTCCAAAGGAACCAGAGCCGCTCCTGTGCAGGCGACAGCAGCACGCGCGCGTCCGGCGCTGCGGTGCGCAGCGGAGGCACGGCGTCAGCCACACGGTCCGCGGCATCGATCGAGGCGGC
>JAWDXP010000082.1:0-1299 GCA_032477055.1 Dysgonomonas sp. | reverse complement strand
CTGGAGAAGCTTAACCAGTGGTTTGCCGAGCACGATCCGGATGTTCTGATCGGCTGGAACGTAGTGCAGTTTGACCTGCGCGTGCTGCAAAAACATGCCGAGCGTTACCGTATCCCGCTGATGCTGGGGCGCGGAAACAGCGAGCTGGAGTGGCGTGAGCATGGTTTTAAGAACGGTGTTTTCTTCGCGCAGGCCAATGGTCGCCTGATTATCGACGGCATCGAGGCGCTGAAATCCGCCTTCTGGAACTTCTCTTCCTTCTCGCTGGAAGCGGTCGCCCAGGAACTGCTCGGCGAAGGTAAATCCATCGACAATCCCTGGGACCGAATGGACGAGATCGACCGGCGCTTTAATGAAGACAAACCCGCGCTCGCCACCTATAACCTGAAAGATTGCGAGCTGGTGACGCAGATCTTCCACAAAACCGAGATCATGCCCTTCCTGCTGGAGCGGGCGACGGTGAACGGCCTTGCGGTCGACAGGCACGGCGGCTCGGTAGCGGCCTTCAGCCACCTCTATTTCCCGCGGATGCACCGGGCGGGCTATGTCGCCCCTAACCTCGGCGACGTGCCGCCGCAGGCCAGCCCCGGCGGTTACGTGATGGATTCACGGCCCGGGCTGTATGACTCGGTGCTGGTGCTGGATTATAAAAGCCTGTATCCGTCCATTATCCGCACGTTTCTGATTGATCCGGTGGGGCTGGTGGAGGGGATGGCGCAGCCAGACGATGCGCACAGCACCGAAGGTTTTCTTGGAGCACGCTTCTCGCGGGAAAAACACTGCCTGCCCGAAATTGTGGGAAACATCTGGCACGGCCGCGATGAGGCCAAGCGCCACGGCAACAAGCCGCTCTCACAGGCGCTGAAAATCATTATGAACGCCTTTTACGGCGTGCTGGGTACCAGTGCCTGCCGCTTCTTTGATCCCCGTCTGGCGTCGTCCATCACCATGCGCGGGCACGAGATTATGCGCCAGACCAAAGCGCTGATTGAATCCCGGGGCTATGATGTGATTTATGGCGATACAGACTCCACCTTTGTCTGGCTGAAAGCCGCCCATTCGGAAGACGACGCCGCACAAATCGGCAAAGATCTGGTCGCCTTTGTGAACGACTGGTGGCGCGAAAGTTTGCAAAAAGAGCGGTTAACCAGCGCGTTAGAGCTGGAGTTTGAAACCCATTTTGCCCGCTTTTTAATGCCGACCATTCGCGGAACCGACCAGGGCAGCAAGAAGCGCTACGCCGGGCTGATTCAGGAAGATGACACGCAGCGGATGGTGTTTAAAGGGCTGGAGACAGTG
>JAWDXP010000081.1:0-1300 GCA_032477055.1 Dysgonomonas sp. | reverse complement strand
TGCGGATAATCCGCCGCCGTCGCGTTCCACTCCACCAGGACACGATGACGCTCCGCGTCCGGCTGCAACGGAATCCGGACGATCTGACGTCGTCCGTCACCTACCATTTCCTGAAGAACATTCACCCAGTACTGCGACCATCGCTCGATCGTAGCCTGATCGAACATCTCTGATGCGTAATCAAAGAAGCAAGAGATCTCGTCATCGACCGGTATCGCCGTTACGAACAACTCGATCTGAGGCCCACGCCCCGCCCCCATCGGCGTGCGCCCGAAACTAGTCAGCCGCAATCCTCCCCACGGCACGGACGCTGCGCCGCTCTCACCGCCGATCAACTCTGCCAAACCATCCTCACCTCGCGAGTTCTGCATCGCGAACAGGGTCTGACAATAAGGCTGAAGCGAAGATGCTCTCGACGGATTGAGACGCTCAACCAATTCTGCGAACGGATATTCCTGATTGATCATCGACTGTCGGGCAAGCCGACGTACCTGCTGCAGGAGTGCAGCCACGTCCATCTCTGCTGTGAGCACCGATCGTAAGACGACCTGATTGACAAACGTGCCAACAACATCCGCCCACTTCCGACGCCCTCGGCCGGGCATGATGGTTCCGACAGCAACACGCTCTTGGCCCGTGAGCCGGTGGAGCAAGGCGAAATATCCGGTCAACAGCACGACATACATTGATGAGCCTGTCACCCGCGCAAGCTCATTCAACGCTGAAGTGAGGTTGCGGTCGATCGTGACTCGCACGATGCCTCTGTCGGACAAATCTACATTCGAAGCCGCTTCTTTCGGCAGATCGAGGGGAGGAAACTCTTCAGTGAGCGCCTCCCGCCAATACTCGAGCTGGCGACGCGATTCGCTGCTCTTTAACCAACGCTCCTGCCATTCAACATATTCAAAGTACGCCGGCTTCTTGGCGATCGAGTTACTTGGTACCGCCTCGATGCTCCCGACATCCGCCTCGTACATCGAGCCAAGCTCGGCAATCAGACGCCACATCGACCACCCATCGAACACGAGGTGATCACAGATGATCTGAATGACTGCCTCTTCTTCGGCGCAATCGTAGACGACGACCCGGACCAACGGAGCCACGTCGAGATCGAAGGGCTTGCACCAATCATCCCTCAGAATATCTTCAAGTGCGTCTGAGCCGACTCCGCGCACATCCCGCCGCGAAACCGCGATCTCAGCTCCCCACTCGATTGTCTGTTTCGGCTCACCGAACGCGTCGATGAACCGGACGCACAACATTGGATGCTTGAGCCGCAGGACGTTCAAGACCCTATGCA
>JAWDXP010000080.1:0-1311 GCA_032477055.1 Dysgonomonas sp. | reverse complement strand
GATATTTTTATATAACTATCAATTAAATCTTGAAAGTCTTTTCTCATACTTTTTCCTCATTTTTAACTTTGTTTTCTTCACTTTTAATTAAAGAATTTATTCCTAAATCAATTAATTCATCAACTAATTCTGAGTTGTTTTCTATAAACTTATCTAGTTCTTTTTCTAACCATTCCTCATATGTTACACCATTATATTTAAGTATTTTTTCTACTCTCTTTTTCTTTTTGTCTAAAACTTTCTTAAGATTCTTTACAGCCATTTTTATTCCTCCAAGTCCTTTATTCTATTTAAAAATTCTAAAAATCTTTTTAAAGCTTATACCTTTAGTAAATCTAAAAATACCTTTACCACCATAAAATCTAATACCATTTTTATTTACTGATACTCTCATTCCTTTTCTTCCAGTACTTAATCCAACTCCACTTTTTGATGATAAATTTAAGTTTGTATTCTTACCTACTTTGAATGATTTTCTTAATGAAAATCCCACACTAAAACACTCCTTTCCTGACTTTTTATAAAAAAATAAAAGCTATTAATTAGCTTCTTTTGGCATCTTCTCCTAACTCTAATTCTTCATAGAGTAATACTCTTTTTATGGATCTATAAGCATCTAAATCTATTACAACTTTTCTTACTACCTTTCCATCTATGGTTACTCTTTTAGTACTTCTTATTTCATCCTTATCTGTTATTATAAACTTTGTTCCACGCCAAAAATCAAATTTTATATTTACTGGAACGAAGCTATCTTTCTCCAACATTTCTTTTAGTTCTAATCTTTCTATATATAAAAATTTATCACTCTTATCTACTATCCCTATATCATTATCTAATAAGTAATCTACTACCTTTACAAACTCACAATAAAATTTTGGTATATCATCCATATTTCTATCATACTGTCTAATAACATCTAGATACATTTTTTCACTCCTAACATCTTTATTTTATTGACTAAAAACATAATTATATGGCTCTAAATTTATAATATATGAATAATAATATTCTCTCTTTACTTTACCTGTAGAAGATTTAATTAACGTCATATTTTCTAATTCTTCAAGAACCTTCATCACTCTTTCTTCTCCAATTATCTCAGCTAAAAACTCTCTTACTTTGAATCTTTTTACTGCTAAAATCTGCTTTCCCTTTGCTATATACTTATCTGCAGTTGAAAACTTATCTATTATTTTTTTATATATGTATAGTAGTTCTTTAATTTTTAAAATAGCCATCTAAGACACTCTCCTTTCTTTCCCATTAGTCTTGTTTCTAATAACTAGTATTTCTTTCTTTTCTTCAGAT
>JAWDXP010000079.1:0-1629 GCA_032477055.1 Dysgonomonas sp. | reverse complement strand
AGAGAGCTTTGCGTCCCATTAGTTAGTTGGTGAGGTAACGGCTCACCAAGACGATGATGGGTAGCCGGCCTGAGAGGGTGAACGGCCACAAGGGGACTGAGACACGGCCCTTACTCCTACGGGAGGCAGCAGTGGGGAATATTGGACAATGGACCAAGAGTCTGATCCAGCAATTCTGTGTGCACGAAGAAGTTTTTCGGAATGTAAAGTGCTTTCAGTTGGGAAGAAGTGAGTGACGGTACCAACAGAAGAAGCGACGGCTAAATACGTGCCAGCAGCCGCGGTAATACGTATGTCGCAAGCGTTATCCGGATTTATTGGGCGTAAAGCGCGTCTAGGCGGTTTAGTAAGTCTGATGTGAAAATGCGGGGCTCAACCCCGTATTGCGTTGGAAACTGTTAAACTAGAGTACTGGAGAGGTAGGCGGAACTACAAGTGTAGAGGTGAAATTCGTAGATATTTGTAGGAATGCCGATGGGGAAGCCAGCCTACTGGACAGATACTGACGCTAAAGCGCGAAAGCGTGGGTAGCAAACAGGATTAGATACCCTGGTAGTCCACGCCGTAAACGATGATTACTAGGTGTTGGGGGTCGAACCTCAGCGCCCAAGCTAACGCGATAAGTAATCCGCCTGGGGAGTACGTACGCAAGTATGAAACTCAAAGGAATTGACGGGGACCCGCACAAGCGGTGGAGCATGTGGTTTAATTCGACGCAACGCGAGGAACCTTACCAGCGTTTGACATCCCAAGAAGGAAGCAGAGATGTTTTCGTGCCTCTTCGGAGGAACTTGGTGACAGGTGGTGCATGGCTGTCGTCAGCTCGTGTCGTGAGATGTTGGGTTAAGTCCCGCAACGAGCGCAACCCCTTTCGTATGTTACCATCATTAAGTTGGGGACTCATGCGAGACTGCCTGCGATGAGCAGGAGGAAGGTGGGGATGACGTCAAGTCATCATGCCCCTTATACGCTGGGCTACACACGTGCTACAATGGGTAGTACAGAGAGCTGCAAACCTGCGAAGGCAAGCTAATCTCATAAAACTATTCTTAGTTCGGATTGTACTCTGCAACTCGAGTACATGAAGTTGGAATCGCTAGTAATCGCAAATCAGCTATGTTGCGGTGAATACGTTCTCGGGTCTTGTACACACCGCCCGTCACACCACGAGAGTTGGTTGCACCTGAAGTAACAGGCGATTGGGGTGAAGTCGTAACAAGGTATCCGTACGGGAACGTGCGGATGGATCACCTCCTTTCTAAGGAGATCATTTCTCTTTCTCTATTCTATTGATGGTGTTCTTGGAATAACGGCAGTTATTATTTAAGATAGAACAGTATCTTTATGAATGCGTTTGTAGCTCAGCTGGTTAGAGCACACGCCTGATAAGCGTGAGGTCGGTGGTTCGAGTCCACTCAAACGCACCATATGGTATGGGGATATAGCTCAGTTGGGAGAGCGACGCACTTGCACTGCGTAGGTCAGCGGTTCGATCCCGCTTATCTCCACCAAATTTTTTTTCGATTTTTTATGGACATTGGAAACTATATAGTAGATAAAATACAATTTTAACTCTTGTTTATAAAAACAGAGTTAGCTGTCAATCAAATTAAACAAAAACAAAATAGG
>JAWDXP010000078.1:0-1336 GCA_032477055.1 Dysgonomonas sp. | reverse complement strand
GACCAGCGCTGCGGCCCAATCCGCAAATCGAGGCCTCGCGCATTACCTCGGCGAGCGACCGCATGAGGACCGGATCGAGCGGGCCCCCGGCGAGCATGCCCGCCATTTTCGATGTCCCGACTCGACAAGGGGTGCACTGGCCGCAACTCTCGCGCGCCAGGAATGCTGCCATCTTCGCCGCGATCCATCTCACGTCGTCGCGTTGTGCGAATACGATCACGCTGCTGCCGCTTCCGATCCGGATGCCCGCGCGCAGAAGGTCATCCAGCGGCAGCCGGCATTGCTCGGCGGTCAGGATTGAGCCGGCCGCCCCGCCCAGAACTACCCCACCGAGTTCCTCGCCCTCGGTCATGCCGCCGCACGCTGCAATCAGCGCAGCAATATTCGGTAGCGACGCCATCAGCTGAACGCCTGGACAACAGACGCGACCGCTGACGCTGAAGATGCGGACAGCGGGATCAAGCAGCCGCGTTACCGGCAACGACGCCTCGACGCGCATGCCCCAGGCTGCCCGTAGGCGGTATAGCGTCTCGATATTTTGAACGAGCGTAGGTCTGCCGAAGAGCCCGTGGGTTGTTGGGAACGGCGGCTGTTCGCGCGGCCGTCCCCGCTGGCCCTCGAGGCTTGCGATCAAGGCCGTCTCCTCGCCGCAAATATACGCCCCACCACTGCGGCGAAGGTCGAATTCGACATCAGCGCCCAGACCCGCAACCCGCATCTCGTTGATTACCTGTTGCAGTTCGCGATACAGATGGTCGTAATCGTCACGGAGATAGATGATCAACCTCCGCGCGCCGACGACTGCAATCGCGACCAGCGCGGCGTCGATGACCCCATGCGGGTCTCTTTCGAGGATATGCCGGTCCTTGAAGGTACCAAGTTCGCCTTCGCTGGCATTCGCGATAACGACCGGCTCACCGTGCTGATCGCGCACGGCGCGCCATTTCCGCACCACCGAGGATGCACTACCGGATCGTTCGATCGCCGCGAGCACGTCGGCCGCGTCGACATCTCCGCGCCGGAGTCGCTCCACATATCCGTAGCCGCCTGCCGAGCGATAGGATTCGAGCGTCCGCCAATTGGCCTTGTCCGCATGCACGACGTTCGACCCGGTCCCGACGACGTCCTGCGCAGAATCGCACCGCCCTCGGCACGCGCTGCCGCCGCAGAGGTACGATTCATCCCGCGTTGCCTCCCGCTCCTCCGCCGAATGCGGCGACCGTACCAAAGCGCACACCAAGTCTTCACACGCCGCAGCCCGCGTGGCGACGGCGGTCGGATGGTAACGAACCGAGGGATAGAAAGTCGCAAGCTCGTAGAGCTCGGCTCTCGACAG
>JAWDXP010000077.1:0-1345 GCA_032477055.1 Dysgonomonas sp. | reverse complement strand
CCAAAGAATTGAAAACATTAATAAAAGAAAATGAATTAAGGCAAGCTGAACTTGGTAGATTAGGTGCTAAGAATATAATAGACTACAACAAAAAGAGCAATAAAAGAATGTATAGAGTACTTCTTGTTATAGATGAGCTTGGTGAAGTATTAGATAAAACAGGTTTGAGTGAAGAAGAATTAGAAGTAACCAAGTATATAGAAGGAGCTTTATCAACTTTTGCGAGAGTAAGCAGAGCTACAGGGATTCATATGCTTTTAGGTATTCAAAGACCTGATGCAAAGATAATATCAGGACAAATAAAGACTAATGTTACTGGTAGAATATGTGGAAGAGTAGCAGATGGGCCAGCATCAGAAATTGTTTTAAGTAATACTGCAGCAGCTCAATTACCTAAGATTGGTGGAAGAATGATTTATCAAAATGGTGGAGACATGGAAGTATTCCAGGGTTATTTCTTCCAGGATGATAGAGATGTTAAAAAGTTAAAAGTTCCAGGAGATAGACTTTTAGTTGGAGGAGATGTGGGACGATATGATGGTGAGGAATTAATAAGTGGAAAGACTTCACACATAGAAAGAAAAAGTAAAAAAGAAAAAAGGTTTAGAGTAAATAGAATTTCATTAAAAGCTATTATAGAAAAGTTAAAGAACTTAATTTTCTTTAAGAAAAGACTAAAAGAAAAGAAGATGATAGAAAATGGAGCAGATCCAGACCTTTTAGATTTAGATACTATCGCAGATTCTTTAGATAATAATAAAGAAAAGTATGTTGATGAAAGTATGTATTTAGACAATAAGTACAATCATGATATTCAGGAAAGTGAAGATTGTATGAGAGAGTTTGATCAAGATTATGATTAGTTTATACTAATCTATTTTTTATAAAAATAAACGTAAAGGAAGGTGATAAGATGAAGTTTTTCAATAAAAAGAAAAATCTTCAGAATGAAGAAGCTAAAAAGAAAAAGGAGGATAAGAATAAAGAAAAGGGAGAAAAGAAGAGTTTAAAGGAAAGGATATTAGATAAGCCAGTTAAGCTAAAAACTGATACTGGTATAAAGGTTTTAAGATTTATAATTTGGGCCTTTATAATTCTTATTTTTATAAGGGGAATAGGTACAATTATAAAAGCAGATCCTGTTAAGGAAATAAAAAAAGAACAAGATGAGTTTTTAGTCCAACTTTCTGAAAGAAATTTATTAGAAAGTAGGGCTTTTTCTTTTGCAGAAAGTTTTGCTAGAGAATATTTCACTATCTATATAGACGGAAAGGATGATTATATAAAAAGACTTAGTAAGTATATTCAAAATTCAGTGGCTGAAACAGTTGATGCTACAGGATAT
>JAWDXP010000076.1:0-1352 GCA_032477055.1 Dysgonomonas sp. | reverse complement strand
AGGTCCGATCGCATCAAAGTTCCGGCCGAGCTGGAACTCCAGAGGGGAGCAGCGGTTCTCATAAGGTGGACCTGACCTTCGCTTTGGGACCGCCGCCGGCTCCGCAAGCGAGCTCAGGTTCAGAACCGCAATCGATTATCCGTCTGCCGGCATTGTTCGGCTCTGGCATTCGTCAACAGTTCTCGGCAGAGCCCGACGCGGGAGACATCCGCCGATCACGGCGCACTTCACCGGAGGCACAACATGTCGACCAAACAATCACTCTTCGGCCGCACGGCCATCATCGCTTCACTGACCGCACTCGCGATCGGCGCCCTGACGCCGACCAGTGCCGATGCTCGGAATCGGCGCTGGCACGGCGGCGCTGCGGCCGGCGCGGCCCTTGCGGCGGGAGCCATCGGCACCGGTCTTGCGATCGCCGCGAGCCGCGACGCCTATGATTATTATGGTGGTCCGGTCTATGGCGGCCCGGCCTATGAGGAGGTGCCGGCCTATTACGGCCCGAACCCCTACGCCTATGGCTATTATCGCAAAGGCGAATACCCCTATCAGGTGTATGGCGGCGAAAGCCCGAACGCGGTCTGCGCGCAAGGAACCACCTGGAATTGCCGCTGAGGGGCTGCTGATGGAAACCTCGGGCCGCACAGGGGGCGGTTTCGCGGCGTTCGCCCGGCACCGAGGCCCAGCGCGTCCCTGCCCTCGTGACCAGTCCCGTGGCCCGCCATGAGCGTAGCGGCATGCGGGACCGGTCGCGGGGGCGTTTCCCCGAAGCCCGCTGAGCCTCGGCGGGCGCGCCCCCGGCCAACGTCAAACGCGATGACTTGCGTTGATCCCGGCACAGTCAGTCTCGCGCACTGTCGCGGCTCCCCCCCGCAAACGGATCGCCCGGAGAGCAACACCCAGCGGCGTGCGTCGCCGAAGCTGCCATCCGCGTCATCGCGCGTCACCAACCAAACGAAGATCGATCCTGCCGATCAGCTCCGCGCGAAACCTCTCAGCGGCGGCGATCGCCGCCATGGTCTGTCGCAATGTGCTGACGTTCGATCCGAGCGAAACGATGCCGCCCAGCACAGCAGCAATCGCCCCGAGGGCGACGACCGCATTGGACCCCAGCAGACCCAGCATCGCGCCGAGCAGCAATCCTGCGCCGACACAGATCACGACCTTCGAGGCCAGGATGATCTTCCGACACCGTTCGGCTGTCTCAGCAAGCTCCTCGATCCGCGCCTCAATCCGGGCGACTTCATCGCTCGGGTCGTCCTCATCCATCAGACCAACTGTTCTCCATGATCTTTGCTCTGGGCGCCATGCCCTTTCCGACGACAAGCGTACCGCCAATGACCGGACAAACC
>JAWDXP010000075.1:0-1357 GCA_032477055.1 Dysgonomonas sp. | reverse complement strand
CGGGGCCGATGTCTTGACGCTGTTTCGCGAAGCGACGTGGGACGAGGCGCTCGATCGCGCCGCCGCCGGGTTCCTGAAGGTCAAGGAAAAGCACGGCTCGGCGCGATTGGCAGTATTGGGCTCTGCCAAAAGTGCGAGCGAGGACGCGTATGTGCTGCAAAAGCTGGCACGCACCGTATTGAAGACCAGTCACATCGACCATTGTACGCGCCTGTGTGCATCGATTCCGCCGCTGACGGAGGCAATTGGAACCTGGACGGTGACCTTGCCGTTTAGCCACATCCTGGAAGCGGATGTTGCGCTGGTGGTCGGGTCGAATCCGGAGGTGAACCATCCGGTCGCGGCCAGTTTCATGAAGAACGCGGTGAGGCGCGGGACGAAGCTGATCCTGATCGATCCCTATCGGCAGCCGTTCGCGCGTCACGCAGCTTATCACCTTCAGCTGCGTCCGGCCACCGATGTTGCTCTGCTCTCGGCGATGACGCACGTCGTGATCGCCGAGGACCTGATCGATCACGCATTCGTATCGCAGCGCCTCGAGGGGTTCGACGATTTGAAGGCGCGGGTCTCAGCCTATCCGCCGGAAGTTGCGGCCCGCGTGTGCGGAGTTCCCGAAGAGTCGATAGTCGGTGCAGCGCGGCTATTTGCCAAGGCGCCCAACGCAATGTGCTTCTGGGGGATGGGGGCGTCGCAACATGCCCACGGCTCGGACAACATGCGCGCGCTTATCGCGCTAGCGCTGGTTACCGGGCAAGTGGGACGGCGGGGGGCCGGCATGCATCCGTGGCGGGGCCAGAATAACGTGCAGGGGTCGTGCGACGTGGGGCTCCTCCCGATGTGCCTGCCGGGCAACCGCAACATCAGCGACGCCGGCGAACGCGCGTTCTTCGAACGGCTATGGCAGACGGACATTCCCGGCGAGCGTGGTCTTACGGTCGTCGAGATCCTTGAAGCTGCAGCCGCCGGGGAGATGAAAGGGCTGTACGTCAGCGGCGGAAATCCCGCCATGGCCGCTCCCGACCTCGCGATGACGCGACGGGCGCTGGCGTCGCTGGAACATCTCGTCGTGCAGGACATCTTCCCAACCGAGACGGCGGCATTCGCCGACGTCGTGCTGCCGGCGGCGGCGCTCGCCGAACGCAGCGGAACAGTGACGAACACGGATCGTTTCGTGCAGCTGGTCGAGACCGCGGTCCCGCCGCCGGGCGCCGCTCGTCCCGACTGGGAGATTACCTGCGAGATCGCAACCAGAATGGGTGCTCGTTGGAATTTCGACCATGTCGGCGCCGTGTTCGACGAAATGGTCAGGGCGGTGCCGGCCCTGGCGGGGATGGATTGGGCGACGATCACCCGGGAG
>JAWDXP010000074.1:0-1362 GCA_032477055.1 Dysgonomonas sp. | reverse complement strand
TTGTGCCCTGAATGCTGTTTTTTTGGTCAGCAACGGATACTTTTTTATTTCGACACGCCAGCCTGCACCATCTGTCAGATGCCAGTGAAAAGTATTGAATTTATACATAGCCAGCATATCTATATATTTTTTCACCTCTTGGGCAGTCATAAAATTGCGGGAAACATCGAGGTGCATTCCTCTGTAAGAGAATTGGGGCTTATCGTTAATTGAGACAGCCGGAAGGGCAAAACTCTCAGGCAATTCCTTACTCTTGTATACTTCCGGGGGCATCATTTGTAATAAAGTCTGTATCCCGTAAAAGATACCCCTGCCGTTGTTTGCTTTTATCGAAACCTGTTTTTCATCAATATCCAACGTATAGGCTTCTGCTCCTTCTATTGCAGGGTCGATAGTCAGGTAAACTGCGTTATCAGTTTTTCCTCCTACTTTTAGTTCGACCGGAGAAGAGGAAGATGTATTCAATATTTGCTGGAAATACTCTCCACATTGCCTGAGGTCGTCATCTCTCTCTGACAGAACAATAGAGGTCTGCTTGTCCCATGTAAATTGACCGTTTTTTGATATTATTTTTTTCGGTATGGGGATTACGGGTATCTCAGACCGTTCAATATCCTTATTAATGCATCCGGTCAGAAGGATGCAGATTGAGAATAAACATGCAAATGTATTTTTCATCTGACTATATAAATTTGGTAAAATTTGGGGCAAGCCCTTCTATAATATATTAAGAGAATCTATGGTCACTAATCTTAATTAACTCGAATCTCATCTATAAACATGAAAGCCGGACTTCCTGCACCTGAATGCCAAGCAGGTAATTTATTTGTTTTACCTATTTTGATTTTTATATACCGGGCATTTACAGGTGAAAATGAGGCTTTGATTTTTTTTACTTCTTCGATATGATTATCGGGAAGAGGATATTTTTCGGCTGATATAATTTTATAATTTTCACCGTCATCAGATACTGAAACAGTTAAACTCTCCGCACCAAAGATCCAATCACCGGTGCAAATATAAGTTCCGACTTCAACCTCGGATATCCCGGTCATTTCTCTCATATCTATCAGTACTTCAATATCATTATTGTAAAAACCAATCCAAGAGCCATCTTTGTAGCCGTTATTATTGCCTTGGATACCATCTACAAGAGCCGATATGCCAGAGAATGTGTAAGAACGGTGTGGCTCAACGTTGAGTTGTATTGGTTTCATTGTTACCTTGTTGATGTGAAACTCCTGACTGTAAACTGGTGTCTGCATATTGGGTCTTATGGCTATGGCTTTTACATTTACGGATTCTGAAAAAGATAGTGTTTCTACATATTTATTGCTTTTCTGGTTAGGCGTTGTTCCATCA
>JAWDXP010000073.1:0-1365 GCA_032477055.1 Dysgonomonas sp. | reverse complement strand
GGGGCTGATGGAGGACTTTAATGGAACATCCGTCCACGAATGGATGCGCGAGAAGCTCGGCGTCAGTCCGCAACGGATCGAGACCACTGTCGGGGTCGATCGCGCATCAAGCATCGATTGCAAGATGCTGCGAGTGCCCCGCGGCGCCTGCATCCTGTATTCCCATAGCGTCAACCATGATCCGCGAACTCAAGAATTAATGGAATTGTCAATCACCCGCTTCAGGAGCGAGGCTGCGGAATTGAGAATGACGCTGTAGAAGCGCTGTGGAGCAGGAATGCCAGAGTGCGAAAGCCAAACACGACGAAAGCGCCATAATAGCCCTTAATACTTCTTGAGCCTCCTTCCGTCTTGTCAACCAGCTCAATCACCGTCTGCTTACTATCGCGTTCGAACTGCTGATCTCCGGCGCATTCGCGCTCGGGCTGCAATCTCGGTTTACTGGAGAGGCCGACCCCGACCTCTGGAATGTGCTGAGAGGAACTCGCCACTCACGACACCGGCCAGCGAATTGCGATGCCGGGCCAAGCATCGACCTGATGCACAGGTGTGATCACTCCCAATCTGCATTATTCCGCATACTGACGCAGAGGTTTGCAGAGACTTGCAGAAGCTCCTTCGGCTACTTAGATCCTTCCTGACATGCGGAGAAGTCGACATGCTGAGTAACAAGGAGCTTGAGGCGGGGCTGAAGGCGATGACCGAGGCCTTCCACCTGCCTAACGGGGGACGGAAACGGCTGTCGCGGCTCGTCGCCAGCCCCCTGTGGTGGTTCGATGCTCCCGAACGCCGCGGCATGAGCTGGCATGACATGGTCGGCATGCTGACCGCCGCCGGCGTAAACGGCAAAGGAGGACTGCCCCTGAGCGTCGGAACATTGTCGTCCACGGTCTGGCGCGCGCGAACTGAAAAGGAACCGGTCGTGGACAATCAGCGCCGGGAACAAAGCTTTGGGTCGGAAGCGATCCAATCGCGTGCGAAGTCGCCTGGGAAAGCAACCCGCCGTCCGGCCGCTCCGTTGCGGCAAAAAAGACGCGCGGCACCGCCTCAGGACGTCATCGATGCCCCGACCGATCGCCGGACTTCGAGGTCATCGCCGCGATTGACCGATGGAGATCGGGCAGAGCGGGCCAACAAGGACGTATTGGCCTTTATGGACAGGGCTCGAAAGGTCCGTCGCCGGTCGGAAGTTTAATTCCCGCCGCTCTTGATGAGGAGGTGCGGGTATGCCCGGAGCTAGACGGTCTCCGTTGACTTGACGCTGACCTTGCCATTGCAATACGCAATCGGAATCACGTCGTCAGAGGCCTGCTCAGAATGTCCGAGGATCCAGAGACAATCGGGCTCCGCCCGATGGTTGTCGAT
>JAWDXP010000072.1:0-1371 GCA_032477055.1 Dysgonomonas sp. | reverse complement strand
TGTGGGAATTGTGATGACCGATGCGAATGAAGGCAGAAACCGGCTGTTAAACGGCTGGCAGCTGTCGAAAATGTACACCTTTGAAGTGGCTGCCCGGCATGAGTCCTTCGCCCTGGCGGCGGCGGAGCTGTCGCTCAGCCCCAGCGCGGTGAGCCACCGCATTAACCTGCTGGAAGAGGAGCTGGGCATTCAGCTGTTTGTCCGCTCACACCGTAAAGTGGAGCTGACGCAGGAAGGCAAGCGCGTTTACTGGACGCTGAAATCGTCCCTCGACACCCTGAATCAGGAGATCCTGGACATTAAAAACCAGGCGCTGTCAGGTACGCTAACGGTGTACTCCCGGCCCTCGATCGCCCAGTGCTGGCTGGTGCCGATGCTGGGGGATTTTACCCGCCGCTACCCGTCGATTTCACTTACTATTCTGACTGGTAATGATTACGTCAACATGCAGCGAACCGGCATCGATCTGGCGCTCTATTTCGACGATACGCCGCCAAACCACCTTTCTCATCACTTTTTGATGGATGAAGAGATTTTGCCCGTCTGCTCGCCAGCGTATGCCCGGGAGCATGAACTGCTGAAAAACCCCCATAACCTCAGCCACTGCACGTTACTGCACGACCGTCAGGCCTGGAGCAATGATTCCGGTACGGATGAGTGGCTGAGCTGGGCGCAGCATTTCGCGGTGAATATGCCGTTATCATCGGGTATTGGCTTCGATCGTTCTGATTTAGCCATTATCGCGGCCATGAATAATGTCGGGGTGGCGATGGGGAGAAAGCGGCTGGTGCAAAAACGTCTCGAACGGGGGGAGTTGATCGCACCTTTTGATGGGGAAACCCTCAAGTGCCATCAGCATTATTACGTCTCAACGCTTCCCGGCCGTCAGTGGCCGAAAATTGACGCCTTTATCGGCTGGCTAAGAGAGCTGGCGGGTTGAAGAATTATTACGCTTTCGCTCTACACCAAATGTGAAAAAGCGTGCTAAATACAGGTAATGCTTTTGATTTTTCCAGGGTAAACCGTGTTAAAGCCTTTTATTGCCACTGCGATCTTACTCTCTTCCGGCTGGGCGACTGCCGCTGAGCCGCCGCTGACGGCTGCCCGTTATGCGCAGCAGCTGGGCGTCGGGATGGATGTGGACTGGGCACGCACCGAGAGCGGTATTCGCGTATTCGACCCGCTGGTGGTCCGTGATTTGCAGGCGAAAGGCATACACCATGTCCGTATTCGGGTGGCGGGCGAACCGACGGAAGCGCGGCTGATTCACCTGCGTAAGCTGGTGGAGGCCTGCGAGCAATACGGCGTCATCCCCATCATCGCTTATCAGGCCGATGAATATAAAAACGACCCGAAAGCGGATACCGAAAA
>JAWDXP010000071.1:0-1375 GCA_032477055.1 Dysgonomonas sp. | reverse complement strand
ATCCCCTCTCTGCCAAACGCAGCAACTGAATTCGATCCAACTCGAATGAACAGCGATACCTTTATCGGTGCAGCAATCGGAAGTGCCTGCCAACGAACGAAAGCAATCGGCTGCTCTAGCGGGTTCGAGGCGGGAGAATCACCGGACTTCATCGAACTCGGCTATTGGACGCCATCCGATCGGATCTGCGATCCATCGCTTGATTTCGGATTCATGCCAACCGGCCCCGTTGGTGCTGATCTTGAGCTGGGCCGGGAACGTACCCTCAGCGATCTTGCGGAAGATGGTTGACCGGGACAGCCCGGTCCTGGCCAGGACGGTCCTTATCCGGATAATGCGGTCTGGTTCGCGCATGGCCTCGCTGCCTCTTGCTGGCTGTTCCTGACGCCTTCTGAGAGTAGACAGGCCAACAGTTGCAGGTGGACAAGAGGATTTAGCACGTCGCCAAGCGTGGAGTAGAGCCGGGGGCAAAAAGGATGGGTCAAATTCCGATGCTCCGGCCTCTGCCGAGATCGATGCCGTGAGTGAAGGCCAGCTCCTGGCCGAGCCGGCGACCTGATTCGAACGCGATGCCAAGGTCGTTCTTGCGGCTGGCGAGGATGGATTCCAGCTGTGGATCGCGTTCGAGGCTTTTGGCCATGTCGCCCATCGCCGAGCGCGTGGCCCTGTAGCCGGACATGTCACCGGCCTGATACTGGCGCTGGCTGGTCTGGCCGAGCTTCTGCCAGCGCTCCACGAAGCGATCGGCGCGGCGGCTCGGATCGGTGCGCAGTTCAGTCTCGAGCTGGAGCGCGCGGACCGCGCGGCTGACTTGGCCGCCAGCCGCTTCGCGTGCCAGTTCCGGGTTCTTCCTGTAGGCGGCTTCGGCATCGTGCGAGCCATAAGGCCGCACCTCTTCGAACGCCTGGCGAGCCGTCTGCAGCTCTTTAAGTTGCGCAGGGTTGACCCCGCCGCTCGTCTCTTGCGCAGCGAAGATCGCATCCACGGCGCGGGCATGGCGCACCAGCGCTCGTGTCCGGATGCGACGTGCGTCCGCTTCGGGATCTTGCGCCACGTTCCTTGCCGGCACGTCGGCTCCACGCCGGTCGGCTACTCTGCTGCCCGCTTCCCTTTCCGGCGATGCCTGCTCCGGCTTGCGTCCGCCATCCGGCCCGGGGGCATCTGCGTGCGAGCGCAGGCCGTCGAACATCTCGCGCAGCTTTTCCGGCACGATCTTGCGCACGATCTCGGCCACGCACTCGCGGAACGTGATCCCGCGCCGCTCGGCATAGCTCTGGACCGGATCAGCCCGATCGTAATCCGAGGCCATATCCTTGGCGCGATCGCGCGACAGGGCGCCGGTGAGCCGGTCCGCATTGGCAAAATCGTCGCGACC
>JAWDXP010000070.1:0-1375 GCA_032477055.1 Dysgonomonas sp. | reverse complement strand
TCAATGATATTTGTAATAGTATCTATGGCTAGAAAGAATATGAGTGAATTTATATCAAGATTTAGTTATATAATAATTGCTACTACATTAGCTATTTTTATAGCAAGTAATGCATCTAAGTTAATATCAGTAACAACTAATATGTCTAAAAGTATAGGGACAAGTGCAGTTTTATCTATTGCATCTAGTGGAAAAAGTGAAGCATATGATTTGGATAATAAGATATCAGAAGTATCAGGAGAATTATGGTATAACTTAGTTCATGAGCCTTGGAAAACTCTAGAGGCAGAAAATAAGTTAAGTGATAAAGAATATGAGCAAATATTATCATTAGATATAGATAGTGATGAAAGACAAAAGATAATAGATAATCATAATTCAAATGATAAAACATTATTTTCTGACACTTCAGGTGGAGATAGGATATTACCATCAATATTTCTTATAGGAATAAACGGGTTTAAGACAGGAATTATGACTATTATTGCTCTAGTGCAGTTAGTATTTCAGATATTTACCTTTGTATTAATATTTTTAACACCGTTTATACTGCTAGTTTCGATGGTTCCATCATTCGGAGGAATTAATATGGTGAAGAATTTCGGAATGCAGATAGTAGGATCACAGTTTGGTATTGTTGTAATTTCATTTTTCTTGGGAGTAATAATTCAAGTAGATTCACTTATAGCAACAACAATTAAATCTATAACAAATAGTAGTTATGGATGGATGTTTATTAGCTTTATTCAAGCATTAATATTTTTAGGAATAATAATGATGAGAAAGCAGATATTTAAACTTATAATGGATATTCAAAAGAAAGTACATTCAAGTGGAAATGGAGTATGGAGAAAAGCAAGCCAATATTCAGATAAAATGGCTGAAAAAGGTGGAGAAAAAGCAAAAGAAACTGTAAGTAATGTAAGAGAAAGAACTAGAAAAGGAGTAGAAAAAGGAGCTCATGTTGTAGCATCAGGAATATTAAGTGCTGATGATAAAGTAAGAAGAACATTAAACAATTTTAAAGAGAAGAAGAATAGAGAATCTAATAAAAATAGTGAGGAAGAAAGTTTTGAGAATAGTAATAAACAAAGAAAGGCTTCAGATGAATATATAAATATAGTTAATAAGAATAATAGGAGTGAAGATGATGGTGATGGTATTAAGAAAAAGAAAGAGAGTGTTAATCTAAATGAAAGAATTAAGAAGAAGGCTGAAGAAAAAGATAGAGTAGTTGTTATGAATGATAAAATACCTAGTAAAAATAATAAAGATAACTATGTTAAAAAAGAAGAAGTAAGTAAAGACGAAAGTAATGCAAAGATAGTTAAAGAGAAAAAGAATAATGGTAAGAACAGTATTAATGAGGGAATAG
>JAWDXP010000069.1:0-1377 GCA_032477055.1 Dysgonomonas sp. | reverse complement strand
GAGACACGTTCACATTGAGCACCTTCGCGATGCGTTCTTCCGGGACCCCTCGTTTGATTGCGGTCAGGATCATGTTGTGCTCCTGAACGGTCGCGATCCGGCTAACTCTCTTGTTGTATGTAAATGCCTCGTCGTCGGTCGCGACCAGGCACGTCGTTTCCGTGATCCCCAGCTCCTGGAGGACGGCGAGCCGCAAATGTCCGTCGAGGAGGAGATACTTGCCCTTTTCGCTCCGATCTCGCGCAACAACAAGCGGCTCTACAAGCCCGATCTCTCGTACGGAGGATTGGATCTGGCTATACTTCGGAGACTTCTTGACCGCATCGTTGATCAGACGGAGCGGCTGAATAGCGCCAATAGGAAGAGTCACGCGCTCTTTCTCGAACGCCATTGTGATGGGACGCCGATCAGGTTTGTGGGGCATTATCCGACGTCTCCTCGTTCCATCCGTCCCAACAACTTCTTCGGCACGGAATCGAGCTTTTCCGCCTTCAGGAGGGACACAAATCGTTCATCTCCAAAGAGCTCACGCATCGCATGAGCAATGAAGAGCAGTCGATTTCGAGTCGCGTCCGCCTTGCGTATCAGGAGACGCTTGCGGTCCGTATCCTCCTTGTAGGCACGTAGCAGGGTGCGGGAGGATAGCTTCTGTGACGCCTCTTTCGGACCCCTCCCACGAATTGCTCGCCCGCGACGCCGCCTGCTCTCGACAATGCGCTTCACGATCATCAATTTTCGGCCCCGCAAGAGATTTCGTTCGTAGGCCTGATGAAGCGCTTCCTGGATGCCGATATCGTCGGCGTCCGCGATTTGTACGGCGACGCTCACTGGAATATGTCCAGCTTCGACCGCCCTCAGCAGACGCTGCTCACCTTGCGCGAGCAAACGGCCGACGCCGCGAACATATTCGAGCGACAATCCGGTCTTCTTTGCGATCTCCGGATCGGTATAGCCACGTTGTTTCATGCCACCGATGTCATGGAGCAGGTCGATGGCGTGATGCTGGCGCCTGGCACAGTTCTCTACCAGGCTCTTGACCATGCAGTCTTCAACACTGGCTTCGATGACAAGCGCCGGGATCTCGCTGGCCCCCAGCTCCATGAACGCCTCCAAGCGCCCCTGACCGCAGACCAGGTCGTATCTGACACCCTGCTGCTCCTCTCGCCTGGTGACGGTAATCGGCTTCTTGAGGCCCAACGCAGCAATGTTTTCGACCAGCTCCCGGAAGCTTTTCTTGTTGCGTATCCGCGGGTTGACGACCGATACCTGTGAGACAGGAACGATCTGCACGGCGAGCGAATTGGATTCTGCCATCACGCAACCTCCCTGAGGGGGACTCTTTCTGCCATCTCGAAGAGCGGCTCCATGGAATCGAAC
>JAWDXP010000068.1:0-1387 GCA_032477055.1 Dysgonomonas sp. | reverse complement strand
TGATGGCACGCGAGGCCGTCTCCTTTGGGCTGGCTTCGTTGAATGAGAACACGTCGAAGAGCGCATGCTGAAAGTCCTTTCACTCGCAATCGCGATGCTCAGCCTCGGATCGATCTGCCCGGGTAGAGCCGATGAATGTGATGCGTTAGCTGGTGAAGTCGCTGCGCGCGTACCAGACGTTAGCGTCGGCCGGCGAAGCTCGGTGGTCATCTTTCTTTCCCATCCATCCGTAAAATACGCCTCGATCGGCTGCTTGCCATTCAGGAATTTTGTCGCGGTCGTAGAGGGAAAATATCCGAAAAGTGACTATTTTGATTTTCTCGGCGCCGCCGGTTCGGTCGTGCTCCATGGCAGAGCGGCCAGCGTTCGAGAGGGCGCGATACGCTGCCTCAAGAGAACGTTGTCGAGGCCCGACGAAGACGTGAGCTTAGATTTCGCGGGTTTGTCGTTTAGTTGCTCGGCAGGCAGGCTCTCTACTATTGTCACCGTGCAGATGCAGTAGTACAGGCACGACTGCATCGAGAGTCAACCGAGCCCAGGAATTCCGCCGAACGTCATTGGCCCATGCGCCGAGCCAAATCGAGCAAGAAGTCCGTGTGATCGGACGGATGCACGAACCTTGCGCACCAGCTCCGCCTCCGGCGTATTCATTCCTGAATTCAGCCGAGGTGCACGAAAGACCGTGGCGTATTAGGTGCGCCTCCGCTTTCGCCAGACTCGCATTGGCCATTCCACTTCGAGCACGTCGCCGAGCCCAAGAACCAGAGCTTTGACCTTCCGATGGGCAACGCCAAGTCGGTACGCGAGGTATTCCGGTCGGACGATTGGCACCTCACGTATCCGTTTCGTCATCACGCTTTGCTCAGTTCGGCCTGCCGGCCCCCGCTCAACGGTCAGCGTCACGTCCGCCTCGAGAATTGAGCGCTTGCCAATCGTCTGTTCGGCAAGCTCCGTCGTTTCGGGGCCTTGTGTCTGGGCGCACACGATCTTGGTCCTGAAACGCTGGAAGATGCTGGGAGCCGCATCCTCATAGATCCGCTTGAACTGTGCGATGTCCTGAATGGCGGCGATTGTAGATGCACCCTTGTTCCTTGCGACGTCCAGGAGCTCGGGCCATCGCCGCAGCCGGCCCAGCGCAGGGGCCTCGTCAAGGACGAAGTTCCGGATGCGCGTTTGGCTCACCGGCAATCTGTTGTCGCCGACCGCCGCCGTAATGAAATCGACAGCCATCCCGATCCAGGCCGCGCTGGTTTCCGGATGACGGCCGGACCGCTGAACGATGACGACCTTGGGCTGGTTCGGGTTCGATCCGCTAACCCACTCTCCGAACGAGAATTGCCGCTCACGCGGAACGTCCACCCATGCTTTTGCCAGCGGTCGGAGCACT
>JAWDXP010000067.1:0-1447 GCA_032477055.1 Dysgonomonas sp. | reverse complement strand
CTTCGCATTCAGCTTGCGCCTGCGGATGTCGTCCGCTTCTTGCCCTCAGCAGTCGCGCTCACGGCATGAGCGCCTGCGTCTCGCTGTCAGCGTCGACAGCCGGATCAAGGCGAAGCCTCGTTGTGAGAGCGCCGCGCCCGGCCTTCTAGAGGGCGATCGAACGGCAGGCGGGCCGGACCGGCAATGGCAGGGCGCGGCTATTTTCCGCCGGCGGTGGTCACCGCAGATCAACAACGATCAGGCAATCCGCCTTTGCATCGCGAAGCAAAATAGCCGCACCCTGCCATCCTCCGCTGTCGCTTCGGCCCTCCGCGTTGCTTCGGGTTCTGGTCCGGCCCGCCCGCCGCCTGAGTGATCGCCACGAAGGCCGCGATGGTCGCGGCCGATCCACGGAGGGCCTTATCCCATGACAGAACGTGACGACACCGAATTCGAACCGCCGCACGGTTCATCCCCGCTTCACCACGTTCTGACCGAACTGCAACTCTACGGCTATCGACCGTTCAGCGACGAACTCGATCCGAGGCCGCTTCCCGAAGCCAAGACGATCGTAGCGGCCGTTGCCGACGTCTTCGATGCCTTCGTGGCAACCCTGAGCGACAGCCGCATGGAGCCGGACCTGGAGGACCTGCTCTGGTCGACGGTCAATCTGTTCCATCGAGCCGCAGGCCGGATCGAGCGACAGCTCGACGACAACGAGCAGGCTCAACGAAGGAGCCAACACGAGCAGGATGGCTCTGAGGTGCGGTCGGTTGAACTGGAGCGGCTTGTCACGGAAGGACTCTCGTTGATCGAACGCCGCAACTGCATGGAGCTGTTCCGAGAGCAAGCCATTGCACAGTTCGAAACCCACACTGGTTCGCTGTGGCGCCCGCGATCCGGGTCGCTCGTCAACCATCGCTCGGTCACTTCGGCGGTGATCGACTCCAGAGACTTTCTCGCCGCAAAGCGTCGCGCCGAGACCGAGGTGCTCGTTCCGGTCGGACCCAAGGTCGCGCTGACCGGAGGTCTCGACTTCGATGACCATCATCTGATCTGGGATCGTCTCGACAAGGTTTACGCCAGGCACAGCGACATGGTCCTGTTGCATGGAGGCTCACCAAAGGGCGCCGAGCTGATTGCCGCCAAATGGGCGACGAACCGCAAGGTTCCACAAGTCGCATTCAAGCCGGATTGGTCGAAGCACGCCAAGTCCGCACCGTTTAAGCGCAACGATCTCATGCTGACTATGATGCCAATCGGCGTCATCGTGTTCCCAGGAACGGGAATCCAGGACAATCTCGCCGACAAGGCGAGGCGGATGGGAATCCCGGTCTGGAGATTTGGCGACGGCGGCGCATAGCGCCGCGATCGAGTCTCGCGCCTCATGCTGTGTATTGCTGCAAGATCGCTCCGAGAAATCAGCGCGCTTTGCCAACTGTGCCGATTATCGCCGTCACACGCGACC
>JAWDXP010000066.1:0-1477 GCA_032477055.1 Dysgonomonas sp. | reverse complement strand
GTGGCACTTATCTGGATCCGGCACTCGTCAAACGTATCGAAGTTGTCCGCGGACCAAACTCCAGTCTGTACGGCAGTGGCGGGCTGGGAGGTGTTGTGGACTTCAGAACTGCCGATGCAGCAGATTTCCTTCCCCCCGGAGAGACAAACGGTTTAAGTCTGTGGGGAAATATCGCCAGTGGTGACCACAGCACAGGCTCGGGGCTCACCTGGTTCGGTAAAACCGGAAAAACAGATGCGCTCCTTTCTGTCATTATGCGTAAAAGAGGTAATATCTATCAAAGTGATGGTGAGCACGCACCTAACAAGGAAAAACCTGCAGCCCTGTTTGCGAAAGGCTCTGTCGGTATAACAGACAGTAACAAAGCAGGTGCCAGCTTGCGTCTCTACCGGAATAACACCACTGAACCGGGCAATTCCACTCAGACACATGGTGACAGCGGCCTGCGTGACAGAAAAACAGTACAAAATGACGTACAGTTCTGGTACCAGTACGCTCCTGTGGATAACAGCCTCATCAATGTAAAGTCAACTTTATATCTCAGTGATATCACTATCAAGACAAACGGTCACAACAAAACGGCAGAATGGAGAAACAACAGAACCTCCGGTGTTAATGTTGTCAACAGGAGTCATACTCTGATTTTTCCGGGAGCCCATCAGTTAAGTTATGGCGCTGAATATTACCGTCAGCAGCAGAAGCCAGAAGGCTCTGCCACACTATATCCGGAAGGAAACATTGACTTTACATCGTTGTATTTCCAGGATGAAATGACAATGAAAAGCTACCCGGTTAACATTATCGTCGGTTCCCGCTATGACCGGTACAAGAGCTTCAATCCCCGTGCCGGAGAACTGAAAGCCGAACGCCTGTCCCCAAGGGCGGCGATTTCAGTCTCACCGACAGACTGGCTGATGATGTACGGCTCCATATCCTCTGCATTCCGAGCGCCCACAATGGCAGAAATGTACAGGGATGATGTACATTTTTACCGCAAGGGTAAACCCAATTACTGGGTACCTAACCTTAATCTGAAACCAGAAAATAACATTACCCGTGAGATTGGCGCAGGTATTCAACTGGATGGCCTGCTTACAGACAATGACCGGCTGCAGTTAAAAGGCGGATATTTCGGAACGGATGCCAGAAACTATATTGCCACACGCGTGGATATGAAACGGATGCGTTCTTATTCTTATAATGTATCCCGGGCCCGTATCTGGGGATGGGATATGCAGGGAAATTACCAGTCTGATTATGTTGACTGGATGCTTTCTTATAACCGGACGGAAAGTATGGATGCCAGCAGCAGGGAATGGCTGGGCTCCGGCAATCCTGACACACTTATCAGTGACATCAGCATACCTGTTGGTCATAGAGGCGTTTATGCCGGATGGCGTGCTGAACTTTCAGCATCAGCAAAAAAAAAAAAAAAAGGCGATCCCCATCAGGCTGGTTATACCATACATTCCTTTTC
>JAWDXP010000065.1:0-1490 GCA_032477055.1 Dysgonomonas sp. | reverse complement strand
AAAAAAATCTCCAGGGGCTTTCTGCTGTATACCGTCCACAAAACGCTTTCGGCATACAGCCTCAAGCGCCCGCAGCTATTCTAACGACTTTCGTATCTGTAACAATCCTTTTATTATTTGAATGATTCAGCGTTGTTTTTGACGTTAACAACCAACCCAATACATGGTTCTCTACTTCACAACAACGCATGTTATGCTGATTTTAGTTAATAAAAGAATCCCCTTAGGAGATGGAAATGTCGCAATTAAAACAACCTATTTTCCTGAAAAAGATAAAAAAAGTCATCAACACAATCCCTGGGCTTGAAGAGCAAATCTTTGCATGCCGAAATAAAAAACGCAGCGACAATCCATTATTATTTATCGACAGAAAAGATGAAGAACGCATACTAATGAGTCGTCTCCAGAGCCAACAAAAAAATGAAGAACTGGCTTCTAAACTAGAATCTTTATTTCATGGAAACGAATTATCGTCACCACACAGTATTTTGTGTTTTATATACTGGCGCTATACAAAGAAAATTTATCGCCTAAGCGAGGACATCATCAGTGATGTGGCTAACACCTATGTTGATAACATTCCTGCACAGATCCTTAAGGAACTCCCTTCATGGAGTATCTATGTTTCAGCCGAAAATCTGCATACTATACTTCCTACGTCCTATCCGATACATGGATTTTTCTTTTATCCATTTTTGGACAATAATGGAAATATTATCCGGCTTTTCATTATTGATGATCTGAAACAAAGCCAAGGAACTACAGGGCTAAAAGAAAAGGATGTTGACGTCGTCAATAATATCATCAGAATAAAGGACTCTCGTGAAGGACTTCTTGACTCCAGAAAGATGGAGTGTATCGATGGTGAAGTCGTCGTAACAGTTAACGAAAAGCTCAAAGATTTCAGAGACAGGGAGTTTAATCTTCTTAACGCACAGATATCAATGGTGCTTTATATCTGTTCACAGATCAATGATATAAAAGAAAAAAATCAATTTAAACGGTCAGAAAAGCACAAAAAGCATGTTCACACTCACCATGAACTACCAGCACAAAACATTCGGGAGTGGGACGTTGGTATTCGAATGGGGCAAGCCATACGGCAATATCGCCAAGCAGAACCCACAGGGAAAGAGCGGACAACAATAGGTAGCAAACGTCCTCATATACGCCGGGGACACTGGCATACATACTGGACAGGAAGTAAGAAACCAGAACTAGCCCATGAGCGTAAACCTAGATTAATATGGTTACCTCCGGTACCAGTTAATTTAGAAGACGTAAACAAACTACCGGTGGTAATAACGCCCATTGATAAATGACCTGAAAAGTATCTTTTCCGGTAGGATGTACACATATCTAAATTATCAGGCTACTATAATGTTGTTGAGGCATTACAGTAGAGCCCTTGGTTGATTGATAAAAAAATCTCCAGGGGCTTTCTGCTGTATACCGTCCACAAAACGCTTTCGGCATACAGCCTCAAGCGC
>JAWDXP010000064.1:0-1535 GCA_032477055.1 Dysgonomonas sp. | reverse complement strand
CCGTAATGCTCATAGATACGCATGGCCTTTTCGCTGGTACTCATGGCGGAAAACTCCGCTTCGCTCATGGTGTCGAACGGGCTTTCAGCCGGTGGCCGGATGGCATCGTAAATGGCCTTACGGGTGGCTTCCCCGCCGTACTGCGTGAAGGCATCATTCCAGTCACCGAAGACCGGCGGCAGGGCAACAACGCCCTCACACGCATCTGCGGCTGCGGCAGCTTTTTTCTGGCCGTCACCGCTGAGGTCACGGTCTGCGGCAAGGACAATCTGACAGGCCGGATGCTTCTGCCGGGCAAGGCTGGCCAGAGAAAGGAGGTTCACGGAAGAAAGCGCCACCATCACCGTTTCACCGGTCAGGTGATGCACGGTAAGTGCGGTCGCGTATCCCTCCGCTATCCACAGACGTTTTCCGGCCTGATTCTGTCCTTCAAGGATGTGACAGGTGCCCCTGACCTGCCCGCCTTTCAGGGTGCGCTTACGGCCGTCAGCACTGATTAACTGAAGGTTAACCAGTTCGCCGCTGTCGTCATACAGTGGCACCACAAGGTCACCGGCACGCCAGCTCACGCCACCGGCTGTGTGTGTGCCGGTCAGCATCCGGCATTCCCGGCCGGGAAAGCCCTTGCGGGTCAGGTAGGCGTTACCGGTTCCGGGACGGGTTTTCGCCATCAGGGTTTGTGCCAGTGCGGCGGCGTTCTTCCGGGCGGCTTCTGTTTCAGCACCGGCGGCGGCCGTCACTGCCGGGTCAGCCGGGGGCAGGCTGCCGGTCACGGCAGCCACCTTTGCGGCCGCGTCGGACGGGGAAACACCAAACACCTTTTCAACCAGTTTCAGGCCGTCACCGGCACCACACTGATTGCAGTACCAGGTGCCGCGCCCCTCCCTGTCATCAAAACGGAAACGGTCACTCCCGCCACAGACCGGACAGGGCTGATGACGGTTCTTCAGCACCTGAATCCCCAGCGCCGGGAGAATACGCGGCCAGTGGCCGAGCGCATGGCTGACGGTGGCGGTTACGTTCATTTTCATGGTGTTGTTCTCCTTCAGTGCAGTACCGGCGCTTTTATGTGACGGGCACAGAGTTCATCCATCACAACCAGCCCGAGAAAGGACAGCGACGGCGCGGCCTTCAGGGGGCCGGATTCCATTAAATCTTCCAGCAGGGCACAGGCTATCTGACGCCCTTTTTCCTCACCGTGCTGGCGCAGATAAAAGCCTTCCAGCTCAGCGGCGATGGCCGCCTCCAGTGACTCAAGGGTGAGATGCGGGTAGCGGTGCTGACGTTCGCACACGGTCAGCCAGGCACAGGCGACAGCGCGACGGTAAAGGGCTGCGCGTAAGACGGGCGGTAAGGGTGTTTTCATTTGTTTTCCTCCCTGTGACAGATGACTGCATTCCGTGCCGGTTGCATTAACTGATAAGGCATATCTGCGTCTCCTGAAGACGTGCGTATCCCTGCGCGAATACGCACATTTAATTTTTCGGGTGTCGTTTTTTAATTACAGATAATTGCGGTAACTGTTATCCGGGGTG
>JAWDXP010000063.1:0-1549 GCA_032477055.1 Dysgonomonas sp. | reverse complement strand
CCGTCGATGACAGCGAGGCCAAGAAGGTCCCGGGCTTCATCAAGGCGGTCGTGCTCGACGACAAGACCGGCTCCACGTCAGGCTGGGTGGTTGCGGTGGCCTCGACCTTCGCCAATGCCAAGAAGGCCGCGGACGCGCTGAAGATCAGCTATGACAAGGGTCCGTATGCCAATGTCAGCACCGACAGCATCATCACCGAGGCGATGCGGCTGCAGGCGCAGGACGATGCCGGGCAGTTCTTCGTCAAGGATGGCGATGCCAATGCGGCACTGGCGGGCGCCGCGAAAGTGCTGGAGGCGGAGTACACCACCAGCATCAACATCCACGCGCCGATGGAGCCGATGAACGCCACCGCCGAGTTCAAGGGCGACATCCTGCACATCTACTCCGGCAATCAGTTCGCGACCCGCTCCGGCGCGATCGCGGCCGGTGCGGCTGGCATCGACCCGAAATATGTCGTGATGCACCAGGCCTGGCTTGGCGGCGGCTTCGGCCGCCGGCTCGATGCCGACATGATGGTGCCGGCGGTGCAGGCGGCCAAGGCCGTGGGCAAGCCGGTCAAGGTGATCTATTCCCGCGAGAACGACATGACGATGGACTACTCGCGGCCGCTCACCTACCAGAAAGTGAAGGCCGGGCTCGACAGCAATGGCAAGCTCATTGCTCTGAGCCACGACGTCGTCTCGGCCTGGCCGACGGCGCGCTGGGGCATCCCGGACTTCCTGACGCCGTCGGTCGACAAGAAGGGCCCGCTCGACTCGTTCACGGTCAACGGCGCCGACTTCTTCTACACCGTGCCCAACCACCATGTGCGCGCGATCAAGAACGAGCTCGCGCATAATGCGACGCCGTCCGGCCAGCTCCGCTCGGTGGCGCCGGGTTGGACGTTCTGGGCGGTCGAGAGCATGATCGACGAGATCGCCGCCGCGTCCGGCCAGGACCCGGCGCAGTTCCGTATCGCGCTGCTCGACGGCAAGGGCAAGAACGATGGCGGCGCGCAGCGGCTGCGCAACACGCTGCTGGCGGCGATGGGCCTGTCCGGCTACGGAGCGAAGAAGCTGCCGAAGGGCGAGGGCATGGGCGTCGCCTGCGTGTCGTCGCAGGAGCGGGCGACCGCGAGCTGGACGGCCTGCGTCGCCCATGTCGCGGTGGCTGACAACGGCGCGGTGACGGTGAAGAAGCTCACCGTGGCGACCGACGTCGGCACCCAGGTGCATCCCGACAACATCCGCGCCCAGGTCGAGGGCGCGGCGCTGTGGGGATTGTCGCTGGCGATGTACGAGAAGGCGACGTTGAAGGATGGCGGCATCGAGCAGACCAACTTCGACAGCTACACGCCGCTGCGGATGAGCCAGGAGCCGGAGGTCGCGATCGCCGTGATCGCCAATGGCGAGAAGGCGACCGGCGTCGGCGAGCCCGCGGTGACCGTGGTCGCGCCGGCGCTCGGCAACGCCATCTACAACGCCTGCGGTGCGCGGCTGCGCTCGCTGCCGATCACCGCGGAAGCGGTGAAGGCCAACATGAAGGCGTAGCACGAACAAGCAGGGTG
>JAWDXP010000062.1:0-1664 GCA_032477055.1 Dysgonomonas sp. | reverse complement strand
TCTAATGAAGAATAAATATCTTTAACCCATCTCGTCCGAGACACTTAGTGGTATACTTTTCAATTACTAAGTGGACTACTTTTCAATTATATTATACAGATATACGGCATAAAATAGCCGTTGTTCCATCCGCTTTAACTTTGTTGCGGTTGATGTAGAATAATATATTGAATGTACTTCTCATAATATGTATGTTTTTGAATGTTTACAGCACTAATTTTAAATCTTGGGTGGCTTCGATATACTTGTCCATATCCTCGAAGAGCTTTTTCGGTGTGACACGGGCATATATCTGGGTCGTTTTTATGTCTGAGTGACCAAGCATTTTAGAAAGTGTTTCAATGGGAACCCCGCCCTCCAGAGCTATCAAACTTGAGAACGAGTGCCTTCCCATGTGGTAGGTCAGAGGACCTTGCATACCAACGATTTGACGGATACTTTGAAGATTCCATTTCAGTGCAGCATGCTCTACTTTGGGGAATAGAGTCTCCCTTGAATTTTTCTTGTACTTCTCGATTAGCTCAATGGCTTCGGGCAGTAATTTCACCCGACTAAGTTTTCCGTTTTTTCCACGCTGATATTTGAGCCACAAGTCTCCAGCATCGTCTTTTGATAAATTATCGTTGGTAATCGCTACCACATCAACGTAAGCCGTGCCGGTGTAGCAGGCGAACATAAACAGATCACGAGTAGTTATGTGTGACCATCGGTGCTCCTCGAACTCCCAATCCCGTATCTTCTCAAACTCTTCACGACTGAGAGAGCGAGGAGGATTTTCCTTTGCTTTTAGTAGCGGATAGTTGGCAAAGTATTGGCGATCAGCGTGTCCCTCCTTAAAGGCGATTCGGGTGATTTTTTTGAGCAATGCCAAATAGTGGCGTGCTGTCTCAACACCATATCCTCTGTCAATGATAATATAATCCTGAAATTCACGAATAAACTGTTCATTGAGTTGGCTGAATGCAAGGTCGGAAGAGTTGGAGTTGTGCTTGATAAACTCTCCTAATCGTTTTCGGGTATAGAGGTAATTGGGCAGGGTGCGGTGAGAGACATCGATGCCCACACGTGCTTTGACCTCTTCGATATGACGGTCAAAGAGTTTCAGCAAGGTCATTTGGGTATCGACACTTCCTTGAAACAGATTCTTGACCGCTTCGGCATCGAAGGGTTGTTTTCGCTCTATTAATGTGCCGTAGGCTTCATTGATGGAGAGCATCAACTTATCCAACTTTTCATTGGTTGCAATAGCTTCGCTGTTCTTGCCGTTCAGACGGCTCTCACGTGGATTCCACAGCGTGGAAGTGCAAGAGAGCTTGCAACTGAACTGCACCATCGTTTTACCCACAGTGATCCGCCCCATGATCGGGGTCTTGCCCGATTTGTCGGGAGAACTCTTTTTGAGGTAGAGCAGAACCTTGAATTTTTCTGTTTTCATACACTTATAATTTTTTAGCTCTTTGCCGTTGTTTACAGCGGCAAAGTTACCTGTTTTATAAGTGCTCTTTGTAGTATAAATCGCAGCAGTTCAGCACATAATAATCTTTATGCTACACTGTCATGCTGCATTTTATTGCCTGTTTTGATCGGTAACCTCTCGGTAACTGGTCGGTTAACAGTTTGGTAACTAAAGTACAGCTCATATTTGCTTATATCCAAATATTTAG
>JAWDXP010000061.1:0-1693 GCA_032477055.1 Dysgonomonas sp. | reverse complement strand
TTTTCGCCTGATGTAATCGGCTTCCCTGTATCTGTCGAACGCCGTTCCCGGTGGCAATGGTCTGTTCCTGTCCATATACCATACATACAGTGAAAGCATTGCATATGTATAATCGTAATGTATATAGCTTTGGTTTCTCCTGTTCTTGCTGACGAATGCCAGTCCTATGGGTATTGCCGAGCGTAACCCTTTTTTCCCTCTGATGATGATTGCCTCGGAGAATGGTACGGTCTCTGATCCGAACCAATAGGTCGGGTAGGTAACCGTGCCTTCTTTTCGATTGAAGATATATACTTTCCGGCAGTCCCGGAGGGAGTTGATAAGGAGTGCTAGAAAGAAAAATATCATTATTAACAAGAATATATCTTCCGCATCATGCTCTGGTTTATAATTGGGGAAATATGGAATAGCTATAGTGAATAAGGTGCAAAAAGACCAAATTATTAATTCTAAATAATTGATTCCTGATTGGTCTATAATCATTGCTTCATGATCGACCCGTTTGAAAGTACTCAAAGGATCGGCAGGACGTATATTTTCAGTATTAATACGCAATACCTTTTTATATATAATTCTTTGTAGGCTTTCACCCTGATATTTTGCAAACATAACTACTGTTTAATATCTTAGTTCATCTTCTTCCGGGATTTCCGGCTCTGTCTCTCTTGCTGTTGCTCCCAGACTGGGGTTGTATTTAGCGAATTGCCTTTTCTGTGCTTCCTTGTCCCTGTATCTGGCTTCTGCTCCTTCCCATTCGGGTGTCTGTATTGCCGACATATATAATGGTTCGGGGAATCCTTCTTCTTTGCGTCTGATATAATCAGCTTCCCTGTATCTGTCGAATGCTGTTCCCGGTGGCAATGGTCTGTTCCTGTCCATATACCATACATACAGAGATAGCATTGCATAGGTATAATCGTAATGTATATAACTTTGATTTCTCCTGTTCTTGCTGACGAATGCCAGTCCTATAGGTATTGCCGAGCGTAGCCCTTTTTTCCCTCTGATGATGATTGCCTCGGAGAATGGTACTGTCTCTGATCCTAACCAATAGGTAGGATAGGTAACCGTTCCTTCTTTTCGATTGAAGATGTATATTTTCCTGCAATCCTGAAGGGAGTTGATAAGGAGTGCTAGACAGAAAATGATAATTATTGGAAGGAATATATCATCTGCAACGCCATGTCTTTTATAATTAGGAAGAAGTGGCATGAATGTAAAGAGAAGTACACCGAAAGACCAAATTATTAATTCCAAATAATTTATTCCTGATTGGTCTATAACCATCGCTTCGTAATCGACCCGTTTAAAAGTACTCAAAGGGTCGGCAGGGCGTATGTTTTCGATATTAATACGCAATACCTTTTTATATATAATTCTTTGTAGGCTTTCACCCTTATATTTTGTGAACATAACTACTGTTTAATATCTAAGTTCGTCTTCTTCCGGGATTTCCGGCTCTGTCTCTCTTGCTGTTGCTCCCAAACTGGGATCATATTTAACGAATTGCCTTTTCTGTGCTTCCTTGTCCCTGTATCTTGCTTCTGCCCCTTCCCATTCGGGTGTCTGTATTGCCGACATATATAGAGGTTCGGGGAATCCTTCATCTTTTCGCCTGATGTAATCGGCTTCCCTGTATCTGTCGAACGCCGTTCCCGGTGGCAATGGTCTGTTCCTGTCCATATACCATACA
>JAWDXP010000060.1:0-1768 GCA_032477055.1 Dysgonomonas sp. | reverse complement strand
CCACACTCCGCCAGGGCAGCTGCTTCGCACCCGCCGGGCTCCGCCGAACCCGCAGGCGGGTTCGTGCCTGACGGCTAGTGTCTGATGTCTGAGGTCAAGATCAAGGTCAAGGGCAGCGCTTGCTGCGACCGTTCCGGTCACGCCGCTTTCACCGTGCCGGCGATAAAGCTGCCGGCACTCTAGTGCTTCTCTCCTCTCCTGCGTTCATAACCGGCGTTCTGCTGGTTAACTTTCTCAGCTGCAGCTCTGTGGCCATAACCCGAAAAACGGGCAGGGCGATGGCCCCCTTCGGCTCCTGACCAGCTGCGCTGTTCAGTCGTCGAGCCCCACTCCGCCAGGGCGGCTGCTGACGCACCCGCCGGGCTCCGCCGAACCCGCAAGCGGTTTCGGGCTGACGCTAGGGTCTGATGGCGAAGGTCAAGGTCAAGGGCAGCGCTTGCTGCGACCGTTCCGGTCGCGCCGCTTTCACCGCGCCGGCTGATGCCGTCGCTTTAATGTCGCCACGCCGTTCCGTCGTGTCGGGTGTGTTCATTCTCTTCCCGTGCTTCTGGTGAGCCATCTCCCGTTAAGTCCCCGGGCGGAGGGCTGGTAGTAGCACCGTCGTGTCGTCATCCGAAGGGTGAAATGAACTCCGCCAAAACTTTTTGCGAAGGGTCGCAAAAACTTTTGTCTCCGCCCTTCTCCTGCCGCCCCGCCGTCGCTCCTTTGCCCTTTGCCGCCAGGGAACTCACCGAGAGATGGATTAACCACCAGACAAGAGGAAAAGCAGAATGAACACACAGAACGTCAACGTCAAAACCGCCACCAAAGAATCTTCCGAAAGATGGGGTTCAGACCCGAAAGCGCGTCTGGCCTGTGTTATCGCGGAGCAAAAGTCATATCTGGCTGAGCTTTGCGGCGTGTGCAATCTCCAGCTGAGCCAGCACGATGAGGCTGAGGAAATCCTGCGTCTTCTCAGCCTGATGAGCGACAACATTCACAGGGAAGGTGTGCTGTGCTGGGAACGTTCATATCCGCTGGTTTCGTTTCATGTCGTGCAGCCATGGTTGCAGGCAAAAGATCATGTCATCCGCTTATACGGCATTATCGGGCGTAAGGCGTGGGAGAACGCGCATAAGGACCTTTGCAATAACATTAATCTTGCACAGTCTCTGTTGCGCCTGGAAGCTCGTTAATCAGCATCTCCATGCATAAATTTATGCGCAGCATGTCAGATGCTGCGTAATGTCCGGCAGGCAGGGGGGCATCCTCCTGCCATCGGGCCCGCTAAAAAACGCGCGCCTGCGGCGCCGGAAGGGCAGGCTGCGCTGACGCGCCGCCGGGCCCTTTCCTCCGCAATTTCTCTGTTCTCCGGATCCCTCTCTCCTGTCTGTCCGGTTTCAGCCTGCTGTTTACTGGCTTCCGGCTGTTCTCCCTGCTGTGATGCCTCTTTTTTAACGGCAACACCATTATGGCCCCCTTCGGCTCCCGGCCAGCTGCGCTGTCCAGTCGTCGAGCCCTACTCCGCCAGGGCGGCTGCTGACGCACCCGCCGGGCTCCGCCGAACCCGCAAGCGGTTTCGGGCTGACGCTAGGGTCTGATGGCTAAGGTCAAGGTCAAGGTCAAGGTCAAGGGCAGCGCTTGCTGCGACCGTTCCGGTCGCGCCGCTTTCACCGTGCCGGCGATAAAGCTGCCGGCACTCTGAGGGGCAACGCCGTTTCGCGCCCGCGCGTTCCGTCGTTGCGGCGGGTTCCTGCTCCTTTCCTCTGGTGCCGTTTCACCCATTTGA
>JAWDXP010000059.1:0-1776 GCA_032477055.1 Dysgonomonas sp. | reverse complement strand
CTGCATCGGCAAAAACACCATTATAAGCCTGTTTCATATTTTCCTGTTGAAGAAAGAATAACGCTCCGCTAAATGAACCGATATGAGCAAACTTGTCCAGGTTGTTCAATGTTGTCATCAAAGTTTGGTGTCCTCCCCACGAAAGCCCGGCCATTGCCCGATTATCGCGATCGTTTAGAACACGGAAATTGTTTTCTACATAAGGTATTATTTCATTAAGAAGAATAGGCGTAAAAGAAGCTCCGAATTGTTCTCGAGTCTCATTTGGTTTTGTTCCATGTATATACCCGCAATTTCCATAATCCATCACAACAATCATAGGGACGCACTTCCCTTGGCTAATCTGGTTATCGAGAATAAAAGCCATTTTACCCTGATTGCTCCATCCTGTCTCATTTTCGCCCATACCATGTTGAAGGTATAACACCGGATAACGTTTTGTGCGGTTGGTCTCGTATTCGGCAGGAGTATAGACAAAGCATCTGCGATGTTTCTGCTCAATCTCAGAATAATAATGACACTCGCGCACCTGTCCGTGCGGAATATTTTTGTTATACGTATAATAGGCTGCCTCCTCTGCCCTCTCAGGTATTTCGATTCCGCTCGACATTCTTCCGCAACCGAAAAACGTATCGCTGGAAGGGTCGTTGACCGGAACGCCATCTATCAGAAGAAAGTAATAATGAAAGCCTACTACCAGCGGATCGGTTGTAACAGACCAAACCCCATCTGCACCTTTTACCATCGGATATTTTTTTCCGCATATGTCTAATTGCACATTTTGGGCATCGGGAGCAGGAATTCTAAAGCTGGCACTGGAGTTTTCATTCACTCTCGGATATTCAGCTTCAGGGATATTGGTTTCGGCAGGGAAACTACCCGAAGTAGTCTGTGCAATCATAGCCGATAAACTAATTACCGCTCCTATTAATATACATAAATGTCTTTTCATCGCTATTATTTGTTAAGGGTATTAATACCTATTTCTGAGAAGGGAATATTATTCTGTAATTTCCGCTTAAATGCATAAATGAAAACATTTGCAGCAGTCCATCATAATATGCATCGAAGAATCCGTCTTTATACGGCTCGTGTTTCGAATTCCAAAAATGGCGGACAAACTCGTAATTTTTAGGGTGGGCGCTTGCCAATGATATTGTGGCAGAGGTAGCCACCAGTCCTAACGAATGGCGCAGGTTCTTTTTATAGTTGCCTGCCTGTAATGTGTCGGCAACCTGTGTGCCGTCTATATTATATTGATCGACAAATGTTTCCAAGCCTTGTGAATAAAGAAAATCCTGAAATTTATATCCATACTCCTGTTGCCATTCTTTATCGGCACAACTCCACGAATAGTCGAGTGCAATATTCATAGGAACGCGCCATGAATCGAATCTGAATGCTTCTCCTACGATTCCCCAATCTGCCCTGAACGGCGAACCGTCGTAATGCGAATAATCGGGATTTAACCCTGTAGCAGGATGAATAGTTTTGTGCAGATACGCACGGCTTTTCTCGGCACATTCTTTCCAGAGATCGGCACGTTTGTCATTTGCCCAATAAGCCCATACATCATAAAAAGCCGGAATATGATATGACGGGTCGGTAAAGCTGGCCCCTTTGCCTACAGGAACGAAAGTTATAAGCTTGTGGTTCATATCTATTAGATTGGTTACTCCCCCGGTTCCGTCTTTTTCCATAGAGCAATCCAATATCCATTGTGCTTCCTTCAAATAATTTATTCCGGTACTGTTTCCCCAACGATTTGATGCGAAT
>JAWDXP010000058.1:0-1817 GCA_032477055.1 Dysgonomonas sp. | reverse complement strand
CCCCTGCAGTAGTTGCCGCCAGGAACTTACGTCTGTTAATGCTCATGATGTCTCCACGCGTTGCTAAACCGATAACAGTCTTAAAGATCGGTAGATCGATGTTCGGTCAGTCCCTGCCCACGAATTCGACGCACAGCGCGCCGTCGACGAACACTGCCCCAGGAACCAAGTTATTTTGATCCACCCCGCGCTTCTTGAAGCAGGGCGAGTACTCGCGGATCGTTTCACCCGCTTTCACAAAATCCGTCATCGGCTTGATTCGCGGCACAGACCCGGCTTCGCAACTAACAGCGACATGAACTTTCACACCCGTCCGGTTGCATCGCCGGGGCTACTAGGTCAAACATGCGCCGTCGTGCCCACCGGGCCCGCGGACTAAGCTTCTAGTCCGCCTCGGCGGGACGCTCATATAGCAAGCGCCGCGCCCGCTTCTGGTTATCGAACAGACTGAACCGTTCTTGCTCCTCGGGCGGCATCGGAAAGGGCATTGGGCACGGCAGTGCGACCATCCTCGGGTTGTTGGTCGACCGCCCGCAAACGATGTCTGCCTCGTACTGGTCCCAGTCCTTCACGCCTAACAGCGGCCATGCGTCAGCAGCGGCATATCCAATCAACAACAAGCGGCGGGCCTGGGCAGACATGTTTGGTCCCGAGGCATGCAGCGTTCGGACATGGTGGAACGACACCGCCCCTGCCGGACCAATGCACTCTTCGGCGCCTGTGGCGTTCACGGGATCAGCATCCAGGTCGACCGCGCTGCAAAAGTACCCGGTATCAGGGTTGTAGTGATCGTAGATCTTTCCTTGGTGAGACCCTGGCAAGCACAGCAGAGGTCCATTAGCGCTAGTGATCTCATCCAGGAACACGCCCACGGTCAGGAACGCGTCGTTGGTGTGCGGATAGAAGCACCAATCCTGGTGCCACTCGACGGGCGAACCGATCCGGCCCGGCTTCAGGTTGATCTTGGAGTTGTGCACTCGTACGTCAGGGCCGATCAGCTTCCGGAGGCTGTCGATGAGGGCGGGATGTCGCACGAACTCCCTGAAGAAGTCGAAGTGCCTGTGCGGCATCTCGATTCGACGGACAGCAGGCTGTTCCGGAGTGTGGGAAGGTTCGAGTTCGAAGGTCGGCGTGGGACTTGTCAGCGCTGACGCTTCGACGATCAACTCGTCCGTGACGCGGCGCAGCTCGCTGATCTCCTGCTCGGCAAAGATTCCTTCGGCCACGACGAAACCTTTGGCGTGATATTCGGCGATGTGACGATCCGTCAGCATGCTCTGCTCTTTCCTGATGACGGGCGATGCGATCAATGCACCGCACCAATCCACATCCCCTCCAGCGCTCAGTTGTCCACCTCGGACTGGTTTACAACCGCGTCGTTCTGATAGCTCTCCGCGGTGACAGGGCCGTGTATTTCGTGTGTCTGTAGTGTGACAATCGCTTCGAGCACGCAAAACACTGGATGGATTGACTGTTTGATTAGACAGGTGGCTTAGACCAGTTGTATTGATGCGTTGATTGTCATGAATGCAGAAAAGACTGCTGCAGCAAACACGAAGCTCGCTGCAGTTTCGCGACACAGGCTTTACAAATTATCGTTCTGCGCAGTGGTCCACGCCAGCGTGACAGAGTCACCCTATTCCCGACAGCAACCATCTTCGATGCGATGTCACCATGAGCGAACCGCAGGAAGCCCGGCGACGGTCGGATCATGAAGAGCGCGGTGTCTATCTTCACATCGCACGGCAGCTTCAGGGACGGATCCGCGCCTCCTACAAATCGGGCGACCGGCTGCCGTCGGAGCGCGCTTTGGCGCT
>JAWDXP010000057.1:0-1846 GCA_032477055.1 Dysgonomonas sp. | reverse complement strand
AAGAAGGCGCGCAAGCGGCGAGAGAACGCTGCCGTGCGGCAGCGCGAACAGGACGCGCGGGATTACGGTGAGATCCCCCCGCCGCTGGCAATCTTCGAGATTCTGCCGAAGGTGCTGCAGACCGGCAATAGCAACATGGTGATGGCCATCGTGAAGGAGATGCCGCCGAAGAAGGATTTTGCCGGCCGCTACAAGCAAAGGGATGTGGTGCAGCACCTCAACATCGCTCTCGGCGTACAAACGCTGCTGGCTTACCACTGCCTCGCCGCGGTGCTTGGGAGCGGAGCGAAAGCCAAAGAGGAGCTGGGCAAGCTTGGCGGCGGGTCCGATACCGTTGACTATCGGCTGAACGTCGGACGCGAGCATTTGACGAGTCGCACCGCGTTTGAATCGGAGGCCGAGCTCAAATTGTGGGCCCCCCTTAAGCTGCAGATGGACCATGGGGCTGCACCGTACGCGGCGGAGTTGACCAACAAGATCCTGGCCGAGACGGAAGCGGTGAGGCTGATCTCTCGCGCCTATGACCGTGCCCAGCGCGTGTCGGCGGCTCACAAGGTGGCAGTCGACATGGGCGCCACCGATGCGGCGGCGCAGTTGGAGCTAGCCTACAACCATCCCAGCACGGATGTGTCTTCGGTCGAAGCCTGCCAGATCGCGATTTCCGCCGACATCAATCCTGCGGAGCTCTGGATGAAATATGGAGCTTCCTTCGGGAAGACGTTCGAGATCGCGCGCTTCATCGGACGCATCAACGCCGGCGTCGAGGCCCGGCTCGGCCCCGAGTTGTTCGGGATCGCACGGCAAGTGCTCGCCGCCCAGCCCTGTGAGACCCAATTGTCGCGGGCGTGGACGAGATTGAGGGAGTTCCTGATCCTGGCGATCTCCGCGGATCAGTTCGACCAGGGGCTACGCAGTGCAGAAGCCGTCGCCGGCATCATCCGGATCGCGCGGACAACGCGAGAGCTTTCGGTCGAGCGGCCCTCCACCGCTGTTCCGTAATCAGTGGCGGCTGATGGCCGGGCTCATCCAGCTTCAAAGCTGACGTGGATAGCCTTAACACACTGATCGCACGCCAGGATTTCGCGCCCATTCATTCATTCGCTTGGTCTTGCGGGCGATGGAAGGATCGCGGGTGGGTGGATGACCGCCCGCTCACAAGAGGATCACCATATGCTGAAGAATCTCGACGCCTACCCGCTGCCCCTCGGTCGCATCGCCGCTGAGGATGAGATCCCGCCGATGACGCGGCTCATTATCCAGGAAGTCGGTCATGTGACGGTGGCCGCGGCGGCCGGCATCCCCGTCGACTACGTCATCATCGACGAGCAGGGGCACCGCCACGCCACCTACATCGATGAGACTTACCGCCCCCGGCTGGAGCGCGACAGGGTGCTCAATGCCCGGATCCTGGCGGGCGGCTACGCGGCCGAGTTCGCCATCTTCGGTGCGGCGAACCTGTGGGTCTCGAGCGAGGACCTGGTCACCCTCGCCGGCTATCTCGGCATTTCCACGAGCGGCGCTCCCGAGGGCTGGATGAAGCAGACCGCGCTGCGCGCGCTCTGGGTCTACCAGCCGGTGCTCGAGGGCGACGCGCTCGAGCCGATCAAGCGCACCTACGCCAGCCTCGCGGCGGCGATCAAGAGCAGGCAGTACCTCCGTTCTGGCGCCACGTGGTTCCGATCGAGGCCTTCCACACCATCGCGCTGCCGTTGCCGGATGCGGAGTACTGGCGCGCGCGCCAGCGTACCAAGGCCGGCACCGGCCGCGACGAGATCCTGGCCACCTTGCGCGCCGGCGCCCCCTCCGGGGCCTAGCGCAAATGCGCCACGCCGGTCGGCGTGGCGCA
>JAWDXP010000056.1:0-1905 GCA_032477055.1 Dysgonomonas sp. | reverse complement strand
GTACCAGAACGTCGTCGGTGATGCCGCCGAGCCGGTCACGCAGCTGCAGCAAAATCTCCAGAGCACGATCGCTCGTTGCGTCGTGGTGCGCCAACACGTCATCGACTATGTTGACGACGGCTCCGTCAATCGTCCGGATCAAATGGTTGCTCATTCCCCCCTCTGCAATATCGCATCCCCTCACTCAGCTGGCATAGAGCTCATTCTGTGCGGGAGGCTTCATGGGTGCTCCCTCCTGGGTCGGCGGCGTCAAGCTGCCGTTGCGCTGCGCGCCATACAGGCGCACGTACGCCGCCTCGTCGAATTCTTGGGTCGGCACGTCGATCACCATACGCCCGCATGAGAGGCCGATGATGCGGTCCGCGTAGGTGCGAGCGAAAGGCACCTGGTGCAGGCTGCAGATCACCGCGACGCCCCCCGAACGGGCGATTTCGCGCAATAATTCCAGCACTCCGGCACCGGCGTTCGGATCGAGACTTGCGACCGGCTCGTCGGCGACGATTATGCTCGGCTGTTGCGCCAGAGCTCGGGCGATGGCGACACGTTGCTGCTGTCCGCCCGACAAGGTGTCGGCACGCTGAGAAGCTTGTGCGAGAAGACCGACGCGGTCCAGGCATTCGAGTCCCAGCAGTCGATCGGCCCGCTCGAACTGCCGCAGCCATCCGCGCCAGAGCGGAACATAGCCGAGGCGGCCGGCGAGCACGTTCTCGAGTGCGGTGAGCCGGCTAACGAGATTGAACTGCTGGAAGACGACGGCAATGCGCCGGCGCGCATGCCCCTGCAATGTGCTGACGTCCTCTCCGTCGAGACGGATCTGGCCGCGATCTGTCGCGATTAATCCGGTCACGCAGCGGAACAGCGTCGTCTTGCCCGCGCCGCTGGGGCCCAGTAAGGCCACGAACTCGTGCTCGCGGACGGAGAAGGTTACATCGTCGATCGCGGCGTGGCCGGAAAAGCGTTTGGTGATGCCGGCCACCGCGAGCCGCGGGAGCCTGTGTTGCTCCGTGGCCCCGCGGACAATTGGAAGTGCGAGTGACGGAGCGGCAGTCAGCTCAATGGACATAGCTCAACCCAACCTTTGCCGCAGCCAGTTCGAAAGCTGATCGAGGGCCGTGACGACCACGAGGATGATCGCAATGATCGTGAACAGCCGCGAGAAATCGAGCAGGTCCATGCTGTTCTTGAGTTCCTGCCCGATGCCTCCGGCTCCGACGACGCCGAGGACTGTCGATGCACGCACGTTGAATTCCCACCAGAACAATGTCGTCGACAGCAGCACGGGCAGAACGTCGGGCACCAACGCGTACATGATCGTCGTCAGACGACCGGCTCCGGTTGTTCGGACGGCTTCGAACGGCCCGAGATTCGCGTTCTCGATATAATCGGCGAAGAACTTCGCGGAGCTTCCCCACGTGTGCAGTGCAATGCCCAATACGCCAGCGAATGGACCTAGACCGACGGCCGCTACGAACAGCAGCGCGAAGACGAACGAGTCGATGCCGCGCAGCGCATTCAGGAACCAGCGCGTAGGATAGTAGAGACGCGGAAACGGCGTGATGTTTCGGCTAGCCAGCATCGCAGTGGGAAGCGCCAGCAGAGTCGCAATCGTGGTTCCGATCGCCGCCATGGCGACGGTCTCGGCGGTGCGCAGCAGGAATAGCGGCACCTCATCGAGTTTCGGCGGCCAAGCCTGCTCGATCCAGCGCCAAAGCTTGGGAAGTCCTGTTGCCAGCTTACCAAGATCGACGGCCGCGAGATGAATGGCGACGACATAGAAGGCGACAACAAATACAGCAATGAGCCAGAATTGTACCCGCGCTACGGAGATGCCCTGCTGCATCCGATCGAGGTCGTTCAAGGTGCGTTCAGCGGGGGTCATCATCGCACTTTCTTGGGGATGGGAGC
>JAWDXP010000055.1:0-1915 GCA_032477055.1 Dysgonomonas sp. | reverse complement strand
ATCACCTTGACCTGGCCTGATATCTGCGTCCGCTTCTTCGGCAACAGCCGCATCAGCGCCCGCATCGTCACGCTCTTGCCCGAGCCGGACTCACCAAGCAGCCCGAGCACCTCGCCATCGCCGAGCGACAGGCTGACATCGTTCACCGCATGCACCGTGCGATCGCCAGTGAAGCGGATGGTGAGGTTGTCGATCTCGACGAGGTTGGTCATGGGGTTTTGATCCTCACAAACCCGGTGTCGTGCCCGTATGCGGCGCGCGTTGCTGGTAGATGGGGTAACGGGCCGACCACCCGAGCGGCACGCTCACTCCTGCGCTATTTGGGAGCGCGTTCGCGTGCCGCCCGGTTGGCGGAAAGGTGGTCGTCCCTCAAATTGATGGTGTTCAACGGAGTCGGGCAAGCCCGCTCCTCGCATCATTAGGGGACGACCATGAACCACTATGCCGGAATTGACGTGTCTTTGAAATCCTCGGCGGTCTGCATTGTCGATGGGGCGGGCAAGATCGTTCGGGAAGCGGCAGTCGAGAGTGAGCCGGCAGTCTTGATCGGCTGGTTCAAGCAGTTCGGCATCGAGGTTGAGCGGATCGGTCTGGAGGCAGGGCCGCTGTCGCAATGGCTGTATGCGGCGATGCAGGAGGCGGGTCAGCGGGTCGAACTGCTGGAGACGCGGCACGTGCGTGACGCCTTCAGGGCGATGTCGGTGAAGTCCGACCGCAACGATGCAAGGGGTATTGCCCAGCTGATGCGGCTTGGCTGGTTCCGTCCGGTTCATTGCAAATCGATCGAGGCGCAGGAGATGCGTGCGGTTCTTACGGCACGCAAGCTGCTGCAATCGAAGCTGCACGACGTCGAGAACTGTTTGCGCGGCGTGCTACGGGGCTTCGGCTTGAAGGTCGGCAAGACCACCGATCGCAGCTTCGCGACGCGAATCGAGGCGCTGGTGGCTGGCCATTCGGGACTGACGCTGGTCGTGCAGGCGCTGCTCGAGGCTCATACGGTGCTGCTGCGCGAGTTCAAGAAGCTGGACAAGCAGGTGCAACAGCTCGCGAAGGCGCATCCGCAGGCCAAGCTGTTGATGACCACGCCGGCCGTCGGCCCGATCGTCGCGCTGACCTACATGTTCGCAATCGACGACCCCAAGCGCTTCCGATCCTCCAAGGCGACAGGCGCGCATTTTGGCCTCACGCCGAGACGGTACCAGTCCGGCGAGACCGACTATAGCGGCCGCATCACGAAGGTCGGCGATGCGTCGGTGCGCGAGGCGCTCTATCAGGCGGCGCACATCATGCTGACCAAGCCGGTCAAGAACTGCTCACAGCTGAAGAGCTGGGCGATGCGGGTCGCCAGGCGCGCCGGCCCGCGCAAAGCCAAGGTGGCTCTGGCGCGCAAGCTTGCCGTGATCCTTCACCGCATGCTCGCCGACAACATGCCGTTCAACCCCGCGGCCAAGGCTGCCGCGACCTAGGGGAGCATCGATCGAGTTCTGGGCGGGCCACGACACCAGGCTCTCCCCGAGCAGGGTCCCTTCGCCGGGACGATGGATCCGGTCAGGCCGCCATCCGGGCAGTCGGTTCAAAACCACGCTCTCCGTAGATTGGCCGGCCGGTTCCTCTTACGCAGCCCAACAGGTGGCGGCCATGCGCCGACCCCGTACAGAAGCAAGGGCCCGGCGAGAGGACATGCAGAATTGGGATTGACAAGCCAAGGCCCGTTACAGAAGCCCGGATGAGCGACAGACGACGCCTCTTCGGCGTCGGCGCCAGCGACATCCGGGTTCAGCAGCGACACCGCGTGAGAACCCGGATGTCGCGTCCGCCTCCGCCCTCCGGGCGCAGTCGTTCGCTCATCCAGGCTACGATCCGTTCATGGTCAATGCTCAGCACCAGTCCGGCACCAACCCCTGATGCGGGTTGG
>JAWDXP010000054.1:0-1953 GCA_032477055.1 Dysgonomonas sp. | reverse complement strand
CCCGCCGGGATCCCCAGCGGGGGAGCTTGCATCAGAAGAAAGCGTAGCTGAGATCGAGTCCGTAGGTAGCGTGAAGAATGAAGCCAAATGCAGTGGCGCCGCATAGCATCAGGATGGTCCGCAGCTTCTCGGAGTCGATGCGGGTCTCTTCGAGATGGGTCGGGAGAGCCTTGGTCAGTGTTGTCATTGTGGACCTCTGTACGCGAAACGAAGACTGAGATTGAGGCACGAAAAGAATATACGGAGATGATTAGAAGCCCTTTCGGGGCGAGTTCATGTTGAACCCCAGAAGAGCTCTAATTGTGAAAGTGGAACCCAGCATCGTGCAGAATTTGGGGCAAAGTTGCGGAAAGTAAATGATCCGCAAACTAAATCTCAGGTTGCTATTAGTTGCGCAAAGTATTGTTGCACGTCTCGGCTGTCTAATAACGGCGACAGGTTGTCGAGCGGTGAGGCTGCACCCTTTTAGGCTGAATTCCGATGGAAAAGCTGCTGGACGAGTCAACGCCTGCTTCAATCTGGCCGTTGTGACAACTGCTCGAAAGGTGTCGAGGCGCCCGGTTGCAAAAGCAACTCGAAGTATAGGCCCAGCGCGTCCCGGCGTCGGCCAATTTGCGGCGAAGCGTGGGCGAGTGTGGCGATCTCGCCACGGGTTTGCAGAGGTTGATGGCCTGAGCGGTATTATATGAAGGATGGTGGCGGAAGCCTCCCGCCGAGTGCAGTGAGACCGAACTTTGGACCACCCATAACTAGAGTTTTGCGCCTGTTTCACGGTGGCGGGCTGGATGCGCCAGCGTGGTTTTGCAGCAAAATCGGCGGCTTGTTGCCGATCGCGCCATGGGGGCGTTCTTCGTTATAGTACTTGCGCCAATTCTCTACCTTTTCCTGGGCGTCGGCAAGGCTAAGGAACCAGTGGGCGTTGAGACATTCCTCCCGGAAGCGTCCGTTGAACGCCTCGATGAATGCGTTGTCGGTGGGCTTGCCGGGCCTGGAGAAGTCCAGCGTGACGCCGCGCTGGTAGGCCCAGACGTCGAGATCGCGCGACACGAACTCGGTGCCTTGATCGACACGGATCGTCGCCGGGAATCCCACTTCATTGCAGACTCCTTCCAATATCTCAACGACATCGGTGCCGCGGAAAGTGAACCGCGGTGTCAGCGCTGGCGAGAATCGGGAGAAGATGTCGACGATCGTGAGCACCCGAAGCTTGCGTCCGGTTGCCAACTGATCGTGGACGAAGTCCATCGCCCAGGTCTCGTTCGATCGCGTTGCCGGCCTGCGATCGTCCCGCAGCTTGGCCTTGACCCGGCGCTTCGGCGTCTTGTTGCGTATTTGCAGGCCCAATTCGCGATAGACACGCCGCGTCTTGTTCTGCCCGTGGCGCCATCCTTCGCGACGAAGCACGACGTGAATGCGGCGATAACCGTAGCGGACGCGAACCTGACTGATCTCCCTGATCCGTTGTTCGAGGGCGGCCTGGTCGGAGCGACGGGATCTGTAGTGGTAGGTCGACCTGTCGAATTCGAGGGCGTCGCAGGCCCTGCGGATCGATACCTGCCACTCGCCACAGACCTCGTCGACGAGCTTGCGCTTCCGACCAGGCTTCACAGCTTTCGGCGGATCACGTCCTGCAGCATCTCCTTGTCGAGCGACAGATCAGCGACCAGCTTCCTCAGCTTGCCGTTCTCGTCCTCGAGCTGCTTCAGCCGCCGCATCTCGGTCGGCAGCAGCCCGTCATACTTCTTCTTCCAATTGAAATAAGTCGCCTGGCTGATCCCGGCCTTGCGGCAGATCTCGGCGACCGGCACGCCGTCATTGCCCTGCTTCAGAATGAACGCCTTCTGGGCGTCCGAAAACTTCGAGGCTTTCATCGTCTTCCGCTCCTCCCAGCCGAGGGGATTCGGCAGCGCAAGACTCTAGCCAAAAATGGTCCAGTTTTCCGGCCTCAGATCA
>JAWDXP010000053.1:0-1974 GCA_032477055.1 Dysgonomonas sp. | reverse complement strand
TTTCATGTTTTCTGGCAAAATGACGGTTTTAATCACACTGCCGAATAGAACCTGATCAAAATTGATAAGTTTTGAATTTTTAGAAAAATCCAGAGTTCCCTCTCCGATCATTCCTGCAAAAGCCATTGTTTTAATCGTGTGTAAATTCGTACAATTACTAAAGTCAATAGAAGTTATATTTGATTCGTAGAATGCAGACTGCTCTATAATCTCTAAAGTATTTGGAAGTACTATTTTTTCTAATTTTTTGTGAGAAAAAGCATTGGACGGTAGAGTGTTGTTAGGTAGAGTAACTTGTTTTAAATCTAAGTTCTTTAGAACACTCATACTTTTTAATATACTGAAGTCAGTACTGTTAATACTACCTGTAAGAGTAAGGTCTGAAACGCGGTTTATATCATTTCCCAATAAAGAAGAAAGAGTTCCTGGTGTGGACACATGTACAGTTTTGGATAATTGTGCCATGGAATAAGTTATACTTAAAATGGCAGCCAGTAAAGTAAGTAAAAAACGATTTTTCATTTGGTTAATTTGATAAAGTTTTGTGAATAAAAAATGCGAACCATCAGAGGTTCCTAATGATTCGCATTTGTATGATATTATATAGAAAGTCTAAGTATTAGAATGTTTCTTCAAGTACTTGTCCCCAACTAGTATCAACAGATACATCAATGTTATTTTGACCGCTAAAGCTACCTTTTAGTTTAGTTAATTGATTTGATTTAACTTCAAAATTACTGATAGTTTTTACTTCTGCTCCTTTTGTAATTTTGAAAATCATAGCAGTAGTAGGCATAGTATGGATATAGCGATAGAATGTTTCTCTTATTTCTCCACCTTCATTACCTACACCTTGACTCCATCCTCCACTAAATACCGCAGGGAATGCACGTTCTGAAGATGGTGTGCCTTTTTTGTAATAATAGAAATCTCCGTTAACATGGTAATAAACTACAGTAAATTCTTTTTCAAATTGATTTGGTGTTGTGGAAATTACTTGTGTTGGATCACTGATTTTGAATGCATTTGGTATATTAAATGCTCCGATTTTTATTTTATCAGTAGTTCCTGCATCCATATTACAAATAGCTTCAATATTAGTGATATAAATTTCAGCAGCACCTGTTACACGGGGTAGAGCAACACTGCTAAGGTTTCCTCCGTTAGTAGTTACTGTTAGATCTGCAGTTTTAAAGAAACAGTCACTAGAAGGGCTATATTCAAATGTCGCATTATTGAAAGCAACATTCAAATTTGGTTGTGGAAATGCTTGACCATCCTGTACATATTGCATTGCAAATGCTACTTTATATGCTCCTGGTTCTAATTCATCGTTAAAAGTTACAGCAGGACTTGCATACGGTGCTGTTAATGTATTTGTTTTTACAAACTCACCAGTTGCTTTATAAATTGCATATGTAAAAGCTGCTTTTTGGTCTGTACCAGGGGTTGTAGCAATAGCTTTAAGTGGACTGGTAGACTCAGAGAAAGCTGATACATTGAATGTTACCGGATATTTGCCCCCTTCTTCAACTCCCGGTAGGCCAGGTTGGTCAGAACTACATGCGAACAATGCTAATGATGCCGCAATGCTAAATAAAACCTTTTTCATAAAATAAAAAATGATTTAGTTAATAAAATTATTAGATTTTTATATAAGTAAATAAACTCTTCTTCTCTCTACATTATTGTTTTTACAAAATTACCAAAAAAATATAAAAAAAACATTGTTTGTATAATTTTTTTATATTCAAATTGTTTTTGATGATTAATTATCAGTTTGTTCCGGAATAAATAAATCTATAGCAAATAAAAAAGAAAAAATATTATTTGGAACAGTCAAAAAAATATTTACCTTTGCATCGCAATTAAGCAAAGGGCAGTTACCAAAGTGGCCAACTGGGGCTGACTGTAACTCAGCTGACTTACGTCTTCGGAGGTTCGAATCCTTCACTGCCCACCTACTACGTTGCG
>JAWDXP010000052.1:0-2048 GCA_032477055.1 Dysgonomonas sp. | reverse complement strand
GGCCATCTAAAAATGTTGGTTTTGGGTCATTGAAAATGTAGGAAATGGGCCACCCAAATTGTTGGTTTTGGGCCCATCACTTTATTTACTTTTTGGGGTTTTGGTTTTCTTCTCACTATAGTCTTTCATTCTATAAGATTTTCCAGTAATAGAAATGACTTTAGAATGATGAACCAAGCGGTCCAATAAAGCATTCGTTAATTTCTTATCTTGAAGAAACTCAGACCATTGAGAAAGTGGGATATTCGTAGTAATCAACGTGGATTTCTTTTCATATCTCATATTAATCAGTTGAAAGAGAAGACTCGCTCCATCTCTTGAAAAGGGCAGCTAACCCACTTCATCAATAACAAGTACATCATAATTGGCATACTGTTTTAATACTCGCTCTAAAGTTCCTTTTTGATTGGCTCTTAATAAACGGTCCACTAATTCAGTACTCATACAAAAGTAAGAGCTATAACCTTTCTCTAGGGCTTCTAAAGTGATAGAAATAGCTAAATGTGTCTTACCTACGCCACTATTGCCAATGAAGAGAAGATTCTCATGCTTATCTAAAAAACGTAAGGTATGTAAATCTAAAATCTCTGCTTTATTAATTTTCGGTTGAAACTGAAAATCAAAGTCCATCACACGCTTTTCATAAGGCAGATGGGCTTTTTTTAATCGTCTTTCCTGAAGGAGCGCTTCTCGTTCACGAAGTTCTTCACTCAAGAGTTCATGAAGGCCCTCTACTAAGGAAATATCCGCATGCTCATCTAAGAACTCTGGTAAGAGCTGACGCACACGATCGAGTTTTAAATGGTCCAATTGGTTGAGTAATTGATGATAAGTTGTCATAAGCGCTCCCTTCACAATAAATCGTAGGCTTGAAGATTCTCATCCACATAAGCCTCTAGTTCGTCTTCTTCAAGATGTTTGAAGACATCTGATTTAAGAATTTCAACGTAATCTTCACGGCGATAATTAAAGGGACGGTCGCTTAAAGGATGACGAGCAATCAAGCGTTGGTCACAATAGACTTTAAGGTCCTCTTGTTCTTTTTCACAGGTTACGGTCTGTCCAATATATTTAACCGGCACTGAATATTTACGCCCTTCAAAGATCACAAGTGCCTCTTTAGAGACTTTTCGAGTCAAAGGAACACTCAATTGACTATAAACTTTGAGAAGCTCTAAATCAAAAGCCTTGAGATTCAACGCCTCTTGGTCAAGACGTTCAGAAGGTGAGGTTCCAATCGCTTGAGAGATTTCTTTATGATTCAAATCTTCCATCAATTGTTGGACCAGTGCTTGTAATTCTTCAAGGTCTTCAAACTCATTGTTAAAGACAAGCAGGCGGTCAACAGTTCTCGCAAGCGCTTCTACTTTACCTTTGGTTTGAGGTCTGAATGGCCGACAAGCAATGGGTTTAAATCCAGCATCTTTTGCATACTGCCTGAATCGTTCATTGAAAACAACATTTGAGAATTGACTTTTAGAATGGTCCACCACAGTTTTCATATTGTCAAACCAAATTTCTTCAGGGACACCTCCGAATTTCTCAAAAGCGTGATTGAGACACTCAAAGAGTGTGGGTTGGAGACGGTCGACGGTCAATTGAAGATACTTCATCCGAGAGTAGCCAAGAATATACAGAAAGATATTAATCGTAAACACTTCACCATTGCGTGAGATCAGTTTTAAATTTTCTTTCCAGTCGACTTGAGCAGAAAGTCCAGGCGTTGTTTCAATTCGAATCGTTGCTTTATGTTTGCAGGATTCTCGAATCAATCTGGCATAGCGTTTGACGGTCGTATATGAGCCTTGATAGCCTTTTAGTTGGATGAAGTAGTAAATTGAGCGCACAGAGCAGCCAAGCTTGAGTTTATCTTCAATGATTGATTTATAGTTCTCAATAAGTGACGGTGGGACCCTTCGTTTTGAAGCTTCTTCAAGGGTCTTTTCTTTTCCGAGGTCATAATAACGTTTGACCGTCCGATAGTCACAATTATAGCGTCTGGCAATATCAGCAAAATTAGGTTTAATTCCAGTCATAAGATGTTCGGT
>JAWDXP010000051.1:0-2242 GCA_032477055.1 Dysgonomonas sp. | reverse complement strand
CCGGCTGGAGCATGGCGGCCTGCGCTGCGCCTTTCATGGCTGGCTGTTCGATGTCGAGGGGCAATGCCTGGAGACGCCGGCCGAGCGCGCCGCGAGCGGCAAGGCCGAGCAGGGCACGATCCGTCTCTCCACCTATCATGAAGGCGGCCACATCATCATCTGCATCGCCGACAATGGCCGCGGTCTCAACACCGAGCGCATCAAGGCCAAGGCGGTCGCGAACGGTCTCGTCACCGAGGCCGAGCTCGAGAAGATGACGGAAGCGCAGATCCACAAATTCATCTTCGAGCCGGGCTTCTCGACGGCCGCCGCCGTCACCTCGGTCTCGGGCCGCGGCGTCGGCATGGATGTGGTGCGCACCAATATCGATCAGATCGGCGGCACCATCGATATCAAATCGGTGGCCGGCGAGGGCACCTCGGTCACTATCAAGATCCCGCTGACGCTCGCCATCGTCTCGGCGCTGATCGTGGAAGCCGGCGGCGACCGCTTCGCGATCCCGCAATTGTCGGTGGTCGAGCTGGTGCGCGCGCGCGCCAATTCCGAGCATCGCATCGAGCGCATCAAGGACACCGCCGTCCTGCGCCTGCGCAACAAGCTCTTGCCGCTGATGCATCTGAAGAAGCTCCTGAAGATCGATGACGGCTCGTCGTCCGATCCGGAGAACGGCTTCATTGTAGTGACGCAGGTCGGCAACCAGACCTTCGGCATCGTGGTGGACTGCGTGTTCCACACCGAGGAAATCGTGGTCAAGCCGATGTCGACCAAGCTGCGGCACATCGACATGTTCTCGGGCAACACCATCCTGGGCGACGGCGCGGTCATCATGATCATCGACCCGAACGGCATCGCCAAGGCGCTCGGCGCCGCCGGCTCGGCCTCGCAGGCGGTCGCCGACGAGCATGCGGCGCATCATGCTGTTGGCGGCGAGCAGCTCACCTCGCTCCTGGTGTTCCGCGCCGGCACGGCGCAGCCCAAGGCGGTGCCGCTGGCGCTCGTCACGCGGCTGGAGGAGATCGCGGCCGACAAGATCGAGATCTCCAATGGCCGCTACATGGTGCAGTACCGCGATCAGCTGATGCCGCTGGTGCAGATGGAAGGCGTCTCGGTGCAGACCACGGGCTCGCAGCCGATCCTGGTGTTCGCCGACGAGACTCGCGCGATGGGCCTCGTCGTCGACGAGATCATCGACATCGTGGAAGAGCGACTCCACATCCAGGTCTCCGGCGCCAAGGACGGCATCCTCGGCTCAGCCGTGATCAAGGGCCAGGCGACCGAAGTCATCGACGTCGGCCACTTCCTGCCGATGGCCTTCGCCGACTGGTTCATCCGCAAGGAGATGGCGACCGAGGCGCAGACGCAGTCGGTGCTGCTGGTCGATGACTCGCCGTTCTTCCGCGACATGCTGGCGCCGGTCCTGAAGTCGGCCGGCTACAAGGTGCGCACGGCGGCTTCCGCCATCGAAGGCCTCGCGACGCTGCGCTCGGGGCATACGTTCGACATCGTCGTCACCGACATCGAGATGCCGGAGATGAACGGCTTCGAATTCGCCGAGGCGATCCGCGCCGACCAGAACCTGCATCAGCTGCCGGTCATCGCGGTGTCGTCGCTGGTATCGCCGGCGGCGATCGAGCGCGGCCGCCAGGCCGGGCTCTACGACTACATCGCCAAGTTCGACCGGCCTGGTCTGATCGCGGCGCTGAAGGAACAGATCGAGGAACGGGCTCGCGCCGACGCGGCCAAGCGTGCGGCGTGACGGCAAGGCTCAGGAGTAGCGTGCGATGAGCAGCAGCAAGATTGAAACAACCGACGGCGCAGTCGCCGAATACGTCACCGCCGTGATCGGCGGTCAGCTGTTCGGCCTGCCGATCTCGCGGGTGCAGGACGTGTTCATGCCGGAGCGTGTCACGCGGGTGCCGCTGTCGTCGGCCGAGATCGCCGGCGTGCTGAATCTGCGCGGCCGCATCGTCACCGTGATCGACATGCGGGCGCGGCTCGGCCTTGCCAGGGCCGACGACGGCAAGCCGCCGATGGCGGTCGGCGTCGACCTGCGCGGCGAGTCCTATGGCCTGCTGATCGACCAGATCGGCGAGGTGCTGCGGCTGCCAGAGGCGAGCCGGGAGGAAAATCCCGTCAACCTCGATCCGCGCATGGCCAAATTCGCCGGTGGTGTCCACCGCCTCGATGGCCAGCTGATGGTCGTCCTCGATGTCGATCGCGTCCTCGAGCTTCTGCCCAAGGC
>JAWDXP010000050.1:0-2395 GCA_032477055.1 Dysgonomonas sp. | reverse complement strand
GGGTGCTGAAAAAGGGGAGCCCGGCGATCGGTTCTGTTCGGCATGGCGCTTGCCGCTGAGCGCCGCATAGTTGTTCGACGGATTGATCGCTTTCGCGGTCGGAAGATACGGGCGAGCTCCCTCGACGATTGTTCTGGTCTCGATGTGATCAGTCATCCGATCCGATTGTGCAATTCCGACCCGATTGCTTCGCCCGATAGAGCGCCTGATCACATCGCTCGATGAGGGCCTCGAAGCTTTCGCCCGGTTTGAATTGGGCAACGCCCGCCGAAATCGTCACTTGGCCGATCAACTCGCCCGTTGCCCGCTTCTTGACGTTCGCGCTGGCAATTCTGGTGCGCACTCTTTCGGCGATCTCCTGAGTGATTGTGAGCGGAGCGCACGGCAGAATACCGATGAGTTCTTCTCCACCGTAGCGCGCTGCTAGGTCGCCGTCCCTGATGCCTTCTTGAAGGCACTTTGCGACCAGCCGCAAAACCTGATCGCCCAATTGATGTCCGTAGGTGTCATTGAACTTCTTGAAATGATCCACGTCGATCAGGAACACGCTCAAGGAGTCGCCGCTCTCCATGGCATTGATTTGGGCAGTGCGAAGGAAACTCTCCATTGCCCCGCGATTTGCGAGCCCGGTCAAAGCGTCGGTACGCGACCTGAGCTCCGCCTGCTCAAGTGACTTCCGAAGGTCGCCTAGTTCGCCCGACGCTTCGACGAGCTTCGCTTCCAGCGCCGACGCACGTTCCGTCGCTCTCGTCAATTCGTCGGCCAGCCGCTTCAGGGCAAGTTGCGGGTCATTGGCCGTGCGAAGCGTCCGCCCGACCTCCATCAACTCCTCGGAATGCGCTGCACTGTCGGCGATCGCGCCCGCAACGTCGTTTCGTACATTGACAAGAATTGCGTCGAGCTCGCCGGAAATGGTTTGGGCAACCTCTCCGACTGAACCAGTCGACTTGAGGAAGGTGTTGTAGAGTTCGCGATTGAGAGCCTTATCGAACTTGCGGTCGTTCGAGCGCAGGATATCGATGGTCTTGCGCAATGCCGCCGAGCGGCCCAGAACGTAAGCAAACCAGACGGTAAAATTTGGGGGTGTCGCCGGTACCTCCAACTCAGCCATGAGTTGGAGAGCATGTTTGGAGACGGAAGTCGCCCGGTCGGGTTCGAGGTCGTCCAGGCTCAGCATCTGCGAGCGCCTCCCTGTATGCGCCGGATCGGTCACTCCACGCACGCCGCGCCCCCTCCCAGCAATTTTTTCAAGGTCAGAAGGGAATGAAAGAAACCAATTCGATTTCAAGCCACCGGGTGTAGCTCTAGGATGGCCGCCATTTTTCGGCAACACGTTGCCGAGGAATGCCCACAGGCGGAAGGACAGGCTTCGTGCAGAAGATCGTCTGCGACGGCGCGAAGCGGAAATTTAGTTCTTGCCGATCCGCTGCCGATCAATCCGCCGCCGCAGGCAAAGCTGGGTCAGACTTGGAGACCAGCCGCAGGACGGTTCGGCATTTGGGGCATTCGAATGATCGGATTTCGTAACCCGGCGTCACTGGCGAGACATCGCGTAGTAGCCTGGTGACGCTGCAGGAATAGCAAGCGGGAGCCTCAGCCATGGACGGACCCCTTTTGTCGGCGAATACGCACTCACCATCTGCCCGAGCGGTTAACGAGCTTCTAACTTCCGAGACCGTATTGCAACGGGAGGACGTGCGCCGATCGATCGACAACTGGCTACGCAGCGGCGCTTTGGCGGCTCGGCTCGGCGGCACTTCGTGCGAGAAGGAGACGTAACCTCGCCAGGTCGTCTTCGGATGCGACTTCACAACGTGACCCGCCGGCGAACTTGGCCTGATAGAGCGCGGCGTCGGCAGCCCGCAGCAGATCGGCCGCTCTGTTCCCGTGCCCGGGGGCCATCGCGATGCCGACGCGCACACCGACGTGTGCCCGCGTGCCGCAGCCGAGATCATACGGAATTCCGATCGCCTCGACCAAGTGCCGCCCAAAATTCGCCGCCTGTTCCGCGGTGCAGCCTGCGACGAGCACGACGAATTCGTCACCGCCGAGGCGCGCCGGCAAGTCACCTTCGCGGGCCAGGCCACGCAAGCGCTCGGCGACGCTCTGCAGCAGTCGGTCGCCCCCGGCGTGGCCGTGCGTGTCGTTGACCACCTTGAAGTCGTCGAGGTCGAGATACAGCAGCGCCAGCGCCTCGTCGCCGTCCCGCCGTGACAGCCGCTCCTCGATGGCGCCAACGAGTCCCGCTCGATTGGCAAGGCCAGTAAGCTCATCATGTCGGGCGCGCCGATCGTTTTCTCGCTCGGCACGCATCGTCGCGATCAGCAGTCGGTTCAACTTGAAGCAGGCCATGGTCATGGCCGCCAGATACATCGGGATCTGGAAGAAAAGGACC
>JAWDXP010000049.1:0-2562 GCA_032477055.1 Dysgonomonas sp. | reverse complement strand
GGGAACGGGGGCCGCATCTGTCTCAGCCCTGGTGGCCAGAGGGGTCGCGCCGGCTGTTGAGCGGGCCGTTACTCCCATCTTTGCAAAAGCTGCGACCAAAGTTGTCACCGCTATGCGTTCGCAGATAATCGGCGCTGCCGCAGGGACGGCGGTCGAACCAGGTCTTGGTACGGCTCTGGGCTGGACCCTGGGGGCGAGCGGCGGCATTGCGATAGATTATTTGATGAGTAAGGGCCAGGATTGGCTCGATCGACCAGAATTTGTGCACGCAAACGCACAGGCGCTGGATGCAACGATTCAGGAATGGTCGCGTGTGATGCAGCGCGACCTATTTAGGGGAGTCGATGCATGGCTTGAGGACACACGCGGCGTGGTTGCTGAATTCAAGATTCAAAGAAAAATTCCGACCGGCTGACGAGAGCCTCTGCTTCGCTTGCGGTGTCGCCGGGCTAGGGCGTGGACTCATAAACCCTGGTCCAGAGGCGGGTTGAGCCGAGTGCGACTGCCGCGAGAAAGTTGCGAGCGAGCTTGTCGAAGCGGGTCGCGATGCGCCTGAAATGCTTGAGCTTGCAGAAGAAGCGCTCAACAAGATTGCGCTTGCGGTAGATGCGGCGGCTGACGGAGCGTTGGACCACTCGCTGGCTGGTGGAAGGAATATGAGCCCTAGCTCCGCGGGCTCTGATCATGTGCAGGAGGGCATCGGCGTCGTAACCACGGTCGGCCACAACATCACGGCATTTGAGCCCTTGGAGCAGAAATGGCGCGGCACGCAGATCGTGGGCCTGCCCCGGGGTTAGCATCAGCCGGACCGGCAGTCCGTTCTCGTCGACGACCGCATTGATCTTGGTGCTCAGTCCTCCACGAGAACGGCCAATGGCGTGATCCTCGCCCCCTTTTTACCCCCAGCGGCGTGCTGATGGGCGCGGACGATAGAACTGTCGATCAGCGCCATCGACTGCGGCGAGCGTGCTGCCAACACCTCGAAAATTTGGACCCAAACACCTGCCTTGGCCCAGCGGTTAAAGCGATTATAGACCGTCGTGTAAGGGCCATAGCGTTCCGGAAGATCTCGCCAGGGCGAGCCTGTCCGCAGCACATAGAAGATGCCGTTGAGAACCCGCCGGTCGTCGACCCGACCGACACCGCGTGGCTTATTCGGCAGCAAGGGCTTGATCAAAGCCCATTCTCGATCGCTCAGGTCAAACCGCGCCATGTCTACCCCCAAATCACCTAAGGGGAGTGAATCACTGTTCGTCAGCTAACGGAATCCATTTATGAGTACAGAACCTAGGCGTAAAGGCACGTGACACCACCTACGTCGTATCAGAGTACTGGGATCGGCCAACAGACAGGATCGGTTGGCGCGCCAAAGCGGTTCGCCTTTTTCTCGAGGCTGCTTGTGAGGTTGTAAACGAACCCGGTCCTGCAAATCATCTTGCAGAAAATGAGCTTTTTTCCCGCTATGGCGTACAGCTCTTCGTCTCGACTCTGGAAGCCGTTCCTCCCGTCTACTATGACCGTAACTTTTGGGGCATGATCAGCAAGGTCAACACAGATCTCGAGCCTGACTACTCAACCGGGCGGTGGAAGATTGAAGATCAACCAAGCTCCCGCGCCTGAATTGACTGCGGATCGCCCTCCCCTCTCATACTTGGCCGGATCTACTCAAAGCTCGTCGATTTTGCGATTAAGCAACTTGGTACTTCAGTTCAGAAGATGGATTTGCCAGATTGATGGAAGCTTAATCCTCCGAGGTGCCGTCCGGAATTTGGTTGGAATTCGCTGAGGCGCGTCTCCGGGTAGCATGAAGTTATCGTTTCAGGCGGCAAGGTCAATCGGCTGGTCGATGGGTTTTGTGGCGAGGGTTTGCCAACCGTCGACCTTGCGCATGCTGATCTGTCCCGAGGCGAGCAGCGCCCAGAACATCATCGCAGCAGTGTCGGCCGAGGGCAGCACGGTTTGGGTTTTGATCCGTCGCTTGAACTCCTCGTGCAACCGCTCGATCGCATTTGTCGTGCGTAAGCTACGCCATTGGCTCGGCGGCATGCGCGCGAAGGTGAACAAACGGTCGCCCGCTTCCTCCAGGCTGTCGGCAACGGCGCGATGCTTCAGCCGCCACTTTCGAATGAAGGCCTTGCGGCGAGCCGCGATCTCCTCGGGGGTCGTCGCATAGATCATGTCATTGTAGTCCGCGGTGATCTCGTCGTGCAGGCGCTCGGGAGCATGGGCGAGAAGGTTTCTGTGCTTGTGGACCGTGCAGCGCTGCACCGGCACGCCGTCCCAGACCGCGGCAATGGCCTTGTCGAGCCCCGGCGCGCCATCGACGATGAGGAACTCGGGACGCGGCAGCCCGCGTTTGACGAGATCGCCGAGCACCGTGCGCCAGGCCTCGGCGCTCTCGCCGCCCATGCTCCTGATCGCGAGCAGCACTTTTTGGCCATCTGCACGCACGCCAAGGACAACGAGCAGCGAGATCGAGGTCGCCTTGCGGTCGAGCCGCACCCGAACGACGGTGCCGTCGAGGATCAGGCGCACGATCGGCTCTCCAGCCAGCGAGCGGCT
>JAWDXP010000048.1:0-2593 GCA_032477055.1 Dysgonomonas sp. | reverse complement strand
TGACATTCTAAATCTCTCCTTATTAACATAAAAAACAAATCGATTATGAAAATAAAAAAATATATAGCAGGAGCACTTCTGACAATCGCAGGGTTAAGTTTTAGCGGATGCCAGCCTGAAATGGATTTTTATCACTCAGTAAATCCAAGTGAAGATAATTATTATAATACTCAGGAACATTTGGTGTATGCTGTCAACGGCGCATATAACATTATGCAGCGTGGAGGAGGCTGGGCACGTGTTATGCCTTTTATCCTCAACAACAGGAGTGATGAGTTTTTATTTACCAACGGAGCGGCACAGGGCGAACCCGAATCGGCCGAATTGAGTGCATACACAGTCGGAGCCGACGGTGGATTTATGGTGCTGGCATATCAGGATATGTATGTATTCCAGTATGCATCCAATTTTGCACTAAAGAAATTAGAAGAGAATCAGGATAATGCTTTTGATCTTGATAATCCGACAGATAAGAAACTATATGACAGATTAAGAGGTGAAGCATATTTTTTGCGGGGATTGAGCCGGTTTTATTTATGTATGCTGTGGGGAGATCAGGTTATAGACCGTAATAGTGTTCCGGTATCGGATGATTATATGAAAGCTCCGGCTCAACCGGGCGAAGTATACCAGAATATGATCGAAGACTTTAAAACAGCTGCTGAGCTTTTACCTGTACGTTCTGAGGTATTTGCAAATTCGAATGATGTCGGGCGTGCAACAAAGGGGTCTGCACTAGGCTTTCTGGCAAAAGTATATATGGGACGTCCACTTCTCGATGGTACTGCCAATGCAGGAAGTGCTGAGTGGGCACTAGCCAAAGAGGCATTAAAAACAATCATCGATTCGGGCGAATATAATCTTGTACAGAACTATCGGGACAATTCTTCGGAAACCAATGAAAACAATGAAGAATCTATATTTGAAGTTCAATTTTGTCAGAGTCAGGATACTCAGGGATTCAATCCGGCAGCAAACAGCGACCAGAATGATTGGATATTTACAGGACAAAATACAATGCGACAGTTAGAAATGACTACACCTAATTCGACCAACCACTGGTGGAATTCGATGCCGTCTCTTGCATTGTACAATGAATTTGAAAGAGATAATGGTGGAAATATCATCGACCCCAGAGCCTATCAGGGTCTGTGGATACCCAACGGAGCCAGTTGGAAAGCCGAAGATGGAACTATGTGGGATTATACCAAGCTTTTTGGTGGAGATTATACCGTTCGCCAGGGCAAATGGTTCGGTGCACGTAAATATGCATATGACGGATGGATGTCTGATCCGGGTAAAAGCGGGATAAATGATCGCCTGTTACGCTATGCCGATATTCTGCTTATGTATGCCGAATGTTGTATCGAGACGGGAGATGAAGCCACAGCTTTGATTTACATAAATAAAGTAAGGGACAGGGCTAATAACCAAGTACCTTCGACAGATTCGGACGCAGGCTTATTTTATACTACAGGCAGGGGCAACCTGCCGACTGCGGAGCAACTGTTGGCTTCGGCGCCTACTTTAGGCAGAGTAGTATCTTCCCGCGATGGAAGTGTTATTTTACCGGGAACTACAATCAATACAGTACGCCGTTTGCTTAAACATGAATATTCGGCCGAGTTATATCTCGACGGATGGAGATTCTATAATCTGATGCGCTGGTATAATAATCCCAGCGATCCGGATGCTGTTTCTATTCTGGAAAATTTAGAAAAAAAATACCTTGTACAGATAGAGCAGACAGAATTATCAGGAGCTATTGCATTCAATTATAGTAAACACCGGATACTTCCTATTCCGTCAAAAGAATTGAACTCTAATCCGAATATGAAACCTAATGCAGCGAATTGATGGTAAGGTAAGTGGTAGATAGTAATTTTAGTGTTCGAGAAGACTTGTTTTAAAGTCAGGTTTGAATTTTTGACAAGTCTTCTTTTTTTACCTGATCTACACTATTTGTTATTTCAAGATATTAACCGCTATAAGAGTTAAGGCTTGTATTTTTCACCTCTGAATTTATCACACAATGAAAACGAATCTATTATTTTTTCTTTTCATCATAATTACTTTTCTTATGTCTTGTCAGAAGAAAGAAAGTGAAAAACTTATTCCTTGGGAAAAGGGAGCATTCGAAACTCAACAGTATAGGAATCTGTTTGTTGAAGCCGGATACTCCGAAGAAGAAGTTGAAAAAAAATTAAACAAAATATTTCATAACCTTTTCTATGGCTCTCAGAAAATATACTTCGAGGCAGGCGATTCTATGGCATATATTTCCGACATCAAAAATAAAGATGTGCGCACCGAAGGAATGTCGTACGGAATGATGATTGCCGTTCAACTCGACCGCAAAGATATTTTCGACCGCCTGTGGCGCTGGAGCAAAACATATATGCAGCACCAAGAGGGACCATTGAAAGGATATTTTGCATGGAGCTGCCATACCGATGGTTCGCGTATTGCGCAAGGTCCCGCATCCGACGGAGAACTGTATTATATAACATCTCTCATATTCGCATCAAATCGTTGGGGAAACAGTACCGGAATAAATTATTTGAAGGAAGCACAATGGATATTGGATTGCTCT
>JAWDXP010000047.1:0-2649 GCA_032477055.1 Dysgonomonas sp. | reverse complement strand
TATAAATAATAAATGATTGTGGTAAAATAGGTAAAAAGAGGAAAAAATATTTATTGAATGCTTTTATTATTTTTTTTATTAAAGGAGGTTACAATGAAAAAAAGTTTTTTATCATTCTTTTTAATCCTATCTCTATTATTAACTTGTTTTGTTCCAATTAGAGCTAGTGCTACAACAATAAGAAAAAGTACCACAAACTCACCAGTTACTGTTTATAATGGAATGGGAGAATATGTAGGAGAATTCGAATCAATCGAAGATTTCCAAACGAAATTTTTAGGAATTAATGAAAATCAAAAAGGTGTAGCTGCATGGCTTCTAACTGCTGCAACAATTTATGGAGTAGTATCTATGATTAATGATGTCAGCTATATACTTACTGGTGTTGATGCTAAAGTATGGATCAGAGAAAATGTAGTTGTTCCATTTTATCAAGAAGCAAAGAATATGAAGCTTTATTCTGTAAGTGGCGGTATTAGTAATCCATACCCACCACATTCATATCAATATATACAATTTAATCAAACAAATTACTATTGGGTAGTTCAATAATGAACTTAAAAAAAATATGGGGGATTACAACATATTTCTTAGTACTATTAGCAATTATACAAACATTTTATTCAGCATTTTCAGGCAATATAATATTTGTAGTTAAAGGGATAATTTATATAGTATTTACTACATCATTATTAATTAATAATAAATTAACTAATAAAAATAAAATGGTCGAAATAATATTTTTGATATCTTGTATATTAATTATACTCTTCGATATTCCAAAATTATTTTTAAAATAGAAAAGAAAGTCACTTTAAGTATAAAGTGGCTTTCTTTTCTATTTTAAATCGCCTATATATAAATAATTTTAAAGCTTAATTTACAAACCTACTTTGAAAATATTTTTAACTCGACTCGTTGGCTCTCCATCTTAATCTCTTGTAATTTCTCATCAACCTCTGCTACTCTAAGTTCCAGCTCTTAAAATCGTTAGGATCTTTGACTTCGCAAAAATTCCATTTAACGAAAAAGTTTAACAATTAAAAAAGTGAAAATACCTCTTTTACTTAGAACTACTATAAAGCAAATATTTAAGAAGTATTTAAGTTAAGTATAACATATCATTGAATAATGAATAGAATATCCCTCCAAGTAGAGGAAAAGCAGTTAAGGAAAGAATTAAGTAAGTTTTATTAAGATCAAAAGTGAAATAAGAAAGAATTCCACAAAGTAATGTTAATATAAATCCTTTCATAAATTTTTTGAAAGAAATTTTTTCTTTTAATTTTTTTAGAATCATAAAAATCACCTCAATAAATATTATAATTTCACATATTTTTATTATAATATTTAGTTTTAATTTTCACTAAAGATACTTTTAACGAAATTTAATTTTATTTTTTTAAAGTGCGTAGTAAATTGGGGAACTACCAAAAAGTAATTTAAAAACTCAAAACCACTAGCAACTATAAGTAAATGTCGGGAATTTATCTGTTAGAATTCAATGTCACAGTTAAAATTAATGTACCAAATCTGTCCTCTTTAAGATAAAAAAGCGACTTTAAATAGATAAGTGCGTAGTGATTTAGGACCAATAAAAGATAATTTTAAAATTCAATACCATTAGTAAATATAAAATAAAATTAGTATTCAAGTATTTTATATATTGGGTTTATTTATTACTTAGTAAGATAATTAAGAAGTGTAAAAAATTTTTTTATTTTCAATATTATTTTCCAAAGCCTATTAGCTTAGTCATAGTTATAGTAGTAGTAGTTATTTAGTTTTAGTTTTAGTTTAGTTATTCGTTTAGTTTTAGTTTAGTTATATATATAGTTAGTATGAAAAAAAGTTCTGTAATATAAGAAATAAAGTCTTAGATAAAAACGATACAAATGTAAATTGGTAGGTTTATTAGTATTCGTATTTATATGAATAAATAAACTTGACATTCTAAATTAAATTAATAGATAATAGTTATGTACCATATAAATGTAAAGTATGAAAAGGAGGGGAAATATGGGCATACTAACTAAGAAAAAAACGCAAATAAAAGATGAAAATTATTGGTATAAGGAACAGTATATACAATGGAAAAAAGGTATGGATAAGGATGAGATAGGAGGAAAGTTCTTTGTATTATATAGAGAATTTGAAGAATATTTAAAAGATATGTCCTCAGGAGCAATAAAATTATACTTATATTATGGTTTTTATTCTAGAAATGATAGTGGAATATCATGGCACTCCATAGAGACTATATCTAAGTATTTTAATGTAAGTGAAAAATCAGTTAATAATTGGAATAATGAATTGATTGAAAAAGGCTTAGTTTGGAGAGATAGCATTGATAAAAGAAGAAATAAAACTACATATTTATTACCGTTATCTATGCCTATATTAGAAAATATAGATTTAGAGAGTATTAATAGTAAAAGTTTTAAGAGTGTTTTCGGAGAAGTAGATGAAATATATCATTTGTTTCAGTGGAGACAAGGAAGTAAAGATACAAAAGCATATGATTCTCCATATCATATAGCAGTAGTAATATGTAAATTAAATAATAGGTATACAGCAATAAAGATAGAATTAAAAGATATCTATAAAGTTAATAAAAGAATTAAAACTAATGTAATTAAAGATGAAATA
>JAWDXP010000046.1:0-3449 GCA_032477055.1 Dysgonomonas sp. | reverse complement strand
ACTAAACTTGGTTAGTATGGTTTATTACTTATATACACATCCTAACCTAAACCGCTAATAGTAGAAATCGGGATTGTATTTATAGAACTTATCTTCCTTAAGTATCATCCGCTTATTTTCCAGAAAGACTTTCAGTTTTTTAGCCTTGCTTACACCAAAGGAATACCCGACGCTTTTGTAGCTTGTTTGTAGTTTAGCTATCAGGCTGGAATAAGATATATGGCAGGCTTCCGAAAACAGGTTTTCCAATGCTTCCTTGTGTTTGGCTTCGGATACTTCAAAATAGTCGAATCCTTTGGTTTTATTGGATTGGGGTAATTGGTAACCATCAACCTGTTCGGGTAAACTCTCGGCATTGATACAAAAAGCAAAGGGCTCAAAGTCTATATCACGGATAAACATGGATGATACGGAACTGATATCTTTATCAAATTCATCTTTTGTAATTTGTAAGACTGTTTCGGCTTTGTTGTTCAGCTCTGTTCCGATATGCCCTCTGGTATTATCGTCCCCTTTGTTCAGGTGTAAAACTGTATGGATATGTATCTGCCGTTCATCCGTCCATTGCATGAGTTTTGTTATCAAATTGGTGGCTTCGCTCGGACTGTTTATATCATAAGCTAAATCACGGATACCATCAATAATAACTAATCCTAAACCTTCGGTTTTATAGATAGCTTCCTCGATAATTTGTAACCTAACATTCGGAGCGTATCTTCTTAAGGATAGGAATTCCAATCGTTCGGGTTGTGAACCAGAAGATAATCCTGCTAATAATAGAATGCGTTTTAATACCCGTTGGCAATGGAAAGGGCTTTGTTCGGTATCGACATAGAGTATCTTCCGTTTTATCTCTGGCAAAGTTGCAATATAGCTTAATACTGTACCATTGGTCAACGCGGAGGCTACAATGGCACAGACATTAAAGGTTTTCTTGCTTTTGGCTTTGCCTGTGGATGCACTGAAATTGCCAAGTGTGCCGATGATGGAGTCATCTACTTTCAACACAACAGGCGGGGATTCGAATTTATCAGATACCGACAAGCGAGATTGATGCCAGAGCTCGGAAATATTTAAAGGTGGGTTATTTTGCATTATTATCAGCTCCTTTCTCTAAAATCTTACGGACATCAGACATACGATATCTTACTTTGCTCCCAATCTTAATAGTTTTCAGATATCCTTTTTTATTCCAATGCCATAAAGTCGCATTACATACTCCACAAATCTGTTTTACCTCCTCCCTTGTTAGATATTGTTCTTTTCTGGCTTCGGTAATTTCGGTTGACAATTCATTTTTTGCCCGATTGATTAAATCGTTGGAAAACTCCAATAGATCACTACCAGAAACTTCCAACTTGATGCTGGCGTTACTTTTTTCAATAATTGAAATCAAATCTTTCATATTATATAAAATATCCACACATTTTAGGCTTTACTTTCGGCGGAACATAAAAAATAAAACCACTACTCCGATATGGAATAGTGGCACAAATATAATATACAAATTATCTGATATTCAAATAGTTGCAATTCGTTAAATTCGTAACGTATAAAGACGAATTAAACGAATTTAAAGAGATAGAAATTTCTTTAGATTCTCGATATTTTGCCTGTCTTCCCCTGTGTCTTTTACTAACTGATTTTTAATATAGCTGGTTAATCTTCTATGTGCGTTCTGGATTCCTCTTTCTACGATTATATGAACTTTCTCTCCGTATTGCTTCTCAAGTGCATTACGAAATAATTTGACCTCGCACGGAAACATATAGAATAATTCTTCCAAAGCTATTTTTAAATAAGCTAAATCCAGCTCTGTATGCTTGATTATAATGTATTCTTCTATTCTCTTTATCAAAACTTCTTTATTGAGAACCACAGGCATGAGTAATTCGGGGAAAGGTATATCAATTTTCTTTCTTCCAGCTTTTCTCTTTTCATCAGCAACATTCTCTTTCTCTTCTTCCTCCATTGCCCAATCTATCTCCTCATTATTATCAATAATCTTTTTAACTCTATCATATTCATTCCAATCTTCATTTGTTCTCAATCCGAGTTTTACGGATTGCTTTATCATTAGTTTAATGGTATAAGAAATGAATAGCTTCTGAAAATAGCTTATTTCTGGATTAAGTTTCAGTTCTTGTCCTTTTTCAATCATTCTTTCAAAACTTTGCCCGAAGTACAGCCAGCAAAGCATTGAGGGAACAATGGATTCTTTTGGAGGATTGTTGAATTCTTCGATTAATGATTGTGCCAGATTTTCTTTCTGGAAAAGAGTTTCTATATCTGTAATATCTTCGTGTTTTCCTTTGTTTATTCGTTGCTTTATAATCTTCTCATATTGAGGAACAACAGTCATGGCTTTTGACATTATCATTTGATAGACTGCTGAATCTTTCCTATTCATCTCTTCTTCAAATAGGTCATATTCATCCTGATGGGAGTCCATCCAATCTTTCAGATTCTGCTTAAAGCTCTCAAATTCTTGTTGTCCCACTTAAATTAGAGTTTACTATTTTTATCGTCGTTATCTTCTTCCTGATTCAATTCTCTTTCAATATCCTCAATAGATGGAAGGGAAGATTTGAAATTCTCTGGCAACAACTTTGAGAAAGTATATTCTGAAATACCAATCGGCTGGCTACTGCTTTCTAAAGAATATTGAGCTTCAATGTTATCTTTCGTTTTGCAAATAAGTAAGCCAATCGTAGGATTGTCCCCCTCTTTTTTCATCTGGTTGTTGACCGCAGATATATAATATCCAAGCTTTCCTGTATGTTCTGGTTCAAATTCGCCTGCCTTTAATTCTACAACTACATAACAGCGCAACTCCAAATGATAGAAAAGCAAATCTATAACACGCTCTTTATTACCTATTTTTATCGGGTATTGTCTCCCCATATATGCAAAACCATGACCTAGTTCTAACAAAAATTTAGTAATATTAGCGACTAAAGCATCTTCCAACTCTTTTTCCTTAAAATTCTCTGTAAGAGTTAGGAAATCAAAATCATATGGGTCTTTCAATGTTTCCTTTACCAAATCACTGTGAACATCGGGTAATAAGCGGTCAAAATTATTAATGGCTTTTCCCTGACTGTGATATAAGTCTGCATCCATGAAGTTCATTAATACAGCTCTACTCCAACCGTTTTCAATGGTTTTCTGAACGTAAAATAAAGCTTCCTGTACAGACTTACATTTGCTGAATATTTCCACATGATGACGCCATGGTATCTGAAATATAAGGTGTTCTTCAAATTCGTCCCCAAGCTGGTGACGAATTGTATTTATCTTCTTTTCAGTTATTTTTATTTTTGCACCAGCTTGGTGCAAATCTACATCTTCTAATTTTGCACCAACTTGGTGCGAAATTGTATTGTCCTGACTATAAAATAAATAAAACTGCTTTATATTGTATAAGTTTCTTTCTGAAAATCCTTTCA
>JAWDXP010000045.1:0-4071 GCA_032477055.1 Dysgonomonas sp. | reverse complement strand
TGTTCTGTACTATTTTAGAGAACGCAGTAAAGCAAAGAATTTTGAATTGCGATATTTGATTATTACCAACATAAATGAATGGTTTGTATTTGATGCACAGGATTTTGAAAAACTATTTTATCAGAATAAAACTTTATTAAAACATTTCAAACAATTCGAGAATAAGACTCTATCAGGAACAAGCACCGATTTTTTCTATAAGGACATTGCATCTCCTGAAATAGAAAAGATAAAATTAGATATTCCTTACTCTTATTTTGACATACGGGATTATAACAAAATCTTACGGAATAAAGATAAAGAGGATGATAAGAAGCTTATAGCATTATACAAGTTCTTATCTCCAACACATTTGTTAAAACTCTCTTTCACAAATGACTATAATCAATTAAATAAGGAATTCTATGCTGAGTTATTACATATTCTCGGCTTGGAAGAAATAAAAGAAAAATCACAAAAATTTATAGTTCGTAAATCCAAAGAAAAAAGAGACAATGGCTCCATTATAGAGAATGCTATTAATGAATTGGACTCGATGGATAAACTATCCCGTTTACCTAATATCAGTCAATACGGGAGCACTTATGAAGAACGATTATTTAATGTCGCTTTAGATCTGAGTATAACATGGATTAATCGTGTTTTGTTTTTAAAACTCTTAGAAGCTCAGATTATTAAATATCATAATGGGGATAAGAAATACTCATTCTTATTAACAGAAAAAATAGAAGGTTACGATGATCTGAATAGTTTGTTCTTCCAAATATTAGCCCGTAAAGAAGAAGAACGCAGAGAAGGATATCTAAAAGACAAATTCACTCATGTTCCTTACCTTAACAGTTCCCTTTTTGAACAAACTGAATTAGAAGCTTATACTCTTGTAATAAGCAATCTAAGAGATAAGGCTCGAATAAACCTTTACAGCAAATCAGTACTTAAATCGAAAGATATAGAGGTCAAAGAGTTAAATCCTCTCGACTATTTGCTCAAGTTTCTTGATGCCTATGATTTTAGTAGTGAAGGGTCGGAAGACATACAAGAAGAAAACAAGGCATTAATCTCTGCTTCTGTATTAGGACTTATCTTTGAGAAAATAAATGGCTATAAAGACGGTTCCTTCTTTACCCCAAGCTTTATCACTATGTTTATGTGCCGTGATACTATTACCCGCACAGTTTTACAGAAGTTCAATGAAATCAAAGGTTGGGAATGTAAAACAATAATAGATCTTCACAATAAGATATCTGATATACAAGAGGCTAACCAAATATTTAATTCTATTCGTTTGTGCGATCCTGCTGTTGGTTCGGGGCACTTCCTTGTTTCCTGCTTGAATGAGATGATCTATTTAAAATCAGAATTAGGTATTTTAGTAGACAAGGAGGGAAAACGACTAAAAGATTATAGGATAAGTATCGAAAATGACGAGTTAATTATCAGCGACAATGCGTTTGGTATATACAAATACAACCCACACAATCACGAAAGCCAACGGGTACAAGAAACACTATTTCATGAAAAGCAGACAATCATAGAAAATTGCCTTTTTGGGGTTGATATTAACCCAAATTCAGTAAAAATATGCCAGCTCCGTTTATGGATAGAATTACTCAAACACACATATTACATCCCTAAGACTAATCATTTGGAGACATTACCTAATATTGATATTAATATCAAATGCGGTAACTCTCTTGTTAGCCGTTTTTCGCTCAATGAAGACTTGAAGCCTATACTTCGGGGTTTAAGTATATCAATATCTGAATATAAAGATGCTGTAAGCGAATATCGTAATGCTCATAATAAAGAAGATAAAAGAAGGTTGGAACAATTTATTCAAGAAATAAAAACCAATCTGAAAACTGAAATAAGCAGGAATGATAAGAATTCAAAAAACCTACTTAAAGCCCAAAAAGAATTATCCAGCCTAACTGCTCCAAGTTTATTCGAGCTTACTCCTAGAGAGCAAAAAGCCTTACAAAAGAAAATTGCAGATACCCAAAAGGCTGTAAATAAATATAAAACGATTATTGATGAAATTAAGAATAATCGGATATATCAGAATGCTTTTGAATGGCGGATAGAATTTCCAGAGGTCTTGAATGATGAAGGTGTATTTATCGGGTTCGATGCTATTATTGGCAACCCGCCATATATGCGAATTCAGGGTATAAGGGACAATGATCCTAATTTAGCAGATAAATACAACAATACATATACTTCAGCAACTGGTTCTTATGATCTATATGCTTTATTTACGGAAAAATCATTAGACTTAGTAAAAGGTAATGCTCTAATCAATTTTATAATGCCAGTGAAATGGACGAATGCTACTTTTGGTAAAGGTTTACGAACTGTTATATCATCAAGTAATGCCATTTCTAAAATAATTAATTTTGGTTCTTTTATGGTTTTTGACGCTTCTACTTATACGGGCTTACAATGGTTTAAAAAGGGAAGTGAAATACTTGAATATGTTGAAATAAATGATAATATAACTACAAGTATCGAATTAACTAATTATCTTGATAAAATCACAGAAAGTTCTTTCAATAAAATTTCATCTAGTAACTTATCAGAAGATCAATGGACTTTATCTGATAGGCAAATAATGTCCATCCTTGATAAACTTAATAGGCAACCAAGAAGAATAAGTGATGTTTTTGATAAAATATTCCAAGGTCTAGCGACAAGTAAGGATGATGTATATTTTCTTTATGATTGTGAATCTGATAACGAGTATGTAACTGGATACTCAAAACATTTATCAGAAACAGTACGAATAGAAAGAGGGCTTATTAAACCATTATTAAAAGGAGAAGATGTTCATAGATATGAGCCTGTTAAAAGTAATCGATTTGTTATTTTTCCATACAAAAAAGAGGATAGTTCCTCTGTATTGTATACAGAAGAAGAGCTTGAATTGAATTTTCCTTTAGGATATAAATACCTCAAACGGTGTGAGCCTACCTTGCGTGGCCGAGAAAAAGGGAGGTTTAACATAGACGGAGAGTGGTTTCAATATGGTAGAAAACAGGGGATTAACTATGCTGAGTGCGAAAAATTAGTTGCACCGGAAATCTCAAAAGGTGGGAATTTTTCGTATGATTTTAAGGGTGAATTTTATTCTACCACGACAATATATGGTTATATTAAGAGAAGTGATGTTCCAGAAAGTTATAAATGTTTAATGGGAATCCTTAACTCAAATCTATTTTGGTGGTACTTAATAAATACAGGAACTGTATTAGCTAATGCTTATTTTCGTTTCAAACCAGATTACATAAAACCATTCCCAATACCTGCATTTATCCCTAAAGAAATAGAGCATAATATCGTTTATTATGTAGATAAAATAGTAGAATCGAAATGTAATAACTTCGAGCAATCTACACTTGACAATGAAAATAAAATTGATGATATTGTGTTCTCTCTTTATGAGCTTACAGAAGACGAAATAAAATTAATAAAAGATTCAATTCGCTGAATAATAAACTATTATTCATCTTGTTCAATACTGTAATTTTCAATTATTTTTACATCTTGTTCATTAAGATCATATAGATAATAAATATGATTGTTAATGATCTTTTCTAATTCAGACGTGTTAATTTTTATATCATTTACTTTTATTTTAAGGATACTGTCAACAGCATTTGAAACAGCCTCGTATATGGAAGAGGGGATAGTCTGAGGTACAGGAAACGGCTGTATATAATCAGTTTTAAAAGTGAAGTATCCTCCTCTCAAAATATATCCTGTATTTTGTATAAAGAACCAAAATAATTGAGAATTTAATAATCCTAACCAAAATTTATAGTCTTCAATTATGTTCTCTTTTTTAATGTAACCGTAGATTTTAGTGGTAGAATAAAATTCACCCTTAAAATCATACGAGAAGTTGCCTCCCCGCGAGATCTCTGGAGCCACAAGCTTCTCATTATCAAAAAGAATTAGGTTTTTAGGATATATGTGTATAATATAATTGAAAAGTAGTCCACTTAGTAATTGAAAAGTATACCACTAAGTGTCTCGGACGAGATGGGTTAAAGATATTTATTCTTCATTAGA
>JAWDXP010000044.1:0-4241 GCA_032477055.1 Dysgonomonas sp. | reverse complement strand
TGTAGGTAGTATGACCGAGCATGGAGGAGCAGTTGTAGAAGGTGTACCGGGTGTGACTATATCAGGCGGATTCCCTGTAAGGGCTGATAATCCTGAAAAACTCGAGCCTAGGATATTTAATCTACAGTGGAGAAAGAATGATAAAATTATTCGTGAGGGACAATTCGAAGAAAAATACATTCTTTCTGCCGATACAGTAGGTTATGAGGAAGGGGAAGAAGTCATTCTAAAAATTTATGAAGAAGGTAAAGAAGAACCTATCGATGAAGTAATAGGAATCGTAAAGAATAGCCGTGTAGAAGCAGAATGGGAACCTAAAGCAGAGGAGGAATAGCAGATGTGTGAAAATCCATTAACCAAAAGATATACATTTACTACATCGAAATTTGATGGAGGCGAGATTGAAAGCGATAGACTAGTTATAAATGACGGAATTGTTGTCCGATTCAACCGATATAGCCTTTGTCAGGTAGAACTCGAACAAGTGTATCAAAATTTCGAACTAAACCCTAAATTTCCGACAAGAGTCGGAATATATGAATATTGCCGGAAAAATATCATCGAAGGTTATATCTATATGTATAGTGCTACACTAAAGAATATTATCGAATATAGATGTATAGCGGGAATCCTGATCCAAGGAACAACACATGTATGGGACGAAGGAACCCTAGATGTCAGGGAGATTATGCCTTCTAATGATTACAAGGATTATATCATTGTCAGTGAGAATAGAAAATATTGGTTTGCTTATTCCACTGAACAATGGTCTGTATCATATATACAATCTATGATCAATGATCAAGCATTGAGAGAAGAAAGATTCCAGAAATTCTATCCTAAAGAGCTAAAGAATAACCCGGATGCTGTTCTTTGTAACAAAATAAAGGTTTTCCACGACAAAGAAGATACTGATAAATACGAAAAGGTGGCATACGATAAGTATATACAGGGTTTAGGAGAAATCATGAAGCTTGATAATAAAGAGCCTTATATCTATTTTTCATTACACGATCCTATAGGATGTGCTACAGACCTCAGAAAAGATCAACTTGTAGCACTTGGACAGTTAAACGAGTTGGTTAGTAGTATTGCTACAAAAACAACTAATGACAGTAGATATACGGGTGAAGACTACAATTATTTACATTTACATGCACTGACTTTTTATAAAATGTTTTACGGAAACTCATCGAGTTCCTCCGAAACAGATGGTATTATAAGCTCGCTACGCAGTTATGTTGCGGAGCAAAAATTTTTAGAGAAAATATTATTAGTACAAGAAAGGGAGGAAGCCCGGGTATATGCCAATAATATACGGCGTACTATGCTGACTTTTGTCAACAGTGAATATTACCGTTCGGTACTGGACGATTTCACCAAAAATCATCCGCACCATATGGAATGTGGCATCGAAAGAGTAGTAGAACACCATAAAGGCATCTCTATGGATGCCAACCTTATCGACAGGCATATCGATGTAACAAATACCGAAGACACCTCTTTCAATGAAGAGGTAACGACATATATGCAGGAAGCCGCACAATTGGGGCACAAAATAGATCAGCTATTATCTAAGGGATACGATATCGAGGACATCATATATATTGAAAAGGACAAACCCTTTGATATAAAGAAAATCACAGCTATTTCAGACCTCATTTGGTCGAATATGACAAATGCCGGTATTGCATGGAAAGACCATTTGGAAGATCTTGCCAAGAAAGCAAATGCAAATACTGCAACGCCTCCTGTGACTTCGACGCCAACACCCTCTCCGGCACCCTCAACCACTACTACGGCTGCCGGAAAAGCGGCAAAAGAAGGTGTGGAACTTGTGGAAACTGCTAAGGGACACTTTCTGGTAGTGAACGAACGGTGGTTTAATAAAGTAGAGATCAAAGAAAGGACAATCAAAGGACCAAGAGGCGGAGTCAAAAAAATCAACTGCTGGGTATTTGAGAAGATGACCATGGATGAACTGCTCAAGGAGATGCATTGCATAAACAAGGAATCTTACATAAAACGCGGAGGCAGGGGACTCACTGGCAAAGTTGCAACACGTGTGCGGAGAATAGCGGACACCACAGGAAAAATAATAGGTGGCTACAGAAAAAACATTGTGATAGAGGTTTTGATAGACGAAGTTGCACGAGCGGCTGCCCAGCAAGCACCTGCCCCTCCGGTGCCCCCATCTTCAACACCTCCGGCAAGTCCGCCTCCACCTGCCGGAACTAACAATACTCTTAAGATTTTGCAAGGGATATTCAACTCCAAAGCTTTTATGGGGCTCACCAGCTTTATGAGTGCCTGCAATCTGGCGGCAACAGTTTCTAACGCTAATTTTGATAAAGCCCCTATACATGGTCTTGTTAGCATTACAGCAGCAATAACAGAATTAGGACAGTTTACGACCAATTTTATTGCGCTATATTCGAAAATACCTGAGCATCTTTATAAAAGATTTATGAATTTATCACAAGGATTAGGAGTTGTAGCGACTACAGCTTTGGGTATTGTAAACGTGATTGATGGAATTGATGCTCTCAATAAAAATAATACCAAGGCAGGATTGGCATACATCGGTAGTGCGCTCGGATTCTTTGCTGCAGCAGGAATTACTGCTGCTCAGTTGTTATCAGCAGCCCCTCCCTGGTGGGCAAGGAACAAATACCTGATCATTGCATACATTGTAGGAGTAGGGCTGATGCTTTTGGCTATCTATCTGACGCATACTCCGATGGAAGAGTTCCTGGCAAACTGTATCCTCCAGAAAGATGCTGTCAAGAAAGTGGATGGCTGGAAGTCGATGAAAGGGCATGAAATAATGCAGAAATTGTGCGAAAACAAAGAGGATATAATAGGTAGCAATTTCCCGGACTGGCACAGCCTGCGAAAGTCGTTGGAATGCTTTATGCTGTTGATGATGAATATGAATGTAAAGCCCAAACACGAAGTGAATAAACATGAAGATGCTTCATGGTGGGAAAAAATAGTATACTCTTATACTACCGAATACGAACTGAAAAGTATATCTGTAGAATGTTTTTATAACAACCTGACATTCGATAGCCATGTAGAATATAGCCTCCGTGTGTTTTATACCAAGCCCAACGATGAGGATAATCTCTATTGCAAAGATATCAGTGGATATTTTACAGAAACAGACAATGGTTGCAAGATAGAATACAGCCGATGGCTGATAGACATCAATTTACTCAGCAGTCATAAAGCCCGCGTAGCCTATTTCTTTCAGCGGGTTATTTACGACAATGGCTCATGCTTTCCTCCAATAAACGATAAAGGGGAAGATATATATTTTATGGAAAGGGTAGATATAGATTCTGTTTACTCTAACGTAGGCAATGGCGGCGGATATATATATAAAGCTGCAAAAGATATTATGGAACTGAATGGCAATGAAAACAGGGCACCCCTTAGCATCGACAAATTGCACGAGATAGTTATTAATAATAATTCTTTCGGAAAATCGAGAAGAGGAAAAAAAAGACAAGTTGTTGAAGAAAAGAATATACCTATATACTCAATAGAAACAGGATATGCATAAACAAGAATACATAAACAAAACACTAGTGATCGAGAGTGACACCACCTTCCGTGGAAGAAATGATTTAGTATTTATCGATGACGAAAAAATGATTATTGACAATACAAAATTACCTATTGAAAGGATATTATATGCAATATTCGCCATAGGGATGGGAACATTCGCTATTTGGGCACTATATAAGCAAGCCCAAGTATGGAAACCTACAGACATTATAGGAGCTACATTTGTTATTTTATGGATTTTATTTTGTGTAATTATATTAATTAATGTAATCTTCAATACCGACAGGAAGTTTGTTTTTAACCGATTGGAAGGAACACTCACCATGCGAGCGAGTGTACTCAACTGGATACCAAAAACGATCACAATACCTTTCAATGAGGCTTTACTCGGATATTCAGGAACCCCTCTAGCGAAATCGGTAAATGTATCTCTCCCAAACAGCAGATTTAGATATCTCTCAATAATGCCTGGAAGAGAACAGTCCGACATATACAACATTATATCTTTTATTGTCTGGTATATGGACAAAAACAGACAGTTGCCTCCCGGAAAAGATTTAGACCCATACAGGATGAAAGATTATGAAAGAAGAAAAGCAGAAGGTTTTCCGGAACCTCTATATCCGGCAACAATACCAATGCCCGATCACAGAGAGAAACCCACAGTT
>JAWDXP010000043.1:0-4286 GCA_032477055.1 Dysgonomonas sp. | reverse complement strand
TTTTCGCCTGATGTAATCGGCTTCCCTGTATCTGTCGAACGCCGTTCCCGGTGGCAATGGTCTGTTCCTGTCCATATACCATACATACAGTGAAAGCATGGCATATGTATAATCGTAATGTATATAGCTTTGGTTTCTCCTGTTCTTGCTGACGAATGCCAGTCCTATGGGTATTGCCGAGCGTAACCCTTTTTTTCCTCTGATGATGATTGCCTCGGAGAATGGTACTGTCTCTGATCCGAACCAATAGGTAGGATAGGTAACTGTGCCTTCTTTCCGATTGAAGATGTATATTTTCCGGCAATCCCGAAGGGAGTTGATAATTAATCCTAAAAAGAATATTAAAATGATAGCTTTGAATATATCCTCTGCTATCCCTTCATATTTATAGTTAGAAAAAATTATTGGAGCAAAATAGAGAAACAAGATAGATAAAGAGTATAATCCCAATTCTAAGTAATTGATTCCTGATTGGTCTATAATCATTGCTTCATGGTCGACCCGTTTGAAAGTACTCAAAGGGTCGGCAGGGCGTATATTTTCTATATTAATACGCAATACTTTTTTATATATAATTTTATGTAGGCTTTCGCCTTGATATTTTGTAAACATAATTCTTTTTCTTTTTTTCTTATAAACCTAACTGGCTTTTTGTCATTCTGGATTGGCGTATATGTGGGTTTGTAAACTGTATGTCATTATCCGGTGAAAACAGATCACCCGACAATACAAAGTACTCAGGGCCGTTATCGTCGGCTGACATAGGGAGGCTCTGTCCCGAAAACTGGTCATAAACAATCCTGAATGCAAAAAGATAGGTCATATTGCGACCCGATACTAAATCTTCGTTATAGTCTTTACCTTTATTATCGACAGGGTAGGGGTTATAGCCTTCGCCGGATGAGGGTATCTCCAAGGTGATAGGATAGTCGCCTATTCGTTTTTTCATATCCTGTTTCCATTGGCTGAGGTCGAAACTGAACTGAACCGATACACTGTTCTCGCCAATAGTGACCCGTGGCGCATAGGTAGTCTTGATGAAATCGGGTTTACGCCCGTCAAAGGCGAAAAGGTAGCCCTGGTTTATGATCATGGCATATTCTATGCGTGCAGTTGGCAGCATGGCGTTGAAATTACAATAAATATTAAAAGCATCGATAATGTGGAAAACACCATCGGAGTGGTGTGATTGTATCTGAAAATCGCAGGTGTAGTATGATAGCTTTTCGAACAGCCAGCGTAGCATGTTCCGAAAGTCTTTCAAGTCGTATACGTCTCCATTATCAGCTTCGAACTCATGTGCTTTGGGTTCGCCGTTGTTGTAGATTGCCTTCATGGCTTGTACCGGAGTCATACCACTTATCCCGGGAATCCGGTTTCTACGCCGCCATATGTCGCAGTAAACACTGGCTATGATGAAGCGCTCCAACTCGCTTTTGTAAGTGAAATAGGCTATTATCATCAGAACAAAGCTGATGGCGATAAGTGCCCATCCCCACGGACCTATGGAGGCAAGCCCGGCAGCATATCCTTTCCAGATAACGACTGCTGCCGCAAACCCGGTAACTCCCGATGCAATATAAAGCGCAGCCGTTTCGTAATCTTTTTTGCCCCATAACACAACCCCATCCCATATGGTAACTCCCGATAAGATGGCAGTAGAAATTAGGCTAAGGCGGCAGGCTACGGATATTTTCAGGTTTTTGGCGCGAAATACTTTTTTTAGTATCCATTGGTTAGTATTCTCCGACATTGCGAAGGCTGAGATAGCAGCTGTTGTTTCTAACGCACTACCGATGAAATTAATACCTGTGCTTGCATCAAATTTTTTATACGCCTCCTTTGCTGCCAATACCAGATTTATAGTGGCTAGGGTTCCCAGGAATTTTTGAAATGATTTGGTTTCCACCCATTTAGCTATTTTGTATTTTTCGTTTAGCTTCAGTTCTTCTATTTTGAGTTTTTCCAGTTCATCGTCGAGGTTATTTATGCGGGTCGAAGCCACTTCTGAAATATCGTCCATCTTCCGAATGGCGTCATCAGCAATGTTCTCTGCCCTGTTTACTACATCTTTTTTTATCGTATTTTTGCGAAATATTTTGGAAAACCAACTATATTCTTTTAGAGTTTTATCCGCAACCTGGTTCAGTTGTTGGATTGCATTGTCTCTGATTTTGCCTATAGCCAGCTTTTTCAGATTAGCGATGTTTTTTTTCTTATCCAATATAGAGTTTATTCTCGAAGCATATTGTTGTTTGTCGATTTCGGTCTTGATCAGGTAAACATACAGCCCGAGCGAGGTATCTACATTGATGAAGAGGTCATTTGCTATGATGATGATATTCTTGATTCCCTTTTTTATGTCGTCAAACAGGCTCGTTTCTCTGTAGTCGGCGTTGAGGAGTTCCCTACTCACATATTGTAAGGGTTGCCCTGCCCCTTTTATAGTTGGCTTTTGAGGGGCAAGCCCTCCGTAGAAAAACGAATTGTACATATATTCTTCCCAACGGTTATCGATAAAGCCTATCTTAGATGCCAGCTCATTATCTATGCATGCCGGTTTCAGGGCTAGTAGCCCATGGTGTGTAAGTGTTATAGTCTGCCCTTCTGCCATCCCTTTTAGGGAGCATTCGCAAGCATCGATCAACACATTGTGGTAATAATTGGTTTCGAGCAGCCTGCCTAATGCATTGTGGATAGAGACCATTTTGTCATAGCTTTTTTTCCTTTCGTCCAGTCCCAGTACTGCCCTTAATGATTCTTTATTGATATTACCCCCGAATTCGTTGTTATTGGCAGGATTTTCCAGAATGAACTTATTCATCAGTGATGAAGACTGATATAAAGAATAATACTGCAATGTAACAGGGTCGTTCGGATTTATGAAAGAACTGTTTTCCTTATTAGCCAACATTTCTTCGGGCGTCTTTCCGAAAGGAAGCCCTTGTGTAAAGGCTAAATGATATTCTACTTGTGTCGTAAAATCTTCGGCGATGTCATGTGCACAACCGATAGGGTCGTGAACGGAGAAAAAGACAAAGTATGGAATGAATTTTTCTTCCATTTTTCGGATTTTCCGTTTACCGGATTCTAGTGATGTATATCCGCAAATCTCATCGAAACGATACGAATCTCTGAGTTCCGAATTTTCTTCACCGATAGCGGCGGCTTCTTGTTCTGTTTCGGGCAAGGAATATACCTGAATATCGTCCAAATGGCAAAAATCGTCACCTACAACATCCATGGTATTGAACTTCTGTCCCCTAACATCTCTGAAGTCAGCTTCGTCCATGTATTTTTTCACATATTTGGCAGACCATTGTATATGTGAAAATGCGATCCATACGGTAGAACCAAACGATGCAGAGATAAAGTATTTCCCTCTGAGGGATGTATCTCTTTCTCTTGCATCTTCTGTTATGTTGCGTTCATTCTTTAAGATTGTGAAGGCTATACTCCCATATATGCGGTATTCACTTATATGTTTCAATGTTTCGTCATAAACATACACATATCCGTTCCTGAGGTATCTTTTGCAATAGCTATATTCGTATAAATTAATAGCAAGAGGATCTTTCGGGAAAATGTCAGGAGTTGTTTTGTCGGCTTTGTGATTTCGGACTCCGTATCTGTTGAGCCATATGCTGATAGAGTCAGTTTCGAGCCAATCACTCAAAACAACTTCGCCTTTTCCTTCAACTGAGAAAACGAGCTTTATATTGTCATTTTTATTGTCGTCAGTCTTACACATAGCCTGCCTTTAATCGTTGTTTGTACTCCTTTTCAACTCCCACTCTGTTTCTATACGGTTATCCTTGACCGTTCCTTTTACTTCATCGATTGGTTCGTCATAACCTTCTTCATATACTTTTATCTTTACTTCATCTCCATCATCATATCCTACTGTATCTGCGGACAAGATAAGAGTTTCTCCCACTTTACCCCAGTGGGTTATGTCTTCTTTTCTCCTCCATTGGAGGTTAAACACCCTAGGCTCGAGTTTCTCTGGATTATCAGCTCTTACTGGAAATCCCCCGGAGATGGTCACACCCGGCACTCCCTCTACGACTGCTCCTCCATGCTCGGTCATACTACCTACAATAGCAATAGGTTCTCCATCAATAAAAACTCCGGGCGATCCGGTGGCTATTGCATTCGTTTTGGGGCTTCCTGTACATATACATTTGCTGCCTTTAATGGCTACCGGTATTCCGTTGATCAGTACACCGCTTACACCTTCGATAACAGTTCCTCCCACATGAGGTTTCAGACCGTCCGACATGGGG
>JAWDXP010000042.1:0-4300 GCA_032477055.1 Dysgonomonas sp. | reverse complement strand
ATCGAAAGCCGACCCCTGTGGCAAAGGGCGGTTACAATCCATATACCATACCAATAGCGATAGCATAGTATACGGATAATCGTAAGATATAGAAACAAAACTGTTTTTACTCCTTCGTATAGCCAGTCCTGCCGGTATAGCCGACCTGAAAGCCTCTTTGTGGTAACGCAGGTATAGGTCGTCGAAATCCACTGTTTTTGTAGAGAACCAACGAGTATCGGGATAAGTCACCTTACCGGTTATTCGGTTGAAGATAAACTCACGCCGCAATTCACGGAAGCAACGGAGGAGGAGATAGAGAAAAAGAAGTGAAACTATTACACTAAATATTATATCAATAATATCTGTACCATTCCAATCAACAACTACATAATATCCCCAAATGAGTAATAAGATAGACCAGATAGCGAGTTCAATATAGTTTATTCCTGACTGGTCAAGAATAAGCACTTCGTCATCTGCCCGTTTTACCATACTACGTTTGTTGCTTGCGTGCATACCCTCTTTCTGTATGGCAAATGCCTCTTTGCATATCATCTTAGGCAAGCCATAATCTTCTTCCGATAGTTGCAACCATTCTTCGGGGCTTCGTCTTTTAGTTCTGCTCATCCTGTGATATATTTAATTCGCTTTTTAATTCTTCTATTTCAATATCTATTTCTTTCATTATTCCTTCTACCGGTTTTATCAGGAGGTCTGTTGCAAGCATAAATTCTTTTTTGGGGAAAGCACTGAACTTCTGGTTCATATGTTGTATATTGTTATACAATCTTCCTTTAAGTACATAATGCTGCGGCACCTTGTCGATGCTTATAGGCCATGTGTATTGTCCTATATCGTCGAGCAGCACCCTGACCGCAAAATAGAAATTAAGCTCATATTTTTTTCGGGCAAACATCCTTTTACGGGAATCCGTCCTGGTGTAATATCCCGGTATTTCAAGCTGCTTATTTATATACTCCTGCAAGATGGAGGAGACATCGAAGGAAAATTTTGCAGTATATCCCTTGAGTTTGCCGTCTTGATGCACTTTTTCAAATACAGGTGGTTTTTCGGGCGGCAAAACATGTATAATTTTAGTAGTCTTCTGATCGGGACGATAGCGGTTATCTCTCATGCCGTTATGTATTTCGTCCATATCGTTCTGTTCTATTTGCATACAATATTCCAGACGTGCATTCGGCGGTAACGCGGGCAGTTTGCAAGTAAGTGCAAACCGGGGACAAAAAAGGATGGGGGTAGCTGTATGGTATTCACCATAATACTCCATTTTTTCATCGAAATCGATGCTATACAATTTTTCGTAAAGCCATCCCAGCATCTGGCGAAAATCTTTCAGGTTGTACACTTGTTCGTTGTCAGCTTCAAAATTCCAGTCTTTGCTCTCTATTGCCTGCTTATAAAAGTGTTGCAGGGCTTCGTGTGGTGGCATATTGCTGAGTCCTGCAATCCTCACCTTCTTATATACGCTGTTGGATAAATAATTCTCAAACTCGGTTTGGGACATTGCCATACCTACGACAAAGGCTAGTACAGCAAGTATAGCGAGCGGTCCCGACCAGGCAAACGCCCCGAGCCATCCGGCATAGGCACCCCAGAATGCCACGGCGGCACCCAGTGCAAATCCTCCCGAGGCTATATAGGCTATCCCTGTCGCTTCGTTTCCTTTTTGTATTTCTGTGATTCCATCCCAAACAGAAACAATCCCGCCTACTACTCCCGATAGTATACTCAGGCGTGCCGCAAGCCCAAAGTTAAGATTTCTGGCTCCGAGCCTGATGAGTGAGCGTTTTCCGATTTGTGCAGCATCCATTTTTGTAACAGCTGCATATACACTTATACTGGCGGCGGTAAGTTCCATTAATGCGCCTACCGAATTAACCAAAGAAACTAATTTTTTCTCTTTAATCAACCTTCTTGTGGCAAAGAATATATTGGCTGTACTAAACAATGTGACTATCCCGTTCCACGCCCAAGTCTTTTTTATTATCGAATATACCCTGTCCTCTCTCAAAAGTGCTACCTGATCATCCAATGCCAGATTCATTCTAGTATACGGTTCAGTTCCGGTAATTATTCTGGTTCTTGTTGCGGCGTTCACTTCTTCCTCTATTGCTCTCCTTACGGTATTTTGCATTTTACCCAGCTTTGTACGTCCGTCATTGGGGCGGAGTACTTTTTTTACGAACTCAGATTTCTTATACATCTGGTCTATCCACCTTTTTATTGTTTTTTGTTGTTCCTGTGTTGCAGTTTGCCCCTTGTTCAGCCCGAGTGCCTTTCGCATAAATTTTTGCAGATCCCTTTGGTTATTAGGGTTTATCTTATATTCGTTGAGCAATATATCCAGTTCTTTCTTCGACCATTCCAGTGCCGCGTCGGTCGCATTGGCAGAAAGATAGCGGTTTGCTGTTTGTGCAATTTGGATTCTGTGTATATCTTTCTCTATAGAATATATATATACTCCGAAAAATGTATCGAGTAGCGAGGCTATTTTATCTGCGAGAATAACTTTGGGTTCTGCTTTATCCAGTATGCTTCTATCGTCTTTCAGGTCACCGGGACGAGGGACTTCACCTGCTTGCTTCGATTTGGCATCCTTCTTTTTATCTCCAAGTACCTTCCTTATATAATCGCTGTGTACGGTATTCAGTACTTCGCGGCATACATATTGCACCTCCTGCCCGTTTTCGAGCCATCCGGGTTGTTGCAGTGGTGATTCACCTTCTTCGTAGAAATATGATTTGCGTATAAATTCATCATATTCGTTATCTTTGAGACTTACACTTTGCGGATCTACTACCGATGGTTTTATGTTGAGGCACTGGATATGTCGCATACAGATGTTTTGCCCGTCGATGAGAGATGAGGTATTCTTGTTGTAGTAGATGTCGAGCAAGGCATTCTGGTAATAGTTAATTCTCATAAATGAGCCCAGATCGGAACGGAAACCTACAATCTTATTGAAGCTTTCTCCCCGTTCTTTTATACCTAATATTTTCTTCAGAATATCATTTGTTGTTTTATTTTCCCTTTTGCGTGCCCATGCTCCTCTTGTCATTCTATATACAATGTCGGAGGCTGTATACAGAGAGTAGCACTGAATGTTATCTTCACTTTCACTGTCGACTGTGTTGTTGGATAAAAGCATATCCTGTGGTGATTTGCCTATCGGTAAGCCTCCGATCAGTGCCTGATGATATCTGTATTGATTATCAAGTGATTCGCAAAGGTCGTTGGCACAGCCTATGGGGTCGTGCAAGGTGAAATGGTAAAAAAGTTTTTTATATTCAGATTTGGACATTAGTTTGTAATCGATGCTCAAATTGTAAAGTGCCATCAGTTCCCTGAATCGCGGCGTTTGCATAAATTCAGAGTCCCTCTTATCAAACTTTTCCTGCTCCTCTGCTGTCGGAATCGGGCAGGCTATCTGAATGGACTCATGTATGCGAGCCGGATCGCTGTCCAAGTAGTGCCGGATAGTAGGATCGAAGACCTGAAACCTTTTTCGGAGGTTGTTCTTGTCTGATACACAGTCTTTCAGATAACCTGCACTCCACTGCACGGGCGAATAGGCAAACAGAGTCTTGTTTTCTTTAGATACATATACAAATTTAAATTCGTCGTAATTTGGCATCTCTTGGCGGACATCTTCTGTGATAGATGCCGGTTTTCTATTTTCGAGGATCGGGATTAACGTTCCGCCAAAAATCTCATATTCGGAAACAAGGGGTGAAGCTTTGTCTTCAATAACGTAGAGATACCCATCCCTGACAGGTCTCTTTATATACATGTGTAACTCGACTAAGTCTACCGCACCTAACTTTGCCGGATTAATATACCCAAATCCTCCCTCCTGTTTTTTTAATGTCATAAATTCCTCCGGCTTCTGATATTTTACGGAGTCTATCAAGCCTAAGCGGTTAAAGAAGATCAAATACTTATCAGGTACATAATATACCGGACTTTTTTTTCCTCCTATAGTGAATGTATATATTTCACGCTTTGTATCTGGCATAGCTATTTTTTTTCTTTTTGGCTGTATTTATTTGGCTCTTATTCCTTATTTTACTCCTATCCTAAGTCCTTTGGCGCATTTGTCTCATTATTCGGGTCTATAGTATTGCTTATATCCGGAGCATACGATTTTCTGTCTGCTTTTTTAGCCCCTTTCCATTCAGGTGTTTCTATAGCACTGGGATATAGCGGCTCGGGAAAGCCCTCGCCTTTACGTCGCAGATAGTCTTTTTCCCTGTATTCATCGAAAGCCGACCCCTGTGGCAAAGGGCGGTTACAATCC
>JAWDXP010000041.1:0-5785 GCA_032477055.1 Dysgonomonas sp. | reverse complement strand
TACACCTTCGATAACAGTTCCTCCCACATGAGGTTTCAGACCGTCCGACATGGGGCAAACATGTTTATTTCCAACTATGACTACTGGTATTCCCATAATAATATGATTTCTAAATTACTTTATGCTTATTGTCTTTATCTATTCTATATCTGTTAACCGCCTCTTTGTCATCATATTTGGTTTCTGCCTCTTTCCATTCGGGTGTATCGATAGTTGCCGGATATAGAGGCGCGGGAAATCCTTCCGCTTTCCGTCTCAAATAATCTTTTTCCCTATATGGATCCAATAATGATCCATTTGGCAGTGGACGGTTCTTATCCATATACCACATATAAAAACTCCACCATTCCTGTGCCTGAGCATACTCGCCTATCAGTGTCAGGTTGAGAAATCGGTAAGGTATCGCCATCTGGAATTTTTTCGTGTAAGCATTTACCTGCACCTTATCGAACCTGAGGGTACGGTGAAAGGGTAGTGCAAATGCCGGCACGGTAACTGTCCCTTCCAGACGGTTGAACTCTATACGTCGTCTGGGAAAAGAGAAATTATAGATCAGGTATAAAATCAGTAAAACAGAAAAGGCTATCCACATTCCATCATATATAGTCACTTTGTTTGTCCACATATGAAATAGAAAAATGGATATGGGAATAAGTGTTACTATAATAGGAAATACCATCCCTTTGAAAGTGAGCACATCTATCTGTACCAGTTTCTCATCATCTGCCCTGCAGAACTTGGTCATATTTGTATTCAGAGGATCGAAGTATTTAGCATCGACTCCCATTCCCCTGTTTACCTTTCCTGTGATAGCATGCTTAAGATTCGACCGGCGGAGATTGAACCAGATTGCGGCAATCGTGACTAAGAATACTGATCCAAAAGATACATATAGCAAAACACCGGCAATTTGTAATGCATCGAACAAGCCGCGAATACCTAATAGTGGATTTTCGGGAGCTTTAGAATAATCCAGATAAAAGAAAATTGGTATAGATAATATTATAGCTAATGGAACTATCAGATATATCATCTTTCTTCTGTATTGTCTAAGCTCTTTAGTTACGGGCTCCTCGTCTCTGTATATTTTCATTCTTTATCTATTCTATATCTGTTAACCGCCTCTTTATCTCCATATTTCTCTTCTGCCTCTTTCCATTCGGGTGTATCGATAGTTGCCGGATATAGAGGTGCGGGAAATCCTTCCGCTTTCCGTCTTAAATAATCTTTTTCCCTATATGGATCCAATAATGATCCATTTGGTAGTGGACGGTTCTTATCCATATACCACATATAAAAACTCCACCATTCCTGTGCCTGAGCATACTCGCCTATCAGTGTCAAGGCAAGGTATCGGTAAGGTATTGCCATCTGGAATCTTTTCGTGTAAGCATTTACCTGCACCTTATCGAACTTGAGGGTACGGTGAAAGGGTAGTGCAAATGCCGGCACGGTAACTGTTCCCTCCAGACGGTTGAACTCTATACGTCGTCTGGGAAAAGAGAAATTATAGATCAGGTATAAAATAAGTAAAACAGAAAAAGCTATCCACATTCCATCATATATAGTCACTTTATTTGTCCATATATGAAATAGAAAAATGGATATGGGAATAAGTGTTACTATAATAGGAAATACCATCCCTTTGAAAGTGAGCACATCTATCTGTACCAGTTTCTGATCGTCTGCCCTGCAGAACTTGGTCATATTTGTATTCAGAGGATCGAAGTATTTAGCATCGACTCCCATTCCCTTGTTTACCTTTCCTGTGATGGCATGCTTAAGATTCGACCGGCGGAGATTGAACCAAGTTGCGACAGTAGTGATTGAAAATACAGATATAAAAGATACATACAATAAAATACCTGCATTCCGTAATGCTTCGTACAAGCCGCGAATACCTAATAGTGGATTTTCGGGAGCTTTAGAATAGTCCAGATAAAAGAAAATTGGTATAGATAATATTGTAGGTAATATCGCTAACATATACAGCATTTTTTTTCTGTATTGTTTAAGCTCTTTGGTTACGGGCTCTTCGTCTCTGTATATTTTCATAAAGCTTTTTATTTAAGTTTTTGTGTAGGAAAAGGCTTAATAGCTATATCATCGGCATACATATCATAATCGCCCAGGTTGTATCGGGTATATTTTGAAAGAGGTTTTATTTTTTTGAGTTGGTAACGATACCTCAGGTAATGGTTGGACGAGGTGCGGGCTGAGGGCATCCAGTCGCCGCCTTTTACCTGAAAACGCATGTACATAAAGATATAGTATCGATCGTAGTAGAAAAAGGGGTAGGTCGCCAACTCCCTGGGTATTTTGCACTGCTTGTCTGCCATCACTGTAAGGTGGTATTGCATAGCTCCCGGGGCATGTATAATGTCTTCTCGCGTGTCTTGTACCCAATGATTGCGGGGAGCAAATGCATCATTTATCCGCCCGTTGATACATATCTGTTCCGTTGTGCCCTGATAATTCTTCAAAGGAATCAGGTCATCCCACTCAGGATTGCTCTCGTGAGACATATACACGCCCATTTCGACCTTTCCGAATATTGAGGTAAAGATAGAAAAATTGCCGATGATAGAAATTCTGATATCGCTGGGATAAGCCGCCATAGTATCGGCACTCTCGGGTGTATAGCGTTGCATATTGTAAGTGGAACCGAAATAGCATTGCTGGAACGAGGGGGCATATAGGTGAATCATAGCCAGTTCGTCTAACTGATATTTGAAGTTTTTCATAAATGCCCTTTTATCTTTGCGGGAGATTGCTTTGTTTTTAACTGTGCTGAGGGTGAAAATGTCTTTGTATACGGCTCTTATCTTTTCGTCGAGGTTTCCTTTCTGGAGGTAACCAAACCTGTAGTCGAGATGGAAAACTGTGTCTTCCAGAAACACTTCCAGATCGGTATCGATAAACAAACTCACAATCAGCATTGCGATAGATGCCAGAATGGTTATTACCAGGTAAGCTACCCACCCTAAAGGACCAAAAACAAATAAAAAAGAAGCAAAAATTAATGTAAACCCTAATATTCCTGTCATTAATCCAGTAATTGTATTCCCGTTCTGCCATAATTCAGATCCTTGTAGCATACCTTCAACTCCGGACCCTACGTTGGCTACGACCATGAACGAGCGGAAAAGAAGAGTCCTGGGTATCCGGGCAGCAAGGCTTTTTCCACGAATCTGTACTCCTCTTAGCGGGTTTTTCATATATCCTTCGGTGATTGCTTTGGGCAGGAAGCTTTCGGCTAGTGTTCCCAAGATCGCCAGGTTCACCGTTACATCATTCGTTTTGCGGAGAGCTGCCCTGTCAGGGTCTTGCAGAGTCTTGGATATCAGATAAAAAGACAGCATAGGCATCGCTATGCCAAAATATCTGTTTGCTAAAATCTTGTTGAGTATGTTTATCGATTGTAGCTTGATGTGTTCCATCGCCTGGCTGAGATTCTTGACAGCACTCCAGTTAGCTCTTGGATACAAATCGATATACAGGGTGAATATCCCCTCGGCATTCATTTTTTGTCTGTTATACGTGCCGTTTTTTACTTGTATGTTGGCTCCTTTCTGTGTTTTGGTAACTTGTAGGTCAGGCGATTCGGGAAATTTGAGCAATTGCTTTTCTATATTTCCCTTTGCATCTTTGACCCTGATAAGCAGGCTATTGTCATTTTCGATGACCACACTGTACCGTATGCCTTTTTTTACAGAACCCCTGTCTGCTAATGTATAATCCCCTTTTGTGCCTTTTTGCAGATTCCATTCTATGGTGGCAGAAACTTTACGTTCGAGGACTTCTTTTGTAAATACTTCGGCAGACGAGCTTATTGCTGATACCAAAGGATACATGGTTTCCCACACCGGGAAATCTTCTCTTTGGAAAAAAGAGTTGACATTTTGGATTGGATTCCCCTTGATAAATAAGAAATATTCGTATCCGATTACTTCTTTGTTCAACAACATATGCCCTTCGAGCTTCGTACCTGATAGAGTTTCGATTTGTCGGATGAAATCCTGATACGGGTCTTCCCCTGCTAAGTACATATCTGTCTTGTACGGAGACAAAGACAATGTTTTGTAATGCTCTTCGACAAGGCTTTTTACTTGCGCTGCCATTGCATTATAGATAGCACCTTCCTTTAAAAAATCGTAAATAAATTTTTGAGGGACAAGGAATGGTAGATTACCTTCATCTTCTACCTCTGCATATTCGTCTTTATCCAGAAAGAATCTACAATAATTTCTGAACAGTTTCGATCCTAAAAATACATACATTACCTCTCTGTATTTATCTATATGCTCGCACATTTCTTTGCGGATATCGATTCCCAGAATGGCATTTAGGGTGTTTTCGTTTATCTTGTTTCGTCCTTTATCGATATATTTTTTCAGGTCTTTTTCTTTATCCGGAACTTTCATTTCAAAAAAGAAATTCTTCAGGAGTAATGCCATCGTATGCATGTGTCCTGCTTCACGCGAACTAGACTCTTGGTTCGAAAAAGCTTCAGGATTGTTTATGTTTTCTTCATTTAGGTGCGTAAAACTTTCTAATATATCATCTAGAGCAACTCCAGTCTGAAGCGACTTTACAAGCCCCTGAAGCTCGACATGTTTATATTCGATATTTGCAATAAGCTCTTTACCGATCCCGATAATATCGTCAATAATTAGAAATGCGTCGAGTCTTTCTTTGTTTTTTTGTTTATTTACATTCAGCTCATTACAAACTTTATCTATTACATCTTCATAGGCTTTCCCTATATTGTCATTGGCAACACTTACTCTCAAATCGACAGGGGCAACTCTGGATTTGTAGATATTAGATTTATAATTTGTTTCTTTTTTGTTCTGCCATTTACGAACAGAAAAACCTGCTGAAAGATGAGGAATTTGACTGTCTTTAAAAAAACGGGAACGTAAGAAATTTTCTTCCAGCCTGACTTCGGAGTAAAAAAGATAAACTTCATCGACATCGGCACATTGAATGAAATACTGCCAAAGAGTGTTAGTCGGATATTTATCACTCTTCTTTGATTTGTGAAGTGTATGTAGTTTGAATTTGTAATTCAAGTGTTGATATTCGTATACACCCTTTGCATATTTACTGACAACATATACCCATCCATCTCGTAAAGGCATTGGAAAATAATCATATAGATTGTCATTATCCAGTTTTGGGTATCGGGTATTAGTTGTTCCTTGTAGTGGTTCCGGATTATTCCTATTACTTAAAGAATACTCTTCGCCGTTCAACTGAACTATTTTTATATGTAGCAACTCTTCTGATGAACTCTTTCTTTGATGGATACCAAAGCGTAATGGATATATTTTTATGCCCTGATATATAGGTAAAGTGTCAGAAGTAACAGTGGGAGCTTTACTGCTTATTTTTACATTATAAGTACCTATCGTATTCAGATCGTTATTCCTGTTCGTCATCTTCTTTTTGTTTAAAGTGTCCATCCTCAACTGTAAATGCAAGCTCTATCTCTCCATCTTTGACATTTACAGCCGTTTCCACAATAAGTTCTCCTTCATCATTATACAATTTAAGGTCAACTTTCTCTCCATCTTCGAATCCCACAGTAGAGGCTCTGAAAATAACATCTTCATTTAAAAAATCGGACTGAATCAGATGTTTCCCTTTCATCCATCTCAGATTAAATATCCTTGGTTCAAGCTTTTCAGGATTATCAGCCCTTACAGGGAATCCGCCTGATATAGTCACACCCGGTACACCTTCTACAACTGCTCCTCCATGCTCGGTCATACTACCTACA
>JAWDXP010000040.1:0-6628 GCA_032477055.1 Dysgonomonas sp. | reverse complement strand
CGTGCTCGTTTACGCCCTTGCGGCGAACGGCTCTCAAACGGGTGAAGGTAACAACCAGGGGGCAGGTTCAGCAGGTCCCCGCAAAACGTCAAAACCGCGGCCCCGGCAACTCAACGGGTGATGGTTTTAAAAGGCAAAACAACGGATTAAGGAGATTCATCATGGCAGCACGCGGCGTCAATAAAGTCATTCTGGTTGGTCATCTTGGACAGGATCCCGAGGTGCGGTATCTCCCTTCCGGGGGCGCAGTAGCGAATATGAACCTGGCAACGTCCGAGACGTGGACCGACAAATCCACCGGGGAGCAAAAGGAAAATACGGAATGGCACCGCGTGGTGCTGTTCGGCAAGCTCGCCGAAATCGCCGGGGAATATCTGCGTAAAGGCGCACAGGTGTATATCGAGGGGCAGTTGCGTACCCGCACCTGGCAGGATGAACAGAATGTCACCCGTTATGTCACCGAAATTCTGGTGAATAACAACGGCACCATGCAGATGCTGGGTGGACGCCGTGACAACGTGCCAGCGTCACAGCCTGCCGTGCCGCAGTCCTCTGAACCTGCTGCCCCGACTCCCGCTCAGTCTCCGGCACCCACTTCTCCGGCGAAAAAACAACGTAAAAGCCGGACTACACCACCGCCGTCGAATTTGCCTGTGGATGACGATGCCCCGTACTGATAACCCGTTTGTCCGGCCCTGCGGTGGCAGGGCCCTGATAAGGAACTGTTTATGAGCAAGTCTCTGAAAGATTTTTTAAACCAGCCTGAACTTCAGCGGGCGCCAACAGCGGAAGAACTGGAACTGGCCGCTCTGCTTAACGCGAACGCGGTATCACCCGTCATCGCCACCCCGGTGCTACCTGACGGCGAATTCACCCGTCAGGACGCTTATCGCGTGGTGGCGTTCTATACCAACGTGTTTATCGAGGACGATCAGGGTACGCATTTTCGTCTGGTTGTGCGTCGCGAGGGGGAAATGATCTGGCGTGCCTGGAATTTTGAAGCCGGGGCCGGGTACTGGCTGAACCGCTATATCTCCGGCTACGGCACCCGAAAACAGCAGTAAACAGTAAGAAAAAAGCCGGACAGGTGGGCTGTCCGGCAGACATTCATCAATAACTAAGAGGTATCAATTATGTCTGCAACTGAGTCTAAGGTAAAAACTGCTCCGAAAACCAGCAAAAATTCCCTTAAAGCTGCTGAAGCCGAAGCGCTGAAAGCGGCTCTCGATGCCGCACCGATAGAGTATGTCCCGGTGACGGCACTGGTGAAATCTCCCCTGAACGTCAGAACCATCCCTTATCCGGTGGAGAAAGTACGGTCAATGGCAGACTCCATTGATGCGCTTGGCCTGTTGCAGAATCTGGTCGTTCATTCTCTCCCTGACGGGCTGTGTGGTGTGGCTGCAGGTGGTCGTCGCCTGAAAGCCCTGCAATTGCTGCAGGATGAGAACCGTATCGGTACCGGATATCTGGTGATGGTGAAAAAGGTGCCCGATGAACTGGCCGTCGCCGCATCAATGGCAGAGAACGAACAGCAGATGGCCATGCATCCGTCTGAACAGATCGCCGGGTTCCGCACGCTGGCAGAGCAGGGGAAAACCCCCGCGCAGATTGGCGATTTACTGGGGTTCGGTACCCGTCATGTTCAGCGCATGCTGAAGCTGACCGAACTGGCTCCCGAAATTCTGGACGCGCTGGCGAAGGATGAAATCACCACCGAACACTGTCAGGCGCTGGCGCTGGAAAACGATCAGACCCGGCAGGTCGAAGTGCTGGCTGCCGCGCGTAAACGTGGATGGAATAACGAACCCTCGGTTACCACGATCCGTGACCTGATTACCACCGAAGAAGTCTCCACCACGGGCAACAAATTCCGCTTTGTGGGAGAGGCGGCTTTCAGTCCTGAAGAGATCCGCGTTGACCTGTTCAGCAGCGAAACGGGCGGGTTTGTAAAAAGTGCCTCCCTCGATACCGCCCTGCTGGAAAAACTGCAGGATATCGCGGAGCACCTGCGTGAGGCGGAAGGCTGGGCATGGTGTGATGGCCGTCTTGAGCCGGTTTCTCACTACGGGAAGGACGCTCAACTCTGGCGTCTGCAGTCTGTTCCGCCGATTGAATATTCTGAGACAGAATCAGAACGCCTTGCTGAGCTGGAAACGCTGGAAGCGCAGTACGAAGACGAGAATCCCGGCGTGAGTGATGACGTCGCGGCAGAAGCTCTGGAGGCGATCTGGGAAGAACAGCAGACCATCGCACACCGGGCAAAACACCGGGCATGGACGGAGGAGGATAAGCAGACCTCCGGTGTGGTGGTTTCCTGGAACGGTCAGGAAGCGACGGTGCAGCGCGGCGTTGTGCTGCGCGCCGATGAAAAAATAAAGGAGAAGGAGACATCCACCGATCAGAAACCTGAAAAAGTCGATCCGCTGGACGCTGTCAGTGTCCCGCTGCTGACGCGCCTTTCTTCTGAACGCACACTGGCGGTTCAGGCAGCCCTGTTACAGCAGCCGCAGAAAGCCGTCGCGCTGATGGTCTGGAAAATGTGTAACTCGGTTTTCCATACCACGACGTCCGTCAAAGAGCCGTTCTGCATTTCCGTGAGCGTGTCGCATTACGCGCTGACCCGGGAAGCGCCGGACGGTGAAAACAGTATCGCATTTCAGGCCATCCAGGCGGAGAAAGAACGCCTTGAAGCCCTGCTGCCCGAAAACTGGCGTAAGGATATGACGAGCTTCTTTTCGCTTGATGGCAAAACCCTGATGGAGCTGATGACGTTCTGCACGGCCTGCTCCATTGACGGCGTCCAGAAAAAAGATGAATTCGGCCGGAAACATCAAAGCCCGCTGGACCTGCTGGAAACGGCTATCCACTTTGACCTGCGCGACTGGTGGAAACCGACAGCAGACAATCTCTTCTCACATATGACGCAGCCACACATTGTGCAGTCCATCTCAGAGGCCGGGCTGACTGGCGCGGCACTCGATGCCGCGAAGATGAAGAAAAAGGATGCGGCTGAACACGCAGAGCACTTCCTGACGCAAGTCCGCTGGATCCCCGACTGGATGACCTGCGCCGAAAACGAGAAGCAGTTGTCCGGTAAACCTGATCTGAGTCTGGCTCCGGACCAGTCTGAATCCGACGTTGTGTCTGAATCTGCCCCTGAAAACAACCCGGCACGCGCTGCCTGATAACGGAAGCCGCCCCTGCGGGGGCGGCTAAAAGGAGACTGTAAATGAACACTGTCCTGAACGTTGATGTCCTGAAAACCATGTCAGCCGATGAGCTGGAAGACTATCGCGCTGCCGGGGAAGACTTCCGCCGGGTGCTGAGCCATGCCGTAATGCGCGATCTGCCGTCGCCATCCGGATGGTCGGCGAACGCGGAATACCGGAGTGAGTTTGGTGGCTTTTTCCCGGTACAGATCCGTTTTTCTCCGTTGCACGGCCATTTTGATGTGGCGGTATGCAGCCCCGGTGAACTGAGCCCCCGCTGGATGGTGATTTTTGTCACCCGTGGCGGTCAGCCGTTCTCTGTTGTTCGCGCAATGGACAGCTTTAACCCGGAACTGATTACGCATACGCTGGCGCTGATTGCGTGTCTCGATTCAGATGGATACTCATTTGCCAGCATTATCAGCACGCTGGCGCAGGAGAGTGCGAAATGATCCCGTCATCCCATGCCCTTGTCACCCTGAAACCAGCGCGTCAGGCTGCGCAGCAGGCCATTATGTCCGTGGAAGAAGCACGCCAGCGCGGTTCCCGTCTGCCATCGATGCCACATGTCCGGACCTTTCTGCGGCTGCTGACAGGCTCCAGTCGCATCAACAGCACTGTGGCGCAGTGTATTCCGGGGCTAAACCGTGATCCCAAAAACCGCCTGTCCAGCCTGAAACAGGTGGAGGAAGCGCTCGATATCCTCATCGAAAGCCACGGTGAGAAATGCCCTCTGCCACTGGATATGGATGTGCAGGCAGAGTTGTTTCCGGAGGTCCGGCATACCCGGACAGAACGGAGGAAGCAGCGTGAGGATATTGCCTTCAGCCGCAAAATGCGCCGGGAAGGCAGACTGGAAGAGAAAGGCTGGAAACTGCGGCAGAATCTGCTGGGGCAGGCGGTGACGGAGCTGAATTTCCAGTCGCCGGAGACCGTTCTCAGCTGGTATCGCCGGTGGGCCGACGAGTTTGACGCGAGCGAGCTGGAACCGGCGTTCTGGCAGTGGCAGACGCGATTCGCCTCACTCAGCGAGCTTGTCTGGCTGCGCTGCAGTGATGCCCCGTTGTACGAGGTTATGCATGAAATCAGCTTTATTGTCAGGGGATCGGCTGCGCATATTCTGGAACGTGAACGCTGGCAGGTACCCAACAAGCTGACCTGCAGGAGATAAACATGAAATGGCGATATTCACTGCGCTGGAAATTACCCTCTCCGTGTCCCGGGAAAGAGGTGCTGGCGATGGCTGAAGTTGAAGCCGGGCAGTCAGCGCCGGAATCGATAATGTCTTTATGGGTTGCCGGAGCCGGGTATGCGGTGTGTGTGGATTTTCCCGGCGACAAACCAATACGGCGCTGGAGCGAGGAAAGGAAAGCTGCAGCCCGGCGCCGTAATCTGACAGCGAGAGTGAACCGTATCGCCCCGCTATTTGCTGACGAGCTGATCGAGAGGGAACTGGAGGACCGGCCTGCTTATTTTCGTGGGATATCCCCGAAATAAATCAGTTATATAATCCCTTTATGATGGTCCGGCGGGCGCCGGTATAAGTTAAAGATACTCAGGATGGAAACGAGTTATGACAGATATTCAGTACGCGTTTACTCATTTTTTAAGAATGTTCGTTGTAGTAACTGTTATTGCCGTTGGGTATGGATATCTGCTCGGTAGTATCCTTACAACCCGGAGGCCGGGGTTTATTCTGCAGTTGTTGTCTCTTGTTGGACTCAGTGCGGTATTTTCATTCCTGCTGTTCAGGAGCGACAGTATGTGGTCAGGGCTTCCGGAGGTGTCACAGGCGATACTCTTCGGCATGTTTACTGCGACGGTCATGTTTTACATGTTCAGCCTGCTTATTCGTGCCTTTGTTCGGTTTATATCCCAATGATATTCCTGGTCAAAATGGATACTGCAACGATATAATTGACGTGGCGCTTGAGGCTTTTTGCCTCATGACGTGAAGGTGGTTTGTTACCGTGTTGTGTGGCAGAAAGCAGAAAGCCCCGAGTAATTTTTCAATTAACCCGAGGCCCCTGTATGTCTCAACAACAACAGTATGGCCGCTTACCTGCCGAAAGGCAAGGAGAAGTCAGCTATGAAACTGCCACGAAGTACCCTGCTCTGGTGTGTGTTAATAGTGTGTCTCACACTGCTGATATTCACTTACCTGACACGGAAATCGCTCTGCGAAATCCGTTACAGGGACACGAACAGGGAGGTGGCGGCTTTTATGGCCTACGAATCCGGTAAGTAAGCTACCTGAAGGCGGGGGAAACCCCGCCTTTTCAGGAGCCGAGTTGCTCTGACATGCCTGAAGCGCCTTTATGAAGGGGTTACCGGTTTACCGGTAGCCCCTTTTTCCTCCCCGACGCGACCGCACGCCTGAACTTCCGGGAAGGGCTGTTCCCCTGCGGGGAACGGGGGAAAGGGGACGCGCCTCCGGCGCTGCCCCTCTGCTCCCTCATGATCGCCTATAAACGCAGTAACCCCCCATCGACCACATACTGGCTACCCGTTACATATCCGGCATCGTCCGACAGTAAAAACAGTGCAACGGCAGCGGCTTCTTCTGCAGTACCGGGACGTTTCAGGGGGACGCCAGCGCTAATCTGGGCATCATACTGCGCACGGAAGGGGGCGGGAATAATGTCCAGTAACGGCGTATCGATGGCCCCTGGCACAAGCGCGTTCACCCTGATCCCCCGTGGTGCAAAGGCCGTTGCCCAGCTGCGAACCAGCGCCAGTTGTGCGCCTTTACTGGCAGCGTAAAGTGCTGCCATGGGGGTTCCTTCATAGGCTGCCGTGGAGGCGGTCAGTACCACGGAGGCCCCTTCTTTCAAAAAACGGGAGAGACTGGCGACCTGCAGGACTGCGGCCCGGACATTGTTTGCCATTATCGTATCGAACTGAGTCGCGCTGCAGTGTTCAACGGATGAGAAGGCGAGTTGTCCGGCGTTAAGCCACAGGCCATCCAGCATGCCGAACGATTCAACAGCATCTGCCAGTGCCTGTGCTGCCTCAGGCTCGGCGCCATCGTTCTGAAGAAGTGTGGTGTGACGGGGGAGTTGTGTCCGGAGTTGTTCCAGTTTATGCAGGTTGCGGCCGGTTATCATGACCTCGCCACCTTCTGCTGTAATGCGCTTTGCCCCGGCCAGACCAATACCGCTGCTTGCACCCGTTATCACTATTTTCTTGCCTGAGAACCGTCCCATTGTATCCCTCGCAGAGTGTTTTACGTCCGGTTTACTCACACTAGAACAACGGTTATTGGTTGTAAAACCATAAACCTGAGGGGCAGGGCTATGGACCCCTTCGGCTCCCGGCCAGCTGCGCTGTCCAGTCGTCGAGCCACACTCCGCCAGGGCAGCTGCTTCGCACCCGCCGGGCTCCGCCGAACCCGCAGGCGGGTTCGTGCCTGACGG
>JAWDXP010000039.1:0-7023 GCA_032477055.1 Dysgonomonas sp. | reverse complement strand
CCGACCTGACATTAGCTTTATTGACTAAACTAAATAAAACTCGCATCTTACAGATGCTCAAACAACATTTAGTTTTTAACGTCAATATCAGCTGTCAGGAACCCGTCTGCGGAACAAATGCACATCTGGCTTACGCATGAAACTGTGGTATTCAGCTTCGCAGGTGGTTAAGAATGCGACGGCTAAAAGCGTTTAAAAACAAAAGGTTATCAGCCTAAAAGTATTCTTTTGTTTTAGCTTTTAGCAGAGTATTCCACCTAAGAAGCGTAGCCACAAAATGTCTTTTTGATTCCTTTTGCGACATCGGGCAAAAGGAATGCAAGCAATTTGTAATTGCGCGCAGTAATACTTAAAAGAACGCTTTTATAAAAACCTTAGTTTACTGTATTCAGTTTCACAATATCCTGTTTGGTATCTTTACCCACCTTTAATTTATCCTCTCCATAAGATGAAGAAAGATGTATATCCGCAGACCTGTTTCCAGAAACTTCGAATATCGTTTCTAAAGCCTTGCCTGTCTCCAAACCATCAACATTTACATTCTTCACATTTTTGAGCAATAATGCTGGAGCTTGCTCGGGATAGATATTTACATTTTTCAGCTTAATATTTTCCGACTCCATCAGTTCTGCACCTATTTGAGAATGCACTGTTATATTCTCAATATTGATATTTTCGATAGGATGTTCGGGCAATCCGTAGAAATACATCGCACGGCGTGCCTTACTACAAATCACGTCTTTAATATAAATATTGCGGAAAGTCGGCGTAGCTTCGTCCACAGCCGGAAATATTTCCTCCTTGGGTTGAGTTTCTCCCTCCTCCAATACTTCCACAGCGGATTTCCCTCCGTAATAAAGATTGAACAAAAGTGGTTCGGTAGCAATATCGAACATGCTGATATTTGATATGTAAATATTCTCAACTACTCCGCCACGTCCCCTGCGGCTCTTGAAACGAAGTCCTACATCTGTACCCAGAAACTGGCAATTCGATACGGAAATATTACGTACTCCGCCCGACATTTCACTACCGACCACAAATCCTCCATGACCTTTAAATACCGTACAATTATCAACGATTATATTTTCGCACGGACGGTTTCTCTTACGTCCGTCTTCGTCTTTACCCGACTTGATACAGATTCCATCATCTCCCACATCGAATGTAGAATTTACAATGATCGCATTTTTGCAGGACTCAAGGTCTAATCCGTCTCCATTCTGAGCATAAGACGGATTACGCACCTGCACTCCGTCGATTATCACATTCTCACACATCAAAGGGTGAATGTTCCATGCCGGAGAATTCTGGAAGATAACTCCTTGCAGATATACATTTTTGCATTCCTGTAAACTAATCATCACCGGACGAAGAAAATCTTTTACCGAAGCCCATTCCTCTTCAGTTTTCAAATGTCGGGGAACATTCATATCGCTGATGGTATCCCCATGAAGATATTGAGCCGACGGCATCCAGTAATCATCACGCTTAAAAGCACCGCCATTTGAAGTCGCTCTTTTCCAATAACTATCTGAGACTTTTTGCTTCTTCAACGGACGCCAGTAATGACCGTTTCCGTCGATTACCCCACTTCCTGTTATGGCTATATTTTCGAGATTTTTACCCGACACCGGAGACTGGCAACGGCGGGTATTCAAGCCTTCGAAAGATGTTTCGACCAACGGATACAAGCTCTTATCAGGAGAGAAAAGGATAATGGCCTTATCTTCCAGATGAAGATTAATATTACTTTTTAATACGATAGGCCCTGTAAACCATACTCCTGAGGGAACAATCAGCTTTCCTCCTCCTTTTTGAGAAAGAGCATCAATAGCTTTTATAAAAGCCTCGGTATTCAGTTCGATACCATCGCCAACTCCTCCAAAGTCTTTTATCGAAACTTCATTATCCGGAAAAACAGGCGGCGACAATACAGGCATATCGAAAGGCAAATCTTTGTAAAGATGCGCATACGGATTTTCCGTTCGATTATCCGTGCAGGATGTACCTAAACTTATAATAGCCAGCAAAGCAGCTAATAATAAATGTTTTCTTTTAACCATAAATATTTCATGTTTATATTTTTTCTCATATTGCCCTACTCTCCTAAATAATAGGACGGTACAGGTGCTTGCGGATATCCCTGCGAACGCTGCAACACATAACTCCGGTAAACAGCATCCTGCATCAGAGTCACCTTGCGGTCTTTAGCAGGAATATTTGTATTATAGATACGCAATTCGCCGGGTAAAGCGGTAATCACTTCTTCCCGCCAATCCCCAAAAATATCAGCTATCATAATGATATCACCATATATGCCGTGGGTAATTTTATCCCCTTTCCAATAACCAATAGACTGGCTCCTACCGTTCGACATCGACTCGGCACCACAGCGGTTATCGTCTCCGAAAAACATCTGGCGTATATTTCCCGAATCCCACCAAATCCAATTACGACAAGGAGGAACATCTTCATTCGATGCCAGTTTCTTTCCCTGAGCACTCAACAGATATTTATCGGTAGAGCCTCCTTTTTTATCTTCACTGGCAAAGCATTCCAATCCCGGATTGGTAGGATCAATATCGGCCACCATTCCGTCACCGACATGAAAAGTCTTATGGTTGATCCCCCAGATTCGTTTTCCGGTCTTGGCTTCCAGTACACAAACCCCGTAACCGTTATCATGCCACGGCTCGAGTGCCAGAAATACTTCCATACCTGGTTTTTGCGGGTCAATATTGGTCAGATATGCTTTATCGGAATGTCCTAAACCCGACGACCACAATAAAGTTCCGTTATCATCGAGCATGCACGAGCCTAGCAGTATTTCATCCCTGCCATCGCCGTCCACATCGCCACAGACCATATTGTGCGCACCCTGACTGCGTACTACAGGATTTTCCTCATCTCCATCCCATCGCCAGAGCTTTTCTAATTTTCCGTTAGTAAACTGCCATGCATCTACCACCATCAATTTATATGTTCCGCGTGCAGCGAGAATACAAGGCGTTTTTCCATCCAGATAAGCCATACCGATTTGATTACGGTTCTGGCGTATCAGGTTTCCGTATCTGTCGTTACGTTCAGGCCAGTCGACGCGGGCCAGCTCTTTTCCTGTCATACCATCCAAGACTGACAAGTATTCGCTTCCTCCGTAAACGCGCCCTTTATCGTTTTTCAGGTAATCGTCTCCGGCTGTTTTCAAAACAACTTCGGCTTTTCCATCTCCATCGAAGTCATATACCATGAAAGGAGAATACCAGACACCCGGCTCTATTCCATGTCCCAAGTCTTTCGTCCATAAATAAGTGCCATCACTCAGATAGGCTTCAATCTTATAGATTGTTCCGTCATTCGGACTAGCCACACCAGGATCGACATTACTATTCGGGTGACGGATGATATAATCGTATTCGCCATCCCCGTTCAAATCAGCAACAGCCACACGACCGGCTATAACATTATCTTTTAGTTTAATACTCTTATAATTCGGTGAATTTAACCCTGATACGTTCACCGTTATTTTTTCCGATATTTCTTTCTTTTTACCATCAATGCTTTCCACCCAATATTCGGCTTTACCTGAAACTGGTGATACATCTGTAAAATCAGTAGTTATCGAAACAAGTTTATTGTTCAGTTTCTTAGCTTTTCCATTTACTGAACGATATACATTAAAACTAACATCTTTTGCATCTGTCTTTAATAACCGCCAACTCAAATAAATACTCTTTTCATCTGTTGCTTTGGATGCTACCAAACCTCTGTTCAGATTTTCTTCGATACGCTGTTCCGCAAACCCCTCCACCAAAGGCTTTGACTCGTGTCTCGGTTCTAATATTTCGTAATAGAAAATGCGTTCCCGTGAATCCTGCGCTTTCACTGCAAAAGATGATGCGAAAATCAATCCTGCTAACAATAAATATTTTTTCATAGGTCTCAAATTAAGTAAAAGATAGCTTTTAATGATACGCTTCACAATATAACTACCTCTTGTTATTATACATTCCAGAGCTATAAATAGGTCTGCGACCTTATTTTCCTAATTCAAGGCATCCCATAATAAAAGGCCCTGTTGCTTTAGAGTCATTATTCCGGATTTTCTCATTTACATAATATTCCACACTTCCGTCACGATAGGGATGACCTCCCAGTCCTCCAACCTGACAACATTTGGTCAATGTGAGCGTTCCGTCCGCATTCTTCACAATCAGCGTATTCATTAAACCGTCGTAGGCTTTTTCAGCTATCTTTCTGTATTTCTTATCTATATATCCCTTGTTTACAGCTTTGGCATACGAATACATAAACATGGACGAAACCGATGCTTCAAGGTAATTTCCACCCTGAGTGCCTTTATCCAAAACCTGATACCAGAGTCCTGTTTTGTCCTGATATTTAGGCAACGTGTCCGCCAATCCCTGTATCATACGTATCAGTTCCGGTCTTTGAGGATGATTCTGAGGCACAAAGTCCAATACATCAACCAAAGCCATAAACCACCAACCGATAGCACGTCCCCAGAAATTAGGAGATTGCCCTGTCTCTTTATTCGCCCAGCGCTGTTTTTTACTTTCATCCCATGCATGATAATAAAGCCCTGTCTTTGCATCATACGTGTGTTTGTCACAAATCAAAAACTGATTAATAACATCTTCCATAAGTTCGGGCTGATTAAAAGTTATTGCATATTGAGCCAGAAAGGGAGACCCCATATATAGTCCGTCCAACCAAATCTGATGCTGATAAATCAGCTTGTGCCAGAAAGCCCCCTCCAAAGTGCGAGGATGCATCTTCATCTGGGCAACAAGCCTATCCATTGCCAGCCTGTATTTTTCATTACCGGTCTGCTTATATACATCGAACAACACTTTACCTGCGTTGATGTAATCTATATTATAAGTTTCCACTTTGTACAGATGAATCTCCCCTGTATCGTTGATAATGGTGTCTGCCCAATGGATAACATAATCGAGGTATTTACGGTCGTTGGTTTGCTCCCAGACCTTTAACATGGCCGTACAGCCCACACCTTGCGCATAACCGAAATACAGTCTTTTTCCATGGTCTAACTGCCATGCCTGCGGAAAACGCTTCATTTCGGAATCGGCAAAAAGAATTCCCGTCTTTTGTGCGTGTATGAATTGTAAACAACCTATTGCTAATAATATAGATGCTATGTATTTTTTCATGATAAAATTTAATAATGTATTAATATTGAGAATTATCTCATTGGCATATTGTCTAATTTGCTAATTATTTACTCTTTCCTGTTATCTGTTCTAAAAGGGGTTGCAGGCAATCCATCCGAATTGTACAGATTAACCCTGAAAAACTTATCCCAACCATAACGGACAGAGACAGGATTCGATACATCGGGAGAATAAACAATTAATTTATCGTTGCTGATAGTTGCCGTTGCAGGATAAAATTTCCGGTCTTCCCCTGCCACAACAAAACCCGAAAGTTTCCCATCCTTAGCCGTTAATCCGTTATATGTATAAGAAAAACTCAGTATAGCCTCATTACCCTTCACTTTTATCGATTTGAAAACGGGTCCTGAATATGCCACCTTTTTACCGTAGTTTTTTGCTAAAGCCCACCTTACCAACCTTTCGGCAGGTATCTGCTTGTATCGCGGATGAATATCGGTCGAATCTCCGGCATCGGTAATAACCGCCATTCCTGTGTTTTTAACGGTCTGCCATGTCTTTAACTGTGCTTCGCGTATCTGAGGAGGCTGTTTGTAATGAGGAGCTATCTGCACAAAATAGAAAGGGAAATCACCTTGTTTCCACTCTGTTCTCCAACTTTTTATCATCTTTGTAAACACATGCGTATAATCCTGATGACGAACCGAATTCGACTCTCCCTGATACCAAATTACACCCTTTATAGTATAAGGAATTAACGGATGTATCATGCCATTCCAAAGGGTTGCCAATGCCTTGTTATGATAAATCCCCGAAGGCTTTTTAGGGGCTTTTATATCCTTGTTTCCTTTGGCTTTTTCCGCTTCATATCTGGCTGAATCCTCTTCGTATTTTTTCAAATCGGCAGGATAACTCTTTTTTTTATCGTAATAATCTTTTAATAATTCTGCATAAATAGGGTCATTCTGCATAACCGACATCTTAGTCCACGACTCGGCATGAGTCCCTCCCCATGTCGATTGGATAAGACCAACCGGTGTTTTCAGATTTTTGTACAAATCACGTCCAAAGAAAAAAGCTACTGCAGAAAAATCTTTTAGATTTTCGGCATTACATACCATCCATTGCCCCTCACAATCGTCCAGCTCCTGTTCGGGCGATAATTTCTGAGTAACATGGAAAAGGCGTATTTCGGGATAATCTGCATCTTTCATCTCTTCCTCCTCATTGATAACACCTGTCCGCCAACCTTTCGATTTGGCTATCGGGAAATCCATATTCGACTGTCCCGAACATAACCACACTTCTCCGATGAGTACATTGTTAATTTGAATCGTATTATTTCCTTGCACGATTAGGGATTGATTAGATGACGCTTTCGGTGTCTTTATCTCTACCATCCATATACCATTTATATCTGCCTGTGTTGTGTAATTTTTCTTATCCCATGAGGATTTCACCATAACTTTTTCCGACGGGTCTGCTTTTCCCCATATTTTCACACTCGTCTGCTGCTGCAAAACCATATTATCGGATAATACGGCAGGTAGTTTTATATCTGCTCTAGCTTCGCAAATCGAAGATAAAACCAATATAAATAGTACTATGTATAGTATTTTTCTCATTCTATGTTTCTTTAAATAATTCCTGTTTTTCAATATCTCACTGCGCGCAATTAAAAGCTATTAGCTATTAGCTAAAACCTGCAAAGCTAAATGCTGCAGTTTCATGCGTAAGCCGGACGTGCATCTGTTCCGCAGACGGGTTACCTGACAGCTGATATTGACGTTAAAAACTAAATGTTGTTTGAGCATCTGTAAGATGCGAGTTTTATTTAGTTTAGTCAATAAAGCTAATGTCAGGTCGG
>JAWDXP010000038.1:0-7126 GCA_032477055.1 Dysgonomonas sp. | reverse complement strand
TCCCCTTCAACCAGTTGGTGCTGAGCCAGTCCAATGTCCGCCGCATCAAGGCGGGCCTCTCGATCGAGGAGCTCGCGCAAGACATCGCGCGGCGCACGCTGCTCCAGAGCCTCACCGTCCGCCCGGTTCTCGACGAGGACGGTTCGGAAACCGGCATGTTCGAAGTCCCCGCCGGCGGACGCCGCTATCGCGCGCTCGAGCTTCTGGTCAAGCAAAAGCGGCTTGCGCGCACCGCGCCGGTCCCCTGTGTCATCCGGACCGATGGGCTCGCCGAGGAGGATTCGCTTGCCGAGAATGTCCAGAGAGCTCCGCTTTTAGGTTCTGTATCGCAACTGTCCTCTTAGAGTCGTAGGTCCGTCATGGGAATCGACGACATTAACGGGGCATTTCGAGGAAGGCACACAGACGTCCGAGTCAAGCGTTCCCGCAGCGTAAGCGAGGACAACGCTTGACGCGGCGGCGACACCACAAACTAGTCAAATGGTTGCAGGCGAAGTCCTGCAACCCTGCCACGTGGCGAACGGGAGAGCGCGAGGGGAACCCCTCGCAATAAAACAAAAGAGTGCGCCGAAGGCGCTCCGCTTAGATAACAGCTGGCTCGAGAAACTGTCTCTTTGTTGCTGATGGAAGGGCTTGCGCCCTCCAGGGTGTCGTTTGCCATTTGGAAAGGTCGTGAGCAAAGAGGACAGAGCGTGGTGCGGATCATCAGGGCAGCGATGGGCTATGCTGCAATCCCGGCCGGCTTTCCGATCTTGGTGTCGGAACGGATGGCGATCATCGAGCCCGCGTTCGCTTGGCTGATGGAGCTGGCGACGATACCCGGCCGCAGCCACGCGGCGGAAACGGTCAGAACCTACGGCGAGCATCTTCACGACTGGTTCGACAGCCTGGAGCAGTCTGAGCTCGACTGGCACAGCGTGAGCGAGGCCGAGATTGCGGCCTGGCGCAATCGCATGCTGTCACAGCCGAGCCTGCATACGAAACGACCCTACGCGCGCTCGACGGTGAACGATCGGGTCCGCACGGTCTGCCGGTTCTATGCGTGGGCGCAAGGCCGTGGCTGGATCGAGAGCCTGCCGTTCCACTTTGTCGATGTGCGGGTGGGCTCCGGCCGGCGACAATCGTTCCTGGCGCATGTCGATGCGCGTCCAGGCGTCATGGCGGCAAACATCCTGACGGTAGCGGAGCACGAGCGTTTGCCGAGACCGTTGCGTGTCGATCAATTGCGTCGCGTCTTTGCGCATCTGGATATGCCCTACCGCCTGATGGCGGAATGGGCGCTGGCGACGGGACTGCGGCGCAAGGAGCTTTGCGGCCTCGCGGTCTTCCAGGTTCCGGAGACGGCGCATCTTGACGACGAGGATCATCCTTTGATCGGCGTGCCGCTGACGATCACCAAGGGTGACAAGCCGCGCACGATCTACCCGCCGATTCGCCTGGTCGACCGCACGCAGCGCTACATCGACGAGGTTCGCACGCCGCAGGTCCGGGCGTTGCGTCGAGGGAGGCCCGACTATCGGCCGCCTTCGGCTCTGTTCCTCAACACCCAGGGAAATGTGGTCAGCAAGGCGCGATTGACGGCGGTGTTTGCCGAGGCATTCCGCGCGGCTGGCGTGACCGGAACATTACATTACCTGAGGCATACATTTGCGATGACGATGCTGGTGCGATTGCAGAGGCAGGCAGCGACCACGCCCGACCTCAATCCGCTGAAGATCGTGCAGGTCCTGCTGGGTCACAGTTCGATCCAGAGCACGTCGATCTACCTGCGCTGCGTTGAGCTGAATGGGCGGGACCTCGCCGACGGCATCGACTATCTCTATGGCGAGTTGGTCCCCGATGGCCGTTAGACGCGAGCGCATCGACCGGAGGCTGTCGGCTGCGGCGCCGATCGTTCTGGATCAGCCAGCCGATACCATCGTCGTCTTCCGCGACGGCTGGGGCGAGGTTGTGAAACGCTACGATCTCGGCAGCCTCGGTTTGCCGTTGGGCATCGCGATTCTTCTGGCCGATGCCTTCCGTCATCATCATGCCGCCTCGAGCCGGGACACGCAGCGTCATTGCTGGATGGCGCTGCGCGCCTTTGCGCGCTTCGTGGCGGAGGACGGTCTTGTTCTGTCGGTCAACGATCTGACCAGTGCGATGGTTGGGCGCTACATCGCATGGCTGGATCGCCAGGTCGCAGGACAGACCAACCAGCCCTGGTCGAAGGGTTCGCGGGCGAATGTGCTCATGCAGCTTCGCCAGATGATCGACTGGACCAAGCGGCGGCATCCCTCCCGGCTGCTGTCGCGGATCGACTTCCCCTGGCGGGTCTGGCCGAACCGCATTGCCGATACCCGGCCGCGCCTTGGCGGAGGGGACCTCAAAGCGATCCTGCGCGCGTGCTATGAGGAGATCGACGAGGCATGGGATCGCTTCGAGGCTGGGCGGAAGATCATTGGGGCGCGCGGGCCGGTTGATGGCGTCGATCCCGAGCTTTGCGAACTGATCCGGGCGTTTGCAGCCGTGGGTGACGGTGTCCTGCCGTCGCGCACGGAAGCGATCCGTAGCGGCATCAACATATCGGCGGCCAACCGCCATGGCGGGCTTCGTCATCTTGGCGGCTACATGCACCTGACCGGCGAGACGGTCGCGGCGTTCTTCATCGCGCTTTCGATCCAGACGGCGGGCAATCCGGATGCGCTGCGGCTCATCACGCGCGATTGCCAGGTGGCACATCCGCTCGACGAGCATCGTATCATCGTCGAGTGGGCCAAGCCTCGGGCCGGCGCCAAGGTGAAACGCGCGCAAAGGCGATCGTTCGACCGCCGACGCCGCTACGCGGCGCCGAATCTGATCGACAGGTTGCTGGCGATGACGGCGCCGCTCGTAGCCCGGGCCAGCCGGCAGGATCGAAACCGCCTGTTCCTGGTGAAGAGCGAGAAGAAGAATATGGTCACGCTCATTGCGGAAGCGACCTTGTCGCACGCCCTGAAGCCGTTCATCAAACGCTCCAATGCCCGGATCGCCATCTGGAACAAGGCTGCACCGGAGCGCGCACGTCAGCTCTTGCCGGACTTTGCCGCCGTTCTGCTGCGCGGCAGCGTCGCCACCGAATATTACAAGGCGTCTGGCGGCGACATCGTCGCGACACAGGATGTGCTCAACCATGTCCGCGCCGACACGACCGAGCTTTACATCAAGGGGCCGCAGACGCGCCGCATCCAGCGCGAGACAATCGCCCGATTGCAGGAGCTGATGCTCGGCTGGATCGTCGGCGCGAAGGTGAACTGCGAGGATCGGGCGCAGCGCGACCGGATTGCGCTGGCGAGCAATGCGACGGTTCCGTTCAGTCATGATTGCCTCAACCCGGTCGCGGGCACAGCACCAGACTCGATAGCAGGTCGGGTCTGCCGGCACTTCGGCGGATGTCTGCGCTGCCCGGGACTGGTCATACCGATCAATGTGGAGCACATGGCGCGCATCCTTCAGGCGATCGGCGAACTGGAGCGGGCGCGTGAACGCATTGATCCGCGTCGCTTCGAGCTCCTGTATGCGCCGAGCCTGCGCATCTTGGTCGACGACATCCTGCCGGACTTCCCGCAAACACTGCGAGGTGATGCCGATCAACGAATGCTGGCCCTCGCACCGCTTCCGCCGCTGGAGTGAGCGATGACGGCTTCCACGGCATTCCCTCTTCCCGCCGAAGCACGTGCGCCGCTTCGGATCTCGACACGCTCGGTGTGGTTGGATCAGGTCTGGCATCTCGACGGGCGTCGCCCTGGCAGCAACCGAGCTGACTTCTCGCTCGACTGGAGTTTTGTTCTTGCTGACGACAGCCGGTTCAGTGATCCGCGATGGGCTGACTGGCGAGAGGCGGCGAAGCTGTTCCTGTGGAGCCTGAAGCTCGACCCGCCTCCTGGGTACCGCAACGCTCATGAAATGACGATCGTCTCCGTCTTCAATAGGTTGCGGATGCTGATCCGCTGGATGGCGGCGCAGGGATATCGGTGCTTTGCCGATCTCGACCGCGACGCCTGCGACCGGTTTATGACGGCGATGGCGCAGCGTCCGGGCCGCAAGCCGGGTAAGCCGCTGAAGAGCACCACGCTGCAAAACCACGCCAATCTGCTGACGCGCCTTTATCTGCAGGGAGCAAAGTTCCCGGAAGTGGCGATCGCCGATCCATTCCCGGGGATCGCGCCGCCGTTCGTTCGCCGCGACCGGGGCTGGCTGCCTTATACGCCGGACGCGATCGCTGTGCCCCTGGTCTCGGCGGCGCTGCGACTGATCGGGACCCCGGCCGACGACGTCATCGCTCTGCAGGCCCAGGCGCAGTCCGTCTATGACCATGCGCTCGCTAACGGGATCAGCCAGACGAAGGCCGGCTTCATCGTGACCGACGCAATCGCGCCGTTCACCTTCGCGACACTGCCTGGGGAGGAAGCTGCCTGGCACGAGGCGCCGGTCACCAGCACCAAGCAGCTGCGCTATGTCGCCGATCGCATTTACGACGCCTGCTTTGTGGTGGTCAGCTATCTTGTCGGCGCCCGGATCTCGGAGATCCTCGGCCTTCAGGTCGGCTGCATCCAGCAGCATCCTGCCGGGGACGGCAGCGAGAGCTTCGCCTATCTCGTCGGGCGGATTTACAAGACGGCGCGTGGCATCGATGGCGAAGCCCATCGCTGGGTTGCGCCGGCACCCGTCGAGCGGGCTGTCGTGGTGATGGAGCGGCTGACCGCCCGCCTGCGGGCCCAAAGCGGACGAGACGATCTCTTCCTGGCGATGGCCAGCAACGGGTTGGTCGGTCCTGCCGCCCGCATTGACCTCCCCGTCGGCTCCACGATCATAAGGCGGCTGAATGATCTGTTTGCGCCGTTCATCGGCCTGCCGGACCACGAGGGCGAGCCTTGGCATCTGAACACGCATCAGGGCCGCAAGACGTTTGCCCGCTTCGTCGGCAAACGCGACCGCACAGGCCTGCATGCGCTTCAGGCGCACTTCGGTCATGTGACCCGGGCCATGACCGATCGTGGCTATGTCGGAACCGACTTCGCGCTCGACGATCTGATCGACCGGCATACTCAGGAAGAAACCTGCGCCGCCCTGGAAGAGGTGCTAACGGCGACGGCGCTCGCCGGCAAGGGTGGACGCATGATCGCCGCTCGCTCGCAGTTCCGCGGACGCACACGCGACGGCGATGTCCAGGCTTATGTCCGCTTCCTGATGGAAGAGACCGACCTCCGCCTTGGGGTCTGCGACTGGGGCTATTGCGTCTATCGCGTCGAAACGGCTGCCTGCTTTGGCGACGAGCGTGGCCCGAATCCTGTGCTGAGAACCGAAAGCACGTGTCTCACCTGCGCCAACTTCGCCGTCACCGCCAGGCACAGGCCTGTCTGGCAGGCCCGCCGCGATCGCAATGCCGATCTTCTCGGCCATCCTGACCTGGACCCGGTCAGCCGGCAACTCGCTGAAACACGGATTGCCGAATGCGATCGCATCCTTGGCGAACTCGACCATGGAAAGGATGCTCGCCATGACGCGTAAGACCAGCAAAATGCCGGCCCTCACGCCTGCCGAAAAACGCCTGCGCAACACCCACTGCAAGCTGCGCGATGCTCTGGAACGGCTGGTGAAGGGTCTGCCCACACACACGGACCTGCAAAAGCGATCCTACCGGCTGACCGTCGCGACGCTTGCACGCGAGGCGCGTGTCGGTCGTAACGCCATCTACACCAACCATCGCTCGATGATCGATGAGTTGCGTCGCGCCAGCGATCGCAAGATCGTCCCCGAAAAGTTGGCGGCCTGGGAAGACAAACTCGCCCAGCAGCGCACTCTGATCCAGGTCTTGCAGATCGAAGAGCGGCGCATGGTGACGGAAAATGCCGCACTGCTGAAGCGCATCCTCGAAGCCGAAACGGAGGTTGAGCGGCAGAAGCGTCATAACGCCCGCCTGATCGCCGAGCGCGATCGCGCTGCGAAGCCAGTGCCGCTCGCTCGCGGGCCGAAATCCTGACGTTGTCTACGTTGCCGCTTCGTGTCGCCGCGCTCGCCGAAGGATATTTGTCGCCCCATCCATTGCCTGCGACAATCATGCGCGGCATGATCTGCGGCATGCTTGACCCCTTCGATCCAGACAGCTTCATTGTGCGCGCCGAGGTTCATATCCTCGACATCGAGCCCAGGATCAGCCGCACTCTCGAGCTGCCAATCACTCTCAACCTCGCCCAACTCCACGAGGTGCTGCAAGCCGCCTTCGGCTGGACCGACAGCCATTTGCATCAGTTCAATATCGGCGGTCTCATCTACGGGGCCCCGGAGTTCAATGAGGACGGCCTGTCCGACAGCCGGATCTTCGAGGCGACCGAGGTCAGGATGATCGACCTTCACTTTCCCTACGATCCCGACGAGAGCCCTCTTACGATCCTTTACGAATACGACTTTGGCGACAATTGGCGTCATCGGCTGCGGCTGGAGCGCGTCGCGCGCGAGGAGGGGACCAAATATCCGCGCTGCGTCGCCGCCAAACGTTCAGGTCCTCCCGAAGACTCTGGTGGGCCTTCAGGCTATGCCAACTTCCTCGAAGCCTGGCTCGACCCCGATCATGAAGAACACGAAGCCATGCATCGATGGGCTGGCCGCAAGTTCCACCCGGAGTCCTGCAATCTCGACGACATCAACAAGGCTATCGCCAAAGCACTACGCGCATCAAAGCGCGACTATCGCTTCCGTCGAGAAAGACATCGGGATTGACTCCCACCGGCTGCGATTCAAAGCCAAAAATACACCCAAAATGCAGGATGCAGCCAGAAAGGCCACAGAATCAGAGTCATCCAGCTAACAGGACACTTGACGCATAATCTAAGGCCTGCATCCCCTGGATCAATTCCGTGCGTTCCAATCGCTGCGCGATAGCGGTCTCGGGGAGGAGGAGATCGCGGCGCGGCATTTTGTGACGGTTGCGGTCGTCAAGCAGCGGCTACGTCTGGCCGCGGTCTCGCCCGTGCTGCTCGATGTATATGCGGCCGAAGGCATGACGCTCGAGCAGCTGATGGCGTTTTCGGTGACGACGGATCATGCACGCCAACAGGAGGTCTGGGAGAAGGTCAGCCGCTCCGGTGGGGATACGCCCTACCAGATC
>JAWDXP010000037.1:0-7607 GCA_032477055.1 Dysgonomonas sp. | reverse complement strand
TTTTGCGGTAATTCCGGAAACAAGAATTGCCGATTTCAGTTTGTTATTTATGAAATATCAAGGAATTTATTTTATGAAAAAAACTCTGATTGCACTGGCTGTGGCTGCTTCTGCAGCAATATCCGGTTCTGCTATGGCGTGGACTCCGAATGGCAACGGTGGTTCTGTTCAACTGAGCGGCATGTTGACCCCGGATGTTAAGGTGACCCCATGGGAAGTTAAAGTAGGCGATGCGGTAAAAGGTCTGGATGCAAAGATCAATAAGGGTCAGAAGACCGTTGATATCGCAGTGACGAAAACTATTCCGATTCTGGGTATTCGTACTCAGACTGCTGAGGTGTTTCATGGACAGGCTGGTATCACTCCGCAGATTAGCTATGGTAATGCGGTTAAAACGGATTCATTTAGCAAAGGTTCTGCACCATTAACTCTGGAAGTAAAAGATTCTACTGGTGCGAAGATTGGTACAGCAGAGACTTCTATTGTGGCTGCTGCAGCCTCTTCCTACGTTGATACAGCCGGATATAAAATCTATTCATTATATGCTTCTAAAAGTGGATATGGCTTTTTTGGAGGGGTTGGTAAAAGTGCTGATGCTGTAGCTAGTGACCCTAACGCTGTTGCGGACAATATCTTGGCTGAAGCGAGAGGACATTATAATTCCCAGGGGCACTATGACGCTCCTGCACCAGGGCAAATTACGTTTGACATCAAGAATGCTTCTTATAGCGCTTTTTATGTATCTGGCATAGAAAAAGACAAAACCATCAAAATCACCCTTGATGATGCAGCTTGCGGCGATGCCCCAATTCAGTGGAAAGCTTCTCTGCCGATTATTGTATCTTATATGTAAGACTACATTAATCATTTAATCTTTATTTTTAATTAATCATCCAAAGGTCACCATGTGTTTGGTGACCTGTTTTGACTTTATTTATATCGTGGAGCTTAAACAGAGTGAATATAGATGAAAATAATGCATCATTATTATAAACCCTTTCTTTCTGCCATTATTTCGGTGGCCCTGTTTTATTCAGCGGCACCTCATGCAGATATTCTTGATGGTGGTGAAATTCAGTTTAATGGCTTTGTCACAGATGAAGCCCCCAAATGGACCTGGCAGATAAGTTCACCTGACCAGCGCTGGGCAGTGGATACCGCCGATGCGCGTACTGAGAACGGGCAGCTGGTTTTTAATTTGCATGATAAAGGGACGCTGCCGTTTCTGGAGGGACATCTGCATGAGGTGGCAGAGCGAGGGGGACCCGGATTAACACCATTGGTTACCTTCAGCAGTAACGGACAGACTTTTTCCATAAGTGAGGGCACTGGCACCACGGCGCAACGTTTTCGCGCCACTGTCCCGGTTCGTAATCCGGAGACGGGGAATGTGTCGGGACAGCTTTCTTTTACCCTGAATCAGGGTATGGCGGTCAGTGCCGGTCGACAGGAAGACGGGGTATCCGTACCGACCGGTATGTCGCTGGTAAGTGGACAAAGTGTGACGGATGTACAGCCGGGAAGTCTGCCACAGGGGCTGAAGAACCGTCTGTCTGCCTTATTACTGATGAATCAGAATTTTGGCAATGGCATGAATGCGGTGGATAACGGACAGGTTATCAGTCAGGGGATACTGGCTGATGGTCGGGTGATGAATCTGGCTGCGGCATATGCTTCTGCGGTGTCGGATTTTGAGCTGCGTCTGCCGGCAGAGGGTACACCTGCGGCATGGCAGGCGGGGGTGAATGTGACAGTCACGGTACAGTGATGGTTGCAGGGATATAAGGAGAGAAGAGAAATGAAAAAGGTGACGTTGTTTCTGTTTGCTGCCAGCCTCCTGCCTTCCTGCGTACTGGCCTGGAACACGCCGGGAGAGGATTTCAGCGGAGAGCTTAAGCTGGAAGGCCCGGTGACCAGCACCCGTAACCCGTGGGTGTGGAAAGTCGGGCAGGGAAATGAAGGTCTGGAGGTTAAACAGCGCCGCGGTGTTCGTGATGGTGAGCTGGTAATTCCGGTTGCACTGCCGGCGATGACCGTTTTACTGGGAAAAACCACCCTGACCACACCGGCAGGACGTGAGGGACTTTCTCCCCGGGTCAGTTACGGAAAGGGTACTGAGGGATTTTCGCTTGAATGGACAGCACCAGGCGTGGCGGAGGTGACGCTGCCTGTCACCGGAGATAATAACGTCCGGGCAGGCACCTTTGTTTTCAGAATGCAGACTGCAGGGGTGTTGCGCCATGTGAAGGACGGGCAGCCGGTGTATGACAGCGTGTATGACGACCTGAATGCAAATGGTCTGCCTGGTGAAAACACTGCCATGAAGGCTTCTGATATTCCGGGTGTTCTGCAGAAGATGTTCAGTGGCGAAGGCCCCGGCTGGCTGCAGACAATGACCGTCAGTGGTTATTCAGGAGTGAGTCATTTCAGTGATGCCTCCCTGCGTCAGATTGAAGGTGCGTATGGTGCACAGACGGTGGCAGGCAGTGGTGAATTACGTCTGAACGGCGCAATTCCGGAACGGTGGCAAATATCGTTGCCGATAAGTATTGAATACCAGTAAGCAGGAGGATGGTCTGGTGCTGAATATTATTCATCGTCTGAAGCCCGGTATGTTGCCGGCTCTGTTTTTTCTGACTTCAGCCAGTGTGCTGGCACAACCCCTGATGATTTCACCGGGCCACTGGCAGGAGGGTATGGCTGTAGGGGTGGCGGAATTCAGCGGCACGCTGTATGTTCCTGAAGTTTCCTGGCAGTGGCAGCCCCACGCTGTGCGGATGAGTACACCAGACGCCGTGCAGGCAGGTCTGGCAACGGGTAAAGATGGCATGGTCAGTGAAAGCCGGGCTGGGCAGGATTTTTATATTCTTGGCGGACATACCACATCACTGACCACTGCCCGTCCGGGACTGCAGCCGTCAGTGACATTACTTCAGGTGGCACCATCATATCCCCGGATTGCAGCCCGGGGAGAACTTGCCCGGGGGCAGGTGCGTTACGGAGAAATCACGTTCACAATGCGCCATCTGCTGGTATGGCAGGACAATATCACTGCCGGTCAGGGCTGGAGTGTGGTCAGCGGAGAGGTGAGTCCGGGGGCAGAACGGCAGGTAAAACGCCAGTTATGGCAGGTGAACGGCTATGAATGGAGCCCGGCCTATGCCGGATTAACCGCGCGTCCTGATGCGTTTGTTTCAGGGGCTGAGTCGCTGTTGTCACAGGAAAATGGCAGACAGCATATTGCCGGTGCCTGGGTAACATCGTTGAGTGATGTGCGGGTGAGTTTCCCCGGTGCTGAAGAGCCGGTAAAACGCTGGCAGGGGAATCTGACGCCGGTGGTGGTGTACTTCTGATGAGAGGAAAACGAAGAGTCATGGTTCCGGTAAGATGGGTACTGGGAGCTTATGCAGCCCTGATACTGTTGTCGCTGGCCTTCTGTTTCTGGCTGATATGATATGGACAGAAAAAATAAGGGAAAGATTCTCCTGATCGGAACCTGCTGGTATGAGCTGACAGGATTGTTGAATCTGTTATTAGTACAAGGACACGACGTCTATCGTGTACCGCTGGGGTATTCCTGTGTCCGGGAGGGGTGGGACCTGATTATTGTGGCGCTGAGTGCAGAGCCTGTTGCGGGATGGGGACGTCATCTTTCCCGTATACGTGAACTGAGGGCGGAAATGTTTGGTGAAATGCTGGTTCTGGTGCCGGAAAGACTGGAGATGCTGAAGGTGTTGCGAAATATCTGCCCGGTATACAGCGGATGCTTACCTCTGCCGGACCTGGAAAGAACTGTGCGTATGGCACTGAACAGAAACGCAGTTCGTACCGGTAAATTTCGCCTGACGTCCGGGCAACGACTGGCCCTGAAGCGTCTTTCCGGGAGGGGGAGGGAGCGTCCCCTGAACCTGAAACAGAGTGAGCGCGGTCTGTACTGGCATTATGCCCGGCTGGCTGAAAATGTGGGGGTGAGAGATTTCAGAATGCTGTTAATGACCGGGCTGGACAGGGAAGTCAATAAAATGGAGGACTGACAGTATGGACAGTGATTTCATATCTTTCCTCTGAGTTCAGATCCGAAGCTATCGAGCAGGTGGTTAAATTCTGGCGCGATGTCAGAGGATGTCGCGCTGGTTCCCGAATTCAATCCTGACCATTTGCATAAATGGATACGGCTGTATAAGCAAGAACTTCAGGATATTGACTCCACTGTTAATGATATTACTCCTGAACAACTCGAAATTCAGAAAATTAAAGAGAAAATAAAATGTCTTGAGACGGGAAAAGGAATACTAAAGCAGATTGTCATGTTGATGAGCTAACTTTCTGGAAAGTTTATTGCTCTAATTACACGATTAAAATCAAAGTGGCCAGTACGGGGCTTTGTTATTTATTCGATATTCACCATAGTGTTTATCACGCGTAGGTGATAATGCGCAAAGAATTGAATTGCGAAATCAGGTTAAAGCTTTCCATACTTTCAGCCGTGGTGCGGTCGGTAGTCGGGCAATCAACCAGATGTTGCGCCAGAGTGGCGATGATGTAGGCGGTGGCTGGCGCGACGACTGATGGGGTAAGGTGGATTGACAAGTCGTCACCCGGTTAAATACCATTAGCGGGTAAATGAAGATAATAATCCAGCATTGATAAATCTATTGAACCGACGGTTTGGATTTGCTCCTATATTTCTAGTCATATTTTATTACTTAGCTCGTTACTAATCCAACGCCGAATATATTCCCATAGCGAGCATATTATGCGGATTATCGTGTTCGAATACCTTTGCAAGGTTCTTTGCTATCGTTAACCTGTCAAGTTTGGATGTGTACAGATGTAGTCACTATTACGAAGCTTTCTGTCCGGGCTTCGCATCGCCGTATTTTTCGGTTCAAGCTCTATCATCCAGGCTAACAGGCGTGTTTCAGTAGCCAGATACCTCGCGATAACCATATGTGGTGCAGTTCTCCACCGATAACAGAGTACATCTGTTATCGGTGGAGAACTGCAGTGTACTCGGCTCCGGAGATAATGACTGACGAAACTTACTTCCCATCCCCCGAACAATAAGGGGACGTGCACAACTTACTTTTTTGTACGTCCATATTCAACGGCCTCTTTAAGCAGTTTATTTCCATCGTTTTCTTATCAAGCAAACGATGGAGTTCTTTAATTTGCTTCAAGAACAGGAGGGGCTGTCTGGTCGTCAGAGAAAATGTATTATTTACTCTACCAGGAAAAAATCTGTAACAAGAGGTATCATCATAAGACATGTGTAAGCGCTAATTATCAGGGCTATAATTATGCAATAACTTAGATTAGTGCGTAAAAAATTCCTGAGGGTTTCAAAAAAAACTTGTCTGCGCACTGAGTGTTTATTCCCCAACAAAAACTCACGAAGAATAATTGCATTCTTTATATATTTAATCGTGCAGATATAAATTATGAATAAAAACACCATATGCAGTGTGTTAAACAAGTCACTATACTCGCACATTTTCATCTCCCATTGAACATACATTCTCCGGGTACAACATCATTTTTTCACAATCAACTCAAGCAATAAAGCATTATTAATGCAGATTATTTATAGCACCATGGCGTAAAGAGAAATAATAAAAGAGCATTAGCACCGCATACCTCTACATAATTATAATTAGTCTGGTAACTATCAATGTGGGGAATGTTGATTTCGGTAAATAATAAAAAATAATGAGCGCGCAAAAAAAATTCTCGACATGCGGAGGGAGTTTTCTTAATATTCACCCCCTCGCTCATCCTGACCCTAAAGAAGGACAGATATGAATAAAGTAAACTCAGGTAATGAGATTCGCGTCGATACATTAAAGAACTTAATAATAATAAAAGGAGAACCTAACTTATTATCTAAAAACGAGTGCCTTCTGATAAGATATTTTTACGAGAGACAAGGTATAACTATCTCCAGAGATGAGTTAATACAACAATGCTGGCCAGGAAGAGTTGTATCTCCGACATCTCTTCCCGTGGCAATAAAACATATCAGGGATATCTTGAAAAAGGCAGGGTATAATGAAGTAATAAAAACTCATAAAGGTGAAGGATATTCACTACTTCCCGGTATATTAGAAATAGATTTTATTGAGGGGGGGGCAGAAAACAAACCTGAAGATTTCTGTAAAACACGAAAAAATACACGTAATCTGTTATACTCTCGCCAGGCTTTATCCTTTATAACCATTGGTTTAAGCATGTTTTCGGGGGTGTTTTTGGGATTGACTATATGTACTAATAACATAAAGCACTGGCGTACGGATAACGGGGCATTGATCATATCAAGTTCGAAAATGACCTCTCAGGTTGCCGAGTATACCTCATATCAGGAAGGTTCTGTTTTCATCGATGACATGGGATCTGCTCTTATTTGTAATAAATTCAAATGCTATTTTTCACAATGAGATTTTCATATTATTTTTCTGTGGTGATATTATTTGTAAGTGCATTATTAATTATTAATAGTAATAATAATGTAAGGTTGTATTCAGAGCGTGAGTATAAAGATATGCTTGAGCATACAGACATAAGAATAGATGGGCTAAGGTTTAATATATTGCATTATATGCTTGATAATAGCTCAAGATTGATTATTTCTGAAACCCTTTCAGGGATGGTGATCAGGACAAGCCTGCACGGCTACTTTTTAATACCGTTCCATACGTATAAAACATCCAATACAGGCACTCTTCAATCTATTGGGGCTGTGTTTTCTGTGTGTGCTTACCACACCAATAACAACAATATTGTTTTTTTTGATGGTTCCAGGGCTGCATTATCAGATAACAACAAAATAATAATACCGCCAACAATATTTTTGGGACAAAAGAAACATAACAAACATCCGGCATGGATAAATGAAATGAATAAAAATACTCCAGCTGTGAGAGTCGTTGATTATTAATCAGCAAACAAAGCATCATATCTATAGAGTAAAAATAGTACACCTCCTTAATAATTGCTGGGAAGATCTAACGTGAAATGTACACATCAGCTGCATACAGCCAGCTATTGTATTGATGAGGTGTTACCTATGGATATAGTTGAATTTGCTAACGACATAGTAGATTTTAACTTAAAATTACTCGTTAACAAAGCGAGAAGTAAAAGTCGATGCCATAATAAAGACCGTTAATAATGGAATAATAATGTGCTACATGTGTGATCGCATAATTCCCCTTTCAGGGGAAACTAACTCCCGGGACAACGAGATACCTGAATTGTCAAATTGAACATGAACGTTAACTGCAGATAAGAAGTAAGGCAAGAGAGTAGTGTAGGTTGGCTCTCCTGAGTCTTCATACAACTAATATCACTTAAATAAGTGATAGTTTTGATGCTGGTTTTTAGATTAGTCACTGGAGAACAGATGATTGATGTCTTAGGAATAACAGTTGTCTGGAAATATAGGGACAAATCCACTTCTTATATGATGCTGTCATTCCTGAACAGAATGCAGGATAGGATCCTCGTGAGGAGGCACTGTTGCAAATAGTCGGTGGTGATAAACTTATCATCCCCTTTTGCTGATGGAGCTGCACATGAACCCATTCAAAGGCCGGCATTTTCAGCGTGAC
>JAWDXP010000036.1:0-9566 GCA_032477055.1 Dysgonomonas sp. | reverse complement strand
ATGTTTATTTCTTTTACCGTGGAAATGAAAGGAGGTGACAAATGAAATCGGTTACAGCAGATTTTGAAGATATAACCCTAACTATTGGCAGTTACCTGAGTATGATAAACGATCCCATGTTTACGTCAGCTTCATACACCCTCGATGTGTATTCTTCAAACGAATTATATTCTTTACTCGCCACTTCGGATGATGTGTCTATCTCTTTTACTATAAAAAAGAAGGGAGGCCGGAATGGATAATATATTGGAAATAAATGGTATATTGCTGTCAAATACTGCGTTAGAGACATTGAAGCGCTGGCAGAACTCAGGTTCTGAATATAATCCGACCACTCCTGAACGCTATGTTGAATATTTAAATGAGGCGCAGGATTACTTAACCAGAGTGATGATGGAGGAAAGCAAGGTCGAAAACATTGCCGAAATACTAATGAAATTAATATGTATCAAAGATGATCTAAAATTACTGATATTAAAAAAACAACATCATTATGAACAGAAGTGAAGCTCAAGATTTACTCGATATTATTTATAAAGGAGAATCATCACAAGAAGAGAAAGAATTTGCCTATAGCCGGCTATCGGAATTGTTTAAATTATTACCAGAAGAGTAATTTATTTCAGAAATTATTGAAAAAAGTATCTTATTTAAGTATAAGATACTTTTTTTATTAGAAAAAAATCAAAAAAGACAAATAAAACTTATATAAGTTGTGATATATTCTATTTCATATTTTCTTTGTTTTTGAAGATATAATTAGGTTAATGAGATAGGAGGAGAAGATTGAAGTATGTTCGTCGGGAAAGTTATGCCCAATATATAATCAAACGTAAAAGCCATATTGTTATTGAAAAGGTGTTTTTTGCATTGTACAATCGTATTCAAATGTCAAATGATATGGATGAAAATTTAAAAAAAGAGTTGGAGGAATTATTAGAAATGGCAAAACCTCATTTGAGAGATATTGTCGGATATTTTAATCAAAAAAGTTAATAATTCTAAACGGTTAACATATGTCTATAATAATAGCAATAATATAATATTGAATATTAGTGAATTATGGGACTTTGAGAAGTTTGATAAGAATTAATTGATTAACTTAACTTTATAAGGTTAAATTTAACAAGGAACTAAGAGAAAAAATGAGATTAATTTTATACATACAGATACATTTGTTTTCTACATTTACTAAAAAAATATGATTACTATTATTATAAATACTAGATATGGACAAGTGTATAATCGTAGACTGTTGTAATTTTAGAAAAAAAAGTTTAGAACTGAATGGTGTATATCTTGATGAGAAATTATTTAAAGTATTGAAACGTTGGCAAAATCCCGGTACAGGTATTGATACAACAGATCCTGAGCGATATCTAAACTATTTAAATGAAATTCAGGACTGTTTAATTCGTACCATGATGTATGATCCGGATCAAAAGGAATTAATTTCAGAGTTATTAGAAAAATTGATATTAATAAAGGATGATATAAAATCATTTGTCCGATGACTAAAGCTGGAATAATTTCGTTATTTTTACCTTAATAATAAATCATTTTAAGTATGGAGCACCAACGCTCTATTTCAAAAATATCTGCAGTGGAACAATTTATCGAAAGATGATGATGTTACTTCTTATGCCTATTTCGATGGTAAAAATGTGACACCTATAATATTGTCCTTTAGAAGCTCGCTCCGGCGGGCTTTTTTTGTACCCATAAACTAGCTGATTATGGATAAATACAATCATTACGAATATTGCGAGGATATTGCCCGCAAGCTAAGACCGATACAGCATACCGAAGCAAAGAAACGCTTTTTTCAAGCAACAGAACAGGACGATCTGCCCTCCCTGAATGAACGGATATCGTCAGCAAGCGGTGTCTTGTTTATAGCTATCGATGGAACTGAATCTTCTTTCGATTGGAGAAACTCCGATTCATTAATGGAACAACCTTATTATCTGTTTGCCATTATCGAGCAGACTAAAAGCGGGAAATCCAGCTCTATTTTCGATGCACAACAGCACTGCAAGCAAATAGCCATGCAGGTGATCGCACGAATGATGTACGATTATCACGTTCAGGTAAAAGGAATGGACTTACTCGATCCTGCCAGCTTCCTGATGAAAGGATTCGGTCCTATCCGTAACAATTACTATGGAGTACTTGTCAGTTTTTCGTTCAATCAAGGTATTAACTACGAGATAAATCCGGCTCTATGGGATTAATGAATAACCTGAGTGTTCAGATGTTGAATGCCCGTCGACGTCGCCCATCGGCGAGTAGCCGGCTCAATCTGCCTTTTAAAGTATCGATAGAGAGTCTATCCGAATCCGACAAATTTACCCGGAGACAAGATCTTGTCCGGCTAAACGAATATAATGACAATGTAAAAGATTGGGGTAAAAACACATCGGTTAAACTAAAGGCCAGTGTAAAGTCCTTAATAGATCGTGACCTCCTTTTATCTGACAGTATCAAGCCCAAAGTATATTACGATCGCAAATATGCGAAAGAAGCCAACCGTGTGGGATTTACATTTGTCCGGGAGGGCGTTTATGTACATAAGGGAGCAGGACGCGGTAAAGGCGGAACCAAAGGCAGTAAATGGTTCAATCTGAAGGGTGAACGTATGTCTACCAATCCAGATAGCTTATTCAAAATGGGAACCGGAAGCAGACAACCCAAAGAATGGTTCGACCCGGTTGTAGAGCAGGAATTACTACAGTTAGCAGATCTTGTCTCCGATTTTTCGGCAGGTCTTGTTATCGATACAACCACATTATTTATAAATTAATATGGCAAAGGATTTAAACAGAAGCATAAAGATCTACATCGACAGCTCTGATGCGATGAAAAAGTCGAAGGATCTGGAAACCCGCATGTCAAAGTTGCGAGACAGACTCCAGGAGCTACACGCACAAGGGAAGAAAGATACTCCCGAATATGCTCGTACCGAAAAAGCGTTACAACAATTATCAACATCCTATGGACGATACCAGGAGAAACTGAAGGAAACCGAACGTATTTTGAAAAATCTCTCCGGAGCGACAGAAGCCGAATTGCTTTCGGTAAGAAATCAGCTTCGTCAAGATCTAAAGAAGACAACCCGCGACACGGATGAATACAAGGCTAAACTGGAAGCTTTGACGGCTGTCGAAAAAGAATTGGCTAACGTTACCCGCGAAATGCAGGGAGAAATGGGCTCACAGGCAACAATGTGGGATCGGGCAAGTTCAAAACTAAATGGCTTAAAAGTCGCAGTAGTAGGATTCCTTAGTTCAATTATATTAGACAAAGCAGTAAACGATTTCGCTACACTGGATGATAAGTTTGCCGATGTAATGAAGACTACCGGGCAAACCCGTGAAAAAGTGGTAGCGATGAACGAGGAGTTTAAGAAAATAGATACCCGAACCACTACAACCGGGTTAAATGATATCGCTGAAGAAGCCGGGCGGATTGGCATAGCTAAAGATGAAGTGCTGGACTTTGTGAAAGCTATGGATATTGCCAATGTTGCTCTGGGCGATTCATTCTCCGGAGGAGCCAGTGAAATAGCAAATACACTGGGTAAGCTCAAATTTCTTTTTAAAGAGACACAGGAGATGGGTGTGGAGAAAGCATACCTATCAATAGCATCCGCCATAAATGAACTCGGAGCTAATGGTGTAGCATCGGAAGTAAATATTGCGAATTTTACAACGCGCATAGGGTCTATGCCTGCCGCCCTAAAACCATCGATAGCCGACACTTTAGCTTTGGGAGCTGCTTTTGAAGAATCTGGGATTGAAGCGGAAGTTGCCTCTCGTGCTTACAGTATAATGCTTCAAAAAGCATCGACTGATACAGCAGGCTTTGCACGGGTAATGAAAATATCGAAACAAGAAGTTGAAAACCTGATCAACACTAATCCTGTTGAATTCTTCCTGAAGTTTTCGGAAAGCATGAAAGGCATGAGTGCCACTGATACGTCGAAAACCCTGAAAGAATTGAAGGTTAATGCAGATGGGGTGAATAAGGTTATAGGAGCTGCCTCTGAAAATGCCGATCGATTCAGGGAGTTACTTGATCTTTCGAATGCATCTTTCAAGGAAGGGACATCTGTTATAAATGAGTTCAATATAAAGAATAACACCTTTGGTGCACAACTGGATAAGTCAAAGAAAATACTTCAGGATTATATCTATGAATTAGGAAGCCGTCTTGCGCCTATTGTCAAAGATGGATTAGTAGCCGGAGGTTCACTAATAAAGATCTTATCGACCATTACCGGATTTTTGTTTGATAACGGGAAAGCAATATTAACGGTTGTAGGGGCAATAGCAGCATATAATGCAGGTCTCAAACTCACTATATATTGGGAAACAATAAATAATTCGTTACAGGCGATAAGCAAAATGCGACTAGCGGAAAAAGCATTAGCTCAAGCTTTATCTACTGGAAATACCACACGCGCTGCCGCTGCAGAAAGATTGTATGCTGCATCAATGACACAAAGCAATGCGGCTGCAAGAGCATATACTTCAGTAGTTTCATTACTATCTGCCGCAAAATACCTGCTTACAGGGAATATAACCAAAGCACGCCAAGCATTAATTGCATTTCAAGTTGTAAGTAAATTAAATCCTGCCGGATTGATGACTACTGCAGTATTAGGTTTAGTGGCAGCATTTGGGTATCTGCTTTATAAAACGAACCAGGTAGTTACTGCACAAAAGGCAATAAAAAAAGCAACTGAGGAATTAAATGGGGAATTAGCAAGAGAGCAAAGCGAAGCCAATAAATTGTTTGAAGCTCTTAAAAGAACTAATCCTCAGTCAGAAGAGCGCAAAAAACTAACAGAGCAAATTATTGAAAAATACGGACCTTATCTAAAAGGATTAGTTGACGAGAAAGGCAATCTTATTGATATTGCCAGAGCACAAGAACTGGTCAATACTAAAATAAGAGAAGGTATCGCCCTTAAGATAAAAAATGCTGCAACAGATACCATACAAACCGATGGTATAAAGAATCAAATTAAAGAAGTAGAAGAAGTTGTTTCTATGTTACAGAAACAATTAGGATCTTCCTTCAGTACTGAAGCAGCTAATGTTGTTCGTGAAAATATCCACAAAGCCATCGATAAATCTATAGCTGAAGGTAAAACTGGAGTAGTCGAATTAACCAATGCTATCAAAGAAGTTGTGGACAAAGAATCTCCTGATTTGAATGAAAAGTTCGGATTCTGGGATCCTAAAAGTATTTATCTTCAAACGGCAAGTATTGCCTCTCGTGTATATCAGACTCAAGAAGAATTAAAGAAAGTTGAAGATCAGTTCAAAGGTATAATATCAGATGCTACCCAGTTAAGCTCTATTATCGGTGATGATGGCAGCAGTGTCGATGGTACTGATTTCACACCAACCGTTAGCGGTGACACTAAAGCCTCTAAACAGAAAAAAGCGTTAGATCTACTTCTTGAAAATCTCGAAACCAAACATCAGGAGAGGTTACTTGAGATAAAGAAAAAGTATCAAAGTGATGAGATCGAATCGGAAAGTGGTTATAAAGCTCAACTATTTGTTCAAGAGCAGTCCTATTATACTTTACGTGAACACCTACTTGTCGAATTTCTTAAAAAAGTGTCGGATAAAGAATTAAAATCCGATATCTCCAAGCAAATTGCAGATCTACGTGTAAAGCAACTGGATGATGCCATTAAGCATAAAGAAGCCCTTGAGAAAATTATCCTGGATGCCAACCCTGAAGAAAAAGAGAAAATCGCCTATGAGAATCGCTTACGTGATTTAAAGCTTTTCGGAGCTTCCAAAGAGGAACTTCAGATGAAGATTGCGCTAGCAGAGACAGAAAATGAGCGGAATGCACTTCAGAAAAAATATGATGCATTCGTTTTATTGGAGCAACAACACCAAGACAATCTTGTTAAAATACGGAAAGATGCTAAAGCCAAACTCAAAGCTGCAGGAGAAGAAAAATTCGAAGAAGAATTTGCTGATCGAAAAGCCCAGCTGCAGCAGAAAATTGCCGAAGAAGAGCAGGCTTTAGTCTTTAATAAAGGTATGGGGATTATTTCTGATGAACAAGCCTATAATACAGAAGTTGCTCTTCAGCGAAAAAGAATTGAATTGCTGAAGGAAGAAGCTCAAGCTAGAGATAGTTTAGGCATTAAATCTCAGCGAGTAATAAATGATCTTCAAAAAGCAGAACTCGGATTGACCAACTTGTATGTAAATGAATATAAACGCCGGACACAACAATTTGCCCAATATGGAGAATCAATGGGAAGCACACTTGGTAATGCGATAGGCAATCAGGAAAGTCTGTTGTCGGCATTTGCTGGATCAGCCTTAGATATTTTATTTGATGTTCTTTCTCAGGTTATTAATGCAGAAATAGCAAAAGTGACTGCTGTTGGAGTAAGTGCGATCGGACAGACCACAGCTAATCAGGTTGCATCTAAAGGATTTTTAGGTATTGGTACAGCTGCAGTGCTTACCGGTGTAATTACAGCAGCTATTGCTACAGCTAAAGCTGCACTAAAAGGTCTTTTAAATAACAAAGGAGGAAGTTCTTCTTCCATTGGAGGACAGTCCACAACAACACAACAAAGGGTAGTCAGTCAAAAAGCTTCAGGCAAATATGATGTTATTGGCGAACAGGACGGTAAACTGTATCGGGACGTACCTTATGCCGGCGTTGCAACAACCGGTGTTGTTACCCGGCCGACGCTGATGGGTGAGCAAGGCAGTGAACTTGTAGTTTCTCACCCCGATTTTCTTGCACTCCAGAAACATATTAACTATCCGTTGATAGTGAATGCAATCCAAGATGTTCGTTCCGGAAAAATCCCACAGAGAGCAGTCGGTAAATATGATGAGTTAGATAAATCTCCCATACCGGTCAATAATAATACAGTTATTGAACCAGCATTATTAAAGGAACTTATTATAACAATGAAAGAACTTCGGGATAAAGAATTTGACTTCAATATATATGAATTTGAAAAATGGCAGAAAAAAGCCAATGATGCACGAAATTTAGGTCGAAGGCGATAAATATTATCACTATTATGAACATAAAAATCAACCGGGACGAATATTTAGACCTTCGTCCTGATACCCAATTAAATATTCAGATAACGAATCCAATGCTTACCGATCAGGGTTCGATGTCGTTACCGGTTAATGTACCCATGAGTCCAAATAATTTGAAAAATATGGGCTTTCCAAACCGCATAGATCGCTGTGGAAAACTCCGTAAAAAAATCCCTGTAATTATTGAATCGGGAGTTATGGTTAAACAAGCAGTACTTGAGATCATGTCATCTATGGGTGACGGCGGGATAGATTCGGTCTTATTACTTGATGAAGCACGTATGTATACCAAGATGCAAGAAATTACTATGTCTACAGCATTCCAAATAAAAAGGGAAGCTGATTCCTTCATTATTCCAGGACAGACTATAAGTAATAAGTTTGACAGGATGATCAAATATATGGAATTGGTGGCTTTCGACCAGATTGAAGACGATTTTCATTTATTTCCTGTAGGTGTTGAAAATTATATTCATACCAGAACTTCGGGTCGTCCTGAAAAGACAATTGAGTATACGGTTTATAACATTTTGAATGAAAGAGTAAGTTTTACTCGGACGCACGATAATGATGCTTTTTATGATACAGACTTGTTCGGAAATAAATATAAGATATTCAGGGGTCGCAACCCGTTTACGGTGAAAACCAGTGGAGAAGAATTTGAAGTTCCTAAAGGCTATGGGATAACACCATTTTTGAGAGAAAATTATGTTATAAGGCGTATTTTCAACTATTTTGGTTATGATCTCAAAGAATCTATTTTCGATACCGATCCGGATTTGAGCAGAATGGTTCTAATGAATAATACTGCAGATGCTATAGTCAGATCTACCCTTGATTACTCGCAATTAGTACCGACCTGTTCCATACAGGAATATTTGGACACGGTAAGGCATAGGTTTGGATGTGAGTTTTTTGTTTCGGAGGACCATAAAAGTGTCCATGTATTATTTTGGAAAGATATATTAAACAGCTTACCTAAAAAAGATTATTCGTCTAAAGTTACTAAAGAACCCGATATAGAATATTCTACTCCTAAACAGGTTAAGTTATGCTATAAACGTGATATAGAGTTCGCTGATATATCTATTGATACATATGAAAAATTTGAACGTGAATATGGTGAAATTAAAGGATATCTAGATCACCTTCCTAATCCTAAAGATCAAGATAATTATGCTGATGGATATTATTTTATTACAAGTTTCTGCGCGATATATGAATTTTATACTTATTGGTATGAGGAATTAGAAGAATATCGAAGAGAATGGAGGTTCGTAGTCAGGGCGATGTTCGATCATTATCATGAAGGAACTGATGTGGAATACGAAGAACATACCAGTAATATTCAATATACGCCACTAATTAGAGGTTTCATCTTAAATTCTGAGGTTGAAGAAGGATATGCAACAACTATCGGACCCTTCTTATCTTTTCCGTATATCGGTGAACGAAGACATATGAACACTACCATAAAAACAATGATAACAGACGAAGATGGTAATACAACTATTTCGGAAAAGACCGAAAATCCCGGTAGTTGCCGGATTATGTCCGCTTTTTATTCTGTTACAAAGATTCAATCCGGTCGGGGGGATTCCGAGTTTGTTGAAGTGGGAACGATGCACCGGTATGATGCTGATGGCAAAGTTATGGGTAATCTCGATCTAACTTTTGGAGGAGAATCCGGTTTATATAAAACTTTTTGGAAAGAATATGATCAGGTACTCAGACACTCTTTCCATAGACTTACTTACGAGCTCAATATGAACGAATATGATTTGCTTACTTTCAGAACTGATGAACTAGTAATTATTAACGGGCAAAAATTGTTACCGGAATTAATGGAATATACTCATGGAAAAGGTCGCACAAAAGTTAATAAGGTTGATTTTCGTACCGTGCGTATTTATGAAGAGTAATGGAGAATCTCATTTTTTAGGTTATTTGCTGATTTATTCCGAAAATAATTCCCATATTTGTGCTGTCTAAGTATTTTTTAAGAGATGGCAGACATCTGCCGGAAGTGTTCGGCTTTTTTTATGTCTGTACGTAAAATATCAATGATATACAGTCACACCCTGTGCCATGTGTTGTAATGACCTTGGCAAGTCATCTCTTAGATACTTAGACAGCAGGTAGTGTGGCTGTTCTTTTTTATAAATGTCTAAAACTAAGAGAAAATGAAAACAAGAAAGAAGTCTAAAAAGGTCGTAACACCTTTCCGTGAGAAGATCACAAACACAACTTTATCGGAAATAGGATTTAATATCAGCCGCTTTCTGGATATTATCAATGATCCCCGATTCAAAAATGAAAAGTTCCGCCAGATTTACCGCCAGTCGGACAAGTCTTGTGCATTATCTGCATCAAACGATGATATGTTTATTTCTTTTACCGTGGAAATGAAAGGAGGTGACAAATGAAATCGGTTACAGCAGATTTTGAAGATATAACCCT
>JAWDXP010000035.1:0-14160 GCA_032477055.1 Dysgonomonas sp. | reverse complement strand
TTAATAGTATTATCCATTATAGTATTTTTTCAAATACAAGCACTTAGATAGAAAAACAAACTCCCCCTTTAGTATGACCTAAAGAGGGAGCTATATTTACTAGGTAAAGCAGGATTATTAGGAATAACAATTAAAGATGCAATATTTTTCTTAGTACTGGTGTGTTGGAAATTAAAATGCTTCCTTTCAATTCTTTGTTGTTTAAATGATTATGTATATTGGTGGTGTCATAGAAACTAACTCTCACTTTATATGAAACTTCATTGTTGTCTATTTTATTTATTGGATAAATCTGGGAAATTTTAGATTTAAGAGATTTATCATTCAATAATATTTCTATGCTATCATTTTCACGGATATATTTTAATTGATCAGAAGAAAGGTAACATATACCATATATTGAATCTATCGAATCAGGGATGATTGAAAAAATAATGTCTTTGTCTTCAAGATAATCTCCATTATTACAATTATATAGAATTTTGCCATTCGCTTTTGCTTTATATACAATAGAATCTTCTCCTGTCTTTAAAATACCGATTTGTTCATTGAGTAATACTTGAGTTTTGTTTGTATCAATAAACATAATTCCAGAACGATGAGCTTTTTCAAATTGATAGTTAGGATTTGAATATAATGTTATAGAAATGGGCTGATATTCAGGATAAGGAATAGTGTAAGCTGCGATAGAGACGAGTATCACCACCAATGAGATTATGGATATACCGATTCTCAATAACCTTGGAGGTATCTGTCCTATGATACTGCGTACTTTTTCACTGCGTAGTTCTATATCTTTATTTGAGTTGCTATTCGGCATGGCATTTATTTTATCTAATTTCCTAATTCCAGTTGATTTTTTATTAGCTTATAGTATCCTCCCCTTAATTGAACTAATTCTTCGTGGCTTCCTTGTTCAATGATTTCACCTTTATTCAGAACTATAATCTGATCGGCATTTTTTACCGTACTTAGACGGTGAGCGACTACAACCACAGTCTTTCCTTTATAAAATTCATTCAGGTTTTCTACTATTATTTTTTCGTTATTGGCATCTAAGGCATTAGTTGCTTCATCTAAGAATATGAATTGCGGGTTTTTATATACAGCCCGCGCTATTAGTATCCGTTGTTTCTGTCCTTGGCTTATTCCTTGCCCGTCTGCTCCTACGACAGTATTATAAGCTAGTGGTAATCTCATAATATCGTCATGTATATTTGCTATACGTGCGGCATTATGCAATTTTTCTAGATCAACAGTATCATCAGAGATGGCAATATTTCGGGCAATAGAGTCGGAGAAGATATATCCGTCTTGCATCACTGCACCACATTGAGTCCGCCACCATGTGAGATTAAATTTATCGAGAGATAAGTCTCTAACAGATATTAATCCCTCATTAGGAGAATAATTTCCCAATAAAAGTTTTATTAAAGTTGTTTTACCACTTCCACTTGATCCTACTATCGCTGTAATTTTCCCCTCCGGAATATCTAAATTTATATTGTTTAATATTTTTTTAGACAAAGACCCATCGTATTGGAAATCTACATTCCTAATCTGAATGTTGTTTTTAGTGTTTTGGGGTATGGTATTTATTAGTCTTGATTCATTATCTTCATCTTCTTTATTATGAATTTCTTTCATTCTGTCAAAACTGATTGTTAAATCTTGCCAGTGATATAAAAAGTTCATAATTTGCTCTATCGGAGAGTTTAACTGACCTATTATATATTGTGTAGATAACATCATTCCGAGTGTGAGTTCTCCATTTATAACAGCTGTAGCAGCAACTATTGTAATCAAAATATTTTTCAACTCATTCAGGCAAATACTTCCTGCTTCTTGGGTTTGTTGTAGCGAAAGCGATTCAAGGTTCACCTTAAAAAGATCGGCCTGTATGTCTTCCCATTCCCAACGTTTATGCTGTTCACATCCTTGCAATTTGATTTCTTGCATAGAACATATCATCTGATATGTTTTAGCTTTATTTTTCCCTTGCTGATCAAAATATTTATAATCCAGTATACGTCTTTTTTTCAAAAAGAATGATATCCAAAAACCGTATAATAAGCTTCCGATTAAAAATATGGTGAATATCTTAAGGTTATAAATGAAAAGAACTATTCCAAAAATAAAGAAATTGAATAAAGAAAAGAATAAATTCAGACTTTGCGCAGTCAAAAAACGTTCTATCCGGGTGTGATCTTCAATTCTTTGTAACAAATCACCATGTAGCTTAGTATCGAAAAAGCTCATGGGAAGCTTCATTAGCTTAATAAAAAAATCTGATATTAACGATATATTTATCCTTGTACTGATGTGCAGTAATATCCTCCTGCGGATAAAATCTATACTAGTACGACCTAATAAAAGCATTAATTGAGCGATAAGAATAAGCCAGATAAAATTGATATTTTTACCGCTTATACCTTTGTCAACTATTGCTTGGGTCAGAAAAGGAAATATTAATTGTAGGAGACTGCCTACAAATAAACCCAGAAGAAGTTGATAGAAGAATTTTTTGTATTTATGAAGATATCCACTCAGGAAATGTACTTTGTCATTTTCTTTTTTTGCATTATCAATTTGTTCGTAAAAATTATTAGTTGGCTCCAGTAAAAGAGCAACCCCTTTTTCTTCCTGCCCTTTTTTAGAGCTGATCCATTTGTTTAAGAACTCTGGGATTGTATATTTCATCATTCCGGCACTTGGATCTGCCACATAGATAATATGCCCTTTTTTTGTCTTTTTTATATTCGAAACTACAACAAAGTGTTCTTGATTCCAATGAACAATACATGGAAGAGGCGCTTTCTCTATGAAATTATCTATATTAAATCTACCACCTAAAGTACGAAAGCCAATTCTTTCTGCCGCTTTACTTATACCCAATAATGATACTCCTTCTTTACCTATAGAAGAATATTCCCGCAAAATATCCAGAGAATATTCCTTTCTATAATATGAACTAATCATACGGAGGCACGTTGGACCACAGTCCATTGCATCATGCTGTATATATATAGGAAACTTGCTCATCTTATATTAGAATCTATTAATATCGCTCGAATTTACTCGTTTGGAGCGATTCTTATAATTATTAAACTTATAAGTAAGAGTCAGATCAAAAGATCTCATACTGTTTATATCTTTTCCATTAGAGTTGGAATAATAAATAGAACGGGTAAATTCTTTTTCTTTTGCCATATTAAAGGGATCAAAGATACCGGCACTAACTCTTAAATTGTCATTCAAGAAGGATGTTCTTAAAACAAATTCCATTGCAACAAATGTAGATGTAGTTTTATATGTTAAAGCCCAGTAATTGGGCGAATCATAATATAAATTAGCTGATAGTGTATAATTCTTGAATACATTAAAATCATTAAATGCACGTGCTTTAAATGCCATAGTATTATATGATTTCATACTTCCCATAAATTCATTCTTAAAAAATGGTTTATTTGTTAAGAAAGTGTAATTTGCATTCCAAATACCTATGGTATTGTTGTAATTCAAGATTAATGACAAATCTTGGGCCTTGTTAAAGTTTTCACTTAAAGCTATTGAATAGACATAACCATTATCACCAACCTCTTGCTGAACAGACTGTCCGATTGCATTTTTTTGATGAGAGAATTCTAAGTAAGCATAAAACATTTTATAAGTAGCTTGTAGTCCGACTTCATAGATATTGACGTTTCTTAAAGATGGATTTCCTTTTTGTATATTATACTGATCGATATAAATGAAATTTCCATTCAATTCAGAAAACGAAGGTCGACGTGTACGAGTATTCCCTATCAAAGATAGTGTCCAATCAGCAATCGTTGTAGATATCGTCATATTGGGATATAGTTTGTTCGTTTTTCTATTCAACACTTCTATTTGAGTACTGTCCGACTGGAGTTTTTCAAACTCATACCTTAGTCCCACATCAAGAGTGAAATTTTTCAATTTTGTATTGTAATTTACAAATCCAGCCCAACGTGTTTCCTTATTTCTGTAATCTTCTCTATTTACTTGATTTCGTGGGCCCCACAGTCGGTTTGCTGTTGATATATAATTAAATTCTATTCCTCCTGTTAAGTTGCTATTATCATTGACTTTAATCTCATTACTCTGTTGTGCAGAATATAAATCATAAGTATTATCGCTAACAAGATTAATAGTATCTCTTGTTGCATTATTTATAAACTCTGATATATCTTGATATCTTTTATAAGTGTTTTTTAAGTATTGTAAAGTTAAATTCGTTTTATACTTATCACTCCATTGTCCTGTGTGATAAACATAAGCCAAATGTTGTTTCGGTTTGTCTTTTATTTTATTTTGGTAATCATTATATTCTTTCAGTTGATCTTCCAGATACAACTCTTTTTCTGATTTCATTATTGAACTTCCGTTTCTGAAACTGCCTTGATATTGAGCTCCAATCGTTTGTTTTTCATTGATATTCCAGTCAATGCCAAAGTTTACCATGTTGAGTTTTCGGTCATAAATATAGGACGAGCTACTATTGTAGTCTTGATTGATTGACTGGTATTTTATATTATTATTTCTGTATTCTTCCGAATCTCTCTTTACATATTGTAGATTATAACCAGTGTAGAATGTTACTTTATCTTTTGTGTAATTTATATTGAGATTACTATTTGTTCCTGCATACTTACGTTGTGTCCAGTTTCCTACGGCCATGACAGCAAGTCCTTCTAATCTTTGTTTTGTTTTTATTATGATTACAGATCTTCCTTCTGCATCGTATTCTACTCCGGGGTTTGTGATAAGCTCCACTGTCGATATGTCTTCCGATTGTAAACTTGTTAATTCTGATAATGAATTTAGTTTTCGTTTGTTAATATAAACTACAGGTTCCCCTTTTCCCAATACTTGAAGATTATCTTTATCCAACACAACTCCAGGCAAGCGAGTCAGAACATCTTGCGCAGTACCTAAGGTACCTAACAATGTCGTTCCAACATTAGCTATAATCCCTTTTGAAGTACCTTTTATCAGCTCTTTCTTTGCAGTGATCGTAATTTCTGAAAGAAGGTTAGCATCTTCTTCAAGCACAATTGGTAGATATAAGTTGTCATTAACCTTCACATTTATATAAGAAGGGTGATATCCTATAAAGGAGGTCTTTACAACATAATCTCCTTTATCTATATTGTATATCTCAAATTTGCCATCTTCATCTGAAATAGTGCCTGATATCATAACTGAGTCAGTAGTCATGATAATAATATTAGCATAAGCGATTGGCATATTATCGGCACTGTTAATATTCCCTTTAATCGAAGCTGCCGATAATTGTAGAGTAAAGACAAAAGCAATAAAAACAAAAACTAAATTTTTCATAATGTCATAACTTTTTTTGTGTCGTGTATCGGTGCTTTTGGGCAACGAGGATCGGGGTAATCCCATTTATTATTAAAAGCATTGGCAATATCAACGTAACAGATTTTTTTGATATAAGCTTGTTTGCATTTTTTTAAATCTTCGCAAAGGTAGCACGGGCTTTCTTTATTAGAATCTTCTAACCGTTTATTGTGGTAGTATAAAGATAGAGCTTCTTTCGAATTCCAGATTTCATTCAGTGATTGCTTTCTTATATCTCCGATATAAAAGTTTTTATTATAATATAGCATTTCACAAATACTAGCCATCCCATTAGACAATATTGACATAGCATAAGTATTTGCCGCACATCCCTTATTTTCTTTTAGAAAATCTCTTTGGTTCTCATAGGGCTTATTATTGACCGTTTTTTCTAGAACATTATTTTTTATAACAAAAGGAAATTCGTTATCTTTTAAATAATCAGATACACTTTGTAGTTGATCAATGCTAGGTTGATTATTATTAGAATCTTTTTGATGCGAAGAATAAAAAGCTGGAATAAGATTCCATGACGTAATACTGGTAAATTTGATAAATGCGGATTGCATATATTCCAAATTTTCCACAGTAGCATTTAAGGAAGTTAGTACCGTTTTGACATCAATATTGAATTTATGCTTCGAGGCATATCCAAACATTTCGAGTACAGCATCTACATAAAGACCATCTCTTTTAATAATTTTATTAATAATGTTTGGTTTTAAACTATCTAGTGAGAACTGAATACTTTCAAAACCACAATCGACCAAAAATAATATATCTTTTTCGTCGAGAGGTACCTTCGTTGATAGAAAGGGTTTATAGTTATATTTCTTAAGTTCTTCAAAAACTATTCTCCAGTGAGTATATGCAAATATATCTCCCCCTGATATTTGAAGATGAACTATATTATTGAGATAAGCTTCTTTTATAATTTTTTTGATGAAAGGGAGTTCCATATCATCTTTTCTAGATCGATCAGCATAACAATATGAACAATCTGTTTTACATTTAGATGTAAACATTAAATTTAAAAAGAATGGACTATTGGGTCTACTTTTAACAAATCGATCTGCATAACTAAAATAATTACTTGTTACGACTTTATTTTCATGTGTGCCTTCTACCAGTAATCTTTCAGGAAAGAACAAGCCCTCTTCTCCAATATTCATTTCTAAAGGATTCTCATTTTCTATTATTTTTTCTATAAAGCACTTAAGAGTCAATTCTTTTATTCCTGTTTCTTGAATCAGACTATCTATTATTTGATCATAATCTCCTCCATTAAATTTCGACATGATGTGTCCATACAAGGGAGGGATCTCTATCACTGAGGGTAGATTATTCCTTCTTGCAAAGGTTATTTCTGGTAGTATATAAGAACATCCTATTTCATTTCTTATACTATAATTGGGATTTAATGTTACTCTTTTCATAGGTGTATCTTTATATATATTCTAAAAAATATTACTCCAATATAATTTGGAGTAATATTTTTATTGTCAATTAAGCTCCTGCACCACTTGTACAGTTACATGTTTTTTCATTATGGCCAATATTAATATCTCTTCCGCCTTTCAATTCTTCCATATCAGCTTCCAATAATTCTTCCATTTCCACTACACTTAGTGCATTTTCTTGAGTTTTCATAATTTAAAATGTTTAAAAATTTACCTACTCTTTCTAAGCTTTTCGGTTTACGCTTAATTATAATTGATCAATATATTTCTTTTACCTATAGCCTCTCATATAGAATGGATTGCTTTCCTGGCTTATAGATCTGTGATCTGCTTCTGTTTTTTCTACAAAATCTTTGACCCTTCCGCCTTTTATTAAATCCAACTCCATTTCTTCGAATAAGTCGAAATCATTACTTGTAAAATCAGCTATTTTCATAATCGTATCTTTATTTTATATTTTGTTTCTCTTTGCAATGCAAATATCAGAAAGATGTTTGTCTGAACGGGTTATCGAAATGCTATCTTTACGTTATATAATTGTTAACACTCTAATTAATCTCCGATCCAGATTGGTAGTCCATTTTGATCATATACCCATTGCCCACCATTGATTTTCTCCAATTCGGATCTATTTAATATTTGAAAGTTTAGTATTTCGTAATTCGTTTTCATATTTTTAGAGTTCTTTAGTTATTAATACTTTGATGATTACAAAGTAAATTCAATAAAAAATAATAATATGTTACTAAATGACTATATAATGTTATCAAAATGTTATTATATTTGTGTTGCACTCACAAATGACTATCGAGAATGAATAATCGCTTTATAAAACTATTTACAGCAATTGCTTTTATTGCTGTCTTTATATTACAAGGAATATGGTTATATAATATGTATTCTCTATTGGAAAAAGATATGGAAGATAAACTTGTTGGAATATTCTCTCATTCTATTGAAAAAGAAATTTATTTGCGTCAGAATAAACACAAAAAAGAAATATCGGGTACGGCTGTGAAAGGTGCTCATCCAGAATTGGATACATATACAAATGCATTATATTTTCAGGAGCATTTGACTTCTTTCGGATTTATGTTCGATTTTGAAAGTCTTGATAGTATTTTCAATAAAGATTTAAAAGATAATGTTGCCGAATTGAATTATTCATTAGAATTATTAGATAATGAAGGGAATATTGTAAAAGAGATCACTCATAACCTTTCTTCTCCTTTTTTTATTAAAGAGATGCCGATCAAGATTGATAAATCAGAATCGGTACGGGTAAGTATTGAGTCTCCATACAAGATTATTTTTCAGCAAATGTTCATGCTGCTCATTGCTTCGTTAGTTTTCGCCCTTATTATCATATATTGTATTTATCTGCAAATAAAAATCATTACCCGTCAAGATCGTATAGCTGAAATCCGGCAGGATTTTACCCATGCGATGGTTCATGACATGAAAAATCCAATAACAACAATATTGATGGGTATAAATGCCTTAAAAGGAGGTAAATTAGATGATAAGGCAGAATTAAAAAAGCAATATTATGATATTGTATCTAAAGAAGGAGAACATCTTTTAGCACTCACGAACAAAATATTAATTATAGCTAGATTTGAAGAAAAAAGGATAAACCTGTCTAAAGAAGATGTTAATTTGGTAAAACTGTTCGATAACTTAATCGAAAAATATAAACTTAATTCCCAAAAAGATATTCAGATTATAACAGAGTTTAATAATATTGAAGCTATTTATGTTGACCCAGAGTATATATACGAAGCTTTCAATAATTTAATAGATAATGCAGTAAAGTATTCTAAGGATCATGTTACAATCTCTATTATTTGTGATAAAGATGCTTTTAATACTACAATAAAAATAAAAGATAATGGAATAGGCATATCTTTAAATGATCAGAAAAGAATATTTGAAAAATTCGAAAGGGTTTATTCATGTAGTAATAAGCTGGTTAGTGGGTTTGGGTTAGGGCTGAATTATGTTTATCAGGTTGTAATGGCTCATGAGGGAGATATTAAGATCAATAGTGTATTAGGATTGTATAGTGAATTTATAGTAATAATACCTAACAAAAAAGATGATAAAACTATTATTGATAGAAGATGATATAAATTTAGGCTATATTATAAAAAGTAGTCTTGAAGAAATTATCGGTGAGTATGAAGTTACAACAGCATCAAATGGGGAAGAGGGATTACAGGCTTTAGCTGGCAGCTATATTCCTGATGTAATTGTATCTGATATAGATATGCCTGTTTTGAATGGATTAGACATGGTGAAACAGATCCGAAAATCGAATACAGAGATTCCTATTATCTTTGCCACTGCGAAAAAATCATCGAAAGATGTGACAACCGGTTATGAATCGGGAGTAAATAATTATATCAAAAAACCATTTTTACCTGAGGAGCTAGATGCTCATATCAAAGCATTGATACGACTAAAACATAATCAGGTTATAAAACCTAAGGAGAAAACGTACAGAATAGGAAAGTATATCTTTGATCCTAAACTTTATTATTTAGATTATAATTCAAAGAAGAAAAATTTGACTTCTCGTGAATCTCAGATATTAACATTATTATATGACAAAAAGGGTGAAGTTGTTCTGCGAGAGGATATCCTGAATAAATTTTGGGGCACAAATGACTATTTTACCTCCAGAAGCCTTGATGTATTTATAAGTAAAATGCGACGATATTTATCTGAAGACGCCACAGTATCAATAAAAAATATTAAAGGTGTAGGGCTTATTCTTGAATGTGATTAGCATATTGTGTAAGCTCCTCTGATTTTACTTTTAGTTCATTACTTATTTGAGGATTTGTTAAAGAATCAAAATAAAGAAGTTTTGCGAGAAGATTAATTCTCAACCTTAAATCTTCTCCCCAAAACTGTTCTTTTAGAAAGTCGAATATCGTATTACTATCATTTGAATGAAAATAATGGAATCCTTTCCCAAAAGTCAGGATATAAATTGTTTTATAGAATTCTATTTCTTCTGCTTTTGATATCATGCCTTTATTTTTTATAAGTTCAAAATTATCTATAATATTTTGACTTGAGCATATTTTTTATGTTATCATATTGTTATTATTTATTCGCTCTTAAATAAAGCTTCTACTCATCATCTCTAAGTTATAGGAAATACTCTGTTGTTTACCTATTCCTTTTCAAATCGTTAATAGTATTATCCATTATAGTATTTTTTCAAATACAAGCACTTAGATAGAAAAACAAACTCCCCCTTTAGTATGACCTAAAGAGGGAGCTATATTTATAGGTAAAGTAGAATCTTATTCTGCTGGTAATTCAGGAGATTCTATGATGCCAGATTCAGCCGTGATCTTGTCACCTGTATCTCTGTGTGAAACGATTTTCATTTCATATACAACTCCTTTTCCATAACCAGCCATCATGATGTTAGTCATTGTTTCGCCTGGTTTGTTAGGATTTGGGATGAATGAGTTCGTTGTACTCCATTCAGTAGTGCCTTTAGCACGGTAATATACCTGATATGAATAAGCTCCGGATACTCCTTTCCACGAATATTCGTAAGTGTCTTGACCAATAAGAGATCCAACTACTTTAACCGAAAAATTTTCAATTTTGCCTAGGTTATCAACTTTTCCATCATCATCGCTGTCATCATCCGAACAAGCAGTAAAAGTTGTAACTGCTAATAATGCAACAAATAATACTCTAAATAAATCTCTCATTACTCTCAAAATGTTAATTAAAAAATAAATAAATTTCGACAAAACTACAGTTTTAATAATTAACATGCAACATGGACAATTTTTTGCATAGAAATTATTCAAGCCTCCCTATTATCCAAACAATTTCGTAATTTTGCCATTTCTAAAAATATTCATTTATGGAAATAGCAAGTAAATATAACCCTGTAGAGGTTGAAGGCAAATGGTATAAGTATTGGATGGAAAATAATCTGTTTCATTCAGAACCTGATAGCAGAGAGCCATTTACAGTCGTCATACCTCCCCCTAATGTGACAGGTATCCTGCACATGGGACATATGTTGAACAACACGATACAGGATATACTTGTCCGTCGTGCACGTATGATGGGTAAAAATGCTTGCTGGGTGCCTGGTACAGACCATGCTTCTATTGCTACCGAAGCGAAGGTGGTTGCTAAGCTAGCGGCGGAAGGGATCAGTAAAAATGACCTTACACGTGAGGAGTTTTTGAAACATGCTTGGGATTGGACACATAAGCACGGAGGTATTATCCTCGAACAGTTGAAAAAACTGGGAGCATCCTGCGATTGGGAACGTACATGCTTCACAATGGATGAGAAACGTTCCGAGAGTGTTATTAAGGTTTTTGTTGACTTATATAACAAAGGGCTTATATATCGTGGGGTACGTATGGTAAACTGGGATCCGGCTGCTCAAACGGCTATCTCGGATGAAGAGGTTATTCATAAAGAAGAACATGGTAAATTGTATTACCTACGATATAAAGTTGATGGTGGAGACGGTTATGCCGTGATTGCTACAACCCGTCCCGAAACGATTTTCGGTGATGTGGCAGTTGCTATAAACCCGAATGATGAGAAAACTGCTCATCTGAAAGGTAAAAAAGTGATCGTGCCTATCGTAAATCGTGTAGTACCGGTTATCGAAGATGAGTATGTCGATACAGAATTCGGAACCGGATTTCTGAAAGTAACTCCTGCTCATGATGTAAACGACTATATGTTGGGTGAAACCCATAATCTGGAATCGATAGATATTTTCAATGATAATGGTACTTTGAATGCTTATGGGCTTCAATATGAAGGGATGGACAGATTCGATGTCCGTAAAAAGATTGAGAAAGACCTTGAAGATTTAGGACTGCTCGATAAAGTAGAGCCATATACTAATAAAGTAGGTTACTCGGAGCGTACACATGTGCCAATTGAGCCAAAACTTTCTATGCAATGGTTCCTGAAAATGGAGCATCTGGCTAAGCCTGCTTTGGATGCAGTGGAGGATGATACTATCAAATTTCATCCTGCTAAGTTCAAGAATATGTATCGTCATTGGATGGAAAATATTAAGGATTGGAATATCAGCCGCCAACTATGGTGGGGACACCGTATTCCTGCTTATTATTTACCCGAAGGAGGCTTTGTTGTAGGCGAAACGGATGAAAAAGCATTAGAGGCAGCCCGCGAAAAAACCGGAAATGCCAACCTGCAGATGTCTGATTTGCGTCAGGATGAGGATTGTCTCGACACGTGGTTCTCTTCGTGGCTATGGCCTATATCGGTATTTGATGGTATAAACAAACCTGATAATGAGGATATAAATTATTATTACCCTACAAATGATCTGGTAACAGCTCCTGAGATTATTTTCTTTTGGGTGGCGCGTATGATTATGTCAGGATATGAGTACAGGCAAAAGCCTTGTTTCCATAATGTATATTTTACGGGTATCGTTCGCGACAAGTTAGGACGCAAGATGTCTAAATCGTTAGGTAACTCTCCCGATCCGTTAGAATTGATGGATAAATATGGTGCGGATGGAGTTCGTATGGGGATGCTGTTAACATCTCCTGCCGGAAATGATTTGCCTTTCGATGAGTCTCTATGTGAGCAAGGTCGTAACTTCAATAATAAAATATGGAATGCTTTCCGCTTGATAAAAGGGTGGGAGGTAGATAATAATATCGAACAACCTAAATCAGCAGCAATTGCGATCGAATGGTTCGAAGCTACATTGTCAAAGACTGTAGAAGAACTCAATGACTTGTTTAGTAAATATAAATTATCCGAAGCTTTGATGATGGTTTATAAACTATTCTGGGATGAGTTTTCTTCCTGGTATCTGGAGATGATTAAGCCTGCTTACCAGAAGCCTATCGATTCTAAGACGTATGAAGCAACTCTAGGTTACTTCGATTCATTGTTACGCATTTTACATCCTTTCATGCCATTTATTACAGAAGAATTATGGCAAGCCTTGACAGAAAGAAAAGAAGGTGAAAGTATTATGGTTGCTCAGATACCTGAATTATCATCTCTGGATAAAGGTGTGGATGTTGCAATGTTCGAAGATGTAAAGAGCATTATTGCAGGTATTAGGACTATCCGATTGGAAAAGAACATTCCTAATAAAGAGGAATTGACCTTACAGGTTGTTCCGGATGGCGAACATGATACGCTCTACAATGTTTACAGTTCTGTTATCAAGAAAATGGGTAATATTTCGGAAATAGAGGCTGTAACTGAAAAAGATGCAACCGCTGCTTCGTTCTTGGTGGGCACGACAGAGTTTGCTATACCATTGGGAAATAATATCGATGTGGAGGCAGAATTAGCTAAACTGGAGGATGAGTTGAAATATCTTCAAGGATTCCTTAACTCAGTTATGAAGAAGCTAAGTAACGAAAAGTTTGTTTCCAATGCCAAGCCTGAGATCATTGAAAATGAGCGCAAAAAACAAGCTGATGCAGAAAGTAAGATCAAGACGATCGAGGAAAGCATTGCTGTTCTGAAGAAACCCATATAGTTTTGAAAAGAAGAAGTAGAGGGGGGAGTAAGATTTAATCAGATAATTATGTCTTGTAGCATATGTCTTTTTAATGATGGAAATAATAAGGCTTCTTTAGTTGTGATCATCTGAATGGATTTGTTGAAATAATGGTAGATATAAGGCAGATATTCGGGATGAAATCCTGATTGAAAATAGCTATATCACTCAAGTTAAGGTCAAATGATGTGAAGTTTTTTTCTATCCGTATCTCTGGGAAACCAATAAATCTGCCCCTGATTATCTGCAATCATTTAGCGATCCATGATTACTGAAGCTCCAGAAATGGGAAGTGAAACCAGACATACTTATAGCATAAAAGGAAAATAGGGGAAGGAGAAGGTAAATCTAGTCTACTTCGATATTTGATGTCTGCATATAACAAAAATAGATATGTGCTCCTGTAAGAGTACAGGTGATAAGGTAGCCGGATAATTTCTAATAACTTCGGGTGATTTTTTGTGGTTTTGTGCGCGCATTCTTATCTGTTTGTATTCAATTTATCTTCCATATAGTATTTACTCCTATCCTAAGTCCTTTGGCGCATTTGTCTCATTATTCGGGTCTATAGTATTGCTTATATCCGGAGCATAAGCTTTCCTGTCTGCCTTTTTAGCCCCTTTCCATTCAGGTGTTTCTATGGCACTGGGGTATAGCGGCTCGGGAAAGCCCTCGCCTTTACGTCGCAGATAGTCTTTTTCCCTGTATTCATCGAAAGCCGACCCCTGTGGCAAAGGGCGGTTACAATCC
>JAWDXP010000034.1:0-10417 GCA_032477055.1 Dysgonomonas sp. | reverse complement strand
AAAATACAGAGCTTTATTAGATGCTCTCTCACATTTTACTGAACTGGTGGTATACTTTTCAATTATTTTAGTGGACTACTTTTCAATTATATTATACAGATATATGTATTTATACCAGAAGTTGTCCTTTTCTAACCTCCCTTTTATTTGTACTTATTAACCTGTCAAAATATTACTTTTGTGTTAAAAAGAATGGTATACGGATATTTAAGAGTAAGTACAGATGAGCAAGATGCTCAAAATCAAGCACAAGGAGTGAAGTCGAAAGCAGAGCAATTAGGTTTATCTATTTCAGAATGGATTGAAGATAATGGAGTTTCTGGAGTAAAAGAGCCTGAAGATCGCAAATTGGGAATCATTCTAAAAAATATGAAAGCAGGAGATATTATTATAGCATCGGAACTTTCTCGCCTTGGGCGTAAAACCTTTATGGTTATGCGTATTCTAGAATTTTGCATGAAGAATGAGGTTAAAGTTTATACAGTAAAAGATGGTTATGAGCTTGGAGATAATATTCAAAGTAAGGTTTTGGCTTTTGCCTTTGGATTAGCCTCTGAGATTGAGAGAGACCTCATATCTCAGAGAACAAAGGAGGCTCTAGCTAAGAAACGTGCTGAAGGAGTTATTTTAGGTAGACCTAAAGGTAGTAAAGGAAAAAATACTAAACTCAATATGCACAAACTACAAATTCAGAAAATGCTCAGAAATAATATAAAGCAAAGTGACATAGCTCGTACTTTTGGAGTTCATCGTCACACAGTCAGTGCATTTATGAGAGATCATAACCTAAAATAATGATAATATTTTCTCCCTTTTTACATCTGATATACACCTTACATAAAGAAAGAATAAACAAAGCAAGACTTATGAGGGAAATACTCTTTGCTGGAAGCAAAGGAAGATTTCTCGAAATAACCGTTAGGCTATGGTCTTGATGGTTTATTCTTGATTATAATTTTGTATGGAAGATGAAAATCACCTATTAAACTTAATATCCAATACCTTATCATGCGGTCTAAACCAGTTTCTACTTATGCTATTATTGTCACTTCTAGGCAAAGGTTTTGCTTCATTAACCTTAAATAAAGCAGGAAGATTTACAGCATGTCCGAATACTAAAGCTTGCTGTGTGGGTATAGATGGTAACCTTTTTAATACAGCATCAGATATATGAGGTGTGATTTGCTTTATGTGTGATAAATCTTCTGGATTCTGAATTCTATGCACAATAAAATTGCTACATTGAGATAGCACTGTTTTTGATAATTCACTTGGTCTTTGGGAGGAAATCATAAGAAACATACCATATTTCCGACCTTCCTTTGCAATTCTTTCAAAGATATGATTTGCTCTTAAAAAGAATCTTTCTTGATTAATAGATATATACCTGTGAGCTTCTTCAAGTATAAGATTTACAGGAAATATATTTCTAGGTTCAATATATTTTACTGCCTCATAAATAATCCTAGATAAAACGCAGGAAACGACTTCTACTATTTCATCTTCTGCAGAATTTAAATCAATAATAGAAATTTGTGATTTTTTGAAATATCCATTTATCCCTTTTTTTCTATATATACCTAGCAAATTATTTCGGTATTTCTTATAGGTTAAACTAGGGACATTTGTTTTCAAAAAGTTATAATCATCTCTTTCTTGCAAACTCTTGAAACGAGTTACCATTGACGAACAGTAATCTCTAATTTGTCTATTCCCATATGATTCTTCGTAAAGAATAGCAATATCAAGAGCATCTTCTAATAAACTAAAATCAAATTTCTGATTTGGTTTATAGCTAGGTAATTTAAATTCATCTGAAAGGAAAATATAATTACCATCTTCGTCTTTTTGTTCAAGATATTGATGTAGAAATGATATGCCTTTCATTTCGCCATAATGAATAAAAAGACAATTTTCAATTGTACAATTAACTCTTGAGATTCCATTATTAAATACAGAATGTAAATTCCCATCTTCATCCATAAAGTTAAATGAAGTAGCTAAGTTTATTTCATCTGTATAGAATTTTTGTAAAATAGATTTAATCCTGTCTTTTTTGGATGGACTACTTGTTTCATCTCGTAATATTTGAGTGATACAAGTGGCTAAAATATGATTTTTAATACCTTCAATAGCAATATGTTCACCACTAAACAGAACTGCTAAAGCTAAAGCATTTCTTAAAATGGGTAATTGTGTTTTCTCACTAGCTTGTAATAATAAAGCCCATTCATCAATATTCAAGAACCAATGAGGCAAATAAAATTGCTCAATAGGACTTTCATCTTCAACATCATTAATACTAAAATTCACAACTTTTATTTCTGAATTTATAGTTTCAACTTCTGAAAAAGCTTGTTGATATTCTCCATTTACATCTAAAATAATAAAAGAAGCACCAACAGAACTATAACTATTTTTTTTCGTTAATCCTTGTATCATGGATGAGATAGTACAAGATTTACCACTACCTGTATTCCCTAATATAGCAGAATGACTACCAAAAAATTTATCTATATCTATCTTTATTTCATAGTTCTCAAAAATAGAAGACGTACCAATTGATAGAGTATGAAGTCTTGTATTTTTTCCATGTATTTTCTCTTTCTTTATTGGATAATCATCATTTACTAAAATGTCTTTGTATTCTACGTTAAAAATAGAATCCAATTCCTCTTTTTTTATATATAGAACGTCAGAATATAAGGGAGGATAAACCGAAACTCCAAAATTAAAACCTGTCGAATCTTTAATAGTACCAATCGGGGTAACTTCAAAATATTTGACTGACTTACTTTTATTAAGAGTTTGCTCTGTAATATTATTTGCTAAAATGGTATCTCTTTCCCTAATACTGATAATTTCAGCTACAATATGGTAATTCTGATATGGTAAAATCACGTAGCTATTAACTTGTGCAAAATAATGAATATCATCAAATCCATTTATGTTGAAATTTTCAATACCACTTAACAGTTCGATTGTAAATCTGTCTGAAGATATTGCTACAACTTTACCAATTACTCTATGTTTATCATCTTTACTCATTTATCTAACTCAATAGTTTTTTCACAATCATTTCTATTTTCTCATCAATTTCATCATTACTTAAATCAGGAAATAAATGTTGTACAATTTGATTGAAATAATGAAGTTGAGATTTGTCATCCATCTCTCCACCAACTATCCATATTCGTGGGTCATCCAGACTCATCAGTTTTTTAGCGCTTTCATTTTCATCCATAAATGCTATGAGTCTAAAAGATGGAATTGTAAACGCTTGATAAATTAAGTTATTAATATGTTCATCACTGAAACTATACCCCATAGTGATTAACACATTATTATTTTGCATTAATTTTTTCTGAAACTCTCTAAATAAATCGGAATATGGAGAACCTAAACTTGCATTTTGTTTAGCAGGTGAAGGATATATCATTAAAGTTTCCTCATCTTTTAGTTTATCGAAAGATGTATCTTGTATTTCTTTTATTTTAAATAGTTTGTTAGTAATAGTTTCATCCTCAACCCAATTAACTGAACCATGTATTTTGTATAAGTAGATGAAATTATCTATTACATTCCATTTACTTTGGGATAATTCCATCCGTTCAGCGTATGCATAGTTAAATATAGTTGGATTAAAATACTTATTTATTCCTCCCGAAAATCCATTTGCATATAAAACACCGATATTATCTAAAGCTTTTTCAGAGTATAAATCATAATTTGTGGTAAATATATTTGGCTTAGGTAGATTGGGATTTCTATATAAAAGCTTTCTATAGAATGTTTCATAAAGAAGTATTAAATTATTATCCTTTCCTGTATTATCTTCATTAAGGCATTTCTTAAGGATAAAAAGCTTTGCTTTTTTAATAATTTCAGGCAAGCTAGTTTTATCATCATTAATATGTTGATAAAATACATTTTTAGAGATGTCAGCTTTGGGAGGGAACTCGGTCTTCGTCAAATAAAAATTAAGACTATGCAATGTTTCTAAAAATCTTTCTATATTATTTTTGAAACTATCATCATCCAGATTGATACATAAATCGTTTTTTATGTACTTGATTTCATCGTCATTTAAGCTAAATCCTCCTTTTTTCGGATTAAAAAATTCATTAGCCATTGGTTTCATGGTGGGTATTCCTACATCAGTTCCTCCATCATAAAAGGAAGAACAACCTGAACCTAATAGAAAGGAAAGGGACTTTGTGTCCAAAACTTTAGATAAGTCTTTTCTTATTGTTTCTAAATCTTTCTCTTGGTCTTTATTATCGACAACATTTTCTTTACCCTTGTAAAAATATATACTTGCCATATTATACACTTTTTCACAAATGTAAATAGAATTAATAAATAAATGGAATTAAGAGAGTTATTTTTATTTGATATCCAATCCTTTATTAATTTTCAGTCCATGAAATTCTATTTTTTCAATAAGACTTCTGTTCCATTTAATAATTGCTCTACGAGAAAGGTTGGTAATGTCATTATTTTATCTACTGGTTTAGGCATATAATTAAGGAATTTAATATTATCATCTAAACCATCTCCATAAATTTCTTTTTTTGTTTTGGTTAGTGCTTCAGAAGCAATAATAATTTTTAAATACTGCACCCATTTTCTTTTTATAATTTCATTATCAACTTCATCTACCAGCATAGAATGATTTCTACTTGTTACACTAAATATCCAAGCCAGAAATATCAAACAATTGAATAAGCGAATATAATTACTAAAATTATAATAGATTATACTTTCAAAGCCATGGAAAATTAAGTGTCTATTTAATAAATCATATGATGTTTCTTTTCGGGTATCTAAGAATAGATTATTAGATAAATAGTTGGTAAACTGTTCTAACCACAATGAAATATATTTTCTAGACAACTTGCCATATTGCTCTATTTGATTACAGTCAAAGAGAGTTTCTTCGTTTTCACTACGTTTATGCCTTTCAACCAAACAATCTTTACTTATTTCAACATAATCACTTATTAATAAATCTTTTGCTTTAAGGATATCTTTAATATTAATAATCTTCAAACCATCCTTACCCTTCACATCTAAATACTTCCTTAGTGAGCCTTCAATTATAGGTATTATTATACTAATAGCTCCTGCAAAGTCTTTCTGTAGGCAAAGAGTTATTGATTGTTCTATCAAATGAGAATAGTCTGATATATATGGACGCTTTTTTAAATATCCCTCTAAAATTGAAATAGTATCTATTAAATTCAAAAATTTCTTTGCAAATAATTCAAAAATTTTAGTTTCTGAATTCTCTTCATTAATAACTCTTTCAATATGCCCAATCTCATAGACTGCTGTAAATGGAAAAACAAACGCCCAATTTGATTTTTGTAGTTTAGTATTTAATAAATTAATCCTTTCAATGAGTTCAATATCATTTTTCAAACTATCTATTTCTTGTACATATATTTTCTTGACATAATCCTTCATTATATTAAATTTCATTTATTTCATCTACACAAAGACGCTTTGAAACAAAAAACTCCCGAATTGATTTCAGGAGCTAATATTTATGGGGTTATTTCTTATTCTTCAACTCACTCTCAACCGCATCAGGTTCGTACTTCATACGAAGACGCATAATTTCAGCCTTTAAATCTGCATTTTCTTTTAGAAATTCAAAAACTTGTTCCGCTACATAATGATTAATAGTTGGTTGGCTTCCTTCTTTAAATGTAGAACTGTTATCATTTTTAAAGTTTCCTATTCCTCCATTCTCAACATTTTGAGTATAATTGTTTATAATATAGCTAATCGTATCTTCATGATTGTAGTTTTTTATTGTATCTAGACTAACGCCATATCCGATTGCATCCGCTATCTTTTGTAGTGTATTATCATCTATATCGGATTTCTGAAGCAAATTACATACATGGCTGTCGGGCATACCCATCTTTTCGGCTAACTGTGTTTGGGTTATTTGAAAAGCCCTCATCAAATGTTTTACATTATTTCCCAAATGAATAGTATGTTCTTCGTTTGCTTTCATATATATATTATAATCTGATTTATAGTTTAGATGCAAATATACAAATAATTCATTCATATAAATATGTAATCCTCTTATTTGTTAAAAGTATAATCAACTGAAAATTAACCTGTAATAAAATTACCTGAAATAGTAATTTTACTAACTGGAACAATCTATACATTTGTCTATGAAAAAATTAAATAGTAAAAAGAAATAAAAGAATAACTGTATCTTTGTATCGTCGTTTACGGCAACATTTAGATATAGTTTTGGTATTAAGCGTTTAGCTAATTCGTGTCTCAAAAAAGTCGAAATTTTAGTACACACGAACACGCGAGAATGCCGAACCCGCCTTATTATATGGGGCGGGAGGCGTTTCCTGTTTGTGTACGAGGGCTTCGACTCCCATTGAGACAGATAGGTAAATGTCCTCCCGCTTCTTTATTGTATAATAGCTTGCAAAGGGGAGGTAAGCAAGCCCGCAAACTATATGGTATGTCAAAACTGTTTACTGGTCTTATTCAGCGGATTTTTATCCGCTACTTTTCCTTTACAAAACCACCTCAAAACGAGTGCATCTCTTTCTACATCGGCAAAACTACCGAAGAGATTATCAGACTTCACAAAGATTGCCTTATTGAGAACTCATCTTCTCTCATTGAAATTCGATTAACGGATGCCACACTTACTTGCGAAATACACAAAGATGTCTGTATTGATGCCCGATTATTCAGGGATGAAGAATTAGTCTGTGAGTTTGTGTTTTTTGAATCTAATCAACTGAAAAATTAATATCCGTATACCTGAAAAGAAACAAACATCTTATTTTACTTTTACCGATATAGAAAAGAGAGTGAAGAAACGACTGAAAGATAATACAGAAGAAAACTCCACAGACCCCAATGCTATTTTTAAGAAGCATCTGTTTGTAATACTCCATTATTATACAAATGCAATGAATAACCTTCAATCCATGAAGAAAAAAGAGGAAACTGATACAAAGAAAATCGAAAAGCTGGAAAAAGATGTCAGATCTATGTATTATCTTTTTGCCATGACTTTAGAAAATCTCGTGAATGAACATAGCTCAAACCTAACAGATATAAGGAACTTTGGAAGGAAATAACGGAGAGTTGTAGATAAGCTAAACAAAGCTGGAGTTGATGAAGGGCAGGCTACCTATTTTTCGGGTAGCCTGTCTTAAAAAGTTATGCCATATTAGATTCTCTTTTTCTGAGGTATTCTGTTATCTCATTTGCGATTGGTATAATTTCTTTTTCGATTTGCTTGGTTAAGAGTTTCAGGTTGTTAAAATCAGGATTCTCGATTAATACACATTCAAGTACTGAATATTTAGGCATTGATGTTTGATGCTTATTCCATTCGGTATCTTTCAATATATTCCAATACTTCTTTTGTATTTCGGAATTTTGTCCTACAAGCCAGAGTTCAAATCGCATTTCCTCATGATTCAGTACAATACAAAATCGCAATTTCCTCTCTCTTAAATAGCTATCGATACAATAAAAATAAGTATAATCAAGATACCCAAGAGAGACATTTCCAAAAGAATATGTCTCCGATAATGTTCTCGCAAGATGGGATTTCAAACTCATCACGTATCTTATCAATTCTTTATAAGCTTTCTGTATATCGCCTTTCTTCAATTGCTCTTTGTAGAGGGAAACATAACTATTCAAATCTTTCATTTTCTTTTTTTCTTTGCTTCAGGTGTTGAAGGTAGTAAAACTTTTACTTTCAGGCTATCATTCTCAATCTGTAAATTTCGGGTAACTATTATTTGTCTGTAATACTTGTTCTGATAAATAAGAGAATCACTATATAACTTCATAGAAAATACAGTAAGAGTGAAAATTAGTATTCCCAGTATGGTTATGATGAATGATGTTTTCCTAAAGCTTATAAAGCCAAAGTGGAATATATCTTTCTCCTTAAACAAAGCCTTTATTTCGTCCAAGTTTATATTTTTAGGTGCGGATAGATTATTTATTAGTTTCTTTATAGATAAAACATTGTTATTCAGCGTTGTAATATTCTTTAGATTTGCTTCAAAATGAGAATCATTCGATTTTCCCAATATAAAAGCATTTTCTTTGATGGATGCCAATATCTCATCATTAGATAAGGGTTGAATATTTACAGGAAAAGTATTTTCTTCTTGTTGCTTATCTAATACATTCTTTAGTTTTTCGTCTATTTCGGATAGCTTTTCCCAAATAGCATCATTGGATATCGTTTTAGCCATAATGAGTTTTATTTTAATTTGTTATACATGATTTATAAGCCAAAGCCTCTGCGTTTCTTCTTTTTCTTCCGCTTATCCTCTTCATTTTCCATACGGTTTTTGAAAGCTTCTTCTTCGTAATCATCGCCATGTGGTTGGATATTGGTTAATCCTCCAACAGCACCCAACGCAAAGCCGACAATAGAAGCAGAGTCAGAAGAGTTAGCTTGTTGAGTAATTTTGTTTGACTGTGTATTAGTATACTGTAATTGTTCTGTATTGGTTAACAGATTGTTGAGTTTGGAATAACTGAAACTTCTGTCTACATCCGAGCCTTTGAAAGAGTAATCCCCTTTCTTAAAAGATATACCTTGTATTTCATTGGTCTGTCTTTTGTATTTATAAGCTATGGTTATTCCCTGTTGTTTGAGTTGTGATTGGAATTGTTGCCAGTCTTTGGATTGTTTTAAAGTAGCTTTTATGGTATGATATATCTCATACTTCGTTTTTTCCGCACCTTTCAGTTTTTGTATATTGGTCTGGTCTTTTCCTTTGCCGTATGTCAGATTATATTTGTCCTTTAGTTGTTTACAGACTTTTTCATTCCTGTATCGGTCGTTTTTATCAGATATGGTTTTCCCATCATTGTTTACTCGGTTAAATACGATATGGCAATGGGGATTATCGGTATTGTTATGGCGTACTATGATAAATTGTGTATTATCTATCTTCATAGCCTGCATATATTCTTTTGCCAGCTTTAGCATAAAAGCATCGGTTAGTCTATGCTCATCTTCTTTGGAATAACTAAGGGGAATATGTCCTACACTTTTTGCCAGATTCGGATTCATCAGGCTTTGCATATAAAAGCTATTGATAATGGCTTTTGTGTTGGTGTTCAATACTCCTTGACTATCTAAAAGTTTTGCATCTTCTTTACTTAATACATAGGAAACGCAACCTTTAAAGCTTTTTCCTTTTACTATTTTTCCAATCATCGGACAGATTATTTATGATTTCCATTATATTTTCAAATAGATTTTGAGCCTGATTTTCGAGTGTTTTCGCTCCTATGAAGCGTGCATTTTTGACAAGTTGATTGAGATTATTACCCATATTAGATAGTCCTTTTAAGATTTCCATATCTTCTTTTTTGATGGGTTCTTTTATTTCTCCGTTCATAATTGCATCATGACAATAGATACTTATCGGAAGATTTGCCCCTTTTGCTTTGTGCCTTATTTCATAGAGTTCAGGCTCGGAAAAACAGACTCCGATAGTCTTGCTTTTCCGAGTGATGGAACTCTTTTTAGGGCGTCCTCCTTTCTTCTTATTATCTGAATTGTCAGGATTCAATTGAAATAATCTAATATTTTATAACTTATTCAACTCCACAAAATTGCCGACCAACGGGAGCAATTTTTCCTTTGGCGATGAGCCAAAGCGAGGGTTTTCATGCAATGAAAACATAACCTCGCTCCGCTAACATCGCATAGGGTTGCTATTATCACAAACGGTCTGCTTACTCGGCTAAGTTTGCTTACAGCTTTTTCCAGCTTTGGATATCTTCTTTGTATTCCTCCAGATGGTGGATAACCAGATTTTCGATAAAGCCCGAAACACTTGATTTCTCTGTGCCGAGTCGGAGATATATACTCACTATCTTTTCCCGAAGTTCATTGCTGATGAAAACCGTTTTCCTGTCGGTTATCTTGGGAACGGACAGAAAAGTTTGCCGATATTCCTGTAAACTGGCTTTACGTTGTTTACTGGATGAAGTTTTCTTCATTGGCTGACTTGGCTCTGTTTCGTGTATAGATGCCAATAGGGCTTCTTCGTCGAACTCATCTGGGGTAGGGATAGTCTTCTTACTTACCTTCGGCTTCTCAACTGATTGTGTAGAGGCGGTGGACTGTTCCTCATTGACTGATAGGGTTTCTTCGCCGTGTAGGAATTCATTTATATCGAAATCTTCGGGTAATTGATTTTTCTTGGACATATGTTCTAAATTTAAGTGATTGGTAAATTATTTACTGGATTTCTTTTTAGTTTGAGTAGCTACTTGTTTATAAGCTTCTGCCTCTAATTGCAGTTTACTTCTTACAGGATTCTGCAAAAGCCAACTTTCCAGTTCTTCCCGCTCAAAATAAAGCATCTTTCCC
>JAWDXP010000033.1:0-10768 GCA_032477055.1 Dysgonomonas sp. | reverse complement strand
TGACTTTAGCAACTGTATAAATTTACACACGATTAAAACAAGTGCATTTGCAGGAATGATCGGAGAAGGAACTCTGGATTTTTCTAAAAATTCAAAACTGACTAACTATGAGCAGGTTTTATTTGGAGATATAGTTAAAACAATTATTTTCCCAGAAAGCTTAAAAGAAATATCTGGATATATATTTCATGGATTTAGGGGCAAAATTATATTTCCTGAAGGACTAATTTCTATGGATGCTAGTTTTATGGCAAGTAGAATTACTGAATTAACTTTTCCTAAAAATCTAAAGAGTATAACAGGTTCTTTCTCATATTGTGATAACCTTACAAAAATAGTTTCGTTGAATTCAATTCCTCCACAACTAGGAGAGAATGTTTTCCAATATTTTGATAAAAGCAAATGCACACTTTATGTTCCCGAAGGTTCTGTAGATGCATACAAAGCTGCTGACCAATGGAAAGATTTCTTTATCATTGGCGGAATAGAACCCGAAACAAAATTAACGCTTCATTACACCGAAGATGGAGGAAGAACCATATTGGGTACTTATGAGGGTGTCCGTGTTGGGGAATATTACTGGATGAATAGCCCATTCAGAGACGAGGTATGTAAAAACACAGCCGATCAGGATCGCTTTATTAAAGAATGGGAGCTCAATAAGGCGACAAGAAGAGCCCAGATCGACCTGTGGCATCAACGTGCGTGGATGTTTGAAGGAGCGTCCTCATGGGACAAAACTTCGTATTTCGATGAAATAGGGGGTAATAGTGAAACCGAAAAAATCAGTAATATACACCAATACTATGGGACTTATCATTCCCGTTCTCATATTGACTGGATGTGGGCAAACGGACCTTACCTCGACATGAACAATCAGAATGCCGGAAGAGTAAGGCTAATGGAAAAAGGTTCTACAACTTACAAGGGATGGAGTGTCCCTGGCTCTTCGGATATTCGTCAACTTGTAGCTATGTGTGGTAATGCTACACGAGATGAAGTCAGAATCTACCTTTCTCCTCAATATAACGATGAAGGAAATAACCCTCCTATGGTTATCGCTGGCAAGAAATACATGAGTTGGTTTAATAAAACAATTCATAACGATGTAATAAGTTTTGCTCATAATAATGGTATAGTAGAAGAAAGCTATATCAATAAATATGGATTTAATGCCTATCCAAGTGGCGTAAGGCTTCAGAATGCAGATCTCATAACATTAACAAATCATGATACCGGAAAAGATATTAGTTACAATGGTACTATGGGTGATTTTGAAGGTTTCAATCAACAATTCACTATTGCATCAGGTGTAGAACATTTCGTCCTACACGATTATCCTCAAATAAAAGCTATAAAATCGTGGAGATGGATACCAATCCGCTGGTGCCGTCCATTAACTGACGAAGAATTAGGTTACAAACTATACATCAATCATCCGGGATTTGTAGATACCCGCTCTTCCTTATTGGCATTGAAAGATCGTATCAACAGAGGAGAAAAAATCATTATTGAAAAGAAAAAACTTTCCGAAGCTCCATCCTCAGGATTTGTAGAATTAACTAGAGGTTATTTAAGAGGATTTTATGTACAATTTATCCTAGACAAACAAACTCCTGAGAAAACAATAGAAGAGCTTGTTAATATAGCACTTCACAACCCGTACATCTGGGGAAACAATACAAAGAGTACAACAGACCCGGAACAACAAACACGTTCTACACTCTCTCCTTTCAGACTCGACAACAGTGATATATCTATATATCCGAATCCGGTTACAGATGTGTTAAATATCAATGGAGAAAATATTGAAAAAATAGAAGTATATGATATTAACGGACGTTTAGTAATTCAATCTAATTCGATATCCATATCTACAAATAATCTGAATGCAGGAATATATATTGTCAAGATTATTACTGCAAATGGAATATCTAGCCATAAAGTTGTGAAAAAGTAAATACTCATTTCAATCAAAAAAGGATGCAAATAATTGCATCCTTTTTTGTTGATCGAAACTTATAGTTTATTGATTTCTTCTTGTAAAATCTATCATCTTCAATGCAGTGATAGCACATTCGTCTCCTTTGTTTCCGTGTTTACCCCCTGCCCTGTCTTCGGCTTGCTGCATATCATCGGTAGTCAGAAGACCAAATATAAAAGGAATAGAGTGCATTACATTTAGCCGTGCTATCTCCTGAGTCACACCACTACAAACATAATCGAAGTGCGGAGTATCGCCTCTTACCACACAACCCAATACAATCACGGCATCCAATTCATGAACATCAGCAAATACCTGAGCTCCATAAATCAGTTCGAAACTACCGGGAACATAGTCTACAAGAATATTCTCTGATTTCACACCATGCTTTACAAGTGTCTCACATGCACCATCACGTAACGCATAAGTAATATTTTCGTTCCATTCCGATACTATTACACCGATTCTCATATCTTCCCCATTAGGAACTGTAGCGGGGTCATAAGACGATAAATTATGATATGCTGTTGCCATATTCTATTTTATTATATTATTAATATTCGGTAAAGATACTGCATAAAAAAATAAAGTCCTGTCCGAAAACAGAACTTTATTATTATATCATAAATCTTTTAGATTAATTAGAACCTTTCAAGATCGTTGCTTCCTGAATATATTTATCAGCCTCCATAGCCTCCGGAGATGCCATATAGTCATTTCTTACCTTTGTAAATAATTCAATCACTTTATCGTAATTTTTTGCATCGCGATAAACCATTGCCGCCTTTTTATAAAATATAGGACTTAACAGAAGATCACTTGCATCTTTAGCAGCACCTTCGAAATAGGAAACTGCGTCTTGGGCTTTTCCTGTATTTACAAGACAATCTCCAATAGCACCTTTTACAGCAGGAGTAATCATAGCATCACCACCCGAAAAACCTTTCAGGTAATCCAATGCTTTATCATACTGACCTAAACGGGCATATGAAAGACCGGCATAAGCTTTTGCCAAATCACCAGTTTTAGTCGAACCGTATTCACTTATTATTGACTCGAAACCCATATATGCATTTCCATCCCCAAACAATGCCAGAGAATCCTGTCCTGCCTGAAAATATTGTTCTCCCTTAAACAAAGCGACTTGAGCATCTTTTGTTTTTGGCTCAACATAAAATGTTTTATATCCCCAATAAATACCTATCAGCACAATAATTGCACCAACACCAATTAGTATCTGATTGCGATAATTCATAATGAAACTTCCCGATCTGATGACCGTATCATCAATCTTGTTCCAATCTTGTTCCTCGCTGCGTTCTCTTTCTTTTCTGCTAGCCATTTTTATAGTAAGGTTTTAATTAATCGAAATTTGCCGTCGCAAAAATAAGCCTTTTCCTTGATATTTTATAAATTTTCATCTGCTTTTTTCTCGATAATGAAGAATATGATTAATTTTAGAAGTACAAATAAGATTCATACATGAAGCTTTTTATCAAAAACATGGTATGTCCCCGGTGCATAATGGCTGTAGAAGACGTCCTGAGAAAACTAAATATACATTTTCTTGATATCAAACTAGGGGAGGTTATTATTCAAAAAGAGTTGGACAAGAAAGAACTTGCCGAACTGGATAGAGAATTAGATAAACTTGGATTTGAATTATTAGACGATTCACAACAACAAATTATCGAAAAAATAAAGGCTACCATTATTGAATATATTCATCATAAAAAAGAATATAACAATAACTTCTCCCAACTCCTATCCTCGGAGCTAAATAAGGATTATTCTTATCTAAGCAAATTATTCTCCGCTACCGAAGGGATAACCATTGAACATTTCATCATTCTACAAAAGATAGAAAGGGTAAAAGAATTACTTACATACAACCAAATGACATTGAGTGAAATTTCCATAGATATGGAATACAGCAGTGTAGCCCATTTATCCTCTCAATTCAAAAAAGTAACAGGATTAACCCCTAGTCAATTCAAATCGCAGGGAATAAATTTGAGACAGACACTAGATAACCTGAAATAATTCATTCGTGTCCAGCATTTAGTAGTAAACGGAAATTTTCTTTGGAACTTCTAAAAACATTAAGGTCTACAAATCCCTCTATACCATCTAAGCGCCCACGATTAGAATACTGCCAGAAAGTCCACATGCGATCTTCTGCTATCACAGGTTTATGATAAACATCTCTCAGCCACAAAGGATTTTCAGGATATCTTCCCACTAAAAAATCATTGTAGAAATTATCCAGCACATATATAAGTACTTTTCTCTTATAATGTTTTTCTACAATCTCTATAAATACATCTATATCCCTCAACAATTCTTCTTTCGTTTTGGTCAACTTGCAATTGCCACTATACTCCAGATCAATAGTTGGAGGCAAAGATCCGGAAAGAACCGGCACAGTCTCAATATAGTTTTGAGCTTGTTCTTCGCCACTCTTGCAAAACGTAAAAAAATGGTAAGCGCCAACAGTGACTCCTTGTTCCTGTGCACTCTGCCAGTTCTTCAGAAAACTCTTATCTTTAAAGTCTCCGCCTTCGGTAGCTTTTATAAGGGCAAACTGTACTCTCTTTTTATCTAGTTTTGCCCAATCTATCTCATTCTGATGATTCGATACATCGATTCCCTGTATAGGATATTCTTTATAGGATGGATAATTAAATCTTAGGAATCCGTTATATAAAAGATATGCAGCAAGAGCCCCTATTCCTATCAGGCAAGTAATCATAATTAAGGCTATTGCCAAACGTTTTTTCATCTCAACAAACCAGTCTTTAGATAGCGTGTAATAATTATCAGAATAAATTTATCTAAATTTGCATAGATAAAGATATACAGATAGCATCAATTTAGAGCAAGAACCATGAAGAAAATTTTCGCATTTATACTTTTAAGCTGCTTTTTTATACAAATTAACGCTAAACCGACGAAAAAAGCTGTCAGGATAACCTATCAGACCATGTTCAATGGCAAAACTGATATAGGTTCGTACACTATAGTGGATATATTGGGAGACTATGCCTCTATACGTACAGAATCTGACAAAAGACAGGCTGACGATCCTATACAAACTATCTATCTGGATTACACAAATAATACTGAAACCAAAACAGCTACTTTAGGAAACGGAGAATCCATCAGAACGAGCCGTACTTTTAAACTAAATGACGGATTAACATTTTTGGATGAAACAGAGAAAATAGCCGGTTATAACTGTAAAAAAGCCAAGACTATTATTAATTCCAATACTCTCGAGATATGGTATACTACGGAATTAGGGGTCAAAGGTTCCATGCAACCCAATGTAGCCATACCCGATGGCGTAGTCCTTAAGGTAGTGCGTAATGGTCAACGTGCCGAAACAGCAGTGAAGGTAGAAACAATAAATAATACCCCTAATCTGCAACCCAATTTATCAGGTATAGAGCTTACAGCACCTGCTTACAATTATCGTATTCAGCAAAGCAAAGTTATTAAGGTAAATGTTTTTGACAGACAAAGCATCTATTTCAGAGATATTTCTAAACCTACTCAATTGAATGATACAGAAGTTATGCAATTTGCCAATGGCAGCATTGTTCTGAAAAAGGTAAAACTACCTGAAAGTAATGAAGGCTATTCGATATTTGCCGAAATGTCTCAATATTCGGAAGGAGATGCATATGACCGAACAGGCTCGGTCTTTGTAATTCCTGTCGATCGTAAACAGTCTTTCTTTGATGGGCTTCTTCACGGAAAAGAAAAATTACCTCAATATACAGACAAGCATGGCGATAAATATGAAGGTATGGTAGTTACAAATGATTATCTACCTCCATTAGAACTTATGCGCTTTTATACATCTTTTGGTGTAAGAGGATACAATCACATACAAGTTGCAAATTACAATTGGCCCGATTCGGTCGTCTTCAAACAAGAAATTACTGATTATGCAAAAATAATGAAAGGTGAAGTATGGGTAGGTGCATGGATAGGTAATTACTCACAGAACGGGCATAATGTAACTCTCGATATAAAATATTATCCGGGAGAAACCAAAAACAAAGGGAACAAAGAAATATATCCTCTATTCACAACAGTAAATATCATGGAAATGGCCGGACAGGCTTATCCTGAAGGAATATTCCGTAACGACTCATTAACGGTCGATTTCAAAACAGATACTGACCTGAAAAACGCCTATATACGTTATATATCTACAGGACATGGCGGCTGGGGAGGCGGTGACGAATTCAATCCTAAACTGAATGAAATATTCTTAGACAATAATAGATTAATAGCCTATACCCCTTGGCGCGAAGATTGCGGTAGCTATCGTGAATTAAATTCGGCATCGGGTAACTTCTCAAATGGACTATCATCTTCCGATCTCAGCCGTTCGGGCTGGTGTCCGGGAATGGTAAGTTTCCCTGTATATATTCATGTAGGAGATATAAAAGCAGGAGAACATCAGATAAAAGTAGCTATTCCGGTAGGTGATCCTGAAGGATCGAGCCGAAGTTATTGGTGTATATCAGGAGCTTTAGTTGGAGAGAAATAAAGTAATAAACAGGAACTGCAAAAAGAATCATTTTTGCAGTTTTTTTATGTATGTTTGTTTTCTCAAAAATCCAATATATGCCGACAAAAAAAACAATTTTTCTGATCTTATTGTTATGTTGTGTATTGCCCGAAGGACAGGCACAGAGTAACGATGATTTTTATTCGAAATTATCAAATGCAGCAACACAGATAATAAATAACCGGATAAAATATGATCCGACTTATTACAAGCTGGATTATCCGAATGGGGATGTACCTTCCGACAGAGGAGTATGTACAGATGTTGTCGTTCGAGCTTATCGTAAATTAAACATCGATTTGCAAAAAGAGGTGCATGAAGACATGAAAGCTAATTTCAGTAAATATCCGAGTAAGAAAAAATGGGGTTTGAATGGTACAGACAAAAATATAGATCATAGAAGAGTCCCCAATTTACAAACCTTTTTTACCAGAAAAGGAACAGTAAAATCAATTACCGACAACCCTAAAGATTACCTTCCGGGAGATATTGTAACTTGGAATTTAGGTAGTGGATTGGTACACATAGGAATAGTTATTAGTCGAAAAAGTATGGACGGAAAACGTCCGCTTTTAGTTCATAACATCGGGGGTGGGCAGGTTGCCGAAGATATTTTATTTAGATGGACAATTACAGGGCATTACAGATACAAGAAGTAATAAGATTATGATATACGCTATATTTCTAAATACAACATTACCGGTCAGAGCTGAAGCGTCTGAAAAATCGGAAATGGTCACACAACTTTTATTCGGCGAATTTTGCCGGATTATCGAAGAAAAAGACTCTTTTGTTAAAATCGAAAATTATACAGATAAATATATAGGATGGGCAGATAAGAAAATGCTTCATCCAATCACAGAAGATATATACAATGAACTTTCCTGTTCTGCTATTTTCAGGACAAATATGCCAATTGCAGATGCTTTCTGCATGACAGATAAAAGCATATACCACTTATCGGCAGGTAGCTTGCTTCCATTCTATGATCATGAGAAAAGTAGCTTCGAAATCGCAGGTAAAACATTCCAGATTCATCCGTCCTTCGTAACTTATATTCCTCTCCAATCGAAAGAAAACATTATTCCGACTTGCATGCTATTCCAGAACTCACCTTATTTGTGGGGAGGAAAAACAATTTTTGGTATAGATTGTTCTGGATTTGTGCAAACTGTTTTTGCTCTCAATGGATATGCATTACCCAGAGATGCAAGTGTACAGGCTCATCAGGGAGAAATCATTAGCACTTTGCAACAAGCACAACCTGGAGATTTATTCTTTTTCCGGAAAAACGAAAATATCACTCATGTAGGAATTTATCTCGGAGAGGATAAAATCATTCATGCTTCGGGGAAAGTAAGAATTGACAAAATAGATGAAAAAGGAATTTTCAATGAAGAAACTCGGGAATACTCACACGATCTTGCATCGATAAAACGCATCTAAGTTTGAGTTTCAAAAAAAGCTATATCTTTGTTCACAAATTAATCACTAGTTGCTAACTTACAGAGAATGTCAGTAAAAATTATAGAAGCAAACGATAAATCTTTAAAAAAGAAGTTCGTAAAATTTCCGATACAATTATATAAAGGCAATCCGTACTTTGTCCCGCCATTGATTATGGATGAGATGGATACTCTAAATCCTGATAAAAATCCTGCATTCGATTTCTGTGAGCAACAATTATTTCTGGCATATAAAAACGATGAAATAGTCGGGCGTATTGCTGCTATCATAAACCATAGGTCCAACGAAGTATGGAATCAAAAGCATGCCCGTTTCAGTTTTGTCGATTTTATCGATGATAATGAAGTAGTAAATGCACTTTTCAAAGCAGCAGAAGACTGGGCTAAGGGCAAAGGTATGGATACAATACAAGGTCCTTTGGGATTTACCGATCTGGATAAAGAGGGATTGCTGATCGAAGGATACGATAAGATAGCTACTATGTCTACGATCTATAACTATCCATACTACAAAGACCAGATAGAAAGGTTAGGATTCGAAAAAGATGTGGATTGGCACGAATACTATATTCCTGTACCCGAAGCCGTTCCTGAAAGACACCAACGCATCTCTAAGATAGTTGCGGACAAGTATGGACTGAAACTTCTGAAATTTAATAGCTTAAAACAAATAGCTCCATATATCGATAAATTATTCAATCTCCTGAATGTAGCCTATGCGCCACTGTATGGCTTTGTTCCGCTGACAAAAAGACAAATAGATCATTATGTGAAGATGTATGTGCCTCTTTTGCGCTGGGATGTAGTTTCTATCATCATAAAAGAAGAAACAGACGAAGTCGTCGCCTTTGGTATAGGTCTACCCAGTCTGGCTAAAGCATTACAGAAATCAGGAGGTAAACTTTTCCCAACGGGCTGGTATCATTTATTAAAGGCTCTGAAAGGAAAAAACAACAAGGTTGTAGATCTCTTATTAATGGGAGTATCTCCCGAATATCAAGGCAAAGGAGTAAATGCTCTTATATTTAATGATTTTATACCATCAGCGCACAAAAGTGGATTTCGTTTCGCCGAATCTAACCCCGAATTGGAGATGAATAATAAAATTTCAGCTCAATGGGATGGATTCAATGCCGAACATCATAAAACCAGACGGGCTTATAAGAAAACAATATAGACTTGATGAGTTAGTTTAAAAAGTAAATGTTATTTCATAAAATATTACTATCACAAACCGACTGGAATGGTATTATATCTTTTGGCTCAATATTTATCATCCTATCCATTTGGATGCAATACAGATGTTGCACTAATGTGGAGTAGATTATATATCAAATAGATATAGTGCAAAAAAAAGAAATAGGTAACGATTTAGAAACTAAATCTGCACGATTAGAATGTGCTGGTTTTCATCTCTCAAATAACCTAGTACAAATATACGCATTTTTATTGAATCCTATTGTTTTTATCGGATTTTTGTACTACACTTCAAAACCTTTATCATAACAACGTACTCATAAATAATAGTATAAGAACAAATTGCACCTCAAATTACCTATAATTTGGCTGGAATCATTATCTTTGCGCACATAAGAAATTAAAAAACAGGAGCATATATTAAGTTGCTTCTGGCATATATAACATAACGTTCGCTGAACGTCTCGATGTAGAAAACTGGTAATTTTCAAAAAGAAGAGACAGATGCGCAGTGTTCATGCTATGCGAAAGTATAGCGTGGCATTGCCTGTTTTCTTCTTTGGGTATACCAGTACCTCTACGTCGGAGCAGTGTAATTGCCACGCTTCTTTTTTTTGCGTGTTATCAGCGAATTAAGCAGAGATTTAATAACGCGTAAAATTAAAAAGTATGAAAAAGATTATCCTTTACATAGCTGCATCCATCGACGGCTATATCGCCGAAGCTGAAGGCTCTACTGAATGGCTCGAAGATTATCCCATAACGGAAGAAATGAATTATGGTTATAACGAATTTACGGCCTCGGTCGATACAATCATTATGGGTGGACGTTCCTACCGGGAAGTGTTGAATATGGATATTATTGGACATTATAAAGACCAGCAGATATACGTTGTAACTCGCGGATGGACAGAGAGAACTGTTGACAATGTGGATTTCATCACGGACAACGTAATCGACCGCATCAGGGAATTACGCAACGGCGAAGGGAAGAATATCTGGTTGTTTGGCGGAGGTAAATTAACCGCTATACTCTTGGAAGCCGATCTGATAGATGAAATGCGAATTTGTTATATTCCTGTGATTCTCGGTGAGGGCATACCCTTATTTCCCAAACAACCTAAAGAGTCAAAGTGGAAATTGATAGAAAGTAAAACCTATAATTATAAAGTATTAGTGGTTGAATACCAAAGGCAATTATAAGTCTTAGATAAATATCATTGGTTCAGAAAAGAAAATTTGATTTTCCAACTCTATATCAAAAACATTTTTTACTTTTGTACTGTTATATCACAAAGGGAATGGGACTTCCCTGTTATAAACCGCTAATTTAGAATAGCTGATAGTTCCTGCTTAACTTAATCAACAATGATTATGAGCAGGGATTTTGTATTTATATACCACAGTATTAGCGGAACAATCCAAATTAGAAAGTATATTGTATAATATAATTGAAAAGTAGTCCACTAAAATAATTGAAAAGTATACCACCAGTTCAGTAAAATGTGAGAGAGCATCTAATAAAGCTCTGTATTT
>JAWDXP010000032.1:0-11551 GCA_032477055.1 Dysgonomonas sp. | reverse complement strand
GGCGACCTGTCAATGATTTGTCGGCTGAATTAAATAAAACTCGCCTTTGCAAGGCTCAGACAACATTTAATTCTATACGCCGCCTGCATCGGACAGGTACCCGCCTGCGAGATAAATGCCAATCCTCGCTTTGCGTAACGAAAGTATCGTGGCATTCAGCTTCGCAGGCGAAAAGTTTGAATAATGAAATGCGACAGGAAACAAAAGGAAATGATCTAATAAAAGTATTCTTTTGTTTGAGCATTTCAGTAATGCAAACCGCCGAGAAGCGTAGCCGCAAAATGTCTTTTTGATTCCTTTTGAGACATTGGTCAAAAGGGATGCAAGGAGTTTATAATTCCGCGCAGTTAAAAAGAAATAGAAAAATAATGAAAAAGATACTTTTTGTACTTATCGGTATATCATTTTATATCTGTGGAACTGCCCAAAACAGCCAGACCGCAGACAGTGCGTATGTGCGCCCTTTGATTGATGTACTGATGGATATTGAAAAGCAGTTCAATATAACAATCAAGTACGATAAAAAAATGATTGACGGCAGGATGCTGAAACATGCGGACTGGCGTATCAAGCCGTGGAGTGCCGAAGAATCTTTAAATGCAGTCCTTGCCCCATTCGATTACAAATTTGTGATGGATAACGGCAAGTATAAAATCAAGGAATTTGAGTATGCAAGGACAAATGAGGTAGAAGGAAAGAAGTTTCTGGATTATCTCGAAACGCTTTATTCGGATAAACAAAGTTGGGAAAGACGGAAAGCCGAAATCAAAGCATGCCTACCCAAAGCACTAGGGTTATCTCCTGTTCCTCCGAAACCTGACTCCAAAGTAATACTGACCTCAAAAAGAAAATACGAAGGTTATACTGTCGAAAACTTTGCAATAGAAACACTTCCCGGGATTTATGTGACAGGTTCTGTTTACAAACCCGAAAAGATAAAAGACAAATGTCCTGTGATGCTCAATCCTAACGGGCACTTCGGTAACGGACGTTATCGTGAAGACCAACAGAAAAGATGTGCTATGCAGGCACGAATGGGAATTATTTCGGCGAGTTGGGATATTTTCGCATGGGGTGAAAGTTTGTTACAGTTTGATGGGACATTGCACCGTTTGAGTGCGGCTAATACTATTCAGACTTTAAATACATTGAGAGTTTTGGATTATCTATTGTCCCTGAAAGAAGCAGACCATACGAGAGTCGGTATAACAGGTGGTTCGGGAGGTGGCAGCATGACTATGATGATAGCAGCTATTGACGACCGTATTACATTGAGTATTCCTGTAGTGATGCTTTCTTCTTATTTTGTGGGGGGATGCCCGTGTGAAAGCGGTATGCCTGCGCATCTTTGCGGAAACAGGACAAACAATGCCGAAATCGCTGCGATGTTTGCCCCGAAGCCTCAGTTGGTACTTTCGGACGGTAAAGACTGGACGCACGTTGTTCCCGAATTGGAATATCCCTTCCTGAAAAGGACTTACGGATTTTATAATGCTGAAAATAATATAGAAAACGAACACTTTCCAACCGAGGGGCATGATTACGGATTGTCGAAACGTAAAGCCATGTACCGATTTGTAGCTAAGCATTTCAATCTGGATTTGAATAAAATTCTGGATAAAAACGGAGAATTTGATGAGTCGAAAGTAACCGTTGAAAAAGAATTTCAGATGTACGTATTCGGTGAAAAAGGCGAAAAGCTTCCTGCTAATGCCATAAAAGGTAAAGATGCCCTGTTGAAAGTTTTGAAAGATGTTGGGATTTTTTAATGTAGGGGCAGGGCTTGTCTCTGCCCGAAAGATTTACAATTAATAATTCGCTTACATAGAATAAAACCATGATAAAAAGAATCTTATTAATTCTCGTATCTGTATTTGTTTTTGTGCAATTATCCGCACAAGACGATTTGAAACTTTGGTACGATAAACCTGCTTCAGACTGGAATAGTGCATTACCACTGGGTAACGGACGTCTGGGAGCAATGGTTTTCGGGACGCCTGCGGTAGAGCATTTACAGTTAAATGAAGAAACCATTTGGGCAGGTTCGCCCAATAGCAATGCCCATAAATTGGAAGATGGCGTATTGGAAAAAGTGCGCAGATTGATTTTTGAGGGGAAATATGTCGAAGCACAGGATTTGGCAACGGCAAAAATCATGTCTCCAAAAAATCATGGAATGCCTTACCAGACTATGGGAGACCTTTTCATATCGTTCCCCAATCATAATAAATATACGGATTATTACCGCGATTTGGATATCAGCAATGCGATAGCAAGTGTTTCGTATAAGGTGAACGGCGTGACCTATAAACGGGAGATGTTTACGTCTTTCACTGATCAGGCGATTATTGTAAGATTGACAGCCGACAAGCCTAAAAGTATCACCTGTAATGTATTCCTGACTACTCCGCAGGAAAAAGTAGAAAGAGCGATCGATGATGACCAGCTTGTACTTACAGGACTAACTCCCGCCCATGAGAAGCAAAGTGGAAAAGTTCAGTTAGAGACACGTGTAAAGCCAAAGGTAAAAGGAGGAACATACACAACTTCCGATGATATTATCTCTATCGAAAATGCGGACGAAGCGATTTTGTATATTGCCATAGCAACCAATTTTGTCAATTATAAAGATATTTCGGGAGATAAAACTCAGAAATGCAAACAATATATTTCGCAGTCTTTTGCGAATGATTATGAGAAAGCTAAAAAAGAGCATACAGCTTTTTTCCGTCAATATATGGACAGGATGTCGCTTGATTTGGGAAAGACCGAGGCATACAACAAACCTACAGATGTAAGAATTAGAGAATTCTCTGAGACTTTCGATCCCCAGTTGGCAGCGCTTTATTTCCAGTTCGGGCGTTACCTGCTGATATCCTGCTCACAGCCTGATACGCAAGCGGCTAATTTGCAGGGAATATGGAACGATCGTTTCCTACCTTCATGGGATAGTAAATATACATGTAACATCAATCTGGAAATGAACTATTGGCCTGCCGAAGTGACTAACCTTACCGAGATGCACGAGCCTATGTTGCAGCTGGTCCGTGAAGTAGCGGAAACAGGCGAACATACAGCAAAACTGATGTATAATACACGTGGGTGGGTACTTCATCACAATACGGATATCTGGCGGATAACAGGACCTGTAGACAGGGCAGCATCGGGTATGTGGCCGACAGGTGGCGCATGGGTTAGCCAGCACCTTTGGTACAGGTATTTGCAGACAGGAAACAAAGAATATTTGAAATCCATCTACCCTGTAATTCGGGGAGCAGCGATGTTTTTCAATGACTTTTTGATAGAAGAACCCGAACACGGCTGGTTGGTCGTATCACCTTCCAGTTCTCCCGAAAATACTCATTCGGGCAGTAAGAATAAAGCGACAATAAGCGCTGGAACAACCATGGATAATCAGTTGGTTTTCGACTTATTCTCAAACGTGATTACCGCATCGGAAGTACTGGGAATAGATAAATATTTTTGTGATACACTTCGGATGAAGCGCGAGAAATTACCCCCTATGCAGGTCGGGCAACATAATCAGTTGCAGGAATGGATGCATGATTGGGATTTACCCGATGATAAGCATCGCCACGTATCCCATTTATACGGATTATATCCCAGTAACCAGATATCTCCTGTAAGAACACCCGAATTGTTCGAAGCAGCTAAAAACTCGCTTATTTATCGTGGTGATCCTTCCACAGGTTGGTCTATGGGTTGGAAAGTTTGCCTGTGGGCGAGACTGTTAGACGGAGACCATGCTTATAAGTTGCTGACAAATCAGTTGGATTTGGTTACCAATGAAAAAAAGAAAGGTGGGACATACAGCAATATGTTCGATGCTCATCCTCCTTTTCAGATAGACGGGAACTTCGGATGTGCCGCAGGTATCGCCGAAATGTGTATGCAAAGTCATGATGGTTTCATTTATCTTCTGCCTGCTCTTCCTTCGGTATGGAAGGATGGAAGTATCAAGGGACTGGTTGCTCGCGGAGGTTTTGTTATTGATATGAATTGGAAGGATGGAAAAGTAACCAACCTGACTATACAATCGCGTGAAGGAGGCAATTGCCGACTAAGGATTGGTGTTCCGTTGAAAGGTAACGGTATAAGGAAAGCAAAAGGAGAAAATCCGAACCCGTTGTTTGTTGTTCCCGAAATAAAAACTCCTTTGATTTCCGGTAAGGCTACCTTAAAAGTGAAAGAGTTAAATCTGGATAAAAATACTCTGCTCTACGATCTGAAAACAGAGAGAGGTAAGACATATAATTTCAAAATTTCAAAGTAAGAATGCATATCATGAAAAAACACATAAAGCTCTCTTTAATAAGTTGTTTCGGTATGTTGTTATTCTTGGGTGCTTGCAAACAGGAACAAAAGAAAACCGAAGAAACCAAAGAAGACGACAGGTGGTCTGTCAGAATGGCTCAATCCGAAATGAAACGTTTTCCCGAAGCATGGATGATAGAGAAAGCGAAATCTCCGCGATGGGGATATACACACGGATGTGTTGCCAAAGCGATGCTCGATATGTTCGATTATACGCAGGATAGCGTATATTTCAATTATGCCAGAGGTTATGCCGATACCCTGATTACGCAAGACGGTCAGATAAAAACATACAGCATGGCTAAGTTTAATATCGACAATATTAATCCGGGTAAAATATTATTCCGCCTGTATAAATCGACAGGTGACCAAAGATATAAAACTGCTATAGATACACTTGTGACACAAATGAATATTCATCCGCGTACCCAAGAAGGCGGGTTCTGGCATAAGCAAATTTACCCACATCAGATGTGGCTCGACGGCATTTATATGGCTTCACCGTTTTTGGCGGAATATGCCAAAGACTTCAATAAACCCGAAGTATATGATGACGTAGTGAAGCAAATCAAGCTGATGGACAAAAATACTTATGATGCTGAGTCAGGCTTATTTTATCACGGTTGGGATGAAAGCAAAGAGCAAAAATGGGCGGATAAAACCACTGGACGTTCTCCGAATTTCTGGACAAGAAGTATCGGTTGGTATGCGATGGCTTTAGTAGATGTTTTGGATTATTTACCACAGGAGCATGAAGGTCGAAAAGATATTCTGGAAATTATCGGCAGGGTGGCAAAAAGTACTATAAAGTGGCAGGATAAGAAAACAGGTGTATGGTATCAGGTGACAAACATGGGAGATAAGAAAGGTAATTATCTCGAATCATCGGGTTCGTCAATGCTTGTGTATTTCTTGTACAAAGCGATGAACAACGGTTACATCGGAGATGAATATAAAGTTGCTGCCGATAAAGGGTTTGACGGATTGGTTAAGGAATTTATCAAAAAAGAAGCTGATGGAAGCTATACTATTACCAATTGTTGTGCAGTTGCTGGTTTGGGTGGAGAGAAAAAATACCGTGACGGTTCGTTTGAATATTATATCGGTGAGCCTGTTATCGAAAACGACCCGAAATCTGTACCGACTTTCATTTGGGCAGCTATGGAACATGAGAAAAATAATGGGAAATAAAAAACAGATAAGAATAACAAATAAGATATGAAAATATTCAGATTGAGTTTCTTATTAATAGCATTCTGCTTGATAATGAACTCTGTAAATGCTCAGGAAGGTTCGAGCAAAATAGTAGTTCCGTGGGAAAACGGAAAACTGAGAGTAAGTGACAATAAACATTATCTTCAGCACGAAAACGGAAAACCATTCTTTTGGCTGGGAGAAACAGCATGGCTTTTGCCTTCCCGTTCCAATCGGGATGAAGTCGATTATTTTATGGCTGAAACCCGTAAAAATGGATATAATGTAGTTCAGATATCCACATTACATAATATTCCTTCTATGAATGTGTATGGACATTGGGCATTGCCGAATGGTTTCGACTTCAAAAATATAGACAAAGCAGGTGAATACAATTACTGGCAGCATGTCGATTATATTGTGGAAAGAGCGCAGCGAAGCGGTATTTATATTGGTATTGTCTGCGTATGGGGAGGCCCTGTAAAATCGAAGCAAATATCGGTGGAAGATGCTAAGAAATACGGAAAATTCCTAGCCGAACGCTATAAAAAATACCCGAATATCATCTGGTTGATTGGCGGTGACGAACGTGGCGATGTAGAGCCCGAAGTTTGGCAGGCTCTGGCGACAACTATCAGAAGCATTGACTCTGACCACCTGATGACTTTCCACCCTCGCGGACGTACTATTTCGACTACGTGGTTTAATAATGAGCCTTGGCTCGATTTCAATATGTTCCAATCGGGACACCGTCGGTATAATCAGCGTAAGGGTGATGGCGATTACCCTATCGAAGAGAATACGGAAGAAGATGGTTGGCGATTTGTTGAGCGCAGCCTAGCGACTAATCCATTGAAACCTGTTTTGGATGGAGAACCTTCGTATGAAGATATTCCCCACGGTTTACATGATGCGGACGAACGCCGCTGGCAGGCGGAAGATGTACGCCGTTATGGCTATTGGTCGGTATTTGCAGGTTCGTTCGGACATACTTACGGACATAATTCGACTATGCAGATGCTTCGTCCTGGTTATCAGGCCTCATTCGGAGCGAAAAAGCCTTGGTGGGAAGCTATACACGACCCGGGTTGTCAGCAAATGAAATATCTGAAAAAACTGATATTGGCATTTCCTTTTTTCGACAGAGTGCCCGACCAGTCTCTGATATCGAATGAAAACGGAACTCAGTACGAACGCGTGATTGCTACCCGAGGGAAAGACTATCTTCTGGTTTACAATTATACCAATAGGATGACTGAAATCGATATGTCTAAAATTTCGGGCGCCAAGAAAAAAGCCTGGTGGTACAGTCCGGTAGACGGTTCGGTCAGCTATATTGGAGAATTCAATAACGGTAAACAATCTTTTGCTCATGATTCGGGATATGGTTCAGGTAACGATTGGGTACTTATCATTACGGATTCGAATGTGTCGTATGTAAAGGATAATTTGGAATAACTAGCTTTTATTATATATAGACGTTCTTTTTTTACTGCTGCGCACAACTAAAGATTCTAGTTAGGAGATAAATCCACAACCAATTATACAAATTAAATATTTATGAAAAAAACATTATTATTCATGCTGATAAGCTTTATAATGTTGGCATGTAATACGAATAAAAAAGATAATGGTAATACGGCTACAACCGAAGATAAAGAAGTATATCTATTCACTTCGTTCAGAGAACCTGCTACGGATGGATTGCGGTTTATATATAGTTACGACGGATATAAATGGGACTGCATTCCCGGAGTATTTTTGAAACCTGAGGCTGGTGTCCAGAAGTTAATGCGTGACCCCAGCATTGTTGTCGAACCCGATGGAACATTCCATCTCGTATGGACTTGCAGCTGGAAAGGAGACCCTGCTTTCGGATATGCCTCTTCCAAAGATTTGATTAATTGGTCGGAACAACAGCACATTCCGATTATGACTTTCGATACGACGACAGTGAATGTCTGGGCTCCCGAATTATTTTATGATGATGAAAACGAAGATTTCATTATTGTCTGGGCTTCTACCATTCCCTTTAAATTCGAAAAAGGAATAGAGGACGAATACAACAATCATCGTTTATATTACACTAAGACCAAAGACTTTAAAGAATTTTCGAAAGCAGAATTATTATACGACCCCGGATATAGCTCTATCGATGCCGTAATCGTGAAAAAAGCTCCTGCGGATTATGTTCTGGTGTTTAAAGACAATACCCGACCTGAGCGCAATATGCATGCAGCCTTCGGAAAAACAGCAACAGGACCTTACGAAAATCCGACAGAGAAATTTACGGTCAATTTTACAGAAGGGCCTTCCGTTGTGAAAGTCGGAGACGAATGGTTGATTTATTTTGATGCTTATGAGAAAAAAACATATGATGCCGTTTCAACAAAAGACTTTAAAACATTTACCGATATAAATGAAAAAATCTCCGTACCCGAAGGACATAAGCACGGAACGATTTTTAAAGCTAAAGAAAGTATTTTAAAAGGACTTTTGTCTGCTAAAAACGAACTATGAAAAAAGCGATTTTATACTCTTTATTCTGTTTTTTGAGCCTGTTCTCATTACAGGCACAAGGTGGAATACATTATACAGGAAAGACATTATCGAATGTAGATTATCACCACGGGCAGCTAAGTCCGGCAGTGGGAACACATAACATCCAGACTTTGCGTGCAAGCCGTGAACATCCCGATAGAGAGGGCAGTGACGGTCTGGGGTGGACATACAACCATGCCCCAATGCTGGCATATTGGAACGGAACTTTTTATCTCGAATATTTGAATGCACCTGTGGGCGAGCACATTCCACCCGGGCAGACGATGCTGCAAACCTCAAAGGACGGCTACAACTGGTCAAAACCTGTTACCCTCTTTCCAAAATATAAAGTTCCCGACGGATACACCAAACCCGATTACAAGGGAGTAGCCAAAGACCTGTACGCTATTACTCATCAAAGAGTCGGATTTTTTACTTCTGCGAAAGGGCGGTTATTGGCTATAACTTATTATGGAGTATGTCTGGACATGAAGGACGACCCCAATGACGGCAACGGAATCGGTCGTGTCGTACGGGAAATAAATAAAGACGGTTCGTTCGGCGAAATCTATTTCATCCGGTACAGCCACGCATTCAACGAAAAAAATACAGATTATAAATTCTATAAAAAAAGTAAGGATAAAGGATTTATCGAAGCCTGTGACGAACTATTATCCAACCCTTTGTACATGATGCAGTGGGTAGAAGAGGCAGACCGCAACGACCCGCTTATCCCTTTAAAGAAACCCTACAAAGCATTCAGTTACTACCGTTTACCTGATGGACGTATAGCCGCATTGTGGAAACACGCTTTGACTGCTATCAGTGAAGACGGCGGCAAAATATGGCCTGAAAATGCGTACCGTGCTCCCGGATTTGTCAACAGTAATGCCAAAATATGGGGGCAAAAAACCGCGGACGGAAAATATGCAACTGTATATAATCCTTCGGAATTCCGCTGGCCTCTGGCGGTTTCCACCAGTGAAGACGGTTTGAATTACAATACACTTTATCTGGTACATGGCGATATTACGCCGATGCGTTATGGAGGAAATTATAAATCAAGAGGACCTCAGTATGTGAGAGGTATTCTGGACAATAACGGAACACCTCCCGACGGAAATATGTGGGTAACCTACAGTGTGAATAAAGAGGATATGTGGGTAGCTCGCATTCCTGTACCCGTAACGGACAAAGCTACAAGCCATGCTGATGAAACCTTCGACTTGATGCCAGAAGGAAAAGAACTCGATGTCTGGAATATATACAGCCCTGCGTGGGCTCCTGTAAAAATCGAAAAACGGAACGATGGAAAACGTTGGTTATCTCTGAAAGACTGGGATTATTTCGATTATGCCAAAGCAGAAAGAGTTATTCCCGAATCGAAGACATTGGATGCTTCTTTCTCGGTCCTTCCTCTTCAGAACGATAAAGGCAGTTTGCAGATAGAATTCCAAAATGCGACGGGACAAGCCTGTACACGTATCAGTTTTGACAATGATGGCCAGATGAGATTAAAAACAGGTGCCCGATACAATACCCTCACACCTTACGAGGCAGGAAAGGTGTATGACATTTCTGTCTCTCTAGCTACGCCAACACGAAACCTGACTATGAAGATTAACGGTAAAGATATTTCTACAAAATTATTCTTCAACCCGATTGAATCCATTACAAGAGTGGTTTTCCGCACGGGAGATTTACCTCTCGAACCTACACCCAATACTCCTGCCGACCGTTTTACCGATATGGCTGATGCAGAGAAAGACGAGCCTCGTGCCGAATATTATATTTCACATCTAAAAACATCTGACTTTTCAAAAAAATCAGCAGTTTTAGATGTGGATGATTTCAAGCACTATGTCGATTACTTCAATACAATGGAAGATGAAAATATTGCGCAGGCAATCCCTAATTCTCAATCGTGGGAATGGATGAAAGCCAATATTCCGTTGTTTGAATGTCCACAGGATAATTTTGAAGAAATGTTCTATTACCGCTGGTGGTCTTTACGCAAACATATCAAAGAGACTCCTGTCGGCTATATAATGACCGAATTTCTGGTGAACCGTTCGTATGCGGACAAGTATAACCTCATCTCATGTGCATTGGGACATCATATTTATGAAAGCCGTTGGTTACGTAATCCCGAATATCTGAATCAGTATGTACATGTCTGGTTCAGAGGAGAAGATGGTCAACCGATGAAGAAACTGCGCAATTTCAGCAGTTGGACGGCAAATGCTCTTTACAATAAGTATCTGGTCGATGGCGACAAAAATTATCTGCTAGATATGTTCCCCGATCTGGAAAAAGAATACGCTGCATGGGAAGGTGAGCACCGTTTGCAGAGCGGATTGTATTGGCAGGGAGACGTGCAGGATGGTATGGAAGAAACCATTAGTGGAGGACGGCGCAAGCAATATGCGCGCCCGACTATAAACTCATATATGTTTGGAAATGCACAGGCATTGGCAGCGATTGCCCGTATAAAAGGAGATGAAAACACAGCTAAAAAATACGACGAAAAAGCTTCGGAAATTAAAAATCTTGTTCAGAGCCAATTATGGAACAACGACAGCCTGTTCTTCGAAACATTGAGAAAACCCCAAGAATTTGCTTTGGTTCGCGAAGCCATCGGATATATTCCGTGGTATTTCAACTTACCCGATAATAAAGCGAACTATGCGCAGGCATGGAGACAAGTAAAAGATGAAGGAGGCTTTCTTGCTCCTTACGGTTTGACTACAGCCGAACGCCGTCATCCCGAATTTCGTTCGCATGGCTGTTGCAAATGTGAATGGGATGGTGCTATATGGCCTTTCGCTACCTCACAGATATTGACTGCCATGGCTAATTTGCTGAATAACTACAAACAAAATGTTGTCAACGATAGTGTTTATTTTCGACATATAGAATTGTATGTAGAAAGCCAATATCACAGAGGAAGACCTTACATTGGTGAATATCAGGATGAAGTGACAGGTTATTGGTTGAAAGGCGATCAGGAACGCAGCCGTTACTATAACCATTCTACTTTCAATGACCTGATTATTTCGGGATTGATAGGCTTAAAACCACGCCCCGATAATATACTGGAAATAAGTCCGCTTATTCCTCAAGATAAATGGGATTGGTTCTGTCTGGACAATATTCCATATAAAGGAAAAATGGTTACTATTGTTTGGGACAAAACTGGAGAAAAATACAAAAGAGGTCAGGGATTTTACATTCTATTGGATGGTAAAGTGGTTGCCAAATCCGATAAATTGAAAAGATTAAGTTATAATATGTAAGTCGCTCTTTTACTTACTGACGCAAAACCTATAGGTTTCTTGTCCTTCATTTTGCCTTGATGCAAAACGAAGCAAAAAATCAAGGCTGCATCTCTCGGCGACCTGTCAATGATTTGTCGGCTGAATTAAATAAAACTCGCCTTTGCAAGGCTCAGACAACATTTAATTCTATACGCCGCCTGCAT
>JAWDXP010000031.1:0-12653 GCA_032477055.1 Dysgonomonas sp. | reverse complement strand
TCTAATGAAGAATAAATATCTTTAACCCATCTCGTCCGAGACACTTAGTGGTATACTTTTCAATTACTAAGTGGACTACTTTTCAATTATATTATACACCCTTTTCCTTTTAGGAGAAATTATTGGAGCTGACGGAAAGCCTGTTGCATTAGTACAACTAGCTAACGGATTTGAAAAAATGTTCAATTTCAGTTTTGGAAATATCTACAAAAAGTTAGAAGCCATTTTCAACCGAAAGCATTATAATCTTACTAAGACATTGGATATTCTACACTCTGCTATTATCAGGGAAGACCGAAAGCGGAACGGAAAACAAAATGAAAAAAGATGATTTTGTAATTCGTTATTAATGAGCAAATTGAATTTCAGTTTTGGGGTAGTCCTTAGGGATTACCCTATTTTTTATGCTTTGTACTTTCGTCCTTTGCTCCGTCAATGCATTGAAAATATTAATGTTTAACTTGAAAAACGAAGTAAATCATGTATATCAATAATGAAGATTTTGAAGAATGGATGCAGAAGCTATCCAAGAAATTGAGTGAGATTGGTCAAGACCTTAAATCGCTCATCAACACCAAAGAAGTATTTAGTGAGGATGAAACCCTGCTTGATAATCAGGACTTAGCCTTTCTCCTTAAGGTGTCGTATCGCACCCTTCAACGATATAGAAGCAGTAAAAAACTACCATTCTTTATGATAGCACATAAAACCTATTATCGCACTTCTGATGTTCGGGAGTTTGTCCGTTCCCACATGGATTTTCAAACCTATCAAGAGTTTGAAAAGAAGCATCCGAAACCCAAAAACAGGGATAATAAAGACCAGAATGATGAATGATTCTGCTTTTTACGTTCTAAGCAGAATAGCGCAAACGGATGAAGGCTTTGTTTTAAGTTTACGCCTTCAAATGTAGCTCCGCATTTCACAAAAACAACATTGCCTTCCGGCTCTGTTTGTTTTGCGAAATTAAGCAAGAGGGAACTGGACTTCGTCCTGTTCTTCCTCTTGCCCTGCGGGGCAAAGCCTTCGGCTTTAATGCTTTATGCTAAAGCACAGTTATAACACTTGCTATAACCCGAATTGATATACAATTCTATTTCAGCAAGTTAAATATATAAATAGCTATAAAATAGTTATAACTTATGGCTAGACAGAATAGAAATATCATATTTACGACAATAGCGATAGAAGCGGAAACAGACAAGTTGATAGAAAAACTTTGCAAACGCTATTCGCTGAAAAAAGGAGAGATTACAAAACTTGCTTTTCTGTATTTGGAGAAAGCGCATATTAATCCCGCCGATGCCCCCGAATCGGTAAAAACAGAATTATCTAAAATCAACAAACGGCAGGATGATATTATTCGTTTTATTCGTAGCTATGAGGAAGATAAGCTAAACCCGATGATACGAACAAGCCATTCAATCGCTACCCGCTTCGCTACTGCTGTGAAAGAACAGAATGGATTAATAACCTCAGAAATAAATACCTTACGGGAATTGCAAGACAACGTTCTGAAAAAGATAAGCGAAACATTCAATCAACATGCCGGAGTGATTAACAACCAAGCCAAACAGATAAACGACCTTGCTGGGGCTATAAACTCATCATCAAAGAAACAGGAGCGGAATAACAATAAACTCCTGCAACTGATTTCCTTGTATTCGGAGCTGGCAACCTGCGGGGTAATGGACGGCAAGCGAAAAGATAGCCTAAGAGCCGAAATAAATAACCTGATAAACGAGAAATAAGAATGAATATAGATTTCCCGCCACCGTCTAAAGGCACATACAACAATGCAGGCAGTAGCCGGAGGCTCGCCGATTATTGCGAGCATGAGGATTTAGAACGTATGGAGCAGGGAATCTATACCGAAGGGTTTTTCAACCTGACAGAAGATAATATCTACAAATCACAGGTGATTAAAGATATAGATAGTAATATCGGTCAGTTATTAAAAACGGATGCCAAGTTTTACGCTATCCACGTTAGCCCGTCAGAAAAGGAACTCAAAGCTATGGGCAATACGGAGCAGGCACAAGCCGAAGCCATGAAGCGGTATATCCGGGAAGTCGTTATTCCTGAGTATGCTAAGAACTTCAACAAAGACCTATCGGCAGAGGATATAAAGTTTTACGGAAAGATACATTTTGACCGTATAAGGTCAAATAACGAACTGAATATGCACTGTCATTTGATTGTCAGCCGGAAAGACCAATCCAATAAGAAAAAACTATCTCCGCTAACTAACCATAAGAACACCCAGAAAGGAACAGTTAAGGGCGGTTTTGACAGGAAAAACCTATTCCAACAGACAGAACAGGGATTTGACAAGCTATTCGGTTACAAACGGGAATTAACTGAATCTTTTGAATACTACAACACGATGAAGAACGGCAGTATCTCCGAGCAACTCAATATGCAGGAGCAACAAATTTCCAATGAAAGAAAAAACATTCAGGAAAATAAACCTGTAAATAAAGAGAGCCAAAAAGCAAATACAGATTTAGGTTTATCCTCTGTATTAGGCTTGTTTACTCCTGATGCAGACAAAGGAGAAGAACAAATTTCCATGAAAAGAAAAAAGAAGACGCCAAAGCGAGGTTTCAGAAGATAAACTATTTAAAATAAGCAATGTGAACGAATACGAAGCAATACGAAAAGAAATAGACATATACCTAATAAAGCGGTATAAATACCGTCAATCTCTTGTATATCTTACACCTGACAATATTGTAACCACCCGAAGAAACAGCCGGGTGGATTTATATTTGCGTATTCGAAAGGTAGAAAGTTTATTCCCACCTGATTGCCTGATTATAGCCCGAATTGGCTTTCGGAAAGAACGGATAGGGCATGGAACACATTTCGTTCGTTTTCTTTCAGGAATAGCCTTAAAATACAGTTTTAAGTATATCGGAATAGAATCTGTCAACGAGAAAAGCCGTTCATTTGCCGAGAAGTTGAGCTTCTACTCAATAGACGGCTTTAACTATGCGGTATCGGTAGAGAATTTAATATCTTATTTTCAAGATGAAAATTAATGTAATCCTTTATTTATCTGTACACAAAGGTATATTCCAAGAATAAAACGTCAATGCCAAGCCCTACGGGTTTGGAAGAATTTCTTCCTTTTTGTGAAGCAAAAAGAGTAAATTCCCCCAAAGCATTGCCTTATTCATCTTTTCATAAGGGGGGTGTTTAACAGATAAAAAAGGAAAAAATATGCTGAGAATTAGGGCGAAGAATACTATTAGAACACAATATTTACATCCCAGAGAATCAAATGCTTAGTTTGTTTTGGTATTGTTAAAAACAATTCTTACTTTTGTCGTATTACGAATATTTATATTCATATTACATAAAATAATATGCAGAAAAAGGAACTTAATCGACTGAGAGTCGTTCTTGCAGAAAAAGGAATTACGAATAAATGGTTGGCAGAACAAGTGGGAAAAAGTCAAACTACCATTTCGAGATGGAGCAAGAATGAAATGCAGCCATCTTTAGATACTTTAGCCCATATCGCGTCTGTTCTTAAGATAGACATAAGAGATTTGCTGAACCCAACATTAAAAAACAATGGATAATTTAAATATATCTCTTATAAACTCTTTTGACGGGGTATTGAAAAGCCTTGTTGATAGAGAAACATATATTCAAAAACCACCTAAAGGACCTAGAGAAGATATTGCGACTTTATCAGAAGCAGAATTAAACGCTAGACAATTGAATGAAAATGGAGAATCTCTTGCTAGAGATGACAATTATAATCCTGCTACCCATAGAAACATCTCTATTGAAGTTGAATCTAGCATGTTACCAAAAGAAATAATAATTCCTACTTCTGATGAACTAGATGGAATAAATATTTATGGAATAGATGGTTCTAATCAAAAAGTAGAAATGAACTCTTTCTATTTAATATTAGCTAGAGCAGCAATTGTCAATTTTAAGTATACTAAAGGCACTGAACCTCCTTATTTCTATAGAAAACATAAAGATGCAAGTGCCGTTACATGGGTTGATGGAAATATTTTTACTGAAAATATTATTGAACATACAAACAATAAGCTAAAAAGGGAATATAATGATGATGGTGTCAATATTCTGAGCGCATTGAAAGAAAGAAGCATTTCACCCTATTTGGTAGGATATGATCATACAAAAAGTGACAAAAGTCCTTCATCTCATGCTTTAGGATGGGCCGTTAAATTTCAGCAAGCTTTAGAATTACTTTGTTTGGAAGAAATAGACAAAAGTGAGGAGAAAAGAGGTATATGCATCAAGGATGGCCCTCTTTTTTCTACTAGTAGTTCCACAAATGATATAATTGATGGCTTACGAATTATCCTTCAATGGACAACTCAAACTCTTGTTTGTGTGTCTAAAAGAATAAATGATTCTAAATTATTTTTAGAAACATTATGTTCTTATCCTGATTTATTAAACATTTATTTCCCTGGTGATGAAATTACAAAGGATACGATATATTCAATCGGAACAGATTCTCTTTTATTACAAAGAATATTGAAACCAGGATACAGAACTCCTCTCATAAAAGCAGTACCAATAGCTAGACAGGGAGTATGTTTGAAGTCAGAGTCTGCATTTGGAAGAGATATAATGCCTTTAAATTGTTATTATAGAGGACGAAACAACCCTCAAACATTTATTCGAATGGAGATTCCTTATTTTATGTGGGAAAATAATAGAGCACAAGTGGAAGAAGCTATAAAAATAGTTGCTTGGCAACATGAACTTCATGGTAGAGTCCCATTTATCCAGTCTGTAGCAGATGATTTATGCCAACTTAATTATGAAAAAGAATTACTAAGAACTCAAACAATTGCAGCTTTAAATATTAAAAAACTTGCTTTAGCAGAACAATATAAATAATTATGGAACAAAATATAAGTGAAATGACTAAATATTATGCAAGGCCATATCATGATATGCATTCTCCTTTTAGTGTTGACGAAAGAGGGGCTTTTGCAGAATATATTGTACATGAACCTAATAAGATGCCCTCTATCGCTTTAGGTGCAACAATCATTATAAAAGATAGAAGAGAAGGCATAGATATTTGGATTGCTGGACGAATTGTTGGTCTGAAGGCTATCTCACCTTTTAATCCAGAGAAACAAAGCTTACTATACCAATCCGATGAAAAATTTGATCCTACAATTCCAATTGCTGAAATTAATGGGCCTCATACTCATCAGCCAATGATTATAAGAGTCGAATTAACTCGGGAATTAACAAAGAAGGAAGATGGGTCTAATGAATTTCTTTCATCTGCAATACAACGTCCTCCTTCTGCGGGAAGTAAATTAATTTTCCCTAATGTAACATCCATTCAAGGAGATCCTTCGCCATCATTAGAACAAATACTTGACATAAGAAAAGAGGGATTAGAATTAGGTATGATTGGTTTTGGAAACATTCCGTATGAATCGGAAGGACAATTTTTGAAATATCGTTGGGATATTGATAATTTAGATAATAAACACGTTTTTATAGTAGGTGAAAGTGGATCTGGTAAAACTGTATTCCTCAAAAATTTAGCCTATCAGATAAGAAAGAATAATAATAAAAATAGAGTAATCCTTACAGACGTACAAGGAGATATTTCTCAATTATTACTTTGGAATTTAGATAATATTATAAAGCCTAAATTATCTTGGCAAAGAAAAATAGAACAAGATAATATAGAAGAAGTCCAAAACTATCTAAAACCTTTTCAATTAATCATACCTAAAGTTTGGACTAAACAAGATGAACAAGACGAGGATATTGTAAGACTAAAACGTTTGGCGACAGAACAAGGTGTTTCGGTGAAAGAAATAAGTCTGAGGCTTCAAGATTTATCAGCACCTTCAGATGTGGAATATTTATATCGAGTATCATCCCCACAAGTCGCAGGCTTGCTAGATGAAATGGCCGAAGAGCTAAGAATTAGAAATGAAAAAATTACAATAGAAAGGCTTGATTTAGGTTTGAACCGCCTATTAACACGTAATACTGGGGCTACAATAACTTTGGCTACAAATGGAATCGCATATTATCGGACAACTCTTGAAGCGGCTAGACGAGCACTGAAGAATCTTAAATATTATTTTGATAAAAATCAAGAAGACTTACAAAAAGAACAAAATCCTTTAGATGTTTTTTCTGAAGAAGGAACTACAATATTATACTTAGATCATTTAAATCTGGATGAAAGATTTATGTGGGAAATGCAATTGGTAAAATGGCTATATGAGAACAAAAAAGAAATTAGCAATACATATGTGTTTTTCGATGAAGCACATCAAATAATACCAAGATCAGAAAATAGTTTTGGCGCTCCTGGAGTATTTGAAAGATTGAGATCTAATTTTGAGAAACTGGCTAGAGAAGGTCGAAAGTTCCGTATTAATTTAATTCTAAGTACTCAAAATCCTAAAGATCTTCATGAAATTGTTCCTGAACAATGTCCAACCCGAATTGTGATGAAAATAAATCCTAAAAATGCAAAGTATGCTTATTTAGATGAGGGCTTAGAGTTTATAGCTAATAGTTTTGGACAAGGACAATTTTGGATACAAAGTCCATTCAATGGAACTCCTGATTGGGTTAGAGTGCATAGTGTGGCTCCTCCCGTACCACATGAGCCTATGGAATCATTTTGGAAACATTTAGAGAATCAATCTAAAAAACAATGATATGAAGCTTGAAAGGCGGAGAGCAAATAATGTTCCTGTTAATTGGTCTTCTGAAGATGAAAAGATTTTACTCAATCATATTGAGAATAATTCTTTCGAATTCAAAAAGCTAAAGGAACTTTTTCCTGAGAGGACACTGCCAAGCATAAGAAGTAAAGTCCGTAAACTACGGATTAAACATGATTTATTTGGTGCAAAATACAGGGAGGATAAGGAACATTTTACTGTGGAAATTGCACAAGAAGTTAATCCTAAAATTGTATTTGATGCTTATGCTGGTGCTGGACATCAAACTTTTAGATGGATTGAATATGCACAAGATGTTTATGCATCTGAGATTATGTCTATAAAGTTAGAACAATTTAAGAAAACAGCTCGTTTGAATGGTTTTAGAAAAAAAAGGACAAAAAGTAGTTGGCATCATTTCGTAAATAATGAGGGAAAAAATATATATTTATTTATAGGGGATGCACTTGATGCATTAGTGGAAATAAAGGCAAAGAAAATAAAAGTAGATTTAATCGATTTAGATACATGTGGATCTACATTGCCTTTACTACCAACAATGTTACTACTCCTTAATCCTAAACATATTGTAATTACACATGGGGAATTTCATTCAATGAGATTCAAAAGAGAAGACGTTTTGAGAAGATTATTTGTACATAAGGATATTTCTGAGAATCCATTGCCTATAAGCGTAGATGATATGAGTATAGAATTAGATAAGGCAGTAAAAGTTGCGGCTTTAAGATCTCATAACGAAACAATAGATTCTTTTTGGCCAGTATTAAAAAAGGAAATTTGGTTAGGAGGACGTTTTCATGGAATGCTTAGACGGTATTATCAGATCGAAAAACCAAAGGCAACATCCGATTGTATCAACGAAATAACAAATTATTAAATAACAAATTATGGCTTTACCTGTAAATATAAATGATCTAATAAATAGTAAAACTGTCGAGTCAAACCGGATTGAGTTTAAAAGAGGTTGGAACCCTGAAGAAGTTCTACGAACAATGTGTGCTTTTGCTAATGACATTAATGAGTTTGGAAGTGGTTACATAATTGTAGGAATTGAGGAAACTGATGGTGTACCAAATTTACCTCCTATTGGGCTAAATAAAAATCAGTTAGACCCTATTCAAAAAGATTTTTTAAATCTGTGTCATCGAGTCAGTCCTAAAATATTTCCTGAAATAGATGTTGAAATATTAGATGAGAAATTTATTATTGTAATATGGGTAACAGTTGGTGAAGAAAGACCATACTCAGTCCCATCAACTTTAGGAAAAAATCCTATTAATAAAATCTATGTTAGACAAGGAACTTCTACCATTCCAGCTACTCCTCTTTTAGAAAATAGGGTAAGGGAATTGGCTACATATAGGCATTATGATGATCGAATTAATACACGTGCAAGTATTAATGATCTTGATCTTGGATTAATACAGGCTTATCTACAAGATATAAAAAGTAATCTTTACCCTGAAACATTAAAATTATCATTATCAGAAATAGCCTTAAGAATGCAAATAGCTAGAGGGTCTAATGAAAATGTTAAACCTTTAAATGTTGGGTTATTACTTTTTTCTAAATCACCTGAAAAATATTTTGAAGGATGTAAAACCAATTTAATTGAATTTGAAGACGAGGCAGGTACAAAATACTCAGAAAAAACATTTATTGGTCCTGTCCATATCCAAATTAGAGATATAATGAATTATTTAAATTCTAACATTATAAAACAATATGTTAATAAAGATCCATCAAAAGCTGAGGTTGATAAATTTTTCAATTATCCATATCAAGCTTTAGAAGAACTTGTTGTAAATGCTATTTATCATAGAAGCTATGAAAATCCAACTCCAAATGAAATAAGAATATTTAAGACTTTTTCAAAAGGCCCTGAAAAGAATGAGGATACAAGACGTATTGAAATATTAAGTTACCCTGGGCCTTTGCCTCCAATTGATGAAACGGCTTTATTGCATTTAAGTATTACAGCCAGAAATTATAGAAATATTCGCTTAGGGGATTTTTTAAAAAATATGCGACTTGCGGAAAAGTACGCAACAGGAATACCTACTGTTAAAAAATCTCTTGAAGACAATGGGTCACCTAAACCAATATTATCAACAGATGAAAGTCGATCATTTTTTTTAGCCGTTGTTAAAATAAACGAAAACACACCTGTAGATATTGAAGAAGCTATAGAAGAATTAGAAAGAATTCCTCTGTCAAATATTCAACAAATAATTCTTGAAAAACTTTTGAAAGAGCCTTCTTCTGAAGAAGAAATATTAAAGGAAACCACTACCATGACAAAAGAAGACATAGATTATTTAGTTAATAAAAAATTAGTTTCACAAAAAAAGTATGGAGAAATGAGCATATACCATATAACAGAAACAGGTGTTGAAACTTTGAAACAATCATTTTAATTCAAAATTCTTATTTGATTATGAAAGAAGATAGTGAAGTTCAGAAGGAGGAGCGATTTACTAAAGAAGAATTTTTTGAAATGATTGAAAATGGAGAACTAAAGCTTTCGGTCAATCAAATCACAGGATTACATGGTGGAACATATTCGCGAGACCCGTCTCTATATCCTAGTGATGAAGGTGAATGGTTTTATACTGAATTCATCATTAATAATAGTAGTCATATTGTAGCGACTGTCAAGATTAAGAATGAAGAATGGTTTCACCTCGCTATGTTACTTAAAGCTCTGGGATTGTTAGTTGAAAATAATAGTGATGTAACTAGTTTTGCAAAATCAATACCATATCATCTAAAACGTCAATATCAACCTTTTGGTAAAGGGACAAAACGAGTTTTTATAAAAAAAGAAGCTTTTGAACAATTGGGATTTTCGATAGATGGAAAACCTAAAGTTAAACGGAAGTATAATTTTGAATATACAGGTATTGTCACTCTTAACATCAATATAGAGGCTGTTGAACATTCTTTAATGAAAATTATGAATAAACTAAACTCAATTGAAGATAGAGCTACATTATGTGATGTTCATCGGATATTGAAGCAAATACAATGAATATCCTTGTCTAAAAAAATAAGGTCTTCTAAATGCATTAAAAGAAAATTTAAGAAATAGTCAAAGCTATTAATTAAAATTATATACCATAGATAACTATTTGATCTCATGGCTACAGCACTTTGTTACCGCTGTAACAGTTACGGCGGTAACAGGAGAAATGTTCTTTCATTGTTCTACAAAAATAGTCTCAAGTTACCTCAATGCTTTATTTTGTTTCCATAAGGCACTATTTTTGCTGCATAACAGAAATAAAAGTACTAATTGCTTTAAGTCTTGGGCAAATGATAGATTGATTTAATATTCTTTCGTAACTTTACAATCGAAATCATGCTAATAGCGGGCAGAACGATGAAAAATAATCGTGTGCTAAATCGTGTGGGATTCCAAATTTAAGAAAACATAAAAGGTTGACTATCAATAGAGATACGGTTAAGGTTCTCTTTCTGGTGGCACCACTTTTAAGAAAGAAAAATCACGTAAACATCTGAATTTCAAAGAAGTTTAGGTTTTTTTATTTCTAAGAAAACGCAAAAAAAGGTATCCTAACACATGTTTATCATTGCAAATTCGGTGGCCTTGAAATTTAAAAGTTTATAAGATATTGTTATATAGGCGGTTTCCAAAGCAAAAAATAACAGTTAATTGGATGTATGATGTATCTTAATGATTATCCATTATTATGTAATGTACGCTTCTGTTAGATGATGTTCAACTTATAGTTTCACTTCCATTTCCTGCCCTTGGTAAGTAATTTTTTTCCCGACTGCTTCCGAAATATCAGTGCCGACTCCAGGTTTTACGAATACTATATTTAAATCGCGTTTCTTTACCATTCCATCAAAGCTACCTTTTCTAGAGCTAATCCTTAATGTCCGGTTTTTATCATTCCATATTAGATCAAAAGTCGAATACTGTCCTTGTTCATAATTATAGTTATCTCCCTCATCCTCATAGACTGTAAATTTTCCGTCTTTTCCCGAATAAATGCGGATTTCCCATTCTGCATCAAGTTTTTCAGAAGAATATTGTTGCAGAGGGCCCATTGGGATTATCGAGCCGGATTTTACAAAAACAGGAATTTTGTCGATGGGCGCATCTGCTGTTATTATCTGTCCGCCGGCATATTCTTTCCCTGTCCAAAAATCAAACCATGCTGTCCCTTTGGGTAAATATACCAAGCGTCTTTTGCTTACTCCCCGCAACTCTTTATCTCCTGCATCATAATACATAGGTTTAGTTACCGGACAAGCCATGATTGAAGGTCCGAACATAAGTTGGTCTTTGATATCATATACATTGCTGTCGTTCCTGAAATCGAATACCAATGAGCGGGTCATAGTATAGTCTTGTAAACTTACCATTGAAGCAAGAGAATATGTATAAGGCAATAACCTGTAGCGCAGGTTTATTTGTTTGATTATAGCATCGTAAAACATGGTTCCCGATTCGCCAAACTGCCATGGCTCACGACCGAAATCTGTACCATGACTTCTGAACAAAGGCAACCATTGGCAAAATTGTAGGTTTCGGACATAAAATTCGCGATAGCCTAAATCTTCAGGTCCTTTTTGAAAATCTCCTTTCCAAAACCAAGAGCCCTTGTCTGCTACAAAAAAAGCACCGGCATCGATAGTCCAGTAAGGAAGTCCGGTCGAAATATAATTCAGTCCGGATGGTATTTGTTGCACAAAATCAGCCCATGTGGCTTTTGTATCCCCATTCCAAACAAAGGTGGAATACCGTTGTTGCCCTGCATAAGTAGAGCGTGTTAAAATTGTTACGCGTTTTTGCTCGGTTGTTGCCCGTTGGTTTTCATAAATGCCTTGAGAATGATGTAGAGAGTAAGTATTAACCCGCAAAGCTCCTAAAAGATGAGTCTGATCCCTAACATTATTTTCGAAGCGAGCAGCCGCATTATTAGCAATATTATCGGCATGATTCCCCCAATCCGCATCGATAGGTTCAGTACCATCGCACCACCATGCATCTACTCCGTGCGAGAACAAATTTTTATTTACATATTCATCCCAATACATTTTCCGAGCGTCCGGATTATATGCATCATAAATATTTCGTCCTAAAACAAAGCCTTTTGCACTCATTTCTTCATTCTCGTTTTGTGTGGCGTGAGGCCATATAGATATCATGAAACGAGCATTATTGTCATGGATATGGCGGATCATTTTGGTAGGATCGGGATACGTTTTAGTATTAAATTTTTTATGTCCGAACCATCCGTCATTCCAATAACTCCAGTCTTGTACGACGACATCCATTGGTATTTGCTCTTTTCTGAAACGGGTAACAATATTCTCGATTGTGTGCTGGTCGGGATATCTTTCTTTCGACTGCACATACCCGAATATATATCGAGGCATCATAGGTACTTTCCCCGTCAATTGACGGAATTGAGCGATAATCTCATCAAATTCGGGACCATACATAAAATAGTAATCAATCTGATTGACTGCTAGCATTTCCATATAACTGCCTTTTTCATCGTCATGAAATTCCATAGCGCAACCTGCATCGAACAATAGTCCATAACCTTTAGTAGACATCAGTACAGGAACGGATGCCTTCAGGTTATGCTGATACACATATTGCATTGTACCACGCAGATTCATGTAATCCTCTTGATGCGAACCTAGTCCGTACAGAGCTTCTCCTTCCTGCCAAATAAATTGCTGACGCGCTTTCCAAGCAGTACCAGCCTTCTTTACAGAAGCGATTTCCGATATTACTTTATCGCCATCGGCAGTTTTTACGGTTCGATTTTTACTATCGTCAAACTCAACGGTTTCAATTTCGATTTTTTCTGTCAGACGAGGAAATTGTTCGTTTTCTTTTAATAGTAAATTGCCTGTTTTTGTAAAATATTTGAT
>JAWDXP010000030.1:0-12801 GCA_032477055.1 Dysgonomonas sp. | reverse complement strand
AATACGGTGTTCCGACGGGTTGACATATTCTATATCGAAATTGAGGGCTCCTTTTTTATCTGCTGTGACTTGCATAATGATGACATCATCATCAAAAGAAGCAAATACCTCACGTGTGTAGTTTATACCGTTGGCTGTATAATGAGTAGTAGCGACTGCCCGCTCTAAATCGAGTTGACGATGATAATTCTCAAAATCATCGTGTCCCGGAAAATTCAGGATAACACTTCCAGCTGTTTGAAAAGGCATTCCATGAGTTCTTGTGAAAAAAGTCTCATTTATTAATTTATCTGCTTCTCCGTTTTTATTTTCGAAAATAAGCTTCTGAACTTCGGGCAATGCTTTTAAGGCATTCTGATTATCATTACGATAAGGCCCTCCTCCCCAAATAGTCTCTTCGTTAAGTTGTAATTCTTCCCGAACCGGATTCCCGTATACCATAGCGCCTAATCGGGAATTGCCTAACGGCAAAGCTTCTTCCCAAACTTTAGCAGGCTGATCGTACCACAGTCTAAGTTCTTGAGAATTACTCTTCGCTACAAACAGGATAAAAAGCAAGAAAAGACATTTTTTCATGTTTCATTCTCATTTTAGATTAACAATTCAATCATAAGGGAATTCGGTTCTATTCCTTAAATGATGTATCGCAAATATAGATTTATGAATATTGTTTCTATTTCGATTATAGATACATTATTTATAAATCCGGATATTGGGGAAAATATCTGTAAAATAGAATAGAATAAACAGGGTAATTATATAATTATCAAATAATTATACCATAATCACAATCTCTTAAAAACAGTATGTTTAATTTTAGATATTTAATTTCTAATTTCAGATATTTTGAATGCGAGGGATAAAAAAGTTGTGAGGAAATAAAAAAAAGTTACCCGATATTATCCGGATAACTTCTTCTATATTTTGTTTCGAAATATTTTAACTGAGGATTTCTGTTGGTGATTTCCCGAAATGTTTTTTGAATACCGTACTAAAATAGCCGATGCTGGAAAATCCGGCAAGTTCACTTACTTCTGTAACCGTATATTTACGCGATTGAAGTAATTCCAATGAATAATTAAGACGGATTATTTTAATAAAATCGGTTGGCGATTGCCCCGTCAGTGCTTTTATTTTTTTATAAAGAAGCGAAGAACTTACATTCATAGCCGACGCAAACTCTTCTTTACCGAACAGGCTGTTTGAAATATTGCTATTTATAACTTCTACTGCTTTTTTTACAAAACGATCGTTTAACTCATTTGAGAAAATCAATTCACTATCATTTTGCTTGATCATTTTTACAGCCTTATCTTTTACGGTTTCCCTGTTCTTTACGATTGATTTTATCCGTTGGGTAAGGATCATTATATCGAACGGCTTAGTAATGTAATCATCTGCACCAAGCCCCAATCCTTCCAGTTGTTTCGTTTTTTCAGACAAGGAAGTGAGCAGAATAACCGGAGTATGCGATGTCTCGAATGTAGATTTTATCAATCGGCACAACTCAAGTCCATCCATATTGGGCATCATAATATCGGAAATAACCAAATCGGGCATTTTTTTCTGAATTATCTGCCATGCTTCCAGTCCGTCGTTTGCAATTATGATATTATATGAATCTTGAAGCGAATAATTCAGGAAACTTTGCAGGTCGTTATTATCTTCAGCTATAAGTATTGTCTGCTTTTTAGGTGTTAATTCTTCTTCCTCTTTTATAGATATTTCCGGATCGTCGGCATTATGATTTGCTTCTGCCGGCATATCCGCCTTTATATCTATTTCAGTTACCTGTGGATAGGCAACCTCTGCGACTTCTTTATACGGGACTACGATGGTAAAAGTAGAGCCTTCATTCTCCTTGCTTTTTAGTATAATTTCTCCATTATGCATCGAAACATAATTTTTCACCAGCAATAAACCGATACCCGAGCCTACCATCTTTGAATTGGCAACATTATCGCCTCTGTAAAATTCCCGGAACAGCTTATTCTGTGCATTATCGGATATTCCCAGCCCGTAGTCCTTTACCGCCAAAATCCATTCTTCCTTTTTGCAAGTCAGATTTATCTCGACATTGCCATGCGGATGCGAGTATTTTATAGCATTCGAGATTAAATTGTCCACTACTTTCTCAAACTTCAATTCATCGACGGCAGTAGTATATACATCTTTATCGGATGAAAAAACCAGATTAATATTATTATTCTTAGCTGTAGCCTCAAACATGGATATCCTTCGGGATACAAGCTCCACAATATTGACCATCATCAGGAATACTTGTCCCTTGCCGATATCTACCTTCTGAAAGTCGAGTAATTGAGTGGTAACAAACGACAACCTGTTGGACTGTTCGGTAGCAAGGTTCAGATAGTACTGACCTTTATCCGACAGGCTTTTTTCTTTATTTAATTCTTCGATAGGCGCCTTAATCAAGGTCAGCGATGTGCGGATATCATGCGCAGTGTTTGTGAAAAAACGGATTTTATCCTCGGCATGCCTTTGTTCCAAACGATTCGTATAAATTTTTAAAATAAAGAGTACAATACTGCTGATAACTGCAAACACAATCAGGCGAAACCACCATGTATCCCAAAATGGCGGAACTATTTGAATCGCCAGCATACGTTCATCAATAATTTGTGATAACGAATTATCGAGCATCCGTATTTTAAGTTCAAAGTTACCACTCGGAATATTGGCATAGTTGATAAAGCGAAGGTCAGAAGGGGGACTCCAGTCATTATCGATGCCCTCCAGCTTCCACGAAAATTTAGTTCCGAGAGAAGAAACACCAATCGGGATAAGCTCCAGAGCGAATGTGCTTTGATTATAATTTAATTTAATATCGGTTTGTTTATTGACCGGAATGCCGTGCAGAAGCTCGGAAGTCTCCCGGATAGAACGTCCCGATATGCTTATGTCCTGTAAAAATATCTCGCCTTGATGCGATGTTTTATAAAGCCTGTTGGGATCAAAGATCACGACGCCCTCATTGGTACCCCACGCCAAATCGCCATTTTTTAGTTTGAATCCGGCATTTACGTTATAAGATATATTTGACAAAGGCAGAATAAACGAGTAAATTAAAACAGAATTATCGTGAGGATTGAACCGGCATAATCCGTTTTCAGTACCAAGCCATAAATAACCATTGGCAAAGACCACACTATTTACATAGTTTGATGATATACCCGATTTGCTTGTAAATTTAGTTGCAGTTTTGCTGTTTTTATTGAATCGAACCAGTCCGTCGCCACTAGTCGATACCCACAGATTATCATCGATTATTAAAGCTCCATGAGCTAAATAATTATTCAATATGATTTCTTCTTTTCCGCTTTCCTTATCCACCAATAATAGTCCATAAGTACAGGATGCCAATATTTTTCCGGGAGAATATTCACAGAAACTCCTGACGGGTTGGGTGCTGTATGATCGAAACTCTTTTTCTTTAGTTTTGTAGCAAATAATATCACTCGACATCCCTCCGAGCCAAATATCGCCTTCGCTATCCTTGAAAATATCGAAGATGAACTTTCCTGTGAAACCTGTATCATCTCTTTTGTCAAACGAATAGTGTTTCAATTCCTTGCCTGTATTACTGTCCAAAATGTAAACGCCCAATGAGTATGTGCCTGCCCATATATTGCCTTCATTATCTTCACACAATGCAAGGAAAACCTGAGCCTGTTCGTGTTTGTTCTGATAAAATACATCCCATTTACCGGTTGATACCCTCCAACGGCAGATACCATTGTTTGTCGCAAACCAGATATCCCCCCTACTGTCTTCAAGCACTTTGTTTACCTGATTGTTGCAAAGCGAATTAGGGTTATTGATCTGATGAGTCAACTGAATTACCAAAGGGGCTTCCTTCTCAAAAAAAGAAAGTCCTCCGCTGTATGTACTTACCCAGACTCTTTTGTCAGCATCATGAAAAACATCATAAACTCCATCCCCCGAAAGTGAATGCGGATTATCTGCATTTTCTCTGTATATATTCAATAATGCCTTGCCATCCTTCGATATTTCCCAGATACCTTGTCCGTCGATACCTACGTATAAAGTCGAATCACTACTTTCTTCGATAGCCATAACAGGTTGTTTGAGAAAACATTCGAGTGCTATTTTTTCAAACGATCTATTTTGGAAATCGTAGTTATACAACCCTTCCGAATTAGTACCTATCCATAAACGGGAATTTATACTATCATAGTACAGACTGGAGGTATAAGGCATATCATTCTCCATATCCCTGTATATAAATTCTCCTCTTAATGTATTTATGTCCAATAGGCTTAGACCTTCCCCCGTTGCAAAAATCAGATGGGTGTCATCGTATTTTGTAACTCTTGTTACATCGATGTTTTTTTTATTTATTGAAGTTAATGTACCATCAGCATATCTGTACAAACCGGCAGACGTAGCAAACCAATATTTGCCTGAATCGTCGATAGTCATATCGTTGAGAACCAAATGCAAATAGTATTCTACTAACAACTCCCTCAAATCTACTACCAAGCCGAATCTATCATGCAATTCATTGTAGATGAATAGCTGTCCGTTATTTGTATATGCATACAGTTGAGAGTTTTTATAAATGAGCTTTACTGTTATTACATCCGCAGTTCTGTATGGAAGGGGGTAGATGCGATAATCTCCATCTGTTATCCTTAAAATACCTGTCTTGGAAGATGTCCAGATAAATCCATTATCGTCTTTACATATCGAACTGGTTTCCCTCATCGAAATTCCATAAATCGAATTGATGTTATAGAATTTCATATCTGAGGATAATAAATGCAAAGAAGAAATAAGAAGAAATAATACAGCTATCCCTAATCTCATTATATATAACTTGTTTTCTTTACTCTGGTATTATCAATTAACAATAATGCGAATCAGTATTTGATTTGATTAGATGAAATGCACATCCGGCTTCGCATGAATGCATTTTATCACGGCATCCTGCTACGGGTACCACTCAGGCGAAGTAAGGCGTAAAAATTGAAAGTTGTCTGAAGCAGCTTGCTGCAATTTTTTTCAATTTAGCCTTCGAGCCTGCAAGAGGTCGTCAGAGAAGTGTAGCCGCAAAATGTCTTTTTGATTTCTTTTGTGACATAGGACAAAAGAAATGCAAGCAATCTATGATTGCGCGCAACAGAACATAAAAGAACATCTAAAATAGACAAACCAACTACTGATTGACATCAATAATAAAAAAGAGATTATTCTCTTTCTTATATAATACCAAATATAAGTAAAATTTTCTTAAAAGTACTTTATCGGGAGCTCTATTTCTTCTTATTGTTTTATTCCATTCATCTGTCTGCATCTGATAAAGAAAGCATCTTATCTGCATACCTTTTTCCCAGTTCCCTATATCCTTCTGCCGAAAAATGTAAGCTGTCTCCACTGGCTTTGCAACCGTCCGAAGAAATAATGTGTGAATTAGGAATAGTCTGCGGCAAAGTTCCAATAATTTCGTTCATACTCGCACAAACGCCTCCTTGATCGGCATTGACAACCTCGCCTGCCAGCAAAGGAATAGAGTTCGCTTCTATATTCAGGTCATTCAACAGATTATCATACACTTTTTTCACTTTTTGAGGCCAATCAGTATCTCCTGTATTCGATTCGCCCTGATGCACCAGTATTCCTTTGATTACTCCGCCATCCTTTTGAGCGATACGAGCCATTTCCACAAGTTTTCCGTATGGATTTCCATCATATTCATTCGCCATGTTTTTCAACCAATCGGGAGATTCGGCAATATAGCTTTGATAATTATCCTTGTCGAACAACTCTATTTTACATCCTCCTACTGCTACATTGATAACGCCGACCTTTATGTGCGACGGAAGATTAGCTACCATTGTCCGTCCGAAATAGTCCGCAGGAGTAAGCCCTGTGTAACAACGTGTCAAAGGTGGAACTGCTGTGTACCATTGACCTTTTTCCCTGTGAAGATCGGGGCAATCGACTACCTGTAATACAACAAAACGCGGATCGATATTTACTGTATCCTGAGCCTCAAATTTTGCATTACCTTCCATATTGGATTGTCCGAGACACAGGTAAACGTGGAACTCTTCCTTTTCCGAACAAGAAGCAAGTACAACCAACATTACTGTCAGAATAATCGCTAAAGTATATTTTTTCATTTTTTATCTGTCAATTTTATATCAGGGTTTCTCCATAAAATATTTCTCCATAGTCATTTTCTCGACAAATTCTCCTCCCTCGGGAAAAGGATTTTGTATGAGTTTTATTTCTTTTTTCGATTTTGGAGGAACAGTGATTCCTTCTTTCGTCTGTTCTACATAATACATCATGCCATCCGCATCGTAGTATAAATAATCGACACATACAGCCCGACGCCCTATAGCACCGGCTTTTCCTCCGATTGTAAGCGAAGCATTGTGATAGAACAGATACCATTGTTTATTAAATTCGATAATTCCGGGATGAATAGTAAAACTATTCTCAGCCATCTCTGTCAGAACGCCTCTGTGAGTCCACGGCCCCTCCATGCTCGGAGCAGTAGCGTAATTTATCATTTCATATCCTTCACTCATCGACGCATACGTCAGATAATAAAGGTTGTTACGTTTGTGGATCCATGGCCCCTCTGCAAATGCAGGTAAATCCAGCACTTCTATCGGACCATCCAATTCAATCATGTTTGGCTTCAATTTGACAAGAAAACAAGTACCGTTTCCCCAACTCATCCAAGGTGTTCCATCATCATCTATGAAAGTTGTGGGGTCAATATCGTTCCACCATCCTCTTTTGCCATTGGGAGTCATGTCGTCGGTAATGAGCGGCACTCCGATGGCATCTATGAAAGGCCCTGTAGGGCTGTCGGATACGGCGACTCCTACAGTCTTGGAGTTGTAAGGTTCTCCTGCCTGAACAGTAGTATAAAAATAAAACTTACCGTCCTTTTCCACCACCTGCGAAGCCCATGCTTCCCCAATTCCCCAGTCGAAATCGGTTGGCTTTAGCACCGAACCATGATCCGTCCATGTTTTCATGTCTTTTGTAGAGTAGCACAGCCATTCCGTGATATTGAATTCTTTTCCACCCGAAGCAATGTCTTGCCCTTCATAATATTCATCGTGACCAACATATAAATACAATCGTCCCTTATACACCATAGGGGCAGGATCGGCTGTAAACTTATCCTTAATTATCGGATTACCTGTTATTTTAAATGTCTTCGATTGTGCAAAACCTGTCAGCGACAGAATTAGGAAAGATAAAAGAAAGACTGATTTCTTCATGATTGGTATATATTTTAATTCGATTTTCAATTTATTTCAGGGAGTTTTTCCAACACCCAATTTTACTTATTCAGAGAACATCCAGTAATCAAAATACATAAGATGGCTCGAAGGCTCGCCTTTTACTACAAAATAAAGATCGTGGACTCCTGTAACTTTAGGAATGTCTATTGTTACTAAATCCCAGCGATTGCTTCCTCCTGTACGCGGGATTTTGATAGAGCCTAACAGTTGACCATCAACTCCATCCAATTTCACGTCCATCGATACAGGCGCATTATGTGTTGTTCCGATTCTTGCGGTAAACTTCGATGCTCCTTTTTGACGGAAATCTACATCTTGCACCTTGATGTAAGCACCGCTTTTTTTTGCAGTCAGAAATACTCCTACTTTTTCGTCCTGCGAGGCTTTGAAACCCTCAGACCATGCTATCGTCTCAGCCTCATTCTTGGTATAAGGATTAAGCGTAGCAATACTCTTTTTGATGCCTTCATTCATTTTCTGCTCAGGTATGGAACCGTCTTCATTAAATTTAAGTTCCTGAACACAGACCGAACGGGTAAAGCCTCCGCCTCCGGGCAATGCTCCATTGTGATAAAAGAAATAGGTTTTCCCTCTGAAATCGATAACACCCGGATGATTGGTGAAAGCTCCTCCTTCGGCGGGCATAATGATTCCTCCATATTTCCAAGGACCTTCGGGCTCTTGGCTGGTAGAGTAACCGATAAATTCGGGCAAAGGACCTCCCGGCCAAAACAGATAATAGAGTTTATTACGCTTGTATAGCCAAGGACCTTCTTCGTATTTTGTAGGTCTCTCGGGATTTCCCTCACGCTTACCGAAAGATTCTTCTATCATAGGAACCTGAACAACGTCTCCGTTATAGGAGATCATATCTTCGTTCAGTTTAAGGTAATAAAGTTTCGGGTTACCCCAGTAAAGGTGGGCTTGTCCGTCATCATCGATAAAGACAGTCGGGTCTATGTCTCCCCATTCGGTCTGAACCAAAGGTTTTCCGAGCGGATCATAAAACGGTCCGTAAGGACTGTCTGCTACAGCCACACCAATTGCACCCCGATTATTCGTCTTCGATATCATAGGTGCATACATATAAAATTTACCGTTCTTTTCGATACACTGGCTTGCCCAGGCATCACCCTTAGCCCACTCGAAATCGGAATAAGACAGTATAACTCCATGATCGGTCCAGTTTACCATATCGTTGGTCGAATAGACTCTCCAATTATTCATTGTAAACCATGTAGAACCATCCTCATCATGTGTAGTATATACATATAACCTGTCGTTATATACCATAGGGGCAGGGTCGGCTGTATAATTTGTTTGTATAATAGGGTTTTGAGCTTTTGTTTGAGTTGTTGCCAATATTAGCAACAACAAGCAATACATTATTTTCTTCATATAGTAAATGTCTATTTAAATTCCCAATAGTCGATATGAAACAGATTGTTCTTTTGAGCGTTACTCCTGAAGCAGAAATATAAGTCGTGCACACCATCAGCTTCTTTAATCGGACACGACATTAGTTTATATCTGTCCATTGCTCCCGATGATTTAACCTTAAGCGTACCGATAAGAGGTCCATCTACACTGTCCAGGCGAATATCTATGAAACTACCTTCTACAAAACATGCTATTGAAGCCGAGAATTCTTTTGCCCCTTTTCCAAAATCGACACCCCGAACACACAAAGACTCATTATCATCGATGTTTATAAGGCTGATTTTACCGTCAGGCATCTTTTCTGTTTTCAGTCCGTACCCCCAAGCCATTGTTTCGGCTTCAACTCGCCTGTAGGGATTAAAGGGTCCAATTTGTTCTAATATATTTTCTGTCCAATAGGGCACTTCTTGTATGGTCCCATCTGCATTATAGTGCATTTTGGCAACCATCGACGACCTTCTTTCGTGATGTTTAAAAGTTTCTAAATGCATTAAATCATAACACAGTCCAAAAACATAAGAGCTACCCTTGTAATCTATAATACCCGGGTGATTTCCTCTTGTTCTTTGCGTTGGCTTCATAATATATCCTTTGGTAGTCCAGGGACCTGTAGGCTTATCACTCATGGCATACCCTAAACCTTCGGGGCAACAGGTCGACGCAAAAGCCATATAATAGTGTCCGTTACGCTTATACACCCAAGGACCTTCCTGATAATGTTCGGGCTTATTTTCCAGTTTAACTATCTCACCCGAATAGGAAATCATATCTTCATTGAGTTTGACATAATAAACATTTGGGTTTCCCCAATACATATAAGCTTGCCCATCATCATCTATAAAAACAGTCGGATCGATATCGTCCCAATGCTCCTTTTGCCATACCAACGGCTCTTCAAGAGGGTCTACAAACGGCCCATAGGGAGAATCGGACACCAAAACCCCGATTCCCTGTCCATGTATGGGACAATACATATAAAATTTACCGTTACGCTCTATACATTGCTGTGCCCATGCTCCGTTATCACGAGTAACCCAGTTAAAGCTTTTTAAAGATGCCACAGCCCCATGATCGGTCCAATTTACCATATCGGTAGAAGTATAAAGCAACCAGTCCAGCATCTTGAAGCCTTCGGCATCATCCTCATCGTGAGTAGTGTATAGAAATACGGTATCATTATATACCATAGGAGCAGGATCTGCGGTATATTTAGTCTGTATGATAGGATGTTGAGCGTTGACTGTAAGACTCATATTGATAATAAATATGAGTAATATAAGGTAATCTTTATAACTTTTCATGGTAAATAGTTTTTTGTTATCGGGTTAATACGAAACCACTATTGGGTTGGATAGAAATGGATATCTTCCCGTTTTTATCGATTTTATTAATCTCTAACAAAAGTTTCTTATCTTTCTTATCATTATATATAGATACACTTTGACCGGCCAGCATTGGCAAATTTAAATTGAGATTCACAGGGCTTCCACCGGCGTTAACACCTGCAACATACCATCTGTCTCCGCTTCGCCGTGCTAATACTACGTATCTTCCCGGATAACCGTCTATATAAACAGTTTCGTCCCAAGTGGTTGGTATTTTCTTCATAAAGTCGATAGCAGAGGTGGGTGCATCGTTCAAATTATTGGGTGTAAGAGCAAACATCTGCACAGGATTCTGAAACAAGATACCTGTCGCTAACTGGAAGGCATCCGTAGTCAAACGTTCCTGCCCCTCCTTATTTCCTTTATTCAGGTACTTATTCAAAAATACACCGCCAAATTCCATACACCCGACTGTATTGCGGATAAAGGGGTGCAGCGAGGCATACAATGCTTCATCCTTACGGACATCCTCCGAAAAGATCAGCATTTCGGAAGCCAACACCGCTTCACTGCCGACGTAGTTAGGATACATCCGTTCCCATCCGCGAGGGAGTGTACAGCCATGGAAAATAATCATCAATCCATAATCATTGGCATCGGAGAGAATGTCTTCGTACAACCTCATAGTCTCTTGTTTATCACCTCCAAAGAAGTCGACTTTTAAGCCTTTTACTCCGGCATTTTTCAGCCATTTCATTTCATTCTTACGGGCGATAGAAGTATTCATCCGGTTTCTTGGTCCTTGAGGAGCATCGTTAAACGAACCGTTGGAATTGTACCACAAGAAAACATCTACATTTTTCGAATTGGCGTATTTTATTAACTCTTCCATCCTTTCATATCCGATATTGGTATCCCACAAGGCATCGATCAGTATATATTCATATCCCATTTCTGAGGCTAAATCAATGTATCTGACCTGATCGTCCCAGTTCATACTGTTGTCTTGCCATACAATCCAGCTCCATGTACTGCGTCCATATTTATACTTTTGAGAAGCCTCGTAAAGCGGTTCTACAACATCGAACGGAATCGTTGTTTCTACAACAGGTTTCAGATTATCACCAACAGTTATAGTCCTCCACGGAGTCACACCGGGCAAACCGATCTGCGCACCATTACTGCCAAATCCATTGTTTTCTTTGGGATTCGGGTATTCAACTGTGTACATCCCATCGTGATATTTGCTCAAATGAGAAGCACAATAGAGGCTTGTAACACCTGTTTCGGACAATAACACCCATCCGTCGTTTCCAACACGGAAAAGTCCGGGAAAAACATAACCTGTGCCCGAAGTAGTTTCCGCCATAGGGACATCTGTCTGATAACCCGATTCGTAACTGGGCGATGTGCGGGCAAAAAATCCCATCGGTTCCATCATATACGAAACAAAAGCAGTAGTAACAGTAGGAAACCTGAACCCGGTTGCCTCTTTTTCGACTACACAAGCCCTGCGATCTCCCCAGGCAGGCAGTTCGTAACGAAAAGCCACATCATTATTACTCACATGAAACAGTACGGAAAGCTGCCTTTCTTTGGTATCCTGAAATGTACATCTCAAAGTATTTGCTTTGTAATGTACCTGAGCCTGTTTTATTTTATCTTGTGTATATTTTTTATCGACCTTTCCTTCCGATTTTTCGACAAATTTCATATTCATGCTGAAATCGCCTTCATTGGTAATTACTCCCAACGGAGAACTGTCGAGCATAGGTTTATTTCTGTACACAACGGAATACATCGGTTTTCCCTCTTCCACAAAAACCTTTACATTCAGACGCCCGTCAGGACTCGAAACAGATATGTCCTGCGAATATAAAGACCATGCACATAACACCCCGAAGATTAAAACAAAAAGCTTTCTCATCATTTAATATTATAATTTGTGGTTTCTCATTTATTTGATTAGGAACATACTTTACAAAAATAATTCAGAACGAATCCATTCCTTTTTTAATTTTAGATAATAAACTTTTAATTATAGATACATTTCCCGTTCTGCAACAACATTCTTCTGAAAACACTTTGTAAATAGGTTTGTTTTTGCAATATTCGCAGAACGAATGAAAGTTGTTTTCGACTTGCTCGACGACTCCTTTATCGAAAGCGTTTTTTCTTCTCCTAAAACAGATATACAACACAAGGATTTGCTTTAGCTTTCCTGCCTTATAGCATTTTAATGAACAAGTTTATTGAGCGACCTATATAGTTCTGAAAAATACATAAAGATGAAAATAACTGAAAACATATTATTTACAAAAGGAATCTGCCTTCTCATATTATTCTTTTTTCCTGTTATCCTTTTGTCCGAAAAAACGCCCTACGAAGTAACAAAGAAGCAAAATGGAATAGAGCTTTTATCAGGATATAAAAAGTTGAGTTTGGAGTTCATAAATCCGGCAATAGTAAGAGTGAAATACGTTCCCGAAGGAGAATATGAAAGTAATAATACTAATGTATGTATTCCTCGGGAACAGAAAAATACCCCGTTCAAATTTCAACAAAAAGACGAAAAGATTTTCTTGGAATCAGACCTTCTAAAGATAGAAATAGACAGATTCGATGGTAGTATCAAATATTTTACAAAAACAGGCAATTTACTATTAAAAGAAAACGAACAATTTCCTCGTCTGACAGAAAAAATCGAAATTGAAACCGTTGAG
>JAWDXP010000029.1:0-14543 GCA_032477055.1 Dysgonomonas sp. | reverse complement strand
TACAGAGCTTTATTAGATGCTCTCTCACATTTTACTGAACTGGTGGTATACTTTTCAATTATTTTAGTGGACTACTTTTCAATTATATTATACAGTAAAAGTACCCTATATCACTATAGTATGACAAAATATCTGATAGTAGAAGACGAACGGTTTGCCTGCGAAGAGTTGAAGCGGATGATTGGTAAACTACGGCCTGGTTACTCATTTTCCGGACATACCGAAAGTATTGAGCAAACAATAACCCTCCTGCAAAACAATGAAGTCGACCTTATTATGCTGGATATCCATCTGGCGGATGGAAGCAGTTTCGAGATATTCAATTTTGTAGATATAACCACTCCTATTATTTTTACTACTGCCTATGACGAGCATGCTATACAGGCTTTCAAGCTAAATAGCATCGACTACTTACTAAAACCAATAGATGAAGAGCAATTGGAAAAGGCTCTATCTAAATTTGAAAACCTGTACCGGTCAGCACCCGTGTTTACCGATTTAAAAAAGATAGAAAGCCTTCTTTCCTCCCAAGCAAAGAACAGGTTCTTAATCCAGAAGGGCGATTCGTATCACTACATCGAAACTGCAAATATTGCACACTTTTATAGTGAAGACAAGGTGGTCTTCCTGCATACTTTACAAGATAAACGCTATATCATAGACTATACACTAGATCAACTTGAACAACAATTAGATAAGAAAATGTTTTTCAGGGTCTCACGCAATTGTATAGCCAACGTGAAAGCCTTAAAGAATATTTCCAGATATTTCAATAGCCGTCTTAAACTAACTTTCCAACCTGAGTGTCTCCATGAGGTATTGGTTAGTCGTGTACGTGTTCCCGATTTCTTAAAATGGGTGGATGGGATAGTGTGAAGGATTCCAATTACAGCATAAAATCTACGAACAGGTAAGGATATTCCTTATCTGTTTTTTTATTGTTTACCTACACTTATTTTCTCAATATAAAGATTCTGCATTTCATCCTGTTGATTCTTCACTTCGTCGGTAATGGCTTTCATCGCTATTGCTTTCACTGTTCCTTTGCTAAAAAAAACAAAGAAGCATGAAAAAGAAAGTAATCATTATCGGAGGTGGTATATCAGGACTGACAGCCGGCATATATGCGAGACTGCAAGGCTTTGATGTCGACCTGTATGAATCACACTCAGTGCCGGGAGGAATGTGTACAGGTTGGAAGCGTAAAGAATACAATATAGATGGTTGTATTCATTGGATGATGGGAACAAGCAAAGAATCGGGACTATATAAAATATGGGAACGGTGCGGGGCTTTATCGGATGATACGGAAATTATTAATCATGACATCTTGGTATCTTACAAAGACAATGAAAAGATATACCATCTGTATTGCGATACAGACAGGATGGAAGCGGAATTACTCCGCGTCGCACCCGAAGACAAAGAAGAAATTGAGCAGTTGATGGAGTACATCAGAAGTTGGTCGGGCATTGAGATGATCCCTTCTGATAAACCTACCGATCTGATGACGGAAGATGAACTTGCGCTTCTTGGAGGTTCTTATGCCAAAGCTTTTGAGGCTATCCGGTTCGGAAATAAATATTCAGTAAACGAATATGCGGGGCGTTTCCGTTCACCTATCGTCCGAAAGTTATTATTGACAGCGCTTTCTACGGGTTACAATAAAGCCGGAATATTATTTTCGATGCTTCAGACAAGATCGTCCGGAAATGGCGGATGGCCGGAAGGCGGTTCTCTCGAGATGATGAAACGGATGGCCGCGCGTTTTACCTCTTTGGGTGGGAAACTATATCTTAAAACCCCGGTAACAGAAATCGTAATTGAGGCAGGATGCGCGACAGGAGTTAAAATTGCAGGTACGGATCAAACATACAAAGCGGATTATATTATACCGACAACCGATATGCACGTTTTATTGAAAGTGTTGCTAAAAGACCGCTATCCTGTACCTTATTTTGAGCAACGTTTCAAGTATCCGGAAAACTATCCGCTCCTGTCGGGGACACTTATCGCTTTCGGCGTTGATGCAGACCTTTCCAAACGTCCTCATTGTCTTTCATTCGAACCTAAGGAACCTCTTTTTGTAGGCGGGGAACGTAAAGAGACAATAATAGCAGAGCATTATTGCTTCGACAGCCGATTTTCTCCTAAAGACAAATCGACCGTACAGTTCCTGATTAACGATTATAACTACGACTACTGGCAGGCACTCAAAACAACATCCATAGAAAAATACAAAACAGAGAAAAAACGCCTGTCGGATATACTCGCCCGGGAATTGCAACGATTGTATCCCGAGACGACAGGCAGAATAGAGATGACCGATGTATGTACACCCTTGACGTTTAACCGCTATTGCGGAGCATATAAAGGAGCCTATATGTCTTTTCTGGCAACAGCAAATACCCCGATGGAAAACTATACAGGAACAATAGGAAACATCAGCAACCTTTATCCGGCAGGTCAATTTCTATATCCCGACGGAGGACTGCCTCAAGCATTGATTTCAGGCAAATTTGCCGTACAAAGATTATGTAACACATTAAATATAAAATTCATAGATTAATTAATCATTCAAATTCGAAAAAATGAAAAAGATTGTAACAACATTGGCTGTAATAGCAACATTATTCATGGCTTCCTCACAACTGACAGCACAAGAGAAAGCCATGACTTTCGGAATCAAAGGAGGAGCAAACCTATCCAACTTCCGTTTGGGGGGCGATATGAAAAATTATAAAAGTGAAATGAATGCAGGAGGTTCACTGGGTAGTTTCATAAAGTATGACATCAGCCCTTACTTTGCTATACAGTCGGGCTTTGATACACACTACAGAACATCGGATATGAAATCGAAACAGGATAACTCGACTGTCAAGTTCAAATATCTGGGAATGGAGATTCCTGTTTACGCAATATATCAGATGCCCATCGGTAATGGAAAACTATTTGTGGGAGCCGGACCATTTGTCGGTTTCGGGATGAGTGCTAAGCTGGACGGAAAGAAACTATTTAAAAAAGATACTGAAACAGGCAAAGCGATAATGGACAGATGGGATTACGGAATAGGAAGCATCGCAGGGTTTGACTTCGGTAAGCGTTGGCAGATAAAGGCCAGCTACCAGTTCGGGCTTATCGACCTGTACAAATCAAAAAGCAGTTCGATGAGAAGCCAAGCTCTGAATATCGGGGTTGTCTTTAAATACTAAACATCATTAGTATGAAACATATTGTTCAAAATATCGGATATGGTGCGGGTTATTTCCTGACATTCAGCTTCAGTACTATGACTATAAACATCCTGTATCGCTTTTCAAACCTTGTATTTTTACTTGTTTATCATGTATTCAGGTATAGAAGAGGGATTGTTATACAGAATCTGTCGCGGGCATTCCCCGAAAAGAAATATGCAGAGATTCAATATATCAACAAGCAATTTTATCGTTCTTTCGTAAATTATTCGGCAGAAATATTGAAAGCGTATACCGCTCCTGCCTCATGTATGCGAGAAAAAGTAACTTTTACAGGAATAGATATCATTGACAGGTATGTAAGCGAAGGGAAAAACGTAATTGTATCGCTCGGGCATTGTGGTAATTGGGAAATGCTGAACACATTATCTCTGGAACTGAAATCAGAGGTATATGCGGTTTATAAACCTTTACGGAACAAAATTCTTAACCGATTAGTCCTGAAATTAAGATCCCGTTTCGGAATAAAGCCCATTGCGTCCAAGTCCGTAGCCAGATATATGTTGAGCAGAAAAGATCAGCCCGCTGTCTATCTCTTTTTGGCAGATCAATGCCCTCAAAAGGTAAGTGGAGAGAAAAGATATTCCTTCCTCAATCAGGAAACGAGCGTATATGCCGGAATAGAAAAGCTGGCTGTTTCAACCTCATCGGCAGTAGTTTATTTCCATATCACTCAAAAATCAAAAGGCTGTTATCATGTTGATTGTCTGCCAATCAATGATAATGTAAATATAGCACAGGAATATCTTAAACTGTTGGAAAAGAATATAAAGGAAGCGCCATCCGGTTGGTTGTGGACTCACAAACGTTGGAAACGATAAAAAGTAAAAATTATGATTGTGTTTGTAATTCAGTATATGATTGGAATGTTATTGTCCGGCATAATAGTGATGGCTATCATTTTACGTATGTTCCTAATATTTTTAGACGAAGATGCTGACGAGATGGATGATAGTTTCGGTGAGATAGAGTCTGTCAGGTAATCAGAACAAGTATGCCAAATATTAGAGAATATGTTTGGCATACTTGATTTTTGAGAGTGTTCTGATGTAAATATAACATACATCGAATAATATCCTCTATCGGCTTTTGCTTCTTTTTTTCACATCAGGCTCACTGAAAAACCTTAGATTTACACCATAATTAAAAAAATAGCATGTATAGTTTTAATTATAATAAAAAGTATTCAAGTTAAAAAATAATTCGTAATCTTGCGAATTAAAAATGTATTCGTATATTTGCGAACAATATATGTAAATAGTATGTCAAAGAAAGAACTAACAGCCGAACAGGAGCAACTTGCACGCTTTGCAAAAGCATTGGGGCATCCTATCCGCATAGCTATTTTGGAAATGCTTGCCAATCAGTCATGTTGCTATCATGGCGATATGTCGGAAATCTTGCCTATTGCCAAAAGTACATTGTCGCAACACCTAAACGAATTGAAAGACGCAGGACTGATAAAAGGAACAATCACATTGCCGACGGTCAAATACTGTATCAATCAAGAAAATTGGGAAAAAGCAAAACACCTCTTTTCTGTACTTTTTACAGAGATTAAGAATGAGGAAACTTGCGAAACAAAATAAAAAAAATTATCTAATAAGTTCGTTATTTTGCGAATTGTATGTATGATTACGAATTATATTGTAATATATGAAAATTAGAAAAGTTACATTGGACGATGCACAAGGCATCTGCAATATTTATAATTATTATGTGGAAAACACAGCTGTTACCTTTGAAACGTCAGTTGTGAGCGAAACGGAAATGAAACAGCGAATCAAAAGTTTTATAGATGATGGCTTTCCTTATTATGTCGGAGAGGCAGACGACAAGATTATAGGCTATTGCTACTTGCATAACTGGAATAACCGTTGCGCCTATTCATCCACAAAAGAAGTAACCATATATTTAGATAAGGATTTACAGGGTAAAGGAATAGGCACAATCCTATATCAGCATCTTTTCAAAGAAATATATAAAGACGATATACACGCCCTGATAGCAGGAATATGTATTCCCAATGGAAGCAGTGTACGCCTGCATGAAAAATTCGGATTCAAACAGGCATCACACATGAAAGAAATAGGCTGGAAGTGCGACCAATGGCGTGATGTAGGACATTGGCAACTTGTAATAAAACAGATACCGCCTAAAATTCTTATTCTCTGTACAGGCAATAGCTGTCGTAGCCAAATGGCACACGGTTTTTTACAATCTTTCGACCCTAAACTATTAGTCTATTCCGCAGGAACAAAAGCAAGCGGAAAAGTAAACCCTAAAGCAATAGAAGTGATGCAGGATGCAGGCGTGGATATTTCGCACCATACATCCGACAACATAGAACAATACATAAATGATGAATGGGATTATGTAATAACTGTTTGCGGAGGTGCGAATGAAAACTGTCCTACATTTTCGGGAAAGGTAAAGAATCGTTTGCATATCGGTTTTGACGACCCATCCGAAGCCACAGGGACACCCGAATTTATACAATCGGAATATATCAGGGTAAGAGATGAAATTAAAAAAGCATTTTACGAACTATATACAAACAAGATAAAAGGTTATGAGTAAAAAGAAACAACGTTCAACGGAACGAAGTGTAGGTAAAATGAGTTTTTTAGATAAGAACTTAACCCTTTGGATATTCCTTGCAATGGCTATCGGTGTAGGATTGGGTTATTTCATTCCCTCATTCAGCGGTTATATAGATTCCATGTCGAGCGGAACAACAAATATACCTTTGGCTATCGGTCTAATCCTGATGATGTATCCGCCACTAGCAAAAGTCGATTATAAGCAACTGCCGAAAGTATTTTCCAACGTGAAGATATTATCCATTTCGTTAATACTGAATTGGATTATCGGGCCTGTATTAATGTTTGTACTTGCTATTGTGTTTTTACACGATTATCCCGAATATATGGTAGGCGTTATTTTGATAGGTCTTGCAAGATGTATCGCTATGGTGCTTGTATGGAACGACTTGGCAGAAGGTAATACAGAATACGGAGCAGGACTTGTCGCCCTGAACAGTATCTTTCAGGTGTTCTTTTATAGTTTCTATGCTTGGATTTTCGTAACCAAATTACCTCCTTTATTCGGCTTTGAGGGTGCGATAGTGGATATATCTATAGGTACGATAGCGGAAACAGTTGCTATCTATTTAGGTATTCCTTTTCTCATGGGTATTCTTAGCCGTCTGATATTGGTTAAAATCAAAGGTGAACAATGGTATAAGGAAAAGTTTATTCCTGCTATTTCACCTATAACCCTGACAGCATTATTGTTTACCATTGTATTGATGTTCAGCTTGAAAGGCGAACTGATTGTACAAATACCGTTAGATGTGGTACGTATTGCCATACCGCTACTTATCTATTTCGTGGTGATGTTCTTCCTTAGCTTCTTTGCAGGCAAATTAATGGGTGCATCCTATGATAAAAACGCTTCCATAGCTTTCACAGCCACAGGTAATAATTTTGAATTGGCTATTGCAGTTGCTATCGGGGTATTCGGTTTACATAGCGGACAAGCCTTTGCAGGCGTAGTCGGTCCGCTTGTCGAAGTGCCCGTACTTATTCTTTTGGTAAATGTTGCCTTTTGGCTGAAAAGAAAATATTACAAATAACGATTATGTATAAGGCTGTTTTCAAGATTGATAAAATGGATTGTCCTTGTGAGGAAAATCTCATACGCCTGAAATTGGAGAGTATGGATAATATCATTCATCAGGAATATGATTTAACGAACAGGAAACTGACTATTGTCCATGCAAACGACATCAAACTGATTGAATCTGCCATCGCAGAATTGGACTTAGGCTCTACTTTGTTAGAAAATACAGAAACGGAATACACCAAACAGGAGAATGAGGATAAAAAACAAAGAAAAGCATTGTGGGCAGTCCTGATAATCAACTTTGCATTCTTCGTTATCGAAATGGCAACGGGCATAATTTCCAAATCGATGGGATTGGTAGCCGACAGCCTTGATATGCTGGCAGATGCTTTTGTATATACATTAAGCCTATTTGCTGTTGGTGCAGTTATAGCCCGAAAAAAGAAAGTAGCGTTGATAAGCGGATATTTCCAAATTTTATTGGCGTTGTTAGGCTTTATCGAAGTAATAAAGCGATTTATAGGGATTGAAGAAGTACCCCATTTTCAGACTATGATTGTTATTTCCATCCTTGCCCTTATCGCAAACACAGCCTGTTTACTGATTCTTCAGAGAACGAAAAGCAAAGATGCACATATACAGGCAAGCCTGATATTTTCGTCTAATGATGTAATAATCAATGCAGGGGTAATTTTAGCGGGACTAACAGTTTGGTGGCTGAATAGCAATATACCTGATTTGGTAATAGGCAGTATTGTATTTGCCATTGTGATCAGGGGTGCATTACGCATATTGAAATTAGCAAAAAACTAAATACATATCATGTAAAACTAACAAATCATTAATTGTATGAACAAAAGTATTTTAATCCTATTATTAGCCGTTCTCTTTACAGCTTGCGGAAACAAAGCCGAAAACAAACAAGCGGAAAACCAAGCGCAGGAACAGACAGTTGCAACGGCTGACGCTTCGGTGGTGAATGTCTATTATTTTCATGGAAAGCAACGCTGTAAAACCTGTATAGCGATTGAGAATGTAACTAAAAATGCGGTGGCTGAAAATTACATGGACAATCCGAAAGTAAAATATACCGAAGTCAATATAGAAGAAGCCACTAACAAAGCATTAGTAGAAAAGTACGAAATTGCTTTTAGCTCCCTGCTTATCACTAAAGGGGAAAACTCAACGGATTTGACGGAGCAGGCTTTTGCCAATGCGGTGAACTCGCCGGATGTACTTACCAATCTAATCAAAGAAGAAGTTAATAAACATATTGACTAATGGAGTTCCTGCAACAGATTGTAGATAATTCGGATATTCCTGTACTTACGGCTTTTATATTGGGGCTAATGACAGCTATCAGCCCCTGCCCGTTAGCAACCAATATAACAGCAACAGCCTACCTCAGTAAAGATATAACAGATAAAAAGCGTGTTCTTTTCAATGGAATATTCTATACACTTGGGCGTACTTTCAGCTATACGGCCTTAGGATTGATATTTTATTTCGGTGCAAGTAAATTTCAGGTAGCCAAATTGCTACAAAACATTAGCGGTTTATACTTGGGAATAGCCTTAATTATTATCGGCATATTGATGTTAGATGTAATCAAATTCAATATCCCAGCATTGAGCAAATTCACATCGAAAGTCGGGGAAAAGAAAATGAAAAAGAATTATCTGAACGCTTTTCTTCTGGGTGTATTGTTCGCTTTGGCTTTCTGTCCGTATAGTGGGGTATTGTATTTCGGGGTGCTTATACCTATGACCATTAGTAGTGCATCGGGGTTGATTCTACCTCCTGTATTTGCTATTGCAACAGGCTTGCCCGTTATCATTATCGCATACCTTTTAGCATATAGTATGTCGAATGTCGGCAAATTCTACAACAGGATGAAAGGTTTTGAAGTATGGTTCAGGCGTACCGTATCGGCCGTATTTATTGTAGTGGGAATATATTATATAGTAATGAATTTATAGAAAAATAAGATATGGAAATAATAGTTTTGGGTACAGGTTGTCCCAACTGTAAAAGAACCTATGACAGGGTAGCCAAAGTAATTACAGATACAAACAGTACGGCTACTGTAAGAAAAGAAGAAGATATACTGGAGATAGTCAAATACAACATCATGTCGCTTCCTGCTGTTGTAGTGGACGGCGAAGTAAAGATTAAAGGCTATGTACCGACAGAGGAAGAAATAAAACAAGTAATCATTAAATAATTACAATTATGTTGGATTTAAAATTAGATACCCGAAAAGAGGTAAAAATATACGACCCTGCACTTTGTTGTCCAACAGGATTGTGCGGAGTGAATATCGACCCTGAACTGATGCGTATAGCGGTAGTTATCGAAACGCTGAAAAAGAAAGGAATTACCATCGAAAGGTTTAACCTGCGTGATCATCCACAGGTATATGTTGATAACAAAAAAATCAATGACTGCCTGATGAAAGAGTCGGCAGAAGTATTGCCTATTACTACATTAGACGGCGAAATTGTACTAACAAAACAATATCCATCCAACGCGCAAATAGCCGAATGGATGAATGTAAAAGAGGAAGAACTTACAGTAAAAAAATAAGCAAACATGAGAAAATATAATCCATCGGGAATCGAACTGACGAAATATATATTCTTTACAGGCAAAGGCGGTGTAGGTAAAACATCAATCGCCTGTGCCACAGCTGTAAACCTTGCCGATAACGGTAAAAAAGTCCTCTTAATCAGTACCGACCCTGCATCTAATTTACAGGATGTCTTTAATATGGACTTGGACAACAAAGGCACACAGATTAAAGAAGTACCGAACCTGACCGTTGTAAACCTCAACCCCGAGCAGGCATCAGCCGAATACAGGGAATCGGTTATTGCACCGTTTAGGGGAAAACTACCCGAAAGTGTAATTGCCAATATGGAAGAACAGCTATCAGGCTCATGCACTATTGAAATAGCATCCTTTAATGAGTTCTCGGATTTTATCACGAGTGAAGAAAAAAGAAAGGATTATGATTTTATAATCTTTGATACTGCACCCACAGGACATACTTTGCGTATGTTGCAACTCCCGTCCGCATGGAATACCTTTATTGCGGAAAATACCACAGGTGCATCCTGTTTGGGACAGCTCTCGGGATTGGAGGACAGAAAAGAGATATATAAAAATGCAGTCAGTACATTATCAGACAGTAAACAAACAACCCTTATCCTTGTAAGCCGACCTGATGAAAGCCCGTTGAAAGAGGTAGAACGTTCGTCCAATGAACTACTGGATTTGAATATCGTTTCCCAAAACCTAATCATAAACGGCGTATTGGAAAACTGCGACGAAAACGATACGGTGTCAAAACAGATATATGAACGGCAACAAAATACTCTGAATAACCGTTCTGAGGCTTTATTAAAACTCAATACCTACATCGTTCCGCTTCGTTCCTATAGCATGACAGGCATTGATAATATTCGCAATATGCTGAATAGTGATGTTCAGGCAGAAGCAAGCCAAAAGGAAGTCAATACAAATGATTTCCAGACAATCGACAATATTATCGACGACCTTTACTCTTCTGGCAAACGTGTAATCTTTACAATGGGTAAAGGCGGTGTAGGAAAGACAACCATTGCAGGAAATATCGCAAGGGGATTAGCACAAAAAGGTGTAAAAGTACATCTGACTACAACCGACCCAGCAAACCATCTTTCTTTTATCGAAACGAAAGTTGAAGGCATTACCGTTAGCCATATAGATGAAAAAGCGGTATTGGAAGCCTATCAAAAGAATGTTTTGGATAAGGCGAGGGAAACAATGGGTGATGCTGATTTAAGCTATATCGAAGAAGATTTGCGTTCGCCATGTACACAGGAGATTGCTGTCTTCAATGCATTTGCCGAAATTGTAGCTAAAGCCGATAATGAGGTGGTTGTAATTGATACAGCACCGACAGGACATACTCTGTTACTTCTGGATTCTACTCAGAGCTATCATAAAGAAGTGGAACGAACACAAGGAAATATTACGCCTGCCGTTCAGAACCTTTTGCCTCGTTTACGGAATGAAAAAGAAACGGAAGTTGTAATAGTTACATTACCCGAAACAACGCCTGTATTTGAAGCACAAAGGTTGCAAAAGGATTTACAGCGAGCAGGGATTAATAATAAGTGGTGGGTGGTTAATTCAAGTCTGTTGCTTACTCCGACTAACAGCCCGTTCCTGAAAGCAAAGGCACAAAGTGAGATACAATGGATTGAGAAAGTAAATGAAATATCCAACGGTTATTTTGCGGTAATTGAGTGGAAAGAGTCTATCTGATAGACAAGTCAAAATGAAGCAAAAATCCCAAGATACAATCTTGGGATTTTTGTTAAAATTGAGTGAGGATTTCAAATATGTCATACATTTGTTTCAATTCTATTTGCTATTTTTAGTAGCAGAGCCTTATCTTCTTCGTTATTCCAAATTGACTTGTCTAAGCCCCAATAAAAAACATGAAAAGTCCTTTTTGTATCAGTAAACTGCCCCGTACAATTCTTCCCTTTTGTAGAATAGAGCAATACAGCTTCTCCTTTTTTTACTTCATGATCAGGAAACAGATAACAATGCCTCAAAAGGCTTGATATATTATTATCGTTATTATATGTAGTATCCAAAACCATATAATCGAACAAATTACAGTCCTCTAAAACTTCAATTACCAGTCGTTCTTTACCTTCGCTATCCTTATCTGCAATTTGTGTAACAGATAATCTCATCGTTGTTTCTAAACCTTTCATTTGCATAATACTAAAAACTAAATTGTTAATAAATAAATTATCAACCACAATAGTATAATAAAAATAATCAATTTATTGCGCTTAATGCGAAAACTTTTCCACCTGTTCAAAACTTCTTTTTGAGAAATGATCTGAAAATTCCTTGACTGTCTGTATCCCCGAATACGGACGCCTTAAAAACAAAAATTATCTCATCGGTTTTTTGTTTCTTTTTTGTCCGCTCAGGCTCACCGAAAAAAAAACGGACTGAAAATTTTCAGTCCGAATAGTCATTTTGAATCTTTAGAAGATTTGAAGTCGTGGAACACATACCAGCTGTCTTTATACCTATCGCCTATGAGGTTAAATACTCCCGTTTCTCCACTATTATCAGCATATTTTTTAGCTTCGGAGATGGTCTTGAACTCGCCTAATTTCTTAAAATCTATAAATAATTTATACATATCCCTGTTATTTTTATGTTTTTCTGCTTCTGCCTGTAAAACGGCATACGCTTTGTTATAATTACTCTTTTTCTTCTCCAATTTAGCATTGGCCTTGAGTAGCCGTTCATCGGTACTTTCATCGAAAAACAGGTTGTTCTGTGTTTCATCTTGTATGTATTGGGCAATAACCCTCTCGACCTTTGTAATTTGTGCCGACTTTTGTCAGTAGAAAATTGAATCCTGTCTGCAAGCCTGTGCGCTTTTCATATACACAATTGTATACCGCTATGCGTTTGCGTGGGTATTTACATACAAGTTTTGCCCTTCGCCACTCGATAAGCCACTGCCAACGGTCTACCATATCACGGGGGAGGTCAATTTTGTGCAAAACTTCTTTGTGTCCGTCTTGATGCCGTATCTCAAAAGTGATATATACCCAATGCTCTATCTTTAATTCATGTTCCGCTTTTGCCAAATATTTGGCATACTGCATCCAATCGTCCATATTTTTCTGTGCCATGATTATTTTGATTTTCTTGTTATATCCGCTTCTCTGTACTTCGGGTATCAACTTCTAACGAGGATAGATTTCAGTCGGGGTAATATTATATAATGACCTTTCGGGACGTATTTCAAGTTCTGTCCACCAACTCCATTCATGCCCATAGAATCCCATCGGTCTAAGCCTTGCCATAGTTGCGTATTTTCCATTGGGAGCAATCCAGCGTTGTACTACTTCCATATTAAAATATCGGGGTTCTTCTCTTTTCTTCATCTTACATTCAACATATACGAATCGTAGGACTTGGAAACCCTCACAGGCAGTAACAATACACAGATACTCGTAGTCTAAGAATGAACGCTTGCGTGTTTCTTCAATCTTCAATTTGGTCTTACAGTTCGGACAAGTACAATGCTCTTTTTTTCTTGTATCGGTCCATGAGTGGTTGCACTCCAAACAAGTGATAACACCTTTAGCGGTCTTATGTCCGATATGCTCGATACAGTTCTTATATGCCCATTTGATTTGAGCATCTGTTACCTTAGCAGTTTCTTACTTGATGCTACTATCTGTTTTTGGAATTTATTTTTGGGTTTCATGGTTGTAAATATTAGAAGTCGAATAGACTTGGTTGATTATTCATTTCTACCCGTTTAGCTTTCTTCTTGGGTTGCATCATTTTGTTGCACGCATCATTCTGAGCCTTTTGGATGGCTTCCCTGCGTGCTTCCTCTTTTTCTTCCTCAGTTAGTTCTACTACATGATTGACAGTTATCTGACAGTTGATCGGACTGCCCACTTCGATATTATCCTCATTGTAAAAATGCACCGCCATTCCGAATATCTCATCATCGTGAAAACCATTGCAACTGCTTTTCTGTATTTGGTTTAAGATGTAGGTGCAACAATCATCTATATTCTTGTTGGGGTTGGCAAATGATTCGGCAAACAGATAATCTGTTTCTGCCCATTGCTCCAAATATGTTAATATGGTTCGTGTAAAATATGCTGTTGATTTCATAAGTATATATTTTAAAATTGATTATTCGTTTATTTATAAATTTCATATACTTGTACAAGTAATAAATCGCCATATCATTTTTCCTGTATCTCTCCGTATTTTATCTGGTCGTATATGATTTTTATATCTTCTTCATTTCCCGAGTACAATGTTCCTCTACTGTTTATAATCTTCCACATAGTCGTTATTTATTTAAGTTTAATACTCCTTCCAGTTTCTTCTCTTTTGGCTGTTGAAAATATCCACCCTGCTTTTTTCCTATTCTGAAAAGTCAATCGGGGATTGAATTTTCCACCCATTGCCGAAAGCAGGTCTTTGATAGGTTTAGTATCTCCGAACAGGGCGATAGACTTCGGGGAATAGCCGATCAGTTCAAAAGACAACTCGTCCTTAACTGTTGGCTCTATTTTCTCATTGAGTGCCTTTGTCAACAATTCGCTTAACTTATCGAATCTCATGTACCGCACATTAAAAGAATCATAATAGAAGCCTGCGCCTGTGTATTCATCCATAGAGACTATCTGTTTTGTATCGCACGTTTCAAGAGTATCTGCATTTATCAGTTTGTAGTTTGTTCCTCTCTGATGACGGTAGATTTCGTAAACGATATAGTGGTTTTCTGCCGTATAAACTTCTTGGGCAAGTTTTACTTCCTGCTGTTCTGTGCTGAATAGTGTATATCGATTTTGCATGACTGTAATTATTTGTATAGGTTGATAATTGGGATGTTGAGTATGACGGTGATTATTTAGGGAAAATGTCAGCAGGAAAAGCGAGTTTTGTTATCTTTATGTTGATTATCGGTCTAAGTGAATCAGAAACTCCTATATTAATAGATCAGCCAGTGTATAATATAATTGAAAAGTAGTCCACTAAAATAATTGAAAAGTATACCACCAGTTCAGTAAAATGTGAGAGAGCATCTAATAAAGCTCTGTATTT
>JAWDXP010000028.1:0-16245 GCA_032477055.1 Dysgonomonas sp. | reverse complement strand
TACAGAGCTTTATTAGATGCTCTCTCACATTTTACTGAACTGGTGGTATACTTTTCAATTATTTTAGTGGACTACTTTTCAATTATATTATACAGTAAATGTGTGAGAAATTGCCCTGCTCAGGCTATTGATATAAAAAATCCTCGAAAGACAGACAAATCGTTATGTATCGCATGTGCTCGTTGTATATATGTATGTCCTCAGAAAGCAAGAAATTTTGGAGGTATTATCTATAAATTAGTGTCTAATAAATTCGTAAAAGCGAACTCTCAGAGAAAAGAGCCAGAGGTGGTGTTTATTTAATCTTAGTTTTATGAATAATACAAAAGAGAAGATTCTGGAAATAGCTGAAGACCTGATAAGGACGCAGGGGTATAATGCATTTAGCTATGCTGATATTGCAGACGTATTGCATATTAAGAAAGCGACTATACATTATTATTTTCCGTCTAAATCGGACTTGGGTGAAGCTGTTATCCAGCAAACACTAGACAGGTATGTGAATGCCTTCGAGCAATGGCGCGATTTAGACTGCAAAACTCAATATATTAATTTTATAAATTTTTACAAAGAATCCCGAAAACGACAATGGGTATGTTTGTTGGGTACACTTTCTTCTTCGTACGAGACTTTGTCGGACGGAATGCAGGTTAAGTTGCGGTATTTGGGTGAAGTGATACACGATTGGCTCACGGAACTTCTGATAGTGGGACAGCGACAAAATATTTTCAACTTTTCAGATGCGCCTCATACCCGGGCTTATTTGATACAATCGGCACTGATAACATCTTTGCTGCTGAATAAATTATATGGTGAGAGGGTGTATCAAATAATTCAGGATGGTATTTTGGATATTTAGAGAAAGCTTTTGATGTAAGAGTCCGAATAATTTCTATTCGAATACTAAATGTCTACAGATTCATATTTTACATTTGGAGTGAAATTAGTATTCACGAAATTTTATTGATATGAAAAAGATGATTCTTTCTATGCTTATGGTTGTAAGTATATGTAGCCTGAAAGCAGCTCCTGACAGAATAGGATATGGTTCTACAGAGATGTACCCAAGAACATATTATAAAGGAAATATTTCTCCGGAGAGTTTGCCCGAACCAATTATGAAATATTTGGAGAAGAATTATCCTGATTATACAATTGTCGTATCAAAGCGAAAAGGTAATGGTAATTATTATGTGAAAATTCGGTTTAAAGGAAATAATTACCGCCAATATCATAGAAGTTTAGTTTTTGATAGTTCTGGAAAAGTGATAAAGGGCTAAGAATGTTTTTTGAGAATATGCCTGTACAATTTTTGTACAGGCTTTCTAATTTGGTATATATCAATTTATAATATTGTAAATTTGTATTTTGAAACTGCAAAATGGAATGTTTTTATGAACCTGTTAATTATAGAGGACGAACTAGACCTGCAAGAATCTATTCGGGATTTTTTGATGTCGGAGGCTTTTACGGTAGAGTCTGTAGCATCCTTTCATATGGCAGAGGAGAAGATTGACATGTATGATTATGACTGCATCATTGTGGATATCAATTTACCCGGAGGGAGTGGTTTTGATATTATACGTAAATTGAAAAATAAGAATAAGGATGCGGGTGTAATTATTATTTCGGCAAAAAACTCATTGGATGATAAACTTACAGGGTTGGATATAGGAGCGGATGATTATCTTACTAAACCTTTTCATCTGTCGGAGTTGAATGCGCGGATAAAATCTATTATAAGGCGTAGAGGGTTGAAAGGGGCTAATGTCAAAACATTTAATGAACTGACTCTTGAGTTTGATAATCGCAGGCTTTTTGTGAAAGAAAAAGAAATAGTCTTAACCCGTAAAGAGTATGATCTTTTGCTATACTTTATTATGAATGAAGATAAAGTACTGAGTAAAGAAGATATAGCGGAGCATCTTTGGGGTGACAATATGGGAATTGCTGCCGATTCTTTCGATTTTATATATAATCATATCAAAAACTTGAGAAAAAAGCTGATAGATAATGGTTGTGCAGATTATATAAAGACTGTGTACGGCATTGGTTATAAATTTTCGGATGGATGAGCCTGATAGAACTGATACGTAAATATTTGTTTGCATCTATCCTGATAGTATTATTATTGGGATGTATTTCTCATTTTCTGATATTTCGTTTTTTTATTCACTATTCGAGTGATCAGATGTTGAAGGAGCAAAAAGAGAGAATCGAAAATTTTGTTGCAGATAATGATACGTTACCTTTAGCATCTACTTTAGTTTTGAAACCTGCAAGAATAGAAGCAAGAGAAATCGATGAGTCACAAATATTAGCGAAGGATATATTCAAAGACACGATCATGTATAATGAGGAAACCGGCACATTTACACCGTATCGTCAATTATATTTTACAGTGTCTTATGGGGATGAACACCAGATTGTTAATCTTAATCAGCCTACCGTTATATCGAATGATTTGTTTTATGCGATTCTTACCTCTCTTCTGATATTGTTGATGTTATTTGTATTATTCACATATGTGATTGAGTATTTGTTGAAAAAGAATATATGGAAACCTTTGGATTATAATCTGCAAAAACTACGCCAGTATGATTTGAAAGCCAACACTTTTCTGGAATTGAAGAATCCCAATATAAAAGAATTTGATGAGATAAATAAGGTTATACTACGTATGGTGGATAAGATTAACTGTGATTATGAGAACTCCAGGCTTTTTACAGAAGATGCTTCTCATGAGATGCAAACCCCTTTATCGATTATAAAATCAAAAGTGGATCTATTGATGCAAAATGTAGCTTTGATGGAAGATACAGAGAATGAAAAATCTATTAAAGCTATATCAAGAGCAGTATCACGTCTCTCAAAATTAAGTAAGTCATTACTATTAATAACTAAAATCAATAATAATCAATACGAAAACAAAGATGATATACATCTGGATAAACAAATAGAAGTTTATTTAGATGATTTGGGAGAGTTATTTGATGCCAAAAAGTTGGAGGTCAAAGCCAGTATTAATCCATGTCCTCTTAAATTGAACTCGAGTTTGGTTGAAATATTATTGTCCAATTTGTTGAGTAATGCCATTAGGCATAATGTTGCTAATGGCTGGATAGATATTTATCTGGATGAGTCTCGGTTAACCGTAAGTAATAGCTGTAATGGGGGATTGAGAGACTCATCCGACTTATTTAATAGAATGACCTTTCATCACAAATCGGAGGATTCTTTAGGGTTGGGTTTGAATATCGTGAAGTCGATATGTGATAAGAACGACTATAAAACTCAATATGATTATCCCCAAAAAGATGTATTTTGTATTATTATTGTTTTCAAATAATAGATCATTGTATTGAATTCTCATTTCATTTTCTTTCTACAGAATTTCTACAACTTCGCTATTTAGCTTTGTAAGCATAATTAATAGTAAAAAGATTATGAAAAAAATTACAAGTTGCTTGGTGGTGGTTTCTACATTCCTCTTATTCTTATTTGCAACAGGGTGTAGCGATGATGATAATGATAACGTTGTAAACGGAAATAATGAAGATATTGTAGAAGGTCCTTCATCGAGCGATGTACTGACAGTGCCTATGGATGCTTCATTCTTAGGAGATTCGATCAGGTATACAAAGACTTTTGCGTTGTCAGAATATAAGGTGAAAAAGGTATCGGTCTCGACAACACAAAATGGTTATATTGCTGTATTGGGAGGATATAAAGATCAATCAGCGATTTATATATATGCAAAGGCAGATGATGATGAAAAAGGTTTGAATGACGAACAGATTAAAAATATATTGGAAAAATACTACAATATAGATTCTTATATGAATGATACTGAGATAGTGGCTAATGTTACAGAGAAAGTAGGTGTTTCGCATGATAGTGATTTCTATCCATTGAGAATATCAATTAAAGTATTTTCGCCTACTAACGTTTCTACTGATTTAAGTATTGCTAAAGGGAGTCTTGTCGCAAAAAATGTTAGTGGAAACAAACATACTGCGAATTCGAATTCAGGAGCAATAAAATATATTAATTCAACGGGTAAAAATTTTACGTTAAACTCAGATTATGGATATATCGGGTTAATAAATTCGGGAGCATCGGAATCTATAAATACAAAAGTGATAAGTGGAAGTATTCAATTGGTGTTACCTAAAAATGCCAAAACGCAGTTGAATCTGGAATCATTGACAAGAATAAATGCATATATATTAAATGGTTCTAATTTCGATGGGACAAATACTTCTACAAAAGTTGCGGGTAAACTTAATGGAGGAGGGTATGTCTTGAATGCGAATAGTGGAAAAGGAATTATAAATCTTAGATGGTACGAAAACGAAAATACTTATTATTAAAGGTAAAGCGTATTATTCATTTTTATTTTACAATATGCCATTTTTGCAAAACTATATAAATAAGTAAGGTATCATAGAACGGATACCTTACTTTTAATAGATGATAGGGATAATAAATAGTTTGTGATGAAGATATATTTGGTTTGGTTTTTTATTTTTTGTGGTAATTTAAATAGTTGGAGTTCACATACATCTTCTTATAAAAATGATGTTCCGGAAAAGATACAACGTTTTTTAGATACACATTTTAGTAACTATAAGATAGATAAGTTGAAATATGATGCTGAGGATGGAGAATGTAAAGTAAAATATAGGAATGGGATAAAGGTGGAATTTAATCATAATGGAGATTGGGAAGAAATAGAAAGTAATTATACTCCCTTACCTAAAAGCATTATAGATATGCTACCTAGCCCCGCTATTAGTTTTATAGCGAAAAGGTTTCCTCAGAAACCTATTATGAAGATAAAACGCAAATCTTATGGTTATAAAATAGAACTGGCTTCTTCTGTCGGGCTAAAATTCGATCATCAGGGCAATATTATTAAAGTTGATTCTTAGGTTGTAATACTTATTTTTATCTTATATAAGATATTATTCTTTGTGCCTTAATTTTAATTATGTATGTACTCCTTTTCTTTTAATACTAATTAATGTATGTGATATTTTATTCCAAATATTTGTTAATTCGATATTCTTTTATATTTTTGTATCCGAAATAACAATTACTAACCCTTAAAACCATAGAGAAAGGGTACAACTATGTTGGTCAAGAAATAAAATAAACACTCAGAAACTAATTGGATTTATCGGGATGATAAATCTAACAGCGAAATAATTTACGTATCTTCGAAAATCACGGCTGCAAGAAGAAGATAGCTGGTTAGTTTCACAATCAAACTCATCAATTAAAATATTTTAGTCAATGTTATTGACGTGCATAAGCTATATGCTTTCCTGTCATTCGCATTGTTAACAGAGATATAATCTGTCTTTGATATAGCCTATATTTACTATATCCGAAAAAAGACATATACATATCACTCATTTATGGAATAATGGGCATACAATTAAAAGAATTAAGCAAAATTGGATATACCAATAATGTAGCACGAAGCCTTGCTATTAATATCATCAGTAAACATTGTAAATATGATACAAAAGAGCAGGTATTATCAATATTGAGCGACTTATTGCAATATCCGGATAAATATAAAGAATCAGAAATCTGGGGTAAGCTGGCAGAACATTTTTCACCAATAATAGAGAATAAGCAGTTTACAATATACGATTTGTTAGATGAACCTTTACCTTATAAAACTTACGGTGGTAAGTTTATCGACAGTCTGGCAAAACAGCAAATGGAACTGGCTATGCGCCTACCTGTTACTGTAGCAGGGGCTTTGATGCCCGATGCACATGCAGGATATGGTTTACCTATTGGTGGAGTACTGGCAGTAGAAAATGCAGTGATACCTTATGCCGTAGGAGTGGATATAGGTTGCAGAATGAGCCTGACAGTCTTTGATGCGAAAGCAGATTATCTGAAAAGATATTCGCATCAGATAAAGGAAGCGTTGAAAGAATACACCCATTTCGGGATGGAAGGAGGATTGTCTTTTTCTCAGGAACATGAAATTTTGGATAGAGGTGAATTTCAACTTACTCCTTTATTGAAGAAACTGCACGGAAAAGTAGTTCGCCAATTGGGCACGTCGGGAGGTGGGAATCATTTTGTTGAATTCGGTGAAATAGAGTTGGCTGAAAATAATATCCTCAATATCCCGCCGGGAACTTATCTGGCACTCCTTTCTCACTCAGGTTCACGAGGATTAGGCGCAGAAATAGCGAAACATTACAGTCAGGTAGCTAGGGAAGTGTGCCGATTGCCACGAGAAGCTCAACACTTTGCATGGTTGGGTTTGGATACCGAAGCCGGGCAAGAATATTGGATGAGTATGAATCTGGCAGGCAATTTTGCAAAAGCATGCCACGAAAGAATTCATATCAACCTGTCAAAAGCACTCGGACTGAAACCGATAGCTAATGTAAACAATCATCACAATTTTGCTTGGCGTGAAGAAATCGCTCCGAACAAATATGCGATAGTTCACCGAAAAGGGGCTACTCCTGCCGCTAAAGGTGTGACGGGATTTATCCCCGGAAGTATGGCTACTGCGGGTTATCTCGTTTGTGGAAAAGGCAATGCGGAATCTTTAAATTCGGCTTCTCATGGGGCAGGACGTGCGATGTCGCGCCAAAAGGCAAAAGAACAATTTACGCAATCTGCTTTAAAAAAACTGCTTTCTCAACAAGGAGTAACCTTGCTCGGTGGAAGTGTCGAAGAGATGCCTTTGGCTTATAAAGATATTGACCGCGTAATGCCTGCGCAAGAATCGTTAGTAGAAGTTCATGGCAAATTTATGCCACGGATAGTAAGAATGAATAAAGAGTAAAATTATGTATTGGCAAGAAAAACTAGATATAATAAAAAAGAAATATTCGTCACCTGTTTTCCGGGATATGTTCCGTGCGGGAGGTGATATTGTAGAAAAAATTATCCGCAAATTCCATAATGCAACATATCAGACTTTTACTCAAAGTGATAATCCAAAGGATTTATTAAAAAGCTTCGAATTAGTAAAAGAAACGTGCATATTGGATTTGGAGAATTATCTCTACCAGCTGGAAGATGGTGTGAACTATTGGCTTTTTCTACTTGATACACCTATGGGTAACCGTTTCCAGGTGTATGATTGCCGGAAAGCCCCGCTGATTGAATTATATTATCTGGCTTCGGTACAGGATAATATGAAATTTTATATCGTAGATAAGAAATATGAATGGCTGTTGTTCTTCGAATTGGATAGAAAAGAAAATACAGCCTACATTTATCAAAGTGAAGCAAATGAAAATGGAAAAAAGATATAAGCAGACAGGCTATTATTATGCAAAATATTATTTGGTGGAATGTCCGAAATGCGGAAAAGAGGCAGTTGTTTCATTTTCTGGAAATTGCTGGTCTCAAAAGGATGCTGAGTTAAAATGTCTTCACTGTTTGCACAAGGAAAGATATGCAGACCTGCTAATGTATAAAGCAACAGTAAAACGGAATTGTCCCGATTGCGGAAAGAATATTTCTGCTGAGCAGGACAATCTGAAAAGTCCTGTTAAAGAAATGGCTATAGCTTGTCCTAATTGTGGATTCAGAGCTGAATACTCAACGAATGTCACTTCCTATATACCGGCAAAGCAATTGAACGGATTGAAGGGAGACTTGATTTTTAATTACCCTTTATGGCTTCAGATAGATGTAAAAGGAAACCTGTTCTGGGCATATAACAGGGAACACTTGGAGGAAATCAGAGCCTATGTGGAAGCTGATTTGAGGGAAAGGCAATCTTTGTACCTCATGACTATGGTTGCCCGTTTACCTCAGTTTATAAAGGATGCTAAAAACAGGGAGGATATATTGAAAGCGATAAAAATCCTCCGCGAGAAATAGAAGTATGAAACGTAAAATATACTTGCAAATAACATCGGGTAGGGGACCTGCCGAATGTTGCAGGGTGGTTGCTCTTGTTCTAGAAAAGATGCTAAAACAGGCAAAAGAGCTCGAATTATCAGCCGATGTTTTGGATAGGGAACAAGGTGAAATCAATCGTACTCTGTATTCTGCAACGCTTAGTCTCGAAGGAGACGAATGCGATGGGATAGTAAATGAGTGGGAAGGAACTATTCAGTGGATTGCTCAAAGTCCTTACCGCATCTATCATAAGCGTAAGAACTGGTTTGTAGCAGTAAATACATTTGAAGTTCCTGATGTAAAAGATATAAATGAAAAAGAACTGGAATATCAGACTTTGCGAGCTTCCGGACCGGGCGGACAGCATGTAAATAAAACGGAGTCAGCAGTCAGGGTGACGCATATTCCTTCGGGATTGAGTGTTACGGCTTCTGACCAGCGTTCACAATTGCAGAATAAGAAACTGGCAACTGAGCGCCTGATGATAAAACTGGCATCGTGGAACACGGAACAACTGATGCGGGTAGCGCAGGAAAACTGGAATAATCATAATAGCCTGCAAAGAGGAAATCCCGTGAAAGTGATAAAAGAATCATTAATGTAAAAAAGAAATGAATACAACAGATAAAATACTAATTATAGACCTCGAAGCTACTTGTTGGGATGGAAAAGTTCCGACAGGTCAGAGGAGTGAAATCATAGAAATAGGAATATCTTTGCTGGATACTATTTTGGGAGAAATTTGTGAATCGAGAAGTATTCTCATCAAACCGAAACACTCAGAAGTTAGTCCGTTTTGTACCGAATTGACAACAATTACTCAAAAACTTTTGGATGAAGAGGGAATTGGATTTACTCAAGCTTGCGATATTTTGCGTACTGAATACAGTCAATACACATGGGCTAGCTATGGGGCATATGATCTGAATATGATGCAGTCACAATGCTGTGAAAGAGGGATTTTGTATCCGCTTTCGGAAAATCATATCAATGTGAAGATACTTTTTGCTGAAAGAAAAGGACTCAAAAAGCGGGTAGGTATGGCTGGTGCGTTGTATATTCTGGATATTCCTTTGGAGGGAACACATCACAGAGGAATAGATGATGCGAAGAACATAGCCAAAATCCTTTACTGGTGCTTAAAGAATTGATTTTATGTAAAAAAGATTATGGAAGAAAAAAATAAAAAAGATTTACAGGAAAAGAGAAGAGTTTTAGATAATGCTATTAAGCAATTGAAACAAGAATTTATCGGGATAGATAGTGTTATCGACCAGATAACTACAGCTATTACATCTTGGTACTTCTTTCCGGAGATGCAGGAGCGTCCTGTTATTATCAATCTGTGGGGATTGACTGGAATCGGGAAAACTTCGCTCGTAAAGCGTTTGGTTCAACTGATAGATTTCGATAAGCAATATTATCGTTTCGATTTGGGAGAATCCAGCGGAGAATATTTCGATATACAAGACTCATTCAGAGATATACAGCAAAATAGCGATGGTACTCCTTTTATTATAGGTCTCGATGAATTTCAATTGGCTCGGACAATCAATGAAGATCAAGAAGAGGTAGACCGTGCCACAATTCGCAGTATCTGGGATTTGCTCGATTCGGGAAAATTCGATGTGATTAGTTTTGGTTATTATGTCGGTTCTTTGAGCAAACTTATAAAACGACTTAATTTGGCAATAATTCAGGGGATACAGGTAAAGAACGGAATAGTTACTTCGGATCAGGAATTGTTTAAAGAATTGGTTTATTCACATTACGATCCAAAGGAAGAAAAGGATGAAGACGAAGTTATATTCTTTGTGCCCGATAGTGATCTGAATAATGTGTATGAGGTAGCCAATCAGTTGTTTTTGAATAAAATGGCTGTTCGTAAGAAATTAAACGAACTGGATGGAGAAGAAACTCTCGATTTTCTGGCTGGTTTGTATAAAGAAGCATTGAAGCCCAGAACGGTCGATTGTACTAAATCGCTGATCTTTGTGATGGGTAATTTGGACGAAGTATATACGATGAGCCGTAATTTTAATCCTGATATGAGTGCCGACGAATTTCATCGCCAATCGCGTGAAATTACCATTACCGAAGTAAAGAATTCGTTGCTCAACCGCTTCCGAAGCGAGCAGATAGCCCGTTTGGGAAACAATCATATTATTTATCCCTCCTTTAATCAGGAATCTTTTTACAAGATTATCAGGCTCGAACTTGATAAAGTCAAAAAGAAGATAATGGATATATACAATCTGACTATAGAGTTCGGCGAGGATATAGAAAAGCTGGTCTATGCCGAAGGAGTTTATCCGACTCAGGGGACACGTCCTTTGTTTACAACCGTTTATCAGATTATAAATACACGATTGGGTAAAATTCTTGAGGAAATATATTTTGGCGGAGTGGATGTTGATAATGTACAGTTTTCTATCGGTAAGCAACCTGCCGAAAAGGATTGTACTACTATACAGATAAATTTCATAAAAGACGAAAAAGTAGTCCATTACATTACCGATAATCAATTATTGGTATTGGGAAAACTGCGTCAGGAAAAACAGAACGATGAGCAGGCAATTATTGCCGTACATGAGAGCGGACATGCTATCCTGTCTTCTATCCTGATGAAAACGATTCCCGAATCGGTTTTCTCTGTAACGGCAGATAGTGCCAGTTCGGGCTTTGTCCTTACTCGTCCCGAATGGAATTACATTTCTAGGAAAGAAATTATCAACCGTTTGGCTGTTCTTTTGGGAGGATGGGTTGCCGAAAAAATAATCTTCGGAGAAGAAAATGTGACTATCGGCTCGAGTTCCGACCTTTCGAATGCCACCAAGTTAGCTATTAATGCTGTATATTCTTGCGGAATGGGTAGTACAAGAGTTGCTTTCGGAAATGAGAATACTAATAGTACGCCTCCTTTCATTTTTGATAAAAATGAAGAGTCGGTAAATAATGAGGCTAAAGAATGGCTGATGAAAGCTGAAAATCTGGCAGAGGATACTTTGCTGAAACAAAAGAGATTATTAATTAAAATGGCCGATTATTTGAGTGATAAACGGACTATGGATAAAGAGATGATAAAAGAATTTGTGGGGCAATATTCAACCGATTTCGATATGAGTGAAATTGTAGAAGATGCCGATCATCTTTATTATCGCCGACACTTAAAGGATTTGGCTTCGGATATTGAATGAAAAATGACAGAACAAGATAAAAAAAGAATAGGAAAATTTCTCAGCCTTGTACTCAGGCATCAGCCAGAAACGATAGGTATAGAGCTGGATGAACAAGGCTGGGCAAATGTGCAGGAACTAATAGAGAAGTGCAAGAATCATCGTTATCATTTCTCTATGACAGATCTGATTGAGATAGTAGAAACAAATGATAAGCAACGTTATTCTTTCAACGAAAAGAGAAATAAAATACGTGCTAATCAAGGGCATTCACTAGATATCGACTTGGCTTTGGAAGCTGTCGAACCGCCCGAATTTTTGTTTCACGGAACAGCAACGCGATTCCTTTCTTCTATTATGGAGCAAGGCATTGTGAAAGGAAGCCGTCAGCATGTGCATTTAAGTAAAGATAAGGAGACTGCTACCAAAGTAGGTTCAAGACATGGGAAGCCTGCAATCTTAACAATTATGTCAGGCAATATGTATAGAAATGGTATCGTGTTTTATCAGTCGGATAATGGCGTATGGCTTACCGATTATGTAGATGCAAAATACATATCGGAATAATTTGTAGAGTATTAAGGAAATAATAGATAAATGTCATCCTGAGTAAAAAACGAAGGATCTCTAAGAAGTGAACGCTTCAGCAAGCTCAGCATGACAGATCATCTTCAATGTGCTGCAAATTAGACTAATAAAAATTAGAAATAAAAAATGAAAATAATAGATATAGGAATCAACCTGATGCACCGTTCATTCAATGAAGATCGTGAGCAGGTTGTGAAAGATGCAATAGATGAAGGGGTAAGCCCCTTGATAATCACTGGAACTAGTGAACGTAGTAGTGTGGAAGCTTCAAAATATGCTTCTCGCTATCCCAAGAAGTTGTATTGCACGGCAGGAGTGCATCCGCATGATGCTAAATCGTTCACATCCGGCACATTGGAAAAACTGGAGGAGTTGTCAAAGAAAGATTGTGTGGTTGCTATCGGAGAATGTGGATTGGACTATAATCGAGACTTTTCCCCTCGCGATGTTCAACGTCAATGTTTTGAGGAACAAATTGAACTGGCTTGCAAAAGTGGATTGCCTCTTTTTTTGCATGAAAGAGATGCTTTTGAAGATTTTTATAAAATACTGGAAAAGTACAAAGGGGATATAAAGAATATGGTAGTTCATTGTTTCACTGGGAATAAAGAAGAATTGCTGAAATATCTTGAACTAGGTTGTTATATCGGTATAACAGGTTGGATATGTGATGAACGCAGAGGAAAACATCTGATCGATTTAGTAAAACTTATTCCTGACGATAAACTGATGATAGAAACCGATGCTCCCTTCCTGACTCCCCGAAATCTGGAAGATAAACCCCGAAATGGACGTAACGAGCCGAAGTATCTGGTGCATATTCTGGATGAACTGGCTTATCATTTGAATGAAGATATAGAGCATTTAGCAGAACGTACTTATCGGAATACTAAAAGATTTTTTGATGTTTAGCTTGTGTTATATATGTATAAATAGTAAAGTTGGTATTTTTAGGTAATGATGATTGTCAATATCTTTCAATATGGTTTGGTATAGAGTCTGAAATTATTGGCAAATAATATGTACAAGAACAATTCAGGCAAAAGAAAGGTTATTAGATGGAAAGGCTACTTTCTATCTATAAAATATTGGGAATATGTAAGATATTTATAAATAATTTCTTTTTTTTGCATCAATTTTAATTAAAACATAAAGTAATGAGGCTTGACGGGAGAAGAACAAGTGATAATGTAGATGATCGCCGGGGTAAAGGACCGGGAGGTAAGATTTCGCTAGGAATAGGCGGAACAATAATTGTAGGGCTGATTGTATGGCTTATGGGAGGAGATCCGATGAGCTTTGTAGCGCAACAGGTTGCGGAGGGTACGACTACAAATTCGGATTATACTCCTACGGCAGAAGAGGAACAAATGGCTGTTTTTGCCAAAACAATTCTTGCCGGGACAGAAGATGTTTGGACAGAGGTTTTTAGAAAGAATGGGATGGATTACACTCCTCCCCGTATGGTTTTATTTAGTGGTGCTACGCAATCTGGATGCGGGAGTGCTTCTTCTGCTACAGGACCTTTCTATTGTCCGGCAGATCAGACTGTGTATATAGATTTATCCTTTTTCGAGGAGATGAAGTCCCAACTGAATGCAGGAGGTGATTTTGCATATGCTTATGTGATCGCTCATGAGGTAGGACACCATGTTCAGCATTTACTAGGAACTTTAGGGAAAGTCCAACAGCAACAACAGCAGATGAGTGAAAAAGATCGGAATCAGATGAATGTGAGACTCGAGTTACAGGCTGATTTTTATGCAGGTATTTGGGCTTATTACGATAATAAGAACTTTAATTCGATAGAAGATGGAGATATTGAAGAAGGCTTGAATGCTGCAACACAAATCGGGGATGACCGTCTGCAAATGCAGTCTCAGGGTTATGTTGTTCCGGATGCCTTTAATCATGGAACATCAGCGCAACGTACCAGATGGTTAAAAAAAGGTTTGGAGAGTGGAAACCTCTCTCAGGGAGATACATTCTCTGTTGACTATTCGCAATTGTAGGGAATGAAAAGATAATATACAAGCTGTGGTTCCTCGAAATTACAGCTTGTTCCGTTTTTATTAAGTAGAATACTCATTAAAGAAAAGAACTTTTTTAAATGGATATTGAAACAATTCTGGATAAAGTGTATGAATTGCCGATACTTTCGAAAGAAAGTATAGCAAGAGTAATTACTGAAGTTGAGCACCCCAGAGGTTATCAGTTAATAAGTGCAGATAAGGTAGAAAGAGATATTTACTTCATTAAAAAAGGAATCGTACGGGCTTATACTAATTCATCTGATGAGGAGATCACTTTTTGGTTTGGAAAAGAAGGAGATACTATTGTCTCAATGAGGAGTTATGTTGACAATAGGCGAGGATATGAAAATATTGAATTGCTGGAAGATTGTATATTATATAAATTGAAAGTGTCTGCACTGGATAGTTTATATGCTAATGATATACATATTGCTAATTGGGGTAGAAAATTTGCAGAACAAGAACTACTCAGAACAGAAGAGCGGTTAATTGCTCGACAATTCAGAACTGCATCGGAACGATATAACGATCTAATGAAAAACAATCCGGAGTTGTTACAAAGAATACAATTGTCTTACATTGCATCTTATTTGGGGATAACTCAGGTCTCTTTGAGCCGGATCAGAGCAAAACTCAAATAGTTGTTTTTTTATCATTTGTAAAATTTTATTTGATATCTATTCATAATCTTTGTGGTAAAATATTAGATTATGAATTGGATCATTTTAATTATTGCAGGATTGTTTGAGGTTGGATTTACTTCATGTTTGGGGAAAATCAAAGAAACCACAGGTAGTGAAATGTACTGGTGGTTTGCAGGTTTTCTTATTTCTTTATCTATCAGTATGCTATTATTGATAAAGGCAACACAAACGTTACCTATTGGAACGGCTTATGCTGTATGGACAGGAATAGGTGCTGTAGGTACGGTTCTGATGGGTATTTTTGTATTTAATGAACCTGCTACTTTCTGGAGGTTATTTTTTATTTCTACACTAATTTTCTCTATTGTTGGTCTTAAGTTTGTATCTCACTAGATGTTTGATAAATAATTGTATTTTAGTTGTTTGTTCGAAATTGTGCTGATAGAGAAAGGGAATTAATTCAGCAAAGACATTCAGATAAATATTTAGTAAATCACATATCTTTAAATAAAGATTTATTTTTGAAGACCTGGAAACAAGAAGTTAATCAGAGATCTCATTCTATATATAATATAATAGATCTTTCCTTCTCTTTTTTATTTCTAAATTAATGGATACGTTAGCAACAAATCTGTAAATAGGAATGGCTTTATTTGGTTTGCTAATGATAAAGAACTTAATTTAGATATGGAGTTTTAATAACAAGTTGTGCAAATGTTGTGCAAAATACAAAATAAAAAATCCTAATTGGTTGATTTTCAATTAGGATTTCTTTTAATCTGTACCCAGAGCCGAGTGCAAAATATATAAATTGGGAACAATTATTGATAATTAATGATCAATAATTTATGTGTTTAATTAGTTGTATATTAATATTTTAATAATTAAAATTAATTTAATTAGATTTAATGTTATTAAAATAAATTCAGGATGTATGGGAACAATTTGGGAACAAATTTATATATTTGCATCAGACATATAACCCATTCATTATGAAAGTATCTGCATTTATAAGAAAGTCAGCTAAGAAGAACGATACAGACAGTAAAGCTACGATTTATTTTCGTTTGAGAGATAAAAATAAAGACATCAAATCAGCTAGTGAGTTGATTATTAACCCGAATCATTGGAGTCCAGAGAAACAAGGTTATAAAGATAGAGTAGCCTTAATCAGCGATGATGAAAAAATCAGATTGAAGAATGATATTCAGAATATTATTTCCCTGATTACTCAAAACTACACAGAGGAAGCTGATGCTGAATGGTTAAATATGATGATAGATAAATATCATCATCCCAATAAATACAAAACCCCAGAACAAATTGAAGCTGAAACAAAACCGACAATGGAAGAGCTTCTGGATGAATTTCTTCTCAAACATAAACTGTCAGAAGTAAGAAAGAAGAATTTTCGAGTAGTCAGAAGAGCCATACTCCGATATGAGATATATGTTAAAACCACTAAGCGAGGACATAAATCTTTTGTCTTAGATATTGATAATATTACTTCCGACACTTTGCAGGATATGTGGAATTTTTTTGAAAACGAACACAAATATTATGAGTTATATCCTGCTATTTATGAACAGATTCCAGAAAAACGTAAACCCAAACCCCGAGGAAAAAATACATTAATTGACTGTTTCTGTCGAATACGAACATTTTTCCTATGGTGTTTCGACAAGAAGAAAACGAAAAACAGACCTTTTGACGATTTCCATATTGATGAATGTACTTATGGAACTCCTATATACATTACTTTGGAGGAAAGGGATAAATTATTTGAGAAAGATTTATCGGAATATTCGCATATAGAAATACAAAGAGATATTTTTATTTTTCAGAGCCTAATTGGTTGCCGTGTCGGTGATTTGTATAGGATGACAAAGCAAAATATAATCAACG
>JAWDXP010000027.1:0-16753 GCA_032477055.1 Dysgonomonas sp. | reverse complement strand
TGTATGGTATATGGACAGGAACAGACCATTGCCACCGGGAACGGCGTTCGACAGATACAGGGAAGCCGATTACATCAGGCGAAAAGATGAAGGATTCCCTGAACCTCTATATATGTCGGCAATACAGACACCCGAATGGGAAGGAGCAGAAGCCAGATACAGGGACAAGGAAGCACAGAAAAGGCAATTCGCTAAATACGATCCCAGTCTGGGAGCAACAGCAAGAGAGGCAGAGCCGGAAATCCCGGAAGAAGACGAACTTAGATATTAAACAGTAGTTATGTTTGCAAAATATAAGGGTGAAAGCCTACAAAAAATTATATATAAGAAAGTATTGCGTATTAATATCGAAAACATACGCCCTACCGATCCTTTGAGTACTTTCAAACGGGTCGATCATGAAGCAATGATTATAGACCAGTCCGGAATCAATTATTTAGAATTAATAATTTGGTCTTTTTGCATCTTATTCACTATAGCTATTCCATATTTCCCCAATTATAAACCAGAGCATGATGCAGAAGATATATTCTTGTTAATAATGACATTTTTCTTTCTAGCACTCCTTATTAACTCCCTTCGGGACTGCCGGAAAGTATATATCTTCAATCGAAAAGAAGGCACAGTTACCTATCCTACCTATTGGTTCGGATCAGAGACAGTACCATTCTCCGAGGCAATCATCATCAGAGGGAAAAAAGGGCTACGCTCGGCAATACCCATAGGACTGGCATTCGTCAGCAAGAACAGGAGAAATCAAAGTTATATACATTACGATTATACATATGCCATGCTTTCACTGTATGTATGGTATATGGACAGGAACAGACCACTGCCACCGGGAACGGCATTCGACAGATACAGGGAAGCCGATTACAGCAGGCGAAAAGAAGAAGGATTCCCCGAACCTCTATATATGTCGGCAATACAGACACCCGAATGGGAAGGGGCAGAAGCAAGATACAGGGATAAGGAAGCACAAAAAAGGCAATTCGCTAAATACGATCCCAGTCTGGGAACAACAGCAAGAGAGGTAGAGCCGGAAATTCCGGAAGAAGATGAACTAAGATATTAAATTTATTATAGATAAGTAATAACAAAACAAATAATAAAAACTAAATAAATTATGCGTGCGCAGAATCACAAAGAAATCACCCGAGGCTACTGGAAATTTTCAGGATACCTGATAGCCTGCGTATTTACCGGAGTATTAATATACTTCTGTTATATACGGACATCCAACATCGAAGTAGACCGCATTGTAGATAAAACCGAAGAGTATGACAAAATCTACATCAAGCAGGTAGACCTAGCCGAGCGCATCGACTCGCTCTACCTCTATACTACCATGTTCAATACCAACCTGAATGATGTTCAACTCCTGCACTCGGTCAGTAAAAGAAAACAGGAAGTACTATCGATGATGGAAGGCTTGAACAACCGGGATATACGCTTATATAAAAAGCTTATGGGAGAAGTGAATGATTTTCTGGGAGTAAAAGACTCCATTCGTCTCTCCAAAACCGAGGAAGATATGGTGAAGACCGACCTTATCAAGTGCACGGAAGATAACAAACAAGCATCACGTCAATTAACCATCGGAGGTATAACTATAAAAAGATAAACCTATGGAACAAAGAACTAAAAACACTAAAAACCAGAAAGAAAGAACCATCGGTTTTATATACGTTTCTTTACTATTCATGGCAGCCACATTTATTTGTTGCTGGTGCTTATTCTATTATTCCGATAATAAAACAAGTTCGCGCAAAGAATTCGTGATAGCCAAAATGGATCGGATTAAAGAATTTCAGGATATACAAAGCGAGAAGATGGTTATTGTAGACTCTATCTATAATAAAATAAGAGAGTTCAATCCGGGAATCAACGCCAGCTACGAAGAGAATGATATCAAATTCTACCTGACCGACATCAAAAAACTCTACGACAACAATAACTATGACGGACGGTACAAAATTTTCAATCAGGTATCTAACTTCTACAATATGTGGTTTGCCGATAAAAAAGAGCTTTGGAGTAAGAAGGAAAATATCGTAAGATTCCGTAAAAACCTCGAGGACTGTGAAATCGGGCTTCAAAAGAAAATGGATGAGTTGAAGAATACAAAGAAATAATCATGAAGAAACTATTAAATTACCGCATATACATCATTATTGTAGCTATCTGCATCTTTCTGGGGATAATATTCCTTGCTCGCTCCTGTATGTATGACAAAGAAATATACGCCACTATCACCCCACTAGATGTCGAGGTAGGTGCTCCGATCACATTTGCAGACAGTACCAAGGGAGCAAATAATTGGCTGTGGGAATTTGCCAACAACGATACATCTAATGAGCCAAAAGGACAATACACATTTACCGAAACAGGGAAATACATGGTTCGCTTGACTGTAAACGGAAATATCGAAAAAAGATTTATGGTAAATGTCAGAGCCGCACAAAAAGATGATGCCGAAGAACTGATAAAAATAAATGCACCTGGCAGCGCTTTGCAGGGCGAATACATTACTTTTCGGGGAGAAGGCTCTTCTAAAGACTGGCGTTGGGAGTTTGGAGAATCGGGTAAAGTAGATGCCCACGAAAAAACAACTATCTATAAATATGATTTTCCGGGAAGATATACTGTTGCTCTGAGAACCGAAGAAACCAAATATCCGATTTTACATACGATTGATATCTTACCCCAATATGCCGAAAACGACACCACGGATGTTGCATCTATCATAGGAAACGATATTAAAGAAAAATTGCAAGCCATTGTTGATCAAAAGCCTTTCAACAGGAATTATAATTATGTAATGACCAAATACTTGTGTAACAATCCGAATACACTCGTAATAATCAATAATAACAAAAAGAACGATTTTTATTCTTATTGTCAGGGATTGAAAATCATAGGTAAGAAAAGGACTATCATCGAAAATGTACTAATCGATGTAGAAGAAACTGATGCCTGCATAAATAAACTAATTGTAATTCAAACCGAATTTTAATTACAGATGATGTTATATAAAAAAATAATACCACAAATATTTATTTCACTGGGAATATTGCTTTGCATATCCTCATGTGGACCAGTCAACCGGTTTACCCGTGTGAAGAAAATACCAAGAGAATATTCCCTCAATTATTGTGGAGAAGATATAAAAGCACCTAAAACCGATCTCAATAAGGAGCCTTGGATAGTATTTTCAGACAGAGAGAAAAACCAGTCTTTCAATCAACCGGGAGGAAAGGTAAAAGCCAAAGATGTAGACTATCTCGACGCTTTCCTTGTTATTGGTAACAAAGGCGAATACCTTAAATTAATAAAATACACCCCGGATATACTTAAGAATGGTAAGTTGGAATACAAGAAAGCCGAGTATTATGGTTGGATACACCAATCGAAACTACTTCTAAATCAGCAATCTGTAACCGACATTGCCAGCGGGAAAAAGAACAAGGTACTTGCTATGTTTTCTGATACTATATCTATTAATGAGCCAGAGAAGTTCTTTATTACCGATTCGATAAAACTACATAAAGACCTTGAATTCAAATCTCAGGCAGGAACCATATCACCTTATAGCATCATCTACCAACTGAAACAGTCCGAAGATAGGGCAATGGCTCTGATCGCCAAAAAGCCATATATCAAACCCGAAGAGGTAAAAGACGATGTATTAGGGTGGATAGATAATTCCTTGATAAAAGATGTTGGAACCGGATTACACGTAAACCTTTCTATGATTCCTGATAGTTCGAAGCAGTTTCTTATAAAGAAAAGCGACGAAATATCAGTTACCGAAGACATGGTAGATGCCAGCAAGATTTTAGCACAACAATACAAAACTATCAGATATAGTCCTGTATCTTCTTATTCTATAAAAGATACACTAGTCGCATTCAAGACCCGGATGGTGCAACCTGTATTTGATTATAGCAACAATTATATATTTAATGTCAATGGGAATCCTATTTCTCATAAGAAATTCCGAACAATCTCGCGAGGGCTTAATAAGATAAATATTTCATTTGTTTTCGATGGAGGGCAACAGACAATCTCACAGTTTCCTCAGATTGTGAATGCAATGCAAAACCTGCAGCCACTATTCGAACAAGCAGATGACTATTATACCTACCAGTTCAATTGTGTAATGACATTTGATGAAACAGGGAAATTACTACGCCCTCATAATACAGCTTTTACTCCTGATTATGCAGATATAGTAAATTTCTTATCAGAAAAAGCGAATCAAAAGGACAAGCTAAAACCTATAAAAATAGCCCGTAATTCTTGGTCTGCGCTACGAAAATCCGTTGAATTATTCGAAAATCAGAAAGATGCTACTAACCTGATCGTTTTGGTCGGAGATAAAAGATGGACTGATAATGGAATCGATTCGACATTTATCAATAAAATAGAGCAAAATAACTGTCGGATTATCGGATTTCAAGTCTACGCCGGAGAAGGTGATGACTTCAACAATTTCGTTCTAGATGTAGAAGAGATGATCAACTCTTACGCTCATCGGATGATCGTGTCGAAACGAGAGATACTTGTATCCCCTGAGCAAATAAAAAGAATGAATTACTACATTGAAGTAGGAGGAGAGAAGAACAGCTATCGTTTAGACTTCCCTAATAACAGTATCACACAGGGTGCATTATTTTTTCCTCAAAAAAACGAAATCTTACCAATGGAAGTTTTGACAAACAATGTAGATACTATCATACAGCAAATCAAACAGGACAATAAAGACATCATCCAGTATATGTCCCGTGCTTTCCGTTCGGTGGGTAATAATCGTACACGATTTGACAGCCTTTTCGTGCAAAATTATGGAGTAGATACTCTACGCATTCCTCAAAAGAAGCTTGTATCTAATTTCATCAACGAAAATCCTGCTTGGTATATACCTTCAAAGATTATAGTATTGAACGATTCTATTAACAGGCTACAGGATTACCGGTTGATGCTATCAGAATTGGAAATGAAAGAACTCAAAGAGTTTATCGCCGCATTATCAGAAAAAGAAGTAGACTACGTTTACCAACAGATAGAAAAAGAAGAGCAAAAGCGTAAACCTTGCAATTGTCCCGAAGATGACCTATTTGCTGAATTAGAAAGAGAAAATGCCGAAAAATCCCTTATGCTTGATAGTATCCAGGTCAAGGAAACACTCTATACCAAAGAATTCTCACCCGGAGCATATGCAAATACCAAGAAGATCCGGAAACATTTGCGCGAAACATACCTCCAACCTATCAAATATTGCAAATTATGCAAAGAGAAAGGTGGCAACTTAAAGTCTATGACGCTTGCAGAGGCTCAGTATAGAATAACGGGATGTCCGACGGCTAATGATCAACTTAATTCTATAAGAATCAAAGATCTGAAAAGTAAAAAAAGAGTATCGGACAAGACATTGGATGAATTGATTTCTTATTATAAAAAGAAGAAAAAAGAATTGGACAGAGCTGAACAATTCGAATCGAATGGAGAAATTTACTATTGGGTAGACCGCAAATTATTACCATAGACCGCAAAAAAAGGAGGAGTGAATGAAGACCAAAGAAGCTATCAGAAGAGATATAATACACTATGCAAATCTTACCTGGGATGTAAATAATCTCAATAATATGAACTCACTGGTTCAGCTGATGATAGAGGAGACCAGCCATGAGCTATTTCTACTGGACAATAAACTGGAAGAAATGGATTATTCTATTCTTCGTAAACTGGTAGAACGACTATCTCCATTGAAGTTTTGCTATGTGCGTCCCTCTCATACAATATTAAAGATAGATCCGGCAGAATTTGTATATAAATTAAGCAGGAATACAGGTTTTGTATTGAAACAATTACCCGAAAAACTGAGAGAAAAGAATATTTCCTTCGTATCCTTTACCCCTGTCTCGGAAACATTCCTTTATAATATAAAAATTACACATTTCTTTTCCAACAAAACACTCTGGCAGGTTGATGATACAGGGAACAAAAAAATAGTAAAACAGACATCGCAGAGGGCTAAATATAACACTATATGGCTTGGGCTAAATGTGGATGCAAATATAGAATCCTTAAAAGGATTATGTTTTTACTTCGATTTTAAACATTTACCCGATTATCATGAATATTATGATATACTATCCGAGACACAATGGTCTATAAATAATATACCTCTAAAAATGAGTCCGGGATTTCATATCACAAAAAAAGACACACAAAATCTGGAAGAAAAAGAAGTTCTTGATTTTTATAAAGATCATTTTCAAACAATACAATCTGATATCAATTTCTCTGAAATCGAGAAAAAAATACTGCCGGAAGAATTAGTTGATATAATCGGAGCAGACAATGTATCATCTATGCCTCCTGCATATTGGATATCTGTAACCTTTCCGGTCAACTTTCTGCAAGAAGATATCGAACGCCTATTCGTTTCTTTAAACAGTTTTCCTGTAATCAACAGGCATTATAATGAAACAATAGTTTATGAGAAAGACATAGCTAGAGGAATTTCACTTACATCCGGTATAGGACAAGAATATCTGAATATCGAATCTATAACCGATTCTTCGGAATATGTTTATAAACAAGGCAATAATATAGCTGAGAAAGGAGAATATACAATAATCCCAACCAAAAGAAAAAATATAAATGATCCGCGAATAGTGGATTATCTGGAACGTTTGGTAGACGTTATACATGATGAAAGAGCTGCATTTACCGGTATTGATAATAATCGGGTAGTGAATATTCTCAACTCTATTTATACTATTCAGGACAAAGACACTCAAAAAATAGAACTCAACCGATTAAATGAGGCAGTAGATATAGCTCTACTCGCAATAAACCCGCCGGAGAAAATTTCATCTATACAGATTTCTTACTGGACAACCCATGCCGGATTATTAAACAATCTGCCTGCCGGAACAAACCTGATGGCAAATAAAATTCCTGAATTAAATAAATCGGAAGCTTTCTTTTTAAGGGCAACCGAAGGTGGACAGGATTTCTTTGACCTCGAAAGTTTAAAAGCCATCAATAGTTTTTATCTGACCTCGAAAGGTAAATTATTAACTAAATACGATATTTTAAGCTTTTGCAGACTGGAGTTAGGCAAATACATAAAGTCTGTAGATGTTGTACGAAAAGCTGTAATCAGTCATAAACTAAAAGAGGGTATTATTATCGTTATGGAAATACAAATAACACCCAAAAGAAAGTATGCAGACTATCTTAAACGAAAAGGTATTCTTAAAGATCTGTTAGTAAGAATGCGCCAGAAGTCTCCTAACAACTTCAATTATAAGATCAAGCTATTTTCTACCGAATAATAATTAATCAATATATAATATAATGGACTTTATCAATCTAAACGAATCAGTCAGAACAAGTATACGGATTGCACAATCTATCGCCCGGGAATATAACAATGGAGTATATGGCCCCCCACATCTACTAAAAGCCCTGTTACATAAAGAAATAGGATTAAAAACATTCCTCCAGAGTATGGATAAGGATATAGAATACTTTGAAGAATGGGCAGAAATGAGAATTGATGATTACCCCAAACAAGGGATAGTTGCAGATATACTACCCAACGAAAAAATTCCCTTGATTTTTGAAGAAGCAGACAATGCCCGCCTTAAACTGGGACTACTCGAGATCAATCCGATATGTGTCCTTACCGCATTGGCTCGTCCTAATATCGCCTTCACCACAGATCAGTTAAAATCTTTTCCATTACGCGAAAATGAAATTTTTGATTTATATGTAAGTGGAAAGGAAAGTGTGTCAGCCATTGGTATGTCCAACACATCCTTCATTACGGCAGAAGAAAACGGAGCTATGCCTTTAGTGAACTTAATGAAGTATTGTATCGACAAGACTGCATTGGCTCAAGAACTAAAAATACACAGTATTGTCAGCCGGGACAAAGAAACCCGAATGATGATAGAAATACTGGGACGGCACAGCAAACCCAATGTCATGATAATAGGAGATTCCGGAGTTGGAAAAACAGCCTTAGTAGATGGACTGGCCCATGATATAATCAACAACAACATTCCTTCCTATTTAATGGGTGCTGTGGTTTATGAACTCGATACAGGAGCACTAATAGCAGGGGCAACCTATAAGGGTGAAATCGAAGATCGCCTGAAAAACATTATCAAAGAAATTCGTAATATTGACAATGCTATTCTATTCATAGACGAGATACATGTATTACTCGACCCCAAACAAGGAAATTCCGGAGCAGCCAATATTCTTAAGCCCGAATTATCGAAAGGAAACCTTACTGTTATAGGAGCTACGACAATTGATGAATATCGTAAACTGATAGAGCCGGATCACGCATTCAGCCGTCGTTTCGAGGTGCTCCAGATTGATGAACCGGATATCGACTCAGCAGTCTTAATGATGCATTCCGTATTGCCCCGATACATAGAGTTCCATAAACTCGATATAACCAAAGAAGCAGTAGAAGAGTGTGTACGCCTGGCAAAACGCTACGATAAAGACCGCCGCCTACCAGACTCGGCCATAGACTTAATGGACAGAACCATGTCTGCAACCAAAATGGTGAATGAGACGGCTAGCAAAGACATTCAATATTTTACACAAGAGTTGGCTGATATTGAAAAAAATGTAGAAAAGACAGAAGATGAAAAACTAGAAGATTTACGCTTCCTTTATTTTTCCATGCAAAACAGATTAAGCCCCGTTTTACTGGGAATCATCACAGATGAAACTGATGTAAAAGAAATAGAAAATTCTCAGAAACTATTCGACTATATAGATAAAGCACTCGATGCCCTGCGTGAGTTCGCTAAAGAGCCAATCAAGGCTATACAAGCCCATGAAGTTGCAGCTATTATATCTTCGAAAACCGGAATTCCAATCGGGAAAGTGCAAGCACAGGAAAAAGAGCGGTTACTGAATATGGAAGACCTGCTTCGCCGCAGAGTAGTAGGTCAAGACAGTGCCCTAAAATCGTTAGTCGATGCAATCTTAGAATCCCGAAGCGGACTCAATAAGCAAGGGCAGCCTATCGGTTCTTTTTTCTTATTAGGACCTACTGGTACGGGTAAAACAGAACTTGCTAAATCCCTCGCCGAAGTGCTGTTCAATGATGAGAAAGCAATGATCAGGTTCGATATGTCGGAGTTTAAAGAAGAACATTCGGCGGCACTATTATACGGAGCACCTCCGGGATATGTAGGATATGAAGAAGGTGGTCTTTTAGTAAATAAGATAAGGCAACAGCCCTATGCAGTGGTACTGTTTGACGAGATAGAGAAAGCCCATCCTTCTGTGTATGACATCTTCCTACAGATAATGGACGAAGGAAAATTACATGACAGGCTTGGTAAAGAAGGTGATTTCTCAAATGCAATAGTTTTATTTACTTCCAATGTCGGAAGTGAATGGTTGAGTAAACAACTCTCAGAAGGGCTGAGACCTACAACAACTCAATTAATGGAAGTTATGGGACAATATTTTCGTCCCGAGTTTCTGGCACGTCTTTCCGAGATTGTCCCCTTCTCCCCTATCGATGAAACTATGTTATTAAAAATATTCAATATTCAGCTGAAAAGCCTTGAGAATGCATTGAATAAACAAGGTATCGATCTCATTATTGATGAAGAGATTCGCAAAACTCTTTCAAGAAGAGGTTTCACTCCCAAATATGGAGCAAGGCAGATCGCCGGTACTATTCGTACATATCTACGAAGACCGATCTCCCGACTGATTGTGGGAAACAAACTGAACCATGGTGATACATTGAGTGTCAAGATAGACGATAAAGAAGAACTAATCTGGGATATAACTCCTAATAAATGATACAATTAGTTCTGCAATAAGCTCAATATTCGTAAATGAATATTGAGCTTATTGCTTTGAATAAAAAAGACTATTCAGCAACAACAAAATATATTGTATATCCAACGCTATTATCCACACATTATTTTTAATAAATTTATACATCCGAATTAGTTTAAACATAATCACGTAACAAGGAAGAACATTAGTCGGAAAAACATTTATTACTTAGAGAGAATTTTACACTATATATGTATATCATTCGAGTTAAGAATTTAATTATATTATATAGTGTATTGTATTTATAGAGTGCAAATATGACAGAAGAGGAATATTCGATCAAAGATTTTAGTTTAGCAATGGAAACTGAAATCGACAAGAGAGTGGAACTGTTTCACCAATTATGGATAAATCAATGTAAAAGAAATAATCATAATATCTATTGGCTCAAAGCCAACTCCGGCGTAAAAGCCAGAATGAATATTCTAGATGCAAATGAGAAAAGAGAAAAAGATGTTATCAGCTTTGTAGCAAATGATTATTTGGGAATGTCCGAAAGGGAAGAAACGAAAAATGCGGGAATAGAGGCTATAAGACAATATGGTACAGGAGTTTGTGCAGCACCTGTGATCGGGGGATATTTGGATATTCATAAAAAATTGGAAGAAGATATAGCCGATTTTGTAGGTCAAGAGGATGCCCTTATTTTTTCATCCGGTTTTGGAGCCAATGTCGGAGTACTCAACTGCCTGCTAGGCAAAAAAGATATTGCACTGATAGATTCCTTTGTACATACAAGTATATTAGACGGACTAAAAGGAACAAACATAAAAAACATAGGACATAATGATCTCGAGTATTTAGAATTGACTCTCAAAAAAGTAAAGGATGAATATATAAATAAACTAGTAATTGTCGACGGAGTCTATTCTCAAGATGGGGACTTAGGAGCTTTACCGGAAATATGGTATCTCTGCAAAAAATACGGAGCTTACCTGTTAGTCGATGATGCACACGGCATCGGAGTCATGGGTGAAAATGGAAGAGGGACTTTAGAACATTTCGGGATGCTGGGACAAGTCGATATAATAACAGGCACTTTTAGTAAAGCATTCGGAGCGGTAGGTGGCTTTGCTGCCGGATCTAAAAAACTAATTCAGTATTTCAGGCATTATGCCAATACTACCATGTTTTCGGCAGGAGTCACACCTCAAGTAGCAGCCTCTGTAACCAAAGCCATAGAAATAATAAAAAAAGAGCCCACTCTGAGATCAAAATTATGGCACAATGTCACCTATCTTAAGACATTGTTGGATAAGGAAGGATTCGATTATAAAAATACAGAATCTCCCATCTTTCCGATTATGATAAGAAATAATTACAAAACAAAAGAGGCAGCTGCCCTATTATTGAAGGAAGGCATTTATACAAATGCTATTTGCTATCCGGCAGTCCGTAATAAAGAGGCAAGATTAAGAATTGGCATACTTGCAAACCATAACAAATCCGACATCGAAAATTTAGTAAAAGGTTTAGTAAAAGCTAATACCTTGTTAAAATTCACTTAACAAAACCACAATGTATATATACATATAAAATCAAAGCCCACTGAAAGGTGGGCTCTGAGTAACAAAATAAATATCTTTTGTAATATTAATTTTTGTTATTAATTGTTGATTGTTGATTGTTGATTCGTTCAGAAGCAAAATTAACAAACATTTTTTAACAACCATTACATAAAAATGGATACCCTTTATAGATTCCTGTCTTTGTTAATCCTTCCGAGGAAAACAATATATCTAAAATTAGAATAAGGTACCCTGATCGGTACGGGACGATTTCATTTCCCGTTCTTTTATAACACCATCAGCCGGAACTTCGCCAATCAGCACAGAAGATTCTTTATTATGATGTTGCCTGTTATATAAGGCAGAATTGTAGTTCCCTCTTATTGCATAACAATAAGTACAGCCATTGAGGCAACTTTCGTACATACCTATATCAACACTTTCGATACACTGGCATATATGCCTCTGATTCTTATCTTTCCTTGCTAATATATTATAACCAACGATGCGTTCTATCAGCTCTTTATCTATACACATTCCGGTAGGGATTCCAAACTGGCGAAGATCAACTTTTACAGTACATGTATTCAAAAGAATGGGATAAGAGTCTATCGTAGACTTAAATGAAACAGCCATTTCACTAATCTCTTCATTCTTCAAAGGATTGATATTATGCATCTTCATCGAATGGCGAATATGCTGATAATGATCTATAAACCCAAGCATACATGTTTCCGTATGATCTTTTATTTCGGACGCTATATAAGCAAAAGCTTCTTTATGAAATTCTACATTGTGAGTCTCATTAGTCAATATCGGATCGTATCTCCATATTACTTTTTCCTTTCCTATCCTATCCGCCAGTTTTTTGAAAATATCAATTCTTTGCTTTAAAGAAGGTAAATTATTCTCGATCTCTTTACCATAAGGATTGAGTGTAAATTGAAAATAATATTTATAATCCTTCAACTTATCCAATTTGCTAATCATAGGTGCAGGATTTTTAGACCAAAAGACTATACAATCAACGACTTTCGGATCTAAAGACACTTTACTTATCATTTTAGGATTGAAAGGATTAGGAATATGTACATAACCCTCTTTTATTCTGTTGAAGAACCAGTCCGAATAAAAAGAAGGGATATCTGTTCGTCTGCTAGCACTGATAACCATACTATAAATATACAAATTTACACTATCAAAAACAAGTATATCACATAACTGACCCGACGTGTAAACAGCAGAATTACAATTTATTAAGATTAACAATAGTTAAATCAGATATTCTCTAATCCTTCTCGACATTAAACTTTCTATCAAGAGCAAATGTTATATATTTTATATTAAAATAATGGTTAAGTATGGAAAGTTTCAAAGATATTATCAACGGAGATAAACCTGTATTAGTCGACTTTTTTGCCACATGGTGCGGACCTTGCAGAGCCATGTCACCTATTATAGAATCGCTAGGACAAAATTTAAACGGCGAAGTTCGTATCTTAAAAGTAGATATCGATAAAAATCAGTCTGTAGCTTCTCAGTTCCAAATACGTTCTGTACCGACTTTCCTCATTTTCAAAAAAGGAGAAATCGTATGGAGACACTCTGGAGGAATGGATAAAGCCAGCCTATTGCAACAGATGCGTAATTTTGTAGATTAATAATACAGGGCAATGACCACAATAGATAGCTACAACAATACATTATTCTTTTTATTATAGTTATTCTATAATAAACTAGCCGTAAAAATAGGATTTTTTAATTTTCTTTTTCAAACTTCTTTTCAGAAGTAATGTTATCTAATAATCAAGCAATTAATAAATTATTAGGTTATTCATTTAAATAAAAAAATTATGAAAAAGATTCTAACACTACTTTTTTCTGTTTTTACGGCAACAGGAATAATGACTGCACAAACAAGCGATTGCACCCAGTTTTTCCCACAAAGTGAAGGGTCCGTTCTTGAAACAAAAACGTATAATGCCTCTAACCAACTACTAAACACTATGATCTACCGAGTAAATAGTGTACGTAATAGTAGCATAAATAATAATATGGAGGTAGGTTTTACTATGATGGACAGTTTCGATAATGTTATCAGCACTGCAACAATTAATGCAAGCTGTAGTGATGACCTTTTCTCTTTACGGATGGTCAATAAAGCATATTCGCCCGAAGTCGTAAAAGCACTGACTAACAATACCGAACTTGTCGGATACTTTCTCGACTATCCTAATACCTTTAATAGTGACCCGTTAAATTTCACTTCTTTTGGTATGGATGGTGGAGAATTCACAATAGAGGACAACAGTGAGAGGAAAGAGAGAGTTAATGTACGTGTTTATAATAGGCAAGTAGAAAAAAATGAAAGAGTAATTACTCCTGCCCGTCATGATTCATTCGACGCTTACAAGATTATTTTCGATTTTGATGTAACTAAGGATAAACAAACGACCCAATATAAAGGTGTAGAATGGTATGCTCCTAATTATGGAATAGTCCGTTCCGAAACATATGATTCAAATATGAATTTGCTTACCAGAACCGAACTTACTACATTACGAGAAATGTAAAATAATATAAAGGATGGAGAAGAGGGTAAAATAATAATTTATCCTCTTTTTTTATTTAAATAGTCCAACTTATAGAACTCTAAGTAAGATAAAAGCGTTTGTAACATAGAAAAAGGAAAAATATGGAAATTATACAAACTTTTATGCTTCCGGCAGCATGGATTGCTTTAGTCACACTTGTTTTTCTGGAGGTAGTATTAGGAATGGACAATATTGTATTTTTGTCTATAATGACATCCAAATTACCAGAAGAGAAACAAGCTAAAGGAAGGATTATCGGATTGTTATTGGCAATGTGTGCCCGTATCGGGTTATTATTCGGAATATCATTATTAATGCAACTGACAAAGCCTCTGTTATCATTCAGCAACTCATGGATAAACGGAACAGTTACAGGACAAAGTATTATCATCTTTGCCGGCGGCTTATTTTTACTATACAAAAGTGTAACTGAAATACATGACAAAATAGAAATTTCGGATGAACGGTTAAATATGAATCCGCCCAAAAGTAATTTCTGGTCAATAATCGCACAAATTGTTTTACTCGATATTATTTTTTCTTTCGATAGTGTGCTGACAGCAGTAGGGATGGTAAGCTTCAAAGACTTTGGTTATGAGGGAGCAATGGCAATTATGATTGCAGCAATAGTACTTACTATTATTATGATGATATTCTTCTCCGGACCTATCAGCAAATTTGTCAACAATCATCCAACAGTTCAAATGTTGGCATTATCTTTTCTTATTCTGATTGGATTAATGCTAGTTATAGAAGCTGCCCATTTATCCCATCTGAACGTTTTTGGTCGTGAAGTCAGCGAAATCCCCAAAGGATATATTTATTTCGCTATAGCTTTCTCTCTATTAGTCGAATTTCTGAATAATAAATTGAGAAAAAAATCCAAGAATAAAAGAACCACTTAATATTATACTAAATCCTTATTAATAGTTTTTTGCTGTTTTTTGTCTTCTGCGATAGAAGCTGTAGCTGTGAAAAGTATGTCCGTAGATGAATTAAGAGCTGTCTCCATCGAATCCTGAATCACACTTACAGTCATACCAACTCCTACTACAAGCATAGCAGTATCTGCAGGTATATTAAACAAACTACAAGCAACAGGAATTAATAAAAGAGATCCGCCCGGCACTCCCGAAGCTCCACATGCACCTATAGCAGCTATTATGCTAAGAAGAATAGCTGTAAAGATATCTACTCCTAAGCCCAATGTATGTACTGCCGACAAAGTCAGAATTGTAATAGTGATTGCTGCCCCTTCCATATTAATAGTAGCTCCTAGAGGTATACTTACCGAATAAGTATCTTCATTCAAATTCAGCTTTTTAGCAAGGGCTAGATTCACAGGAACATTTGCAGCCGAACTTCGTGTAAAAAAGGCTGTTATACCACTTTCTTTCAGACATGTAAACACTAATGGATAAGGATTTTCTCGCAGTTTCCAGAATACAATAAGAGGATTCATCACCAAAGCTACAAAAAGCATAGTTCCAACTAACAAAAATATCAACTGAAGGTATTCCTGCAAAGTTTTCAACCCTGTTTGAGCTATAGTTGATGCTACCAATCCCATAATTCCTAACGGAGCAAAACGTATAATAACACGAACTATAGAAATAACAGCGTCTGAAAGATTAGTAAATATTTTTTTCGTACTCTCTGAAGCTTTTCTTAGGAAAAAACCTATGCCTACCGACCATGCTAATATCCCGATAAAGTTTGCATTCATTAGTGCACTTACCGGATTATCTACTATCTTGAACATTATATCTCTTAATACATCCAATATTCCGGCCGGTGGTAATAAGTCTACTTTCTCCTGTCCCACTAATGTCAATGTTAAAGGAAACATAAAACTAGCAACAACCGCAACAACCGCAGCCAGAAAAGTACCCAAAAGATACAGAATTATAACATCCTTTATATTTGTCTTTTGCCCACTTTTATGATTAGAAATGGAAGATATAATAAGTAGAAAAACCAGTACAGGCGCTGCGGCTTTAAGGGCTGAGAGGAATAAACTACCTAACACTCCTAAGGACAAAGAAATAGCAGGGAGAAATATTCCGGTCAGAATACCAAAAATTAGACCTATTGATATTTGTAAAACCAAGTTTCCGTTAAGAATAAAATTTTTGACATTCATGTTCAAATAATTAGTAGACTTTAATGACAAAATATATTTTTAAAGATACAAAATAATTGCACTGATCTAGATTAGATAATGACTACTTTTTGTTGAAAAGTATTAAAGGCACGCTCCCAATAAGATATATAAACAACTATTAATCAATATCGTAAAACAAAATGAAATAAATATCACTTTTTCAAGAACAAAATAGCTGTTTTCTGCGTTATATATACGCAGAAAGGTAATAACCATGTAAATCTAATTGTTTTCTACGAATTTAATAAAAAATAGGGGGTAAAAATATGAATATAGAAACACATAAAAGAGATATTAGTTCCAGAGGTTATAGAAATAACTCCAATACTGATCTTTTGCAGTTTTATTCATTAAAACATGACTATAAATCAAAAGAGAAGGAAGATATATTGAAAGTTTTGCGCAAAGTCAAACACTTGATGGATGGCGAAGAATACCATATAGATTTTGATGGGTTGTATGAGATGGTCTGCTCGACTTTATCCAAGTATGACCGGGACAGTAAATAATGATAAGGCTGTAATTATTGCATTTTAAGGCTTATGATGAAGTAGGATACTTTCTCAGGAGGGCTCTGGATGTTTTAT
>JAWDXP010000026.1:0-17659 GCA_032477055.1 Dysgonomonas sp. | reverse complement strand
ATGACGAAAGCAGGTATGCCTGAAAGCGTGCGTATTGCCTGAAAACACAACCCGCTACGGGGGAGACTTACCCGAAATCTGATTTATTCAACAAAGCCGAACACAATCTCTGCTATCCGTTCAGACCGTGTTTTAGCGGCAGGCAGTCTGAAATACAACGCCTGTTACAGGGTGGAAATCATTATTTCCCTTGCCGTCCCGTTTTTAACTGATTAACGAGTACGAGTATTCCTTCGCATTTTTCGCCAGCGTCTGACGTTTTTGCCCGGAATTCACCAGCAGCGCCAGGGTATCGATCCACTTCTGTGGATCGTTATTCAGCAGCACGCCATTGATATTTTGCTCTATAAGGTCACTGTAGGGCGCGCAGTTGCTGTAAACCCCCACTGCGCCCATGCGAACGAAATCATAAAATTTTACCGGCCCGCGCGCCATATTAAATTCTGACGCCAGTAACGGCGCCAGACCGATATCGATTCGGTGATGCTGGGTGTAATCCAGATAGTTCTGCCAGCTCATGGGATGCAGTACCGTCACGCGCGGCAGATCGCGATAGAGCTTATAGATTTCGTGTTCGCCAAAGATTTCGAAGCTGGCCTGCGGGCACTGGGCCAGCACCCCGTCCATCACCTCACGCAGCCAGTACTTTTCGGCCTGGTGCGAGCTGGAGCCGTGGTAAGCAATTTTTACCGGTTGCTTAACGGCCAGCAGCAGCGGCGTGGGCTGCGCGGGCACCACATCGGGGTTGAGGTGGGCATATTTACTGGCCAGGTAGGGCGTCGACACCCAAATACTGTCGCAGTGCGAGGTGATCCAGCGATGCTGGGCCGCAGAACGACGAATGATCTTCGTCCGGTAGGCTTTGGGTAGCGCCCCTAACGCGGACGGGTCAAACAGATCGTCATCCATGAAGTAGACCACCTGGGAGAGATCGTCGATGTTGCGCGCAATTTCGCGCTGCCACTCGGCGGAGATAAAGCGGATAACCACAATGGCCGCCCCTTTATCCACGTCGATAGTGGGCGTGGTTAAGGTATCCACCAGCTGACAGACCGCGCCGGGAAAGCGACTCCGGATGGCCGCTTCAAAATAGGCCAGCGTCGGTGAATTCCCTTCATGCAGAATCAACAGAGAGCGGCACGCCCAGTTGTCAGCAGGCGTCTCGCTGCTTTGCTTATTCAACTTCAGATACGGTTTAAAGAGTGCCTTTCTGATCAGTTCGTCCATGGCAGCACCACATTAGGAGCATGACTTAATGAGAAATCGGGTCGGTCATAGCTCAGGTTGGGATTGTATGCGGGATCGTGTGTGAGCCGCTGCGCCCAGCGTTTTTTCATATAGCGCAGCTCACCCTGGGAGCGCGCCAGCTGTTCTGGCGTGACATCTTTGCCGCGGGAGACCGACTCGTGGTGATACAGCTCGGCAAAGGGCGTCCAGACGATACGCCAGCCAGCCTCGCCGACCCGCAGACAGTAATCCACATCGTTAAAGGCCACCGGCAGGTTAACTTCATCTAAGCCGTTAAGGGATAAAAAGAGCTGGCGATGGGTGAGCAGACAGGCCGCCGTTACGGCGGAGAGCTCCTGGGCGCTCACCGCCCTGCGCTGGTAGCCGGGTTCATCGGCGGCCAGCCCACTGTGAAAATGATCGGCGCAGCCACCCGGCCCGACGGCATCGCCCGCATGCTGGACCCGGCCATCACCGTAGAAGAGCCTTGCCCCCACGATGCCGACGCCCGGGCGCAGCAGGTGGGATACCATCTCATCCAGCCACTGCGGGTTAATCACCTCGGTGTCGTTATTGAGCAGGCAGATAAGCTCGCCCGTGGCCTCGCGCACGCCCGCATTGTTGATCGCAGAGTAGTTAAACGGATGGTCCCAGGCGATAACCCGCACCCCGTACTCCCGGGTAATGTAGCCAAAATAAGCCAGCGTGTCGGGATCGTCGCTCTGGTTATCCATCACCATGATTTCGATATTCGGGTAGCGGGTGTGCTGCACCAGGCTTTCGATACACGGCCTGAGATGCGCCAGTCCGTTGCGGGTGGGGATGATCACCGACACCCGGGGAAGCTGTTCCGGCAGCGGCCAGCGCCAGCGGCAGATGCCGTGCGGAGCTGACTCCAGCGTTACCCCGACGGGTAAATCTTGCAGCTGGTTTGCCAGGGTTTCGTAGCCATCGTGCTGCACCAGCGCGTCCGGGACGTGCATCAGCAGGGCGGGGATGTGCGCGATATCTTTGGGCGCGAGCTGCCGGGCCAGCTGCAACCAGCCGCGGTAGTTTTCACCCCCGTCCTGCGGGATGGCGAAGGTACCCTGTTCCCGCCAGAGGCCACTCCAGCCGACATAGTTCTGGCTGTGCAGCAGGGTTTCGTTCCAGTCCGGTTTGAAGTCCGGCGAGTAGCGTTTTCCTTTTTCATCCAGCAGATCGTGATCGCCGTAGATCCATTTTGCCTCTGGCGTCTGGCGCAGCTGATGCGCCAGCCACACTAATGCGGCCGGAGCGAGTTCCGCCCCAACCGGAATGGCCCACTGCCATTCCCCCTCTGGCCTGACACTATCAGAGGGGTGCTCCAGCACGGTGATATGCGTGGCCGGGTAACAGAGTGTCGCGATGCTGCCGAGCGTGCGCTGGCGTGATGCCTCATCGCCGCCGTTCACCAGATGCAGGCAGACGCGGGGCAGGTTGCCCCAGCGGGCCAGCAGGCGATCGATCAGACGGCGTTCACCGGGCTGCACGATATCGAAATTCGCCAGCCAGTGTTCATAGGCGTGCAGCGGCCTGTCGTCGCGGATTTTGCCCACCAGCGTGTAAGCCTGCTGTAAATCGGTAAACCACAGGTGCCACGACAGCCCCAGACGTTTGCGCTTTTGCGCATTCAGGCGCTGATAAAAAGGCCACACCCGGCGTAGACGGCGCCAGAGGCTGTTTGCTGCCGACACCTGGGCAAAACGGGCAATGTTAAGCTCACATTCCGCCCCTTCGCTGCTGGCGAGCAGCCCCACCTGAGTGGCGCCCACCGGCAACCAGACTAGCTCCTGCAGGGTACCGCGGCGGGTGATAGGCAAGATCTGCTCATGCCAGATGCCCTGACACTGCCAGCGCAGGCGGGTTTCACCCCGCGGCTGACGGGCACGCAGGGTGCCCTGGATCAAAAACCAGCCCGCACGGGATAAAGAAGAGTCTGGCAGCGCCAGAGGGTGCCAATGGTAATCGCTTTGCATGAGTGGATTCACTACCCGGAAGCGGGTGAAGCCCGCTTCTGACTCCTGTCGAAATAAAAAACGTAGATTAGCCGATTAACTTTTTAACGCGGGTCGCCAGCCAGGAGTCGCTTTTCTGTGGACTCTCTTCTGCGGGTAAGGCATCCAGCTGCGCCTGTATTGCTGCCATTTCTGCTTTCACTTTCGGGGCCAGGGCGGCCGCCAGCAGGCAGGTCTCGTCGTTGCGATCGTGGGCTTTGAAATAGGCTTTGTGTTTTACGCGCTTGGCTGTGGCGGCGCTGCCGCGTAGGTGTTTACCGAGCAGGAACTCTTCCAGGGATTTGACCACATAGTGATTCACGCGTACGCCGTTCCAGACTACTTCTTCACTGACGCCGTTGCCGTGTTTTGGGTGTGCAACCAGGTCGTTGCCCAGTGTATTGATATAGCGGCCATAACGCAGCTCGGCATGATGAGGATTGTTAAAATGACTTGCGCAGTTGGGCCTGACAATGCTTTTAAAATTCTTATTGGCATTAAATTGCTGCGGGGCGCGTTGGGTAAAGCGCTCGGTTACCAGGCCTTCTTCGGCAAACAGTTCGCCGTTTGAACCAAAGTTTGCCCAGTTAAGGGCGACGGCACTGACAGAGGGATCGCTAAACCATTCGCTTAAATTAGCTGCGAGATTCTGATCAGGATCGAGTGGCACTAAGAACTCGTCGGCATCGATAAAAGCCAGCAAATCGATATCTTCACTGCAACTGCGTAAAATACGTTCATAAGCGGGTAGCTGCGGCTTTTGCCCTTCGACATCTGGAAAATCGAGTACGGTCACGACACCCAATTTCTCCAGCCCAGCAAGAAACGCACGTGAACCATCATTACTGCCGTTATCCGCAATAATAAATCCGTTCACACCTACAACCCTGTGGTATGCAATCCACTCAAGCAGGGCATCCATTTCGTTTTTAATAATTGCGGCAACAAATAATTTCAAAATGCATTCTCAGTCAAATAACGGGTGAAAGTATTACCCGTGTCCATTGTGAATAAAGAGGGGTAACCCCCTCTTTATTGGTGCATCTCAATCCGAACCAAATAAATCGCGGGTATAGACCTTGTCGGCTACATCGGCTAACTCGCGGGCCATTCGATTACAGAGAATCACATCGCTGATGGCTTTAAATTCTTCGAGGTCGCGAATGACGCGGGAGTTGAAGAAGGTGTCTTCTTTGATGGTTGGCTCAAAGACTACAACCTCGATCCCCTTGGCTTTTATCCGCTTCATAATTCCCTGAATGGCAGAAGAGCGGAAGTTATCGGAACCCGCCTTCATGACCAGACGGTGGATACCCACAACTTTCGGCTTACGGGCGATCACGCTGTCGGCAATAAAATCCTTACGGGTGGTATTGGCATCGACAATCGCGCGTATCAGGTTATTCGGCACTTCCTGATAGTTGGCTAACAGCTGCTTGGTGTCTTTCGGCAGGCAGTAGCCGCCATAGCCAAACGAAGGGTTGTTATAGTGCGTACCAATACGCGGATCCAGACCAATACCTTCGATAATCTGACGGCTATCGAGTCCATGAGACTGAGCGTAGGTGTCCAGTTCGTTGAAATACGCAACTCGCATGGCGAGGTAGGTATTAGCAAACAGCTTGATGGCCTCGGCTTCGGTACTTCCGGTTAACAGCACCTGCACATCTTTCTTAATGGCACCTTCTTTCAGCAGGTCGGCAAAGCGCTGTGCGCGCTCGCTGCATTCCCCAACCACAATGCGTGACGGATGAAGGTTGTCATACAGAGCACGACCTTCACGCAGGAACTCAGGGGAGAAAATCAGATTATCAGTTCCAAACTCCTGACGCATCCGCTCGGTAAAGCCCACCGGAATGGTGGACTTGATGACCATAACTGCCTGCGGATTAATACTCATCACATCGCGAATTACTGCTTCGACGGTGCTGGTATTGAAGTAGGTAGTCTTGGGATCGTAATCAGTCGGAGTGGCGATAATGACAAAATCGGCGTCCTGATAAGCTTCCACTTTGTCCAGCGTGGCCCGGAGATTAAGAGGCTTGTTGGCTAGGTAGTCTTCGAGCTCTTTATCTGCAATCGGAGACTGTTGTAGATTGATGCGATCTACTTTCTCAGCGATGATGTCCAGTGCAATGACTCGATGATGCTGAGCTAGTAATACAGCATTTGACAAGCCAACATAACCTGTACCGCAAACACATATATTCATGGCATTAAATATTTAAAGTTTTAGGTTTATTATAAATTTTAATTTGTTTCTGACCACCAGAATTTGAACTGATCAAAACCATCCCCGCGGGTGGGAATATTTTCAATTGCATCCATAAGTGATCCTACGTCAATAGCGATTCCGCCATTTTGAAGGATTGTGTCGCAATAAATTTTACCTAAAATCCCTGCCCCCACTAATACAATTACTCCTGGCGAAACGTGCTTCTCGATTTCCTGCTCAATTCTAATAAAGGCATCAGGATAGTGAGGAGAAATAGTGATTTGGTCTCCTTTGAATCTATGTTCTGCGGGGATCTGAATTTTATATATTTCCCTATTAATACTTTTCTCAAGGATTGATATGTCTCTGCAGGTAATAGCTATTATTTTTTCAGCAGACTGTAGCAATGTCTTGAACTTAAGCTCTTGTCCTAGAGCATAGTGAATATTAACGTTAGTGAATAGTTGTTTGTTAATTAAGGATAAACTGTATAAATGAACTTTTGTAGTGGACTCCAAAAATCTCAGTTTATTAGAGCTAAAATTGGAATCTTTAGGTACACCTATAATAGTAGAGTTTTTTACGGCTTCTTTTATCCGTGACGAAATGTAGTTTGTATCCTTAGAACTTAAGTTTTCTCCAAATTGAATAGCATATGTTATATCGACTTCTTCTTTGGGGAAACTAAAGTCATAACCAAGTAATCTATTTTCGCAATGATTTATACGAATAAAACTAAACGGTTTTTTTGATTTTAGATGTTCGGAAACAATAGAAATGAAATCATCTTGTAAAATGGTTTTATCAGAGATTAAATCTTTGGTCTCTTGAATGCAGAAGTCTGACCATTTTGTTGATGATGATTCAAATTTTAGAATAGTATAATTATCGCTATCCTCAACGGTTGGTTCTTCATTCATAGCCGAAAAACATCTATTTAAAACTGCAAGTCTGCTCTTTAGTTTTATAGTTTCGTCAATATATGATAATTTACCATTAGTAAGGCCGATGAAGCCAGCAATTACAGTTCTAATGTTGGTTTCAGAAGAAAAATTACTAATTACTCCGACAATGCAAACTCTTTCTATGCTGGTTTCTAGCTTTTCAAGCGCTGTTAATAACTCTAGAATATTATTAAATACTATAGTGTTCCCATTAATAATGGTTTTACCTGAAGAAATTAAAATTGTGGTCGCTTCACTTTTTGTTCTAATCAAAGATTTTGTATGCAGGAGCTCATTTTCATTATTAGTAATTATTAATTCCATTATTATCCCTTATTTAAAACTTTTTATGAAAGATGACCATTTTGTAAGGTCATTATCAATTTTATATAGTTCTGCTTTTGAATGTACAACAACATCCGTATAGGGGGGAATGTTACTGCATATAACTGGAAGGTTCAAAGCATTTAGTTCAAGGACTTTAAGTGGGCTTTTCTTTTCCGCAAAGCTCTTATCTACAAGTGGTGCAACACCAAGATCAAAGTTATGTGAAATTTTCTTCATCCAATCCACAAAAATATCGTAGCGCGAACTTGGAGGCGTCAAGCGAGTCATGTATTTATTTTCAGAAAAGTCACCACATCCGATAACGTATAAATGTGCAACCGGTTGTTTCAGGTTAACTTCATTGATAACGGAGATCAAAAAATTCAAATCTTCTTGATGAGTTTTTGAACCGAAGTATACAATATTTAATATTGAGTCATCAGTACTTAGATTGATTCTTTCATCGTTAGGGATTTCGATGCTCCATCTATGAGGAAATATTTTATTTGGCCTGATAATAATTTCGTTATTATATTCAGAAACAACACCTGCTAGTGTTGGGTTAGTAACATGAACACATTGAGCATTCCTTAAAAGTTTTTCGAATCCACTTCTGTAATTTTTATATGTTTCATTAGTGTCAATAACAGCAGGAACATTCAGTAAATCGTCATCAATTTCATATTCGTAAGAAATTTTATTGATTTTTAATGATTCAATGCACCAATCAACAGCGTGTAAAGGAATTGAGTCTCGTTGAATTATGACCTGTTTTAAATTATTTACTTTGTCTGTTAATAAATCATGCCAGGCAATAAATTCAACATTTAAATTTCGAGAGGCGGAAAGTTCATGTTTCCAATCTACTAAGCGGACATATGCAGTTGGAGGAACATCTGGGAAGTAGCCTTTTAATACAATGCCTAAAGTACGTTTTTCAGGGATCGCCTTCTTAAATGCATTTTGATAAATTAACAAGTATTTTTCAGTCATTCGACTGACTGTGTTATAAGCGCCATATCCCATTTGCCATTCTGCTACAAGTTTAAGTTTGGCTTCATATTCCTTTGGATTATTACAGAGGGAAATAAGTTTCTCATAACATTCATGTGCATTATTTTTTACTAACCAACCTGCACCATGCTGTGTAATTCTTTTTTCAACTGCTCCATAAGACAGGCCTATCACTGGTAGCCCAGACGCCCAGCTTTCAGTCAATGTATGGCAATAAGTCTCTGGCCAAATTGAAAAAATCGCTGAAATATCTGGGTTAATCACTTTTACTTTATTAGAGAAATCATCGCGGTGATATTTTCCATGGTAAGTAACAATATCCAACAAATCTTTATCACATGTTCCTAGTATGTGGAATTCAATGTTGTTGTCTTTATCAAGCGCTTTAATTTCCTTAATTAAATCTTTTCCTTTTGTAAGCGTAATATTTCCAGGGACTAGGACATTTATAACGTTATTAGGAAAAGATTTTTTGGGCTCGGTATAGGATTTAAAGTCACGGCCATGCGGAATAACTGTAAAAGGTAAATGTTGTAATCCTGGTAAATTTTTCAAGATGATTTCTTTAGCACTTTCACAAGTGGTAATCAACTGATCACAATATGATAAAGCTTCAGTCATTCTTTGTTTCCACGCATTAAGCATGGAAGGTGTCATTGGCGTAACTGTTTCATCATGCCATAATGGATTATTTATACCATGATCCAAACCATCAATAAATAGCTCACCAATTTCATTTACTAAGTTAACGGAAGGGCAAACTGCATAAAAATCATGGAACGATTTAATTACAGGAATACCCATATCCTTAGCGATTTGAGGTAGTTTTAAACTGTGCCATGCAATGTGTCTTATGTGTAATAAATCTATATTATATTTGTAAATGATGTTCCGGACAGTCTGTTCATATTCAAAAGAGCGATGAGTTGAAAAATTAACTGGATCCTTAAGATGTATTTTTTCAATTACTTTATAATCTTTTTCATCGGCACGCATTACCTCAATTAATTTTGAATTACATGCTAAGACATAACAATCATATATATCTTTCAGTGACCGCATGAGGTCATAATTAGTTTTTGGGGTGCCGCCGGTGCGTGTTGATATAACAAATAAAATTTTTGGTTTAACAATACACTCGCTTTGCGAGGTTTTATTTATTTTATCTTCAATTAAAGACCGAGCTTTTGAAAATGTGCTAGAACTACCTATTGATTTAATGGCTCCAGAGTAGTAAGGATGATCATTCTTAACTTGAGTAACACCTTGTTCAATCAGAATATCCTTCTCACCTTTGAACGAAGCTGAGCGCTTATGATAGACAAATGTTTTAAGGTCAACAATATTAACCCATCCTTTAGATACCGCTCTCATGCAAAAATCATTTTCTTCACCATAACCACGTGGGAATTTTGTTTTATCGAATAAACCAATTTCATCAAGCAATTCACGTTTGATAAAAAGGCAAAAACCGTTACCAGTAGGTGTAGTGACGAAGGTAGAATCGATGGACGAGGAAACAAGGCGTGCGACATGGCTAATCGATAAGTGAACAGGCATATCATTCCAGCCTGATTTTGGTACAGAAAATGCTCCGGCGCCGTTTGAGACTGCAGTAACGGTCCCAATGTCATCACTTTGATATGCGGCTATGGACATTTGCCTGAGCCAATTTTTTGAGACAACGGTGTCACTGTTTAAGAGAATAATATCATCGTTACCAGATAAAGAAATGCCATAATTGACATTATTTGTATACCCAATATTTTTCTTATTATGTATTATTTTGACGCCAGTCAGACCAGTATATTTTTCAAGCCGCGCATAAACGCTTTCATCTGGGCTAGCATCATTAATGACTAACAGTTTAATGTTTTTGCCTAATGGCGTATTTTCAATAACACTATCCAAACAATCAATCACTTCTTCTATTGCGTTATATACTGGAACGATTATAGAAATATTAAGTTTAGAAAGTTTTGATGGGATATTTATAATTTTGCTTTTTTGCTGTTCTTTAACTGTATTTGAAATGGCTCTTTTTTCATTTTTTCCATATTTCAAATAATGGTAAAGAGGATTTATTCCTGCTTTTCTTACATCTGCATGCAAATAATAGTAAAATGAACCATCGAATTTTTCCGATGTGCGATTAAGTACTGCGTGTGGACTCAATATATAATGAGTTAAAGGTATGATACCTTCTTCAAGATTATATGCTTTCCTGTAATATGCTGGATCAAAATATTCGTTTGGCCAACGATTTTCCTTATGCCCATGACGTATAAAATGGCGAATAGGATCTAATTTTTTTTGTGATACATCTTTATATCTTCTTTCGTAATATTCTAAATCGAACAAGCCTGATTGTTTGATTAATCTATACTCATCATCATAGGCTAATCCCTTTCCAATAACTTTATTTGCAACATTTAAATTGACGAGATCACTTGTAATTAGCTGAGTGTTTTCTTGTTTTTTTATTTTTTTTTGTTTTAGTTTTTTAAAAAAATCAACGGATATCATATTTTCCTCTATTCTGATATAACAATGTCTTATTAATATTCGATAGACATTGTGTAATAAAATTTGGCTGCGTTGAAAAACATCTTTGTTTAGCTATGAATTAGTTATTAGTAACCATGTGAGTGATATACTAACATCGAGCATATTATTTAATGCGACCTAAAGCTTCTAGTTCAGCAATTAGTTTTTCTACATCAGGTGCAAAATTAGATAAATCAAGAGCTTTTTTTGCACATTCCAAAGCTGCATCAATTAATTCTAAATTTTTCAATGAAACTGCTTTTCCTTTATATAAAACATATCTGTCCTTTTTCTTGATTATAGCTTCATCAAAGAAAATTAATGATTGACTAAACTCTTTTCGCTGCAGATAACAAGATGCTAGATGTTCAAGTGCTATTGCCGAACGTTTCGACTTCTCCACCAAATCAATTGCCAGAGTGATTCCGTCATCTAATTGACCAGAGGCCATAAAATTTCTACTTCTTAATAAATACAAATATTCATCATTAGGATTTTGTAGCATCATTCTTCGGGTTACTCTTTCAACCGTTTCAAAACTTCTGCTCCTAATTAACTCTTGAAGCTTCATATATAAGATTTCTTTTAATTTACTTGTATTAGAGCTTGTTAAAGCTGAAAAAGCAGAGTAAAAATCATTTTTTGAATCAAATCTCAAACCTTTCAAAAAAGGAAGAAGAAAAATATTCGAAGCATTTTTATCTGTATCTACATGAGATAAATATCGTTCTACATTAGAACTGATAATATGCGTTGGTTTGAAAGAGTATACTAATTCAGGATGAAAGTGCCGGCTTCGAACAAAAATAACATACTTGAAAATGTCTGAAAAATAAGTAAGGCAACACATCATGAATGAGTCGCCGAAAATTAGCAACTTATAATCTTCTTGAGCTTCAGGATTAATAATTAACTTTATTAAGCCATCATTACCGCTATATTGATTGTCACATGTGATTTTTAATAAATTCTCTTCGTAATGTTCAACGCATTCTTTAATAGGAGGTATTAGCTTGGCACCTAAATCACCCAGTTGTTCTTTTTTGTAGCCAAGTGACAACTTTTTTTTCATTGTGGTACACTATCTTAAAATCATCTAAAACAACTTTTGTTGCTACTAGTGCTCCAAACGGATTCCAATGCGAATCTGTTTTAAAATAAGAGTCGGCAGATTCTAATTCTTTTACAGGATATAAAAACTCAATGTCACAACTTTTCTTGTAGAGATTACCAAGAGACTTTGTATTTTTAATTGGATATTTATCGGCATACACTGTTTGTTTGTCAGGGCAAATGATGTGAATATATTTTGCGCCGATATCTTTGCTGATATTTTTTCTGAAATTTAGATTTGAAGTGAAGTTTTCAAAAGAACGGGAGTTTGGTTTTTTTATGCCCAATATAAAATCTTCAACGTGGTGAGCTCCGCCACTAAGGAAAAGCTCATCATCATCACCAATTATAACATTTGGGTGTGGTTTGTAACCACTAATTAAATCCATATATCACCATATGCATATTAAACTGAGAGTGTAATTAACATTTAAATATTCAATGGAACATGGGCTTCATAAAACAATTGGTAAAATAATAATTACGCCAGCATTGATTTGTTGAAATTTTACACAACCCTTAATCAGAACAGAAGATTTTTTAGGATAAGATTAAATGGCGTATATATTCCTTCAAGAATCTATAAATATTTCGATTATAATTTAATGAAAATAAATAATATAATTTGCATAATGTATATTCTGCAGTTGGCATAACAGAAATGATAAGTTGCATTGTTAAAATAAATATTAGATTTTTTAATAAAAATTAATCTTGATGTTCTTTCAGTGTAGCTAATCCCATCACTATTAAACCGTAGAAGAGGCAAAGTAACACTCCTATAGTAGCGAGGTTATATAGACGCCTTGGATATTCGGCATCTTCTGCCAAGCTAGGCTGGCTGATTACCAATAGGTGTTTGAGTTTACGATATGCTTCAATTCGGGCTTGCTCAAGGCTAATAAGACCGGTTTTGTAGAGGTCTGCCGCGAGCGTTGCCTGTGTTTGCACATCCATATAGCTAGCAGTCACTTCGTTCATTGCATTTTTATCGGCACCGGTAAGTCTTGCTTGTTCCTGGGCCAGTTGCTCGGTTAAAGCATCTACTCTAGCTTGTACAGAAACAACTGCAGGTGCGGTAACTTTCATATAGCTTTGCAACTGTTTTAATTGAGCCTGTTGTTGGGCCAGTTGGCCTTCAATCTGGCTTACTACACCCATGCGGGCCGTGCTGGTTGATTCTGGACTAATAAGGTGATGGGTGTTTTGAAACTCAAGCACTTTGGCTTTTTCGATCTGTAATCGTTGATAGGCGTGATCAACTTCTTTTTCAACAAAGGCCAGTTGTTCCAGTGCTACTTGGTGTCCAAGTTTATTAATAAAGCCTTCTGACTCTTTTAGCATCACACCAACAACTCTCTGACCGTAAACAGGATCAAACGCCTGCAGTTCAATCGTCAACACGCCGGAAATATCATCCAGCCGCAATGTAAGATGTTCCCGGTAATACTTTAGAAATTCTTCGCGGCTGACGTTGTTAGGCAGGCGAGAAAAGTAATCGATTTTATGGCTTTGATAATGGGCTTTCAAGCCCAGTTCTTTATCTAATTTGTTAAGTAGATCATCAGATTTGAGATAATCTTGAATTAATAACGCATCCTGATGATTATTACCCCCTAACCCTAGCATTGATAGGGCATCTGGGAGCATTTTAATCTGGTCGGCTTGTTTAACTACTAATTCGGCACTGCTCACGTACCTATCAGATGCAATGAATCCAAAATAGATAACGGCAATGGCAAAGCAGGCTATAACCCATTGAAAACTACCGAGTTTAAGACTCTTTTTCCAGGAGCGATGTGCAAATTTATAACCGCTAGAATCAACAATAAAGTTTTTTGGCTTGTTTTTGAATTTATGAAGCTTACGCATCAAGCCGGATGACTTGTTGGAACGAATTGGCTGGGTCATGGTTTTAGCTTGTTATAGATTTTGATAAATACGGATGGCATCGTCAATATTTTCGAATATCTCAAGGGTGCTGTTGCGCAGCAGAATTCCCATATCACATTGTTGACGTAAATTCTTCATATCATGCGAGACCATGATTAGGCTAGCGGTCTCGCGTTTTTGGTTAAAAACATCAATGCATTTCTGTTTAAAGCGGGCATCACCTACAGAGGTAATTTCATCAGTCAGATAAATTTCAAAATCAAATGCCATACTAACGGCAAAGGAAAATTTTGACTTCATTCCGCTAGAATAGGATTTAATTGGTAACTCAAAATGTTGACCGATTTCTGAGAATTCTTTCACCCATTCTTCAACGGCTAGGGTATCGCGTACACCATGAATACGGCATACAAAGCGGGTGTTCTCGCGTCCGGTCATACTGCCTTGAAATCCACCGTTTAAAGCAAGAGGCCAGGATACGCGGCAATGACGTGTGATTTTTCCTTTGCTAGGAGTGTCCATTCCGCCCAAGAGGCGTAATAGGGTTGATTTTCCTGCGCCGTTGACGCCAAGAATACCGATATTACGATCGCGTGGAAGAGTAATACTTACGTCTCGCAGCACATAGTTACGGCCAAACTTGGTTGGGTAATATTTAGATACGTTATCAAGAATGATCATGATCTTTAACTTTAGCTGGCAATCAGACGACGATGGCTAATGCGGTAGCAACTCATTGCAAACGTCAGCATTACTAGCGTTACGCAGCATAAAAAGCTCCAGCTAACATTGGGGCTCATATAGCCTGAGATCCAACCGCATCGAATTAATTCAATGGCATGTACTAAGGGGTTCCATAAAAACCAATGTTGATATTGCGATGGCACAGTTGCCAACGGATACATCACGCAGGAAATAAACATCAGTGGCATCATTAGTAGATCGAGGAACTTGCTGGCTTCTTTAAATAAATTACCGACTACACAGAAAACCACGCCTATTGAAAATGAAAAGATCATTAGTAAGGTATAGATGAGTATGACAAGCAATGGGTCATTAGGTATAGCATCAAAGCCAAACCACAGCAATCCTAGGACCAAAATGCAACCAACCACTAATCCAATGATAGCTTCGAGGATAAAACGAGCAACAAACGTAGCAAAAGGTGTTACCTGCCGGTAGCAAAAAAGTCCCATGTTGGCATTAACGGCAGACTGCAACTTATTTACCACATTTCTATAGAATAGGAAGGGCAAATAACTGGCAGTAATAAATAATGGAGCAGGCGCACCTCCAAATCCACCCGAGCTACGCATACCAAAAATCAAACTAAATGCGCCAATCATCAGTACAGGATCCAACAGTGCCCAGGCATACCCCAGCCGGTAACTACCAAATCGAGTCTTCAGTTCACGAATAAGCAGGCCAAACGTTACATCGCGCAGCACCTGAAACGAGCTGCGGGGCGTTTGGTTGAGAACAGGTTTTAGCATAAGTAGGCCGATATAACAGAACGGGCCCGCCCTTAAGCGAGCCCGTCAGGAGGGTTAGTTCAGGACCACGTTGGCCGCCACAGCAACCTGATAGATGACCTGGGTGATGTCCTTGATGGACTGCATCATTTTGCTGTCCACTTTCGGCATGACCAGAATATGATCGCCCGGCATCACATCGCCACCGTCTTTAAACTCCATCAGCCCGTTGGCATGCACCACGGCAATGCGCTTGTCGTTCGCACGGTCGGTATAGCCGCCCGCCCAGGCTACGTAGTCTTCCAGACTGGCGTTTTTGTTGTAGACCACCGCCTGCGGCATCATCACTTCGCCACCCACCTGAATCAGGTCGGTTTTGTTCGGGATCACAATCTGGTCGCCCTGTTCCAGCAGGATGTTGGCGATCACGCCTTTATCCGACACCACCACTTTACCCAGCGGCTGGATCTTGCGGGCTTTTTCCACAAAGCGCATCACCAGTTCGGCCTCTTTGGTGCGAATGGAGGCCTCGCCGTCAGAGCTGGCAGGCGCGGTAAAGACGCTGCGCTCCAGACGGTTGAGGGAGTCTTCCAGCATCTCTTTCTGCCGCGCGGCCACGCTCTTACGCATGATGTAGATCGAGCCGTAATCCGCCATGTTCGGGTCAATCGGGATGTGGTTCAGCAGATCGTGCAGACGGGTCTCTTTACGCACGGTGAAGTAGGATGGCCCGCGATAGCTGCCCATCACCTGCACATCGTACACCTGCGCATGCATGTCGTCGTTGAACAGCACTTTATCGCCGTCGCTCAGCTGAATGCGGTCGAAATCTTTATAGGGCATATAGACCGAGAACGGGCCACTGGCGCGATCGCCAATCACGCCCACGTGGCTCACCTTGGCGAGGGGCAGGGCGTAGTCGATCAGCTCTGAGCCGAGCGCGGTGCTGTTCTTCAGCTCGAAGCGGAACGGGTTACGCACTTTACCCGCCACGTTGATCATCGGCCCTTGGGGTTCAACCAGAATCACATCCTGATCTTTGAGGGACAGCTTCGGCATTTTGCCCTGCTGCATAAACTCATACAGGTCGATCTGCTGGATCACGCGGTTCTGGCGCAATACTTTAATATGACGATAGCTTCCGCGGTCGGAGTCGATGCCGCCAGCGCGTTTCAGGAAATATAAAACGCTGTCGGAAGATTGTCCGGCATATTGTCCCGGACGAATGACGGGTCCGGTGACATATACACTGACCGGCGTCGCGGTAAGTAAATTAACGTAAACATTAACGTTATTGGTGAAAACTTCGCTGATATGGCTGGTAACCAGGTTATTAACCTTACTGGCCGCCACATTCTTGACATTAATCGGCCCGACATCGGGAATAAAAATATTGCCCTGATTATCGACGGTCACGACGTTGGAAAAATTGACTGCGCCCCAGATCCAGATATTCAGCTTATCGCCGGGGGCGATCAGGTAATTATCGTTTAAGCCGTCGCTGCGCTCGGTTTCATAACCACCGGCAAACAGGTTGGCACCGTATGGAGGGGGGAGCCCGGACTCGGACTGCGGCAGTAATTTACGCACATCAGACTCGCCCGGCAATAACATGCCCTGGCGGTTTTGCTGTGCGAAAGTCCCGGTGGTGGAGGAGGTGTTTGCCTGGCCGCTCATCGCTTGCTCGCCGCCAAGCTGCAGTCGGCCATCGCCGTTGTCTGCCGGGGTGTTCATCCCAAATGCCTGGGCTTCTTGCTGGGTGGGGGCGGCGAAAGAGGCGCAGGAGACGCAGGCCAGTAACAGGACGGCACTCAATTGCCGAAAATTCGTTATCTTCACAACATTTCTCTTCAAAATTATTGCACGGCAAGCAGGTTACTGGCGGAAGCCTGTTCCAGCTGCGGTACCAGATACCAGGTGTCACCGTTCTTACAGGTCACACCGTGCTGCGACTGGTTGTAGTTGCGATTACGCAGCAGTTCTATGCATTCCAGCCCCAGGGCGGAGACATAACGCTGGCCCAGAATATAGGTATTGCCATTGGCGCTGAGCGCGGCGCCCTGCGGCAGGGTGTTCAGAGGTTGTTGCAGATTGGCTGCCATAGCCTGGAGGTCGGTAGAAGCAGTCTGATTCACAAGCGGTCGGGATGCTTCAACCTGCTTCGGGGAATATGCACAGCCGCTCAACATGAGGGCGAGCGAAATCACCAGAAGGCGAGTTGCGTTCTTCATAGATCAATATTTTCCAACAATGCAATAACTGGAATGTGAAATAAAACTTTGATGGTATTCAACTGATTTTAATAGCGAAGCAGTTGAGAAATCTTGCAGGTGCAGGAGCAACAAAAACGCAGGTGTTAAGTAAGAAAATCTAAAAAAAGGGTAGGCTACCGCACGGAAATGGACAATTCCGGTTAAAATGTGTGCGATTTGCTTTAGGGCGCTGCCATAAAAAAACTATTCAGTAAACAACTAAATCGTTTTTTATTATTCATGAAAGTGCTTTTATGTGGCTAAGATTACATAAGTTTGCAGTTTATGTCATTTCAAATTTAAGAATTTTGCCCGGAAAAAGGGGAAAAGTCTGAAAACCTATTAATTCTGGTGGGTTGATCCAAAACTTATATTCAGCATTAGTTTCTGGCAGTGATTGTTTCATATTTCAGAGAATAGAAACAAATAAGCGCCAGCGGTGATGCTGCCAACTTACTGATTTAGTGTATGATGGTGTTTTTGAGGTGCTCCAGTGGCTTCTGTTTCTATCAGCTGTCCCTCCTGTTCAGCGGTAATGACTCCAACTTATTGATAGTGTTTTATGTTCAGATAATGCCCGATGACTTTGTCATGCAGCTCCACCGATTTTGAGAACGACAGCGACTTCCGTCCCAGCCGT
>JAWDXP010000025.1:0-19066 GCA_032477055.1 Dysgonomonas sp. | reverse complement strand
ACAATGTATATAGTTAGAAATGAGATAAAAACATTTCTAAAAATAAATTAAAAATAATTTAACAAAACACTTGACAAGCATTTTGAGAAATGCTATAATGGTATCAGAAAGATAAAGAGGTAAGAAAAATGAAAATGAAAGCACTATATGTAAACCACAATGACGAAACTTTTGCAGAACTTACTCACGGGCAAGCGTTAGATGTTATTTTTAATGCAGATAACGCTGAAATGTATGGCGACCATGTAAACCAGATTGTAGACCTTGGAAACGAGATAAAACTTGAATTGTATAGAAATAATGAGTTTGTACCATTTGCTGGTTACTATGAAAGAGTGAAAACACTATCTGAACTATACACAAATATTTCAGACTGGTTTGAAGAAGTGGAGTAAAGAAGATGGCTCTATTAAAAATTAAAGATAAAAGCGTTTATGTTTCAGCTAATCAAGTGCTAGATTATATAGCTTATAAACTAGCACCTGTTGTAAACGCTGAAAATAACAATACGGGTTATATACATGGCAACACTAAATTGCATGCTTTTAAGTGTTATTCTGATAATATTATGGATTGGTCTTTATGTGGTAAATATGGGAAATATGCTGATGATATTGAAAGCGTAGATATAGATGATGTTGACGAAAAATATTTATGTAAAAAGTGTTTGAGATTATATAGAAAATAATTTACTTTCTTATTAAGTTTATCACTTGCATTATTTTAATGTTTGTGATAGACTTAAATAAGAAAATAAATATTATTTATTTTCTTAAATGTAAAAAGCAAATTTTAAAGAAAGGAGAAAAAGAAAAGTTGACTGACACACCTATTAAATGTACTTTCAACGCTACACAGGTTACATTCAATCTATATAAGAATGAAGATGGAAACGTTACTATCATACCCGAAACGGTAACGATAAACCAACGGCGACAGTTTCCATATATTGAACGTTACCTAAAAGAGCGTTTTAAGGGCTATCTCACTATAGAGGTAGTTGACTATGAATATAAAAGCTATGTGGCTTCTATTCCATTCGCTACCGCATTAGAATACGGAGAGGAACAACCAGCGGAAGGAGTGTAGTTAATGGCTTTAACACCAAAACAAAGGAAGGTACAACGGGACTATTTAACCAGAAAGAAAAGAACACTACAACAGCAGGGCGCCTCTAATGCTGAAATAAAAGCTTTTATGGGTGGGCGGTGGAATTTTGCAGGAATGAGTGACAAGGCGCTAGAACGTGCCTATGATGAGATTAAAAGCAAAGGTCGTACTAAAGTATTCGGAAGTCACGTCTACACCAGTGACTATGTTAAAAAAGCTAAAGCATGGTACGGGGACAAGTTTTCTGTAGAAAAGCTGACCCAAGGTTTTCGCTCTTCTCAGCGCTCAGACTTGAACCGCTTTCATTCAGCCAAAGAGGTAAAAGAATACCGCTCAGAACGTGACAGAGAAGCCAAGGAACGTTATATATCAGCCCTTGAAGAAATGCACTACAACACCAGAGAAGCAGGAAACAAAGCACAAGAAAAAGCGTTTAAATCCATGATTTCACGCATAAGGCGCATGAATGCCAGCAACTTTGGCGCATTTCTTACAGGTGGGGCAAGTGACAAGGTTTCTTTTGATAACGTTATGGTTTTCGTAGACACAGACGGTAAAGAAACGGCTTTTGAATTTCAGGACAGCCTAGCCCGTGAAATCCTTGATAATGTAGATAAGTTTTCCAAGCAATTTGTTTCTGACATGAGAAGACGAAAGAAGCGAGGGAAGAAGTGACTTGCTACTATGCAAGCGACTTTGAAACAACTACGAACGAGGAAGAAACAGAGGTATGGCTATCTTGCTTTGCTAAAGTTATTGACTATGACAAGCTAGACACATTCAAGGTAAACACCAGCCTAGAGGATTTTCTAAAATCGCTCTATCTTGACCTAGACAAGACTTACACCGAGACAGGAGAAGATGAGTTTATCATATTCTTTCACAATCTCAAGTTTGACGGCTCTTTCTTGCTATCTTTCTTTCTGAACAATGATATAGAATGTACTTACTTTATTAACGATATGGGGGTTTGGTACTCTATTACACTTGAGTTTCCAGACTTTACGCTGACTTTTAGAGACTCTTTAAAAATCCTTAATTTCTCAATCGCTACGATGGCAGGGCTTTTCAAAATGCCTATAGCTAAAGGGACTACACCCTTGCTAAAACATAAGCCAGATGAAATTAAACCAGAATGGATTGACTACATACATGTAGACGTTGCCATTCTTGCTCGTGGTATCTTTGCTATGTACTATGAAGAAAATTTCACAAAGTACACATCAGCAAGTGAGGCGCTGACCGAGTTTAAACGGATTTTTAAAAAGTCAAAAAGGAAGTTTAGAGACTTTTTCCCAATATTAGATGAAAAAGTGGACGACTTTTGTCGTAAGGCGTACCGAGGGGGCTGGACGTTTGCCAACCCTAAAACGCAAGGGCGCACGTTGAAACAGTTGATAGACATCTATGACATTAACAGTATGTACCCTGCTACTATGTTGCAAAATGCTCTCCCAATCGGCATACCGAAACGATACAAGGGGAAGCCCAAGGAGATAAAGGAAGACCATTATTATATCTATCATATTAAAGCCGATTTTGACTTAAAACGTGGCTACCTCCCAACTATACAGATTAAGCGCAAACTTGACGCTTTACGCATTGGGGTTAGGACTAGCGACTATGTGACTACCTCTAAAAACGAGGTTATAGACCTATATTTGACTAATTTTGACCTTGACTTATTTTTAAAACATTATGATAGTTCTATCATGTATGTTGAAACACTTGAATTTCAGACAGAATCAGGCTTGTTTGATGACTATATTACAACTTATCGATACAAGAAAGAAAACGCACAATCCCCAGCAGAAAAACAAAAAGCTAAGATTATGCTAAACAGCTTATACGGGAAATTTGGTGCTAAAATCATATCGGTTAAGAAACTAGCCTATCTGGACGATAAAGGTATATTACGCTTTAAAAATGATGATGAAGAAGAAGTACAACCCGTTTACGCACCCGTTGCGCTATTTGTAACATCAATAGCCCGTCACTTTATCATATCGAACGCACAAGAGAATTATGATAATTTCTTATATGCTGATACAGACAGCTTGCACCTATTCCATTCTGATAGCCTTGTCCTAGACATTGACCCGTCAGAGTTTGGCAAGTGGGCGCATGAGGGACGAGCCGTAAAGGCAAAATACCTCCGCTCTAAGCTGTATATAGAAGAATTGATACAAGAAGACGGGTCAACACATTTAGACGTTAAGGGCGCAGGTATGACACCAGAAATCAAAGAAAAAATCACTTTTGAAAACTTTGTTATCGGGGCAACCTTTGAGGGTAAAAGGGCAAGTAAGCAGATTAAAGGAGGTACTCTAATTTATGAAACAACCTTTAAAATCAGGGAAACAGACTATCTTGTATGATGGGTTCATCTTGTCGGTTTACCGCTCCTTTTTTAAAAATTTATTACATAAACAGCAGGTTAAAAATAAAAAAGGGTACTACTACCAGAAATCAAACAACGCACCTAAAAATACTATCTTTCTAAAGTCCTATCTAAAAGCACATTATGCCTATGAAGATTTTGACTATATCATGGAATTATATAAATTTGTTTCAGCAGAGTTTGAAAAACTCAGCATAAATGCTTTTTACAATCTTTGTTGCTATTTAGAAGAAAATAAAATCTACTCACTTTCTTCTAACGCTCTTTACGATTGTTTCGAGAAATCCAAGAACCGTCAAAACGATTTAGAAAATCTCAATACAATCATTGCACCATTAAAATTTTTAAAATCAACAAACGGAGATAAACAAAATGGCTAAACAAGCACCAAAACATGAAAACTTTGACACAGTCGTAGCACAGGCTACAATCACAGCGACATCTAACAAGTCAGATGGTAAATATAAGCAAAAGAAACCAACTAAAGCGGTTTACTTAGTGCCAGCAACCGAAGAAGACACGAAGAAGCTCGTAGATTTTGGGCTACAACTCTATACACCAGACACAGAAAAAGACCCAGACGCTCGCCCTTACTTTATTGTTAAGGCAACAGAAAATGTTAAAATTTTCACAAGTGAAACGGATTTTGAAGAGGTCAACTTTGGTGTATCTTATGAAGATGTGAACCCAGAAACAGGAGAAATCACAGTCAAGAAAACACCGAACTACAAAACAGAAGAACCCGTACACGTTGCGATTATGTTTGTTGAAGGCGGCGACAACGGTAACGACTTTTTCCGTCTCAATGCCCTTATGATGGCTGACACGTTGACCCTTGAAGAAGTGCAACCCGTGAACCCGTTCGCTGGATTGTTCGGTAAATAAAAAGAGCCTTCCCAATCGGGAAAGCTCCAATTATAAAGCGTTTTTCATGGCTTGAAAAGTCAGTTGGTTAGAATGACTTGCACTAGCAAGCACCCCTTGAGGTGTAACCATCTTGCCAGCACTAGACAAGCCTTGAAAAGCCTTACAGATTCACTATATCATACTTGCTTTATTTTGTCAAGTATGATATACTTTGTTTAAAAATTGAAAGGAGAGGAACATGACCTCACAAGAATGCCTAGCAGTGCTAGACGCTGCAATGGCAAAAGTCGGGAACGATGAAGAAATTGAGAGCCTGACGGCTGACTTGATTGACATCAAGGCTTTTGTCGGAGAAATTGACACAGTTGTCTCAGTCTTGAATGAAGATGTTGAGCGCCTAAACTTGAAAAATGGTAACTTACGTTCAGCAAATAACGAACTTTACCGCCGTTTAGGTCAACAAGACGAAATCATGAAACAAGCACAAGAAGACATGAGCGTAGTATCAGCAATCAATGCTGTTATTTAAAGAAAGGAAAAAGAAGATGAAACCATTTTCAAAAAGCATTAACTGGTATCCTAACAACGCACTAGACGCACTTAAGGACGAACCAGAAACAGTCGCAGAAGTTACACCGCCAGCAACTATGCCTGCTGACACACCAGCGCAGGAAGTGCCAAACTACCCAGCGCAAGCCCCAGCCAGCGAAGTTGAGGGCGTAGAAATGAACATCGACCACGAAAACATCGTAGAAGAGGGAGAAGAATAACATGGCTAATAAAATTACCACTTTTTTATCAGGTCAGACAGGTAAACAAATCTCAAACATTGACCTATTGAACTCTATCCGCACCCGTGCCAGCGCTGACTATCAGGCAGACATACCTGTACTTGAGGGCGCACGCATTAACCACGCAACCGTGCCGTATCAGGATTTTCAAAAGCATGCCAATGAGTTTTTCACAGCTTTGGTCAACCGTATCGGGTCAACTGTTATTAAAGCCCTTACTTATGAAAATCCGCTTGCTATTTTCAAGTCAGAGACCTTTGAGTTTGGGGACACGTTACAAGAAATCTATGTGCACCCAGCAGAGAAGAAAACCTATGACGCAAAATCAGACGTCAGCCCGTTCAAATTCGCTGATACAGACATCGAAGTATTCTATCATACTTTGAACAATGAAAATTACTATGAGCGCACGTTTGAGCGTGCTTGGATTCAGAAAGCCTTTGTTTCTGATATGGCGTTTGATGAGTTTGTGGACAAAATGTTTACATCACTCCTCTCATCTGATACGCTGGACGAATACCAAGCCGTTAAGGGCGTACTTGAAAAATCACTTGCAGAAGTCTCTTATACAGACCTTAAGGGCAAGGCTAAGAAAATCACTGTAGCAGGTACGAAGATTGACGAAAACAAACAAGACTTTGTCGTAGACTTTAACCAGTCACTTATCAACCAATCTAAACGTTTTACAATTCCAAGCCGTACCCAATTTAATAACCCCGTGGGCGTGCCAAACATGACGGCGATTGAAGACCAGTACCTAGTCATTTCCGCAGAATTTTCTACACATCTTGACATGCTTTTGGCTAACGCTTTCAACATGGATAAAGCTAGCGTACTCGCTCGCACAATCGTTGTAGATGATTTTGAAAAATTCACAGGAGAGGGCGCAAACAATGGACGGAAGCCAGTTGCTTTCCTTATTTCAGCTAAGTCTATCATTAACAAAGATAAACTTGTTCACATGGAAGCCATCCGCAACCCTCGCAACATGACCTACAACTATTTCTATCATCATCACTATATGACAAGCCTTTCACTTTTTGAAAACATTCATTTCTGGTATACGGAAGGAGAATAATGAAATTTACTATTTATTCAGCAAAATATTTTGAAGAGTTAGAAACATATCAACATTATCATGAATTTTTAGAAAAGATTGGTAAGGTTGAATATGTTACAGATATAGAATCTGGAAATTCGTTTATCTATTTAGAAGTTAATTCTTTAGAATACTTGGTTAAAATTATAGATGAAATAGGTTTATCCTTTAAAATATGCAAACCTTATGTATCTGGAAGACCGTATGATTTATGGTTAATAGACGGGTATTTAGAATAAAAAGTAAGTTTCAGGGCGGGCAAAAGCCCGCCTTTTTTCTAATTGAAAGGGGACTAAATGAGTTATAAGAATTACAAGCGACATCTTGGCAAGATTGAGCTAAACAAAGAAACTGTAGAGCGTAACCGTCTAGCCTTTTTTGAGTTTTATTTCAATTATTTCTATAATATCGTGGTAAACTATTTCACTTGGGAGGGTTTGCCTAATGACATTGACGAGTTGTTTATAGAAAAGAAGCTGATAGAAAACGGACATGTAGCTTTCTTCCATGATGACACGTTTGGGTTTATTGCCCAAGGTGGAACGAGAGGGGAACGCTTAAACCATTATGACCAGCCATTGACCTATCAACCCGTCAACGCTAGCAGTATGAACTATTTTAAACAAATGGAAATCGCTTATACTGAAAATGATTTTAGAGTGATTGAAGAATTACACAAGGACAATCCAGACAAGATAAAACGACCTTGCATTGTGATTCCTAATAATAATTTCTATGAGCCGTATATAGGCTATTTAGAATTATTTTGTGAGAAGTTGGCAGATATTGAGCTTACAATACAACTAAATAGAAATGCACAAATTACACCGTATTTCATTTTTGCTGATAATACAAACGTGCTTTCTATGAAGAATATTTTTAATAAGATTGCCAATTTTGAACCCGTTGTGTATCTCAATAAACAGAAAGACCAAGATGGGCAAGACAGCTTTAAGCAGTTGTCTGACTATATCCAAGTATTCAGAACGGATGCACCTTTTTTACTGGACAAGCTACACGATGAAAAGTTAAGGGTTATGAACCAGTTGCTGACCTTTATTGGTATCAACAACAACCCGTCAGACAAAAAAGAGCGTCTGGTAGTATCTGAGGCTATTTCTAATAACGGGGTTATCTCAGCTAATATAGAAGTAGGCTGGAAATCCAGAAGAAAATTCGTTGAGCTTATCAATAAATGTTACGGGCTAGAAATCAGCGTGAAACCAGCGGAGACAATCCAGCAATTTAACCTTGACAAAGTGGCGCTAGACTTGGCAGAAAAGGAGGGTACAATCATTGACCCAGAATAACACAACCGCAACGATTGCAACCTTTTTAAAATCCAGATATAGAAATCCCGTGACAGGACGGCTGGACGGTTTGGCAGTAGATGAAAATGGTGATTTTCTGCATTATAACACGATTATAGACCAGACTTATAACGAGTTATTTAAGGACATGGAGCTAGTTAACGGAGTTTCAGACAATTTCAAGAAAGAGTTTTGCAAACATTTCTACAACAGGGAAATAGGGCTTGAGACTTTCGCACGTTTCCAGATTGCCCTTGAGGAAGTTTTAAACAACGAGTGTTTCAATCTGTTTAAATACCTAGCAGAAATCAGAAACAAGGCTATCAAGGATTTAAACCAGTCTATGAATATTGACACGGTAGGCAACCAGAAAGCAGACGGGCAAGCCTTACAGATTGCCAACACTACACCACAGGAGCGCAAAGAAATCGTTTTTACTGAGCGTTACGGCGTGATAGAGTATGCTGACAATCTAGTAGAAAACCACCAAAAGAACAACGCAGACACAAAAAGCAACGTTTCAGGGTGGAGCGGTTCAAGCCTTGCCGAACGTTTACAAAATAATGCTGAACTGAAAGACATTCAATTTCAGATTTTCAACATTTGCGATAAGCTGTTTTTACAAGTCTTTTAGAAAGGTATATAGATGAAAGATTTATCAAACGCTAAAATACTAAAATATGATAGTATGTTAGAAGAAATCACGCTTTTCAGTTTTCAAGACTTTGCTTATAGTGATGATGGTTTATATTATATTCAGTCAAACAGTAGACGCTTTGGCGACCTTGCTAAGTTGTGGATAAAACTAAAGCCTATCAGCTATTACTATGAAAGCATTGAAAATGAAACTTTCTGGACTATCAGAAAGAGCTACCAGCCATTACAATCCCTTAAGGCGCTTTTATTCATTCGCTTTAAGATTGTGGGCGCTTACTATAGTTTTGAACGATTGACCAGCAAAAGCAAGCTGAAAGGCTTTGCTAGAGTGATTGACGACAATAACTATTTTTCACGCATTCCACTTGTAAACGAGGTGGTTCACTGGGATAACGGGGTTATCGTTACTCCTAACTATCAAATGGCTATTAACGGGCTAAAAGAAACCCGTGTAGAGGTTGACGGTCAGCAACTCCTAGAAGATTGGGCAACCTTTAAAATCAATGTAAGCAACGATAGAAAGGGCGTACCTCGCACCATCATGACAGCAGAAAGAGGACATGAACACTTATGATAATTATCAACTTGTCCGAGACAACGGACACACTACAGATTGAAGTGCTGGGACACGGAGACGATAAAGACCAATCTTGTGCCCGTGTTTCCACCGTTTGCGATTGTATCTATTTAGGATTTAAAGACCAGCTAGAAAAATACAAGAAGCATAATGGCTACACACTTTTAATTGCTAACAAAAAGAAGTTAGGACGTAAAGGGGTTTTACTGGTTCGGTATCTTGAATACCTAGCAGACCTAAAAGAACTCTATCCAAACTCAATCAAAATTATTGACAAAACAAAAGGAGAATCAAAAGATGGCATCAAATAGCAACTACGACCCAGCAAAAAAGACGACTAAACTTGTCCGAGGTATTCACTCATGGATTAAATTTCAGAAACATCAGGGAGTGGAGAGCTTGACAATCCAAGGTAAGGAAGCACTTGCAGATATTTCACAGGATAAGAACGGGGACACAAGCCTAATCTTAAATGCTGACGCTGATAAATTAAATACTATTCATTCAGATATACCTTTTATTTCTGTTTCAGAAGAATTTTCAGGAGTTGACCCAAATCAACTGAAAACAGCGACCATCAGTCAAGACTTGACGCTGTTTCCGTTGCGTGACGGTAAATTGATTAAATTTACAAAAGAATCAGACTCTATTTCAGTAAATGAAGACGCTTTGAAAGAATCTATTTCAGAAATGAATGAAACTGAAATTGAAAAAATTCCAGTTACACTTGGTTATTATGCTAGATTATTCAGTCAATTTGAAAAAGTAACCACTAACATCACTTTTAAAGACGATGAAGAATTTAACGGTTACTTGATTATCCATGTTAGAGGGGAAGAAGGCGCAACAACTTTCTTCCATTTCAACAGAGAAGATTTTGTCAATATCGACCAACCTTATAAAATCTTTAATGATTATCTGTTAAGTGTTAGAGCTGAATTAACACCAGAACAAAACCTAGTTTTGACCTTTAACCAACATGAACAAATTGAAAAAATTGAACTATATTTTCAATGGTTTACAAGTATGAAAAAAGCGCCTATTGAACCACGATTTCAAGAGAAACGCATTTCAACCCGTATAGAATTTCCAACAGAACATTTTGACGGGTATAAAGACCCTATTGAAACAGAGGGAAATGTTCCGCAACCAATAGCAGACGAAGAATCTCACTAAAATAAGAAAGGGTTTAAAACATGAATCCAGAAGAATTTAAAGACGAGTTTTTCCGAGCTTATCGGGGGCGCTATTCGTCTTACTGGGTGGAACGTTGGGGGCTTATCCCCTCAATTCCTACCAGCTTTGATAATGCCAATTCCATCTACGAGCTTTTGGCATGGCTACAGCGTGCTTTTAAGCAACTACTAGATGATTTTGTGGCGCTGGAAAGTGAGCTAGAAGACTATAAGAACGCTTTGACCGAACTACTAGAGCAACTTATCCCCTTGCTTATCCGCCGTTATATGGAGAGCAAGGAAGCTGACGACTGGTTTAACAAAAAAGCAGATATCTACTATAATAAGATTATCAAACCTTATATAGACGCAGAAATTGCTAAAGTCAATAAGAAAATCGCTGACCTTGAGAATAAGGTAGATGAAGAAGTTAAACGACTTGACGGACGTATTGACGCTTTAAACACTAAGCTAGAAAAGGAAATCAAGAAGCTAGACGACCGAATCACAAAAGAAGTTGAAACCTTAAACAACCGTATCACAGCAGAAAACAACGCACTCAAGGAGCGAATCGAAGCCCTAGAAAATGCTAACGCAGGCTTACAAAATGCTTTGCGTAAAATCATTGAAAACCTTGAGGGTTCAGGAGCTTGGACTGGTGGGCTTACTGGTAGCTTTAACCAAGGTCGCAACATCGCAACAGGTAATATTAACTTGTTTGGTGGTACACCAGACGGCTCAAGCTTTATCAGAACGAATAACGGAAGCACAGAAAACGACTTGTCAGGAGGTATCTAATGCCTTTAGAAACAAGATTTTCAACCTCTACCACCGCCAACGTAGAAAACTTTGGTATAGGAGTAGCCCCTTGGACAGAAGCCTATGCCAACGCATGGCAGTTCTCAGGAGATACAGACTATGGTTATATGACCAACGGGAACACGACATACATCCAGTACGGGCAAAATGACCCGTCTGTATGGGCGTCAATGCGTTTCTGGGGGGAATCCGTTGAAATCCTAGAAGAGACAAAAAACGATGATAATTCCATCACAGCGAAAATCAGAGTTAAAGCCCTCTTTTGGTGGTCAAAACGGGTCAGCTCAAATGCTGGGTATCGGGTAGAGTATGATATTAAAATCAACGGGCGCACCGTTTGGACGTTTAGCGGATATACAAACGATGAAGTGATTAAAAATGATGAAGTTGCCCAAGACTTTACTGTTACCATACCAGCCGAAGAAAGTTCATCAGCCAGTGCCTTAAATATAAATGTATCTTATCCAGACGGACAATATTCAGATAATTCTTTCTATGTGGGTATGTACCTATATAATACCAATAAGAAAAAGCCTAAAACGTTGAAACCGTGGGCAATCCGTAAAGACGGGGTATTTAAGACCTTGAACCGTGCAAGTGGTATCTTCCAACAGAGGAAAGGCGGTTGGCAAGACGTCAGCGAACAACCAGCAAACGCAGTTGGCGAAGCTATACCAGCACCGCACAGCGTGAGAAAGTCGGGTCAATGGCTGGGACAAGGACAGATAGGACAAGAATAAGGGAGGGTTTCAGCCCTCCTATTTTTAAAGGAGAGACTATGCAAGAATCAACCAAGATATGGCTTTATGCAAAAAGCCCGTTTAAAAATGACTATGCTAATGTGATTAACTTTGAGACAAGGGAAAGTATGGAAGACTTTTTCACAAAGACGAATCCGCATATAGAAATTGTGTACGAGTATGACAAGTTTCAATATACACAGCGAAACGGCTCTATCGTAGTATCTGGGCGAGTGGAGAAGTATGAGAATGTAACTTATATGAGGTTTATTAACAACGGCAGAACCTACTATGCCTTTGTCTTTGACGTGCTTTATATCAATGAAGACGCTACACGCATTATCTACGAGGTGGACGTTTGGAACACCTACCAGCACGAATTGAAATCGCTAAACGTAATAGGACAAGTAGAACAGCAGACGCTCCCTAATGAGTTGTGGGCATTAAAAGACAGTCAGCAAGGCTTTTCAGTTGGGACGAAGTACGCAACGAGAGCTGGAGAAGTCGGGATAGATACGGAGTGGCTTGTAGTTGTCGCAAAACCTACGATTAAGATGACCACCAAGGCAAACCGCCCTGTAAATATGAGTTATTCAGGAATGCAAAAGACTTTTAAATACTTTTTTATCCCTGTAAATTTGAAATCGGGAGCAAGTAAGCCTTTTATCTTTCAGGCCAAAAAATACGATAGCTTTTACCTTGAAAACCTGTATAAACACCTTTTCGGGTTGAATCAAGACGGGTCAAGCACCGTAAACCAGATTGTCAATATGTATTTAAGCCGTGACATCGGGGTAAAATACAAGGAGACAATAGACGGCGACAAGACCTATATAGAAATCTTATCCAACATCACGGGAAGCGTTGCAGAAATTGGGCGCAAGAATAGCCGAAACTATCGGACATCAGGAAATAGCTCAAGCAGTGGAAGTGGTAGCACCAACGAAGAGGGCGACACGTCAACCGAGGAAAGCCGTGTTAGGTTGGTTACTAGAATTATCAAGAAGCTAGTACCAGACGCAACGGCGGAGGGTATCGCTGGAATTATTGGGAATTTTTCAGCAGAAAGCAACGTCACAGCCAAGAAATACGAGGCGGACTATGCTACAGGTTACGAGTACGAGAAAATGGAATCAGAGCCAACAGCCGAGAACCTTATGGGTAGCTGGGGCGCTTTTGCTAGTCTCTATAGTATTTCATTAAACGAAGCAGGCTATAGAGGGTCAGACGGTAATCACTGGATAGGTATTGGGATAGGTCAGTGGACAGGCCCAAGGGCGGAAGAGCTTTTGAACTTTGCACGAAGTCAAGGGAAATCATTGTGGGATTTTAACCTACAATTTCAATTTATGAACCAAGAGAGCCGAGCCGATACGTTTAGACGTGTAGCCAGTTCATCAGCCAGCGCCAGCACCAACGCAAGCGACTTTATGAACAACTGGGAGGGTGTAGCCTATAAAGAAGCGGAACGCATAGAGCAGGCAAACGCTTGGCTTTCAACTATTCAAGACGAGTTACAGAAAGGGTAAAACATGGCAGAAGCTACAGAAACGCTAAAAGCACTAAATGAAATCAAGTCACGAGTTGGGACAAGCGTAGGAAACGGGCAATGTTACGGGCTAGTCGCCTTGTATTCTCAACTGTTGGGCGGTTGTGACATTGGGGGAGGTATCAACACCCCAAACCCAAACGGCAACGGCAGACAAGCCAGCGGAAGCGATACGCAGAGGGGCATGAGTGCCAGCAACATTGGGGGCGATTATGACTGGGAAGCGCTAGGCTGGAAAGTCCGCTTTGACCCGTCTTGGGCTGATTTACGGGTAGGTTGTATTGTCTGCTATATCCCAAGCGGAAACAACATTTGGGGGCATACATCTGTTATTTCAGCAGTCAACGGCTCAAGCTATGACGTGATAGAGCAAAACTACGCTTGGAGCGGTTACACAACAGAACGAACAGGTATAGACACGGTTGATAATATTGAAAGTATTATCTACCCTCCTGAAATCGTAGCAGGTGGAGACATCGGAGAAATCACAGGGAACACAGGGGATAAACAGCTAGGCAACGGGGACTACTCAAAAACAGCCTTTGACGTGGAAGCCTTGCTGATTGAAGTAGACGGATTTTTTGACTATAGACCTAACGTTTATGAAATCCCTAACTTGTTGAAGATAGCACATGACCAGATACAAGAGGGCTTACGCTCATATATGGGTAAAGACGACCTAGAAATAGAAGTACAGCTATTAAATAGTGAGTTTACGGAGATAGAGCTTTATGATATTTATGGTAATAGTTATGTGTATCAGCCCCAATATTTACCAAGGACTATAGACGAAGCTCACAAGTATAAAGTTATTGTAAGCGGTAGCCTTGGAGATAGTAACCAAGTCCATATTAACTTTTTAGAGTACAACAACGCTAACAATGTAAGCTACGCTGATAAGAATATTCTGGACAGCTTGGAGAGTGGCGACTGGGCGGAACACAATCCAGAGCATTTTAAATACGGATTGAATGACGTGACAGGGAAGAGCGTTGCAATCCTAAATGACGCAGAAGCCAGCTATATTCAGAGCCATAAGAATCAAATGGAGCATACACAGCTTACATTTAAAGAGAATCGGGACATGCTGAAACAGAGCGTAGACCTATCTAATAAGCAAGTCGCTACAGCCAACTCACAAGCCAGCTATAACGCACAATTTGCTGTAGATAGCGCCAATATCAATCAATGGACAGAGGGCGCTAGTGGTATCTTAAACGTAGCTGGAAATCTATTAACAGGGAACTTTGGGGGCGCACTTGGTGGGCTTGCATCTGGTGGTATGAAAGTCTTTAACGCTAACCGTGATTATAATGATAAGGTGGTACAACAAGGATTTACAAGCGAAAACAACGCTTTAAAATCTCAGTCTAACGCCCTTGCAAACATGAAATCTAAGATAGCACTTGACCAGTCTATCAGAGCTTACAACGCTACAATGGCAGACCTACAGAACCAACCTATCAGCGTCCAGCAGATTGGGAACGACCTAGCTTTCCAGAGTGGGAACAGACTAACAGACGTTTATTGGAAAGTCTCCCTAGCTCAGAAAGAAATCATGGGACGGGCGAACGAGTACATCAAATGCTACGGGGTGCTTGTCAACTGGTTCACTAATGACGCTTTAAGCGTGATGGGGTCAAGAAAGCGATTTAATTATATCAAGATGATTAACGTCAATCTTGGAACGCTAAGAGCCAACCAGTCGCACATGAACGCTATTCAGGCTATTTTTCAATCAGGTGTAAGAATCTGGAATTATTCAGCCAATAAAGAAGACGGCATTTTGTTTGATATTAAGAAAAACAACCCGAATTTTTAAAAGTATGATATAATAAAATTGAAAGGAGTGATTTTCTATCGAAGAGCAAGAAAAATGGTACAATCCGCAGAAAATGCTATCTTATAACCAGTATCTTAATTTTGTGATTGGCGGACGTGGGATTGGGAAAACCTTTGCACTCAAGAAGTATCTATTTAAGAGGTTTATTGAGAAAGGGGAGCAATTCATCTACCTAAGGCGGAACAAGTCAGAGCTTGACCGCATAGACAAGGACAAGTTTTTTACTACGGAATTGCTTAAGCAAGTCTTTACAAATTTTGAGGTAATAGACAGCGACGCTAGTAAAATTCATACTAAGATTGTTTTCAGGGCGGACAACATGGACGAGGAAGAAAATATTTTAGTTTTATCTTCTACTAAGATAATACTTAATGGTAAAATCGTTTGCTATCTTAAGAGCTTATCTACTTGGGTAGACTTGAAAGGGTCAGAGTATGATGAGGTTATGAGTATTCTCTACGATGAGGTATTGATAGACGTTACAAGTAAAAAGAGGTATCTTGATAACGAAGTGGAAGCCCTCCTAAACTTTATCTTCTCAGTATTCAGAAGACGGGACGGGTGCCATGCTTACCTACTATCAAACGCAAGTAATTTCAACAACCCCTATTTTGCCTTTCTGAAATTCTACGATGACAACGGCAAGCGGTTCTATAATTTGAAACAGTATGCAACCCTTATAGAGTTCCCTCCTCATTCAGCTTTCCAAACCGAAGAAGAAAAAGAGAGCGGATTCTTTAAGCTATTGAGTAAGTCAAGCATTTATGAAAGCGTGGCTAATAATGAGTTCCAGATTAAGAACGACAAGAATATAGCTAAAATTAAAGGCTTGAAGTCTAGGCTGTATAGTTTCTATTGTGACGGTACGTTTTTAACAGGGTACTATATAGACAATATGGTATATATCGCTAAAGGCTTTGACAAGAATTTGACGGCTTATTGCTTAGAAGTGGAACAGGTGGAGGACGGTTTTGTTTACTTGAATAAAGCCAGCGCATTGGGTAAGACCTTAAGAAGTCTTTACCTTAAGAATATGTTTATTTATGAAGATTTAGAAACTAAAAACAAATTTATAGAGGTTATCAATCATGTTATATAATATTATGCTAGAGGTTGCTAAAGGCGACTATATCACAATTCTTTTTGCTTTGATTCTTTTTGACTTTATCACAGGGTTTTTAAAGGCTTGGAAATGGAAAGTCACCGATAGCTGGACAGGACTAAAAGGAGTTATCAAACATACCCTTACATTCATTTTTTACTATTTTGTGGCGGTATTCTTGACCTACATTCACGCTATGGCAGTCGGTCAGATTTTGCTTGTTATCATTAACTTATACTATGCTTTGTCTATCATGGAAAATCTTGCTGTTATGGGTGTATTTATTCCCAAGTTTATGACAGCAAGGGTACAGGAAGAGTTACAGAAATATACAGCGCAACTAGACACAGGGAAAGACCTGCTGGAAGAATTTAAAGGAGAAAAGAAATAATGGTCAAGAAAAACGATTTATTTATAGACGTATCAAGTCACAACGGCTACGATATAACAGGACTATTGGAGCAGATGGGAACAACTAACACGATTGTTAAAATCTCAGAAAGTACGACCTATTTAAACCCTTGCTTGTCTGCTCAAGTGGAACAGTCAAACCCTATCGGATTCTATCACTTTGCCCGTTTTGGTGGAGACGTGGCAGAAGCCGAAAGAGAAGCGCAATTTTTCCTTGACAACGTACCCAAAAAAGTTCAGTATCTAGTGCTAGACTACGAAGACGACCCAAGCGGAGACGCACAAGCGAATACTAACGCATGCTTACGCTTTATGCAGATGATTGCAGATAATGGGTATAAACCTATTTATTATAGTTATAAACCGTTTACCCTTGATAATGTTGACTATCAGCAGATTTTAGCACATTTCCCTAATTCTCTATGGATTGCAGGGTATGGGCTAAACGATGGTACAGCTAACTTTGAGTATTTCCCAAGTATGGACGGTATCAGGTGGTGGCAATACTCAAGCAATCCGTTTGATAAAAATATAGTCTTGTTAGACGATGAAGAAGACGAAAGACCAAAGACCGCTGGAACTTGGAAACAAGACAGTAAGGGTTGGTGGTTCAGACGCAATAACGGTTCATTCCCCTATAATAAATGGGAAAAAATCGGTGGTGTGTGGTACTACTTCGATAGCAAGGGTTATTGCTTAACGAGCGAATGGCTCAAAGACAATGAAAAATGGTACTACCTCAAGGACAACGGCGCAATGGCAACTGGTTGGGTGCTAGTCGGGTCAGAATGGTACTATATGGACGATTCAGGCGCTATGGTCACAGGATGGGTCAAATACAAGAATAACTGGTATTATATGACAAACGAGCGTGGCAATATGGTTTCTAATGAGTTCATCAAGTCTGGAAAAGGTTGGTATTTCATGAGTGCAAGCGGAGAGCTTGCAGACAATCCAAGTTTCACAAAAGAGCCAGACGGACTTATAACCGTAGCATAAAAAGAAAAGCTAGTAGAAAGTTTCTACTAGCTGTTTTTATATTCTGCTATGATTTTATAAGCGTCTTCGTCTGGGTTATCCAGAGCGATGGAGCAAATGGCAGACAGGACGCTATTCATCTGGTTGTATTTCTGTAAATAGTGATTTTCTAGCTGTTTGTAATTGCTAATGTGTTTTTCATATCCAGCCAATGAAAAGGAGTGATGGAGGTTTATGAGTTGCTGGGTCAGTCTCGCCTTGTCTAACCCGTCAGGGTATGCTTTCATCATTTCTGAAAGCGTTTCTAAATAACTTGTAAATGAATGTATGACCAGTTCATCAAGCGTTACCATACCCCGAACGCTGGAAGCGGTTAGGCTTGCAATCTTTTGACCGTGCAACCTTAAACTGTTTTCAAATTGTAAGGCTATTTCTTGCCCCTCTAAGCGTGTTTTGTCTTCCATAGTATTAACCCCCTACATTCTCTAAATACGCAATTAGGCGCAAAATAGAAGCCGTATTATTGTCATTCTCACGCTTTAACTTGCTGATGGTGCTTTGTTGTTGCTCAAGCTGTTTTTGTTGCTTGAAAATGGTATAGGTTAGTAGTGACATAATCACTAGAAAAACCAAGATGGCAAGGTTACAAGAAGCGAACCACCAGAACCAGAAACGACCTTTTTTGTTTAATTTGTTATATGAATTTTTCATGTTTTTACCCTCAATTTCTTTAATTTTCTTTCTAGCCCGTTCTATTTCATTCATCTTAATATCCGTCCCTTCCTTGCACATAGCGCTCAAACGCTGATTTTAAACAATAATGTGAATATTTTGAGTATTTCAAGTTTTTCACTTCCTCAAAGATGATAAGCGTGTTTAAACGCTCATTTTTAAAATAGTTCTCATGAACTTCTTTATATCCACGGTTTCTATATACCTCTTTTTCAGATTCCAGCTTATCGTCTGGAAACTTATCAATACATTGAATCTTGAGAGGGATGACCCCCTCAAGAATAATCTGAAATTGTGCTATCATGTTTACCCTCCTATTTATACAAATACACGTTTTCGTTCCCACAATATCCAACATATTCAAAACCAAAATAAGCTAGGAAACTTTCAAAATTTTCAACGCCCAAGGCTTCTTTTGTACCCTGTACATAAGAGTGTAACCCTTTTTCTTCTAGGTTTGCTTTCCCTACAAATATACAGGTATTTCTATCTGTAAAACCTTGACTTTTAGCAAGTTTCACTAATTTATCTTTCATGTTCATGCCTGCTTGCATAGTCATCACATATTGGTTATTGATAATCATTTTCTTACCTCCTTAATAAACCCAAAATACATTATTATCAACATGCCCAACCATCTTAACACCGTCAAGAGGTTTCATACCACGACCCAAAAGTCATAGCCGTCAGCAAACTCTTCAAAAGGTTGGTTGTCCTTAAATTCTGTTTCCCATACGCCCATAAGCACATCTTTTAATTGTTGTTCTGTAATCATGTTTTCTTTCTCCTTTGTTTTAACTGTCTTAATTATAGCATTTCTCAAAATGCTTGTCAAGTGTTTTGTTAAATTATTTTTAATTTATTTTTAGAAATGTTTTTATCTCATTTCTAACTATATACATTGT
>JAWDXP010000024.1:0-19687 GCA_032477055.1 Dysgonomonas sp. | reverse complement strand
CTTCGTTCATTTTGCCATTGCGCAAAACGAACCAAAAGGCTACTGCTGAGCTCCTCGCCGACCTGATTGTGACTTGTTAGCTAAAACAAATAAAACTCACACCTACGGTATTCAAACAACATTTATTTTTTACGCTAACTGCGTCAATCAGGTAACCCGGCTGCGGAACAGATGTACGTCCTGCTTTCGCCAGATAGTAGGGGCAAACTTGTGTGTTTGACCGAAAGCTATTAGCTAATAACCAATGGTTAACAGCTCTACCTAATTCCACGCAGGAAATAAAAGATCACAGTTTATCTCTTTACCACCCAAGCTACGACTGCTTGCTGCAAAGGATTGGAAACTTTAATCTCTTTATTCCGGCTTCTTTTTATCCTGTTTTTGTCTTTAGTAACTTCACCTGTTTCTATGTCTACCCAATACAGATCATAATCGTTCTTTACATCTATATTCAAAATGAAACTTCCATTTTCCGTATAAATGATATATTCTTTTTCGGGATTTCCCAGAACGTACTGATCTTCGGCATTTAATTCAGGCATTGTTTTCATAGTTGATGCCGCCTGTAAAAAGCTTTCGTAATCGATAGGCGGCAGACAAGCCAGAGAGCCCCCTGCCATAAATGAAGCCCATGCCCGTTGGGGGTACATATCGGAATAGTACATCACGGCTTTGTCCGGATATTTTTGTCGGTATTCGCTCACTGCCCTGTAAACCGATGCGAAAGAAACTTTTCCCGGCTTAGTCAAGCGTGCATGTTGACGTGGTGCAAGGTTTTGTCCGCCTTTAGGCTCGTAGACTGTACCGTCTTCACGATAAAACCAATACCGTATATCGATAATATCGACAATTTTTGAACGAACGGGATCAGCTAATATCGAATCTTGTACGTCCTTAGTTGCGCTAAGGGCAATTAGTTGATTTACTCCTGTTTCCTGCTCCCATTCTGCAATTACATCCAGCCAGAATTCCACAAAATGAAGCGGGCCTGTATATTCGGCACTAATAAACTGTATTACGCTGTTCTTTCCTCTGAAATTATCCAGACATTGGCGAATATACTTTTTATGTAATTCCCTCCTGACGGGATGATCTATATCGTAAAACTGTTCGGCAAGGAATATACGCTTATCTCCTGCATAAGGAACAGGTTCGGGAAAGCCTGTATTATTGATATTGTTCGCCGGACGCCATGGACTATCTGTCCAGTGCGCACCTGCTTCGATAATGTTATGCTGGAAATAATTCTGATGCAATAATATCAATCCCTTTTTGTCTGCAACATCCACAAACTGACGAAGGCGCATCCAATACCAATCATTAAATTTGGTCAGATCATATTTACTCAAGCCATCATAGGCAGTTCCCTGTCCACTTCGGGCAAAAGGCTGTTCGTAAAAAGGTGCCCATACTTCCCCGTCAATCCGTCGAACACGCTGATGGTCATCCCTACGGCGATCGTACCATAAACCGTAATTATGGTCTATTGCCACATAATGATTTTCTTTTAGAATCTGTGCGACTGAGTCTATATCGTCCGTTAATCCAAGACCTACCCGACCTGGTACATAACGGGTTAAATGGGGACTTGCATTTTTTTCCAGATAAGTGGGTCGGAGGTTACCGTTCCACCACCGGATACCATGGGAGCAACCTGTCTGAACAGATGTACCTCTGGTCAACCATCCGTTACTCATGGTAAGAGGAGAGACTGCCATAGCCGGCTTATATACTTGTTTCAGGATATTATGTTTCTTTTCCTTATATACAAGAGACTGATCGAACGATGTAGAGATATTACTTTCCCTATGTAGTTTATCGATCCATTCCGATAATGTCAGCGCAGGTTTATATGCTTTTTCCGTTAGTGCAGCTGCTACCTCGATTTTCGGAGAGCTTGAAGCTTCTCCTTCAAAAGGCAAGAGGTTTGCCCTGTCTGTATATTCATTACCTAAACGTTCTTTTAGCTGCTGGTAATAAAGGCTTCTGGGCTGTATATGATTATTACTCTCGTTCCAGTAACCGTTACCCGAAAATTCCGACCATGAGCCGAATGCCCAGTTTTGAGCAGTAGGAGGGGCAAAACATTCGATAAGAGAGGCGGAACATTGCCAGAATACACTATTAGCGGCTGCCCATCCTGTTCCCTGATTTTCCTGTCTCCTGTTTTTGTAGCTTAAGGCATTTCCGTCGACGTTTACAATATCGAATAATACACCGGAAGCCCAGCTATTGACAGTACCGCTGAAACTGTAAGGGGATTCGGAATAACATTGAACAAAAGCATTCGGTCCGGGAGCACAAAATCCTACTGCAAAATCGTGATAGCCCTGTTCGGCATATAATCTTTGGAACAGACATTGTTGTCCCATCGTGAAGAATGTATATCGTCTTTGTCCTCCGATTTCTGATATGGGTTCTGTTGATTTACAATTTTCGACAGTAATTCGTCTGGCTGTTTCCAGTAGCATAACCGCCGAACCTGCAAAGTGCCTGAAATTTATATTCCTTACCCATGCATCGGCAGCATTCTCGATAGTTATAGCCATCCATGAATGAGCTTCGTCTTTCGGGTTATTTTTGTCGTATTCCGATATGCAGGTTAGATTTTCGATACCTACATTAGAAATCCGTCCATTCCATATATATGGAAGAATGATCCCTCCGCCGTACTGAGCATCTAATGCTGTAGTAAGGGGAGCATCCAGAGTTATTTTGTTTTCGTTTACCGATGTTATGGTTCTATCCCAGTAAATATCCGTTTCTCCGGGTTTCCATCCCAAAGCAGTTATACCTCCTCCAAAATGTTCCGTACCGAGTTTGTCGATCCATTCTTTGGTGGAAGGTCTTTTGACAAATATTCTGTCTCCCTTCTTTAATCCGTGATTAAAAGATACATTCAGAGTCATAGAATTTACAGGAACATAAGTGTCTTTTATACTGATAGTATCTCGCATGACCTTGTCATCGTTTCCTAAAACACGTATCAATGTACGGCGGTCTTTACCCGCTGCAATCAGTTTTGTACCATTATCATTTGTACCGCTACCTCTTAAAATAACTCCTGAATTCCGCATAAGTAAACTTCCCGAGACTTTGTATTCTCCTTTTTGAAGAAGAACCGTTCCACGAAATCCATTTATATCGGGTTTCAATGAGCCGGCATAATCCAATGCTTTTTGGATAGCTTCTGTTGCATCACCATCCGTAAGAGGCACAACAACTTTTACCTCGACATCCGGAATAGGTTTTTCTCCTGCCATATATCCGGCATACGAGAAATCGGGAATGCGGTTTCCAAGACTATCGGGCTGATAAGATAATTTTCCATCCTTATATTCAATGGGTGGAATAGGTTTCGGAGTATTTTTCTTTTTCTGGGAAAAAAGATTTACTCCGGCAAAGAAGAAGATTAATAAACAAAAAGATATTTTATTCATGGCACTTAAGTTACATTACTATATAAAACAATCAAAATATTTTGAGTGTATTTATAATGTACCTCCTGCTGCTTTTACTCTTTCTTCCCAAGCCTTACGTTCTTTCTGGATATCATAGCCTTGTTTCGAAAGATAGTTATTGATACGTCCTTTGTATTTCCCGAACCATCCATGTTTATCTTTTGAGGAAGAAGCACTCGTGGCATGTTCGCGGGCTTCTACCAGCCATGCGTATATTTGTCTTTTCTCGTTTTCTTTCAAAGAAGGAACCATGTCGCAATACGATTTGTAGGTAACCATCAGTACCCCGTAAGTCATTCCGTCTTTCACCTGATCGATTTGCTCATTGGTTAAGTCTGCTGACAAGCTACCTAAAAAAGCACATTGAGCATTATATAATTGAGCCATCTTTTCATTATATAGAGTCTGAGTGGCTTCGTCTAATTTCGTTTTGTCTTTTATTTTCTCTTTTGCAGCTTTTACATTATTATCAAAACTATCGTTTATCTCACCTAAAGCCTTATATTGATTGACCAGAGTTTCCGTTACCCTGTTGTATTTTTCCGCATTGTCAATACCTAATGTCTTTACAATCTTATCTGCTCTGCCTGTCAGTACTTTCGTATATTCCGCATCGTCTTGGGAAAACGCAGAGAGACTGAAACACATAGCTAAAATAATACCTAATAAACTTTTCATATTTTTTTCCTTGACATATTTTCTAAAAACGATTAACGGTACACGGTAAAACTATGCACCGTTAATCATAAAAACTAATTTAAATGCTCAAAACAAACTCTTTTTACCAGCAAGAGTATCGTAATTATTATCCGGATCTGTCCAGTCTACTTTTTTAGCAGGATCAATTCCGTTAATATATTTTTCAATATTGGTATAGCCGTCTCCGTTCATATCTTTTACAGCATCGGACGGGTCGTTCGGATTCAAACCGTATTTAATTTCCCACGCATCGGGTATTCCGTCACCGTCGCTGTCTTTGTAAGGTTTTCCTTTATATTCAGGATAACCGCCTACTTGAGCAATGTCAGTAATTATCCCGTGTTTATATGAATCGGCAGGCAAACGGCGGTGTTTGAACTGATAAAAGCTATTCGGATCAAGTCCTTTGGCATAATATACTTTTCCGGTTTTCACCTGTTCGATGACACGTTGGTCAACAATGTCTCGTTTAGGAAAAGTAGCTCCTACATTATCCATCACAAAATCGTAAGATTCTTGTGCCGACATGATCGGGAATGGGTTCTGAATAGGGAATGGTTTATTCCATTTCATATTCTCAGTATATCCTTCTGTATCCTTCTGGTCTTGTACCTGAATACCTCCTGCCCAGTTATCTTTTGTGATTTCGGGATAACCTTCCATGATATTACCATTGGCATATACACGCCCAAAAACATAGTAACCTAATTTACTGCGCCCTGATTCCGGTTTCAGTATTCTATGCCCTACAGGGGAATTCTTTGGGGTTAATGGCCCGGGTTTATAATAGTTATTAATCATATTATATAACGCGGTGTAGTCTCCACCATCTACCGAACGATGCACCCAGTTGTAGATCACATTGTTTACAAAATTGAAAACACCATTCCAACCAATAGAAGGATTACGCCCTGCATTATTTGCCCAGAGATTCCGCATGAATGTACAATTCTCTCCGCCTAATGTGCTACCAAAAGCATGGTTATAGGTATCTAATGCCTGCGAAGATATTGTATTCTGAATAGTAACATTAACTGTACCTAATTTAAGATGTTTAGAGCCATCGCCGGGGTCGAACATATGACGATAGAAAGAAATATTCTCATCCAATCCCCAACTTGTAGAGCAGTGGTCGATCATAATATTTCCTACAGGATTTCCTCCAAACGAGTCATCACGACGTCCTACGCCTGTTTCTCCACGACGGAAGCGCATATGACGCACTACTACATCGTGAGTATTTGCCCATATAGTTTCTCCTGCTATACAAATCCCATCACCCGGCGCCGTTTGTCCGGCAATAGTTATATAAGGTGCGCGGATGATAACAGGGCTTTTCAATTTTATTATACCTGCCACGTTAAATACGATAATTCGCGCTCCTCCTTGTTCACAAGCTTCACGAAAACTTCCCGGACCATTATCATTCAGATTGGTCACAACAATAACTTTACCACCACGGCCTCCAAAACTGTATGCTCCGCCGCCTTGGGCACCGGGGAATGCAGGTATTTCGGCTTGTGGTAAATCAGTTGGACGAGCTGCCCAAGGAATATACGGTTTCCCTTCCTTTGCTTCTTTCTCTATGATTGGCAATGCTTTTTGCCACGCTATCTCAGAGAGCCGTTCAGCTTCTTTCATCATTTCTTCAGTTGCCTTTTTGACATCGTCAGGAACCTGTGGGTATTGTGCAAAAACCGATGTGCCTAATGCACAAAACAGTATGGCTGCACATGGAACTAAAAATCTCCTTTTCATTTTAATTTATATTTAAATGTGATATACCTTCAATCTAAAACCTTCAAAAAATTAAAACCTAAAAACCAATGAAAGTTGTAATACTAAACCTAAAAATCAAATTTTATTTCAAATACTTCTGCGGAGATTTTTTCCGCAGAAGTATTTAAATTATTTAAATATTATTGAAGCGGATCAAATGTCCCTGCTGCTCCAAAATAGTCATCCCACCCTTTCGTTTGGTATAAGTAAGGTGATTGTTTCATTATATTTAATTTTAATCCTAAGAAGTTATATTTTGTCCGATAAGACACTTCGAATTTAGGATTTATAGGATCAAGAATATCATTTTCCAATCTCAATAAATTGGTATCATAAAATTTGTCTAATTTATCTATTTGAGCATTAAATTCATCGTCATTAGCGTCTGGGTTCAACGCTATACCATCTCTAGTGACTAAACTTGAGTTATAATTTTTACTTGCCGGATTAAATACATCATTGTCGATACCCGATTTAGAAGATGAATATATCGAAGGCTTTATTGCAAGGAATATTCCATGATGGCGAGAACCATTAAAGGGCTTCACTCCTAATAATTGACAAGTGTTATTATTATCTGCTGCGTCATCAAGATATAACATCCATCTTCTCATATCCTGAAAGCGTTTTCCTTCATAAGCAAATTCGATTTGACGTTCGAAAAGTATTTCTCTAAATAGTCCATAACGGTCCAAGCCAGAAGGTACTCCATAGTTTCCATCCCCTTCGGGTATTCCGACTCTTTTGCGGATTTCACGTAACCCTTGATATCCTTCTTCAAGTTTGTCAATTCCAACAGCAGATTCAGCTAAGTTTAGAACTACTTCAGCAAAACGTATCTCCATATATGGGGTTGCTGATAGAGCAAATTTATTTGTCGCATCATAAGCTGCATTAGGGTTAGTTCTCTTTCTCACATATATTCCCGATGACACGTGACCAGAATACTCTGCAAATCCTGAGCCTTCTTTTCCCGAATTGACAGCATCATCGTCCTTATACCATTGGTAAGACCATACCGTGTAATTCTTATTGCCACTATAAGGCCATATTACGCCATTAAAGGCAAATGTGCGGTAAAAGCGAGGATCACGGTTTTTATAAAATTTAAGAGGATCATAAGCAAAAGAAGATTCGGTAGCCTTTTTGCCATCTGCCATAGGAAATAAATCGAGCATCTCAGCCGTAGCACTCATTCCTCCGCCTCCGAGCAACTCTTTTGGACGTGCCGATTGTTCCCAACCGTTGTTCGACTTAAGCTCTGTTGTCAGATTATTACATAATCTTAGCATTACCGCCTCTTTGCTTTTTGTAGTAACAAACATTTTTTCCCAATTCTGGGCACGATTACCTCCTCCATCTTCAAGTCCGAAGCCATTTTGTTCCAATATATTTTTTGCTTCTTGATTGGCATCATAAGCTTTCTGCCAACGTTGTTTGTCTTCAGAACGATTAAAGAGAGGACTCGCATAAGTTAATAGCACTCGCCCTTTTAGCGCAGCGGCAGCACCAGAATTTATTCTACCCCAATTGGAATTATCCCACGCGCCGGGCAACATCGCTTTAGCCTTATCCAAATCTTCGCAGATTTGCGTAATACATTCTTCTGTAGAATTTCTTTGAACTAACAATTCAGATTGTGAAACATCTCCATCTCCTAATATTGGATTTTGAGGTACTAAGATAATAGGTACACCTCCGTACATTTTCACTAATTCGAAATAATTCCAAGCTCTCCAGAAATATGCTTGCCCCTTTAATTTACTTTTTTCTTCATCAGTTAGAGGACTTTTTTCAATATTCATAAGAAAGATATTACACTCTCTGATCTTTAACCAAGGTCCACTTGAATTATTTACATAAAATAGTTCTGGAACACTATTATTCGTTAATTCAGATAATTGGGTGTAAGTTGTTGAACCAGGTAATTCTTCAGTTTCTTTGTCACCGCCCGTATTTGCGGCAGGAAGACTCAAATAATATATATAATCGACTTTGGCTTGAGCTGTCAAAAAGTCACTATATATTTCATCATAAAAACCTGCATAGTCTTTTTTATCTTCCAAAAAAGAGTCACTACAAGACACTGTTGCTAATAGCGTAATAGCAATTATGCTCTTTTTGAATAAATTTATTTTTTTCATAATGATTTTCATTAAATTTTAGAATGTAAGATTTACTCCCATAGAGATGTTTCTAAGAGCAGGATAAGATGAATAACTGCTCATAGGATCGTAATAGTTATTTGGATAAGGGTTTTTGAAACTTAATAAATTTGTTCCAGTAACAGTAAACCTACAATTATCGATACCTATCTTTGATACGGCAGACTTTGGTAAAGTATATCCTAGTACTACAGATCTCAAACTCATTCGAAATGAACTAACTTGCCAGAAATTGGAAGGTTTATGATTGAAATCTTTCCAATACATATTCGGGTATTTAGCGTTAGGATTAGCAGCAGTTAATATTTCTCCGTTAGGTCCTAATTGGTCTTCTAGAGAAAACATATCTTTCCAAAATACAGGTACATTAGTGAATTCCAGTGTTTTTTCATCAATGTATCTACCATCTGATACTTCGGCAAAACCACCCCAAGATGCTCCTATCTGGGCACTTAAGCTTAAACCTTTCCAGTCTCCACCAAAGTTGATTGTCATTCCAAATGGATTTGATTTTCTCTTACTTAACTGAATCATATCCTTCTCATCAATAATACCATCCGGATCTTCATATGTTCCATCCTGTCTTTGATTACCTCGAACATCTTTGTAATATAACATACCTGGTCTTAGTTCACTAACATCTTTGTCAAATACCTTTTTGATATTATATTTATTTACATAATCGTCAATCTCCTGTTGAGATCTGAACATCCCGATACAGTCGTATCCCCACGCCCCTACATCGACAGGTCCATCGGGGCGAACGTCGGTTAAACCGAATATTTGTGGCCAGTCTTTTTTACGATAACGTGCATCATGCCAACTTCCACTTACTTTTACAAAGTAGTTGATATCTTTTCCTATTTTGTCACGCCATCCTGCTGATATTTCGATACCATACTGATCGATAGCATCGTAGTTTTCTGCGGCCAACGTTCCTCCTATTGTTATAGGAACAAGTACATCTCTTTGGATTAATAAGTTTTTACCTTTATCCAGATACCCATCGATATTGAATGATAGACGAGAGTCTAAATAGCGGGTATCTAAACCGAAGTTCAATTTGGTACTATTATCCCATTTTACATTTCTGTTAGGAGCAGCTTCCATTTTAAGTCCCCATCCTATAGCCTGATTTTCGGATGTTCCAAAGACCCCACCCTTATTGCCTTGGTAAGTGTATCTTTGTAGCCATTGCCAAGCTTTTACATTATCACGTCCTAAGAAGCTGACAGATGCTCTGACTTTCAAAAAATCCATCCATTTTACACTATTCTTAAAGAAATCTTCTTCAGAAATAACCCATCCTGCAGAGAATGAAGGGAAGGTACCCCAATAGTTTTCAGGAGCAAATTTAGTAGAAGCATCGGAACGAATCAGGAACTCGAATAAATACTTATCTGCATAAGAGTAATTAAGACGACCTATATATGATAGATAACCGGCTTCGGAGCGAGTTGTTTGTCCATCTCCCGATCCTGTTGCAGAGTTTGATTGTCCGTTATCAAAAGAGAGTGGGCTGTCTTTGTAAAAACGTACAAACTCATTCTCATTTTCTCTTCTTTCTATAGAAAATAGTCCATTGATAGTATGAAGACCAAAGGTGCGTCCATAGCTTGCTGTGAAGTTCATTTGATAAGAGTCTGTTCTATCCATATCTCTCATTAACCTATCACTATTTTTTACAGATGTAGTTTTAAAATCTTCGAAATTACCCGCATAGTTCTCTATCTGATCAGGAGTCAAAACATCTGAATACTTTGCCCAATCAGTTTCGTATAAGTGATTCCCCGAACCGGAACGAGAATTAAATATATATCCATTATAACGGGAGCCATGTTGATTTGCTTTATTGGTAGATATAGTTTTCGAATAAGCAAATTTCAATTTTAGCCCTTTTAATGTTTGACTCCAATCAAAGTCATACTCAATACTAGTATTGATATATGTATTTTGACTATCGTTTTCTTTTAAATCTCCCAGTTTATCTAATTCGAAGTAATTGTAATTATTCAAATTATTTTGATTCGCATTTTTTGGTCCATATCGAACAATAGGCATTCCATTGACATAAGCCGGCATATATTTAGGTGTAGTAAGCAAAGTATAGTAGTCATGGTCGTCATTTTCCCCTGATATTTTGTTTAGTGTGGTCTCTCTATGACCATAATCACCAGAAACCGACAATGCTACTTTTACATGTTTAGCTACTTTTACGTCTACTCCTGCCCTGTAGTTCCAACGATTATAATCTGCTGTTCCTAAATTCCCATTTTGTTGTAAGTAGGAAACACTTCCAAAATAGGTTGCATTCTTACTTCCTCCACTGATATTTATATTATGCTTAGTGCTATATGAAGTTTTCCAGGCATCCTCTAGCCAATCGTAATTCAACTTTTTCATTACAGCTAATTCGTCAGCCTGAAAGTAACCTTTTACAGGGTCCACATTACTGCTTGCACCTTTACCGGACGAGCCCATATAACGGTTATAAAACTCTCCATATTCGTAAGCGCTTAACATCTTAGGGCGACTAATTTCGTCGAGGAAACCTATTTGTCCACTATATGATACTCTAGGAGCACCCTCTTTACCTCTTTTAGTCTTAATAAGAATCGCTCCTGCAGCAGAATTGACTCCGTATACAGCAGCAGCACCATCTTTTAATACAGACATGCTTTCTATTTCGTTAGGATCTAGATTATTAAATGTTTCAGCAGAAACGACGAAATCATCTACAATAAAAATAGGTGTTTGTCCAGCACCATCTTTAGATAATGATATTGCATCAGAATTACGAATAACCATAGATGCTCCAACTCCTGGGCGGTTTTCTCCTCCCGAAATAGATAATCCAGGAACAAGACCTTTTAGCGAAGCTCCTAAATTAGTAACCGGAAGATCCATCACCTCTTTTATATTTACAGGAGTAATTGCGCCTGTAACATTTTTCAATTTTTGAGTACTATATCCTACTATGACTACTTCATCAAGACTTTGGGTATCTTCTTTAAGTACAATAAATAGAGTAGATTTACCTTCAACCTTAACACTTTGAGCCAAATACCCTAAATAGGTTACTTGAAGTGCTTCATTTGATGGTACAGATAATGTGAAGTTTCCATCTAAATCCGAGACTGTTCCGGTAGAGCCGCTTTTGATAGAAGCGCCTACGATAGGTTCACCTGCTTCATCTGTTACATTTCCTTTCACTGTTATTTGCTGCTGTGCATATGCTGTGGGGGCATATACTATGCAGCAAAGCAATAACATAATTGCTTTTGCACAAAAGCTTCTCAGTGAAAACTTTGTGTGCGTGCACAAATTTAAATAAGTGTCTCTCATGATTTTTTATTATTTAAATGATAATGAACTATGGACTTAAAGAAACATTTGTTTTTTATTGTTATTGGTGTGTAAAAGATTTTTAGTTGTTTTTTTCTTTCTCATAACTTTAGAATTTTAGTTTTAGTTTTTCAATGCATATTATCTGTACTGTGCTGTACTGATTGTTGGCAAAAATATCAAAAAAAGATTTAAATAAAGAAAAAGAAAAGAATGTTTAATAACATATTACTAAATGATTTGTAGATTGTGAAAAAATACTTTTCTTTGTGGTTCAGGATAGAACAGGATAGATTATTGATTGTTTTGTTTTGAACTTTTCAATAAATTGTTTTTTATGATACTTGAATTTGATCAAAATAAAAGTAAGGTAAGACAGTTGGCTGATGCTGTCAGAACTGCGATTTCTAATGGAGAATTTAAAGAGGGAGATGCTCTTCCTTCTATTAATAAAGTGAGTTCAGAGTATGGACTTGCAAGAGATACGGTCTATAAAGCCTTTCAGGAACTAAAGGAAAAAGGAATCATCGAATCAGCTCCCACCAAGGGTTATTTTGTATCCAATACTGTTAATAATATTTTTGTCTTACTTGATATATTTAGTCCATACAAAGAAGATTTATATAAAGAACTTACTGCAAACTTGCCTTTGAATCATAGGTTAGATCTTTATTTTCACCATTATAACAAGAGGTCTTTCAATAACATAATATTAGACAGTCTTGGACGGTATGATTTGTATCTGATAACTAATTTGCAGAATGATGTTTATTCGGAAGTATTGGATAGGTTAGATAATAGCAAAGTGCTTTTACTTGACTTGGGAGAATTTAAAAAAGATAAATTTTCGTATGTTTGTCAGGGATTCGATACTACACTATATGATTGTCTGACTTCGGTTTTAAATAAGTTTGAAAAATATAAAGAATTGTGTTTTGTTTTTAACTCAAAGTCGGAACATCCCAAAAGCAGTATTCCATATTTCGAGAGGTTCTGCGAAGATAATAACCTAAAGTATAATATTATAACTCGTGATTTGAGTCCTTTCGATATTGTGCCGGAAACGGCTTATTTGGCTGCTCGTCATATCGATATGATACAGATTGTGAAGACCTGTAGATTGCAGAATTACGAATTGGGAAAAGATATAGGGTTGGTTACATTTAATGATGCTCCTATGTTGGAAGTTATTGAAAATGGCATCACTTGTATATCAACGGATTTTAAACAAATGGGTAAAGTTGCAGCAGAATATATAAAAACGAGAAATAAAGTTCAAACTTATATACCAACAAAACTTATATTGAGAGGTTCACTCTGATTTTGTAAGAATATATAGTTCTGAAATAAGTAAAAAGTATTAATCATATATCTGAAAATTGTAACAGATTTTAGTTTAATGTTTTACCAAAGCAATAAAAAGGTCTGCGACCTTAATACTTGAAAACCATGAAACGTCTACTTTTATTTATAATTCTAATTTGTGTGTGCGTTTACAGTGTCGAATCTGTGAAAGCAAATAATTATCAGCCGGACTTCTCTGTTGCCGGATTTTTTGATTTAAAAAACTCTGGGCGTGAAGTTTATAGCTTTAATGTCGGTTGGAGATTCCATAGAGGGAATGTGCAAGGTGCAGAACAAACGAACTTTGATGACTCGAAATGGGATGTTGTTTCCACACCACATACAGTTCAATTGATGCCGACCGAAGCAAGTGGAGGGCGTAATTATCAGGGAGTCGCATGGTATAGGAAACATTTTACAGTAGATAAATCTTTAGACGGAAAGTTGATAAATATCTACTTTGAGGCCGCAATGGGTAAATCCATAGTCTATCTGAATGGCAAAAAAGTTACGGAGCATTTAGGCGGATATCTGCCTTTTAGTATAGAACTTACAGAACATGGTGTTAAAGCAGGAGATAAATGTTTGATCGCTGTTCTTGTAGATAACTCGAATGATAAAAGTTATCCTCCCGGAAAGCCTCAGACAACTCTCGATTTTACGTATCATGGCGGGATATATCGTGATGTATGGATGATTGCCACATCGAAAGTTCACATTACCGATCCCAATAAAGTAAATAAAACAGCAGGCGGAGGAGTACTTGTTCAATATAGTGATATTAGTAAAAGAAAAGCAGAGATAACTATTTCTACGGATGTTGCAAACGCTTCGAATAATTCACAGGCTGTAATTGTTGAAAATAAAATAACAGACAAAAACGGTAAGACTTTAAAGACCGTAAAGAGTAATCTTCAGTTAAAACCAAACGAATCGAAACAGACACAACAAAAAATTACTCTGGACGATCCGGTGCTTTGGCATCCCGATGCTCCTTATTTATACAATGTGGAGACTCGAATTTTAGCCAGAAACGGTAATTCTCTGGATGGAGGTATTACCCGTATAGGTATCAGAAAAGTAGAGTTTAAAGGAACGGATGGGCTTTGGCTGAATGGCGAACCTGCTGATAAACTAATCGGGGGAAACCGTCATCAGGATTTTGCATACGTTGGTAATGCTGTTCCCAACAGCCAGCATTGGAAGGATGCGAAAAAACTGAGAGATGCGGGATGCTGTATCGTTCGTGTGGCACATTACCCGCAAGACCCTTCGTTTATGGATGCCTGTGATGAACTGGGAATATTTGTTATTGTAGCCACTCCGGGTTGGCAGTATTGGAATAAAGACCCCAATTTTGCAGAATTAATATATGCTGATATCCGGAATATGATACGCCGTGACCGTAATCACCCTAGTGTCCTTATGTGGGAACCAATATTGAATGAAACACGTTTTCCTCTGGAATTTTCTCTTAAAGCTCAACAAATAACTCACGATGAATATCCGAGTTCGGCTTGTGTCGCAGACCATCATTCGGCGGGAGTTGCCGATAATTACGAAGTCGTTTATGGTTGGCCTAAAGATGTTGGAAATTTCAAGCAATGTATTTTTACACGCGAATTTGGCGAAAATGTGGATGACTGGTATGCCCACAATACGAATAACCGTGCTTCGCGTAGTTGGGGAGAAAATGCCCTGTTGGTTCAGTCTTTACAATTGGCTAAGGCGTATAACGAAATGTACCCCGAAAGCCGTCAGTTTATAGGTGGTGCATTGTGGCATCCTTTCGACCATCAGCGTGGTTACCATCCCGATCCGTATTGGGGAGGTATTATGGATGCTTTCCGTCAGCCTAAATATTCGTACTATATGTTTAAAAGTCAGGTGCCTGCTAACTTGGAACACCCATTGATGGAGACAGGACCTATGGTTTTTATCGCTCATGAAATATCACCATTTTCCAGTCCTGATGTAACGGTATTTACAAATTGTGATGAGGTTCGTTTGATTGTTTATGGAAAAGACACGCTTATCCAGAAAGTGCCGAGAGAAAAATACGGAATGCCTAATCCTCCTGTGACTTTCAAAGATGTTTATTCTTTCAATGAAATGCGCATATATCCTTATGTAGAAAAGCAATGGCAGAAAGTGTCGTTTGTTGCGGAAGGATTGATAGATGGTAAAGTAGTTTGTAGCTCTAAAAAAATGCCGTCCAGACGGTCTACAAAGCTTCGCTTATCAATAGACAATGTGGGACAACGGCTAGTTGCTGACGGTTCGGATTTCATTCCTGTAATTTGTGAAGTAACAGACGATGAGGGCAATGTGAAAAGGTTGGCTAAAGACCGTATATTATTTACAGTGGAAGGTGAAGGGGAGATAATCGGAGACGACTTTATCGGTGCAAATCCGAGAGAAGTGGAATTCGGCTCTGCTCCCGTACTTATCCGTTCGAGCCTCAATGCCGGAAAGATTAAAGTGAGTGCCCGTGTACTGTTTGAAGGAGAACATGCTCCTACGCCTGCTTCTATAGAGTTTGAAAGTATAGTTCCAACACATAAATTGGTTTATTCTGAGAAACCGCAGGTAAATCAATCGGCTTCCTATACCAGTTCGTATAAAAGACAGTTAAGTGAAGAAGAAAAACAAAAAATTCTGAATGAAGTAGAAATACAGCAAACGGAATTCGGAGAAAAGAAATCTGATACAGAAAAAAAATAAAAACAGACTGATATGCAGGTTCAGGCTTTAGATTTAATCATATTTGTTGTTTTTACGATAGGGACGGTGCTTTTCGGAAGTTCATTCGTCCGTAAAAATAAGAATGCCAGTGATTATACACGTGGAGGTGGCAATATGCCCGGAATAGTAGTCGGGATGTCCATATTCGCCACTTATGTCAGTAGTATCAGCTTTCTGGCTTTACCCGGAAATGCATTTGCAGGAAACTGGAATTCGTATGTATTCAGTTTGTCTATTCCTATCGCCATGTTTTTTGCAGCCAAGTTTTTTGTGCCGTTCTACCGCAGTATCGAGAGCGTTTCTGCATATAGTTTCCTCGAAGAACGTTTCGGCTATTGGGCAAGGGTATATGCCGCATCGTGCTATCTGCTGACTCAGATTTCGCGTATGGGGTCGGTATTATTCCTTTTGGCTTTACCTCTGCACTCTATGTTCGGTTGGAGCATTCCGATGATTATTGTAATCACAAGTATTTGCGTGATTATATATTCTGTCTTCGGAGGGATTAAGGCTGTTATCTGGACAGATGCTATTCAGGGTACGATCCTTATTATAGGGGCAATAGCCTGCCTTGTTGTACTGTTTGTCTCTTTACCCGGAGGGGTCAGTCAGTTTCTGGAAGTTGGAATGGAATATGATAAGTTCTCATTAGGTAGTTTCGGATCCGAGTTGAATATTTCCACATTCTGGGTAATGCTGCTGTATGGAACATTTATTAATTTGCAGAATTATGGTATAGACCAGAATTATATACAGAGATACAAGAGTGCGAAAGATGATAAAAGTGCACGATTTTCCGCATTATTCGGCGGCTTGCTCTATGTTCCGGTGAGTTTACTGTTTTTCCTGATAGGTACAGCTTTGTTCGTATATTATCAGGTGCAACCAGGTCTATTGCCCGAAGGAGTTGCCGGAGATAAAGTGTTCCCGTATTTCATTGTTCATGGGCTTCCGGTCGGAGTTACAGGGCTGTTGATTGCAGCTATTTTTTCAGCAGGAATGAGTACGATTTCGACTAGTATCAATAGTGGGGCTACGATTATTCTGACAGACTTTTTCCAAAGAAACGGAAAGGCTACAGATGAGAAGAAAAGTATGAAGGTTCTTTATTCTTCATCTTTTTTGTTAGGCGTGGCAGGTATGTTGGTCGGATTAGCAATGATTTCGGTTAAAAGTGCGCTGGATGCATGGTGGAGCCTAGCCGCTATTTTTAGTGGAGGAATGCTCGGGTTATTCTTACTCGGATATATCTCGAAAAATGTAAAAGGAGCGTATGCTTTGGTCGGAGCGATTTGTGGTGTTGCCCTGATTGCGTGGATGACATTCAGCGGTCAAACGATTTTCCATAGTTATTTGACAATCGTATTCGGAACATTAACGATTTTCTGTGTGGGGCTTTTGCTAAGTATGATTGCTTCTAAATTTATAAAAAGCAAGAATAAAGAAAACATATAAAATATAAGATATTATGAAAAAAAACATACTTCGGGGAATTGTTCCTCCGATGATTACACCGTTAATAGATACAGATACTTTAGATACTAAAGGAGTTGAAAATCTGGTTGAACACCTTATCAAAGGAGGTGTCAGCGGAATTTTTATTCTTGGAACTACAGGAGAGGCTCAACATTTGAGCGTGAAAATCAAAGCCGAGCTTATAAAAAAGACCTGTGTTTGCGTTAACGGTCGTGTTCCTGTTTTGGTGGGAATAACTGATACCTCTGTATATGAAAGTATTAAACTGGCGGAAATTGCCGCAGAATATAAAGCGGAAGCGGTGGTTGCCGCACCTCCGTATTATTTTGCCTTGGGACAACCCGAATTAATCGAATATTATACGCTTTTAGCTGATAAATGCTCTTTACCACTCTATTTGTATAATATGCCTTCGCATACAAAAACCATGATAGAACCCGATACGGTGATGGCATTATCCAGACATAAAAATGTAATAGGATTGAAAGACAGTTCGGCAAACGGCGTTTATTTCTGTAAGCTTCTGACTCTGTTTAAAGACCAACCCGAATTTGAATTGTTTGTCGGACCTGAGGAAATGATGGCTTCGGTAGTTTTGATGGGAGCTAGCGGAGGTGTATCGGGTGGAGCTAATGTATATCCCGAAATATTTGTCGATGTATATAATGCTGCGGCAAGCAAAAATGTGAACGAAACTATCGAACTGCAAAACAAAATGATGCTTGTAAGTCAGGAATTGTATGGTATCGGACAGTTCGGTTCCAGCTATATCAAAGGGATAAAGACAGCACTTTCATTGAAAGGTATTTGCAGCGATTTCCTTGCGCAACCGTTCAACCTTTTCAAAGACCCTGAAAAAGAGAAAGTAAAAATTGCCGTAGAAAAACTAGACAAATTACTGAAATGAAAAACTACTGTTTGTTAAGTGTTCTTTTATGCCTCTGTACTCTTGCGAAAGCGGATGTTATTAACCTGAAAACTTTCGGAGGAAAAGGGGATGGAAAGACATCGAATACAGCCATTATAAAGAAAGCGATTGATAAGCTTTCATCCGAAGGGGGAGGAACACTTTTTTTTCCTGCAGGAACATACCTGTCAGGGCCTATCGTTCTGAAAAGTAATATCACTCTTGATATAGAGGCAGGTGCGACGATTAAATTTTCGGATGATTTTTCAGAATATACTCCCTTTGTCGAAATGCGGTATGAGGGAGTCGTGATGAAAAGTTTCTGCCCGATGATTTATGCTTACGAGCAGGAGAATATTACCATAAAAGGTGAAGGCACGATTGACGGAAACGGTAAAAGATGGTGGTACGGTACTTTTAGTATCGAAGGGGCTCACAAAGATGAAAACTTCAGAAAAGAACTGGCTGGCTATCAGGAAATGTGGAGTAAAGAAAATCCGAATTTCACTATCGAAGAACAATCAGACTGGAAAAGGACTTTAGGAAAACGTTTTTTTCGTCCGTCTTTGATGCAGCCTTATAAATGCAAAGATTTTAAGATACAAGATGTAACTATAATCAACTCGCCTTTCTGGACTATCAATCCCGAATTTTGCGAGAATGTAACTGTACAGGGTGTTACTATAAACAATCCCGATGCGCCTAATACGGACGGTATAAATCCGTCTTCCTGTAAAAATGTATTGATTTCGGACTGCCATATTACTGTGGGAGACGATTGTATTACCCTTAAATCGGGACGTGATTTGCAGGGCAGAGAATATGCGACACCTTGCGAAAATATCACAATTACCAATTGTGTGATGCTGGCAGGACATGGAGGTGTGGTTATCGGTAGCGAGATGTCGGGAGGTGTCCGTAAAGTAACTATTTCGAACTGTGTATTCGATGGTACGGACAGAGGTATCCGCCTGAAATCAACACGAGGAAGAGGAGGTATAGTCGAAGAAATAAGGGTGAGTAATATTGTGATGAAAAATATTGCAAAGGAAGCTATTACTCTTAATCTTTTCTATTCGAATGTTCCTGCCGAAGAGTTTTCGGAACGTACACCTATTTTCAGGAATATACATATTTCGGGTTTGACAGGTTCGGAAGTGAATACAGCATGTACTGTACTTGGAATTGAAGAAGCGCCTATTTCGAATATTTCTTTCAGCGATATAAATATCAATGCCGAGACCGGTTTTGTAATCAATAAAGCAAGAGATATTACTTTGGATAATGTGCGGGTAAGTACCAAGATTGGTGCTGCTTTCAAAATCAGCGAAACTGAAAATGTCCGTATCAATAATGTGTATAATCCAAAACCGTTGGCAACTAAGCCTGTAATGGAAGTGACCGATGTGAAGGATATGTTCATACAGGGATGCTTCCCCGAAAAGGGTAGTTCGTTTTTTATTCAATTAGACGGACAAAAAACGGATAATATTATTCTTGTTAATAATTACCTGAACAGATTAGCGAACCCTATCGGACAAGCCGCAACACTGAATAAATCGGCTCGTATCATAGAAAAGTAAACGTTCTTTTATTACTGACGCAAAACCTATAGGTTTCTTGTCCTTCATTTTGCCTTGATGCAAAACGAAGCAAAAAATCAAGGGTGCATCTCTCGGCGACCTGTCAATGATTTGTCGGCTGAATTAAATAAAACTCGCCTTTGCAAGGCTCAGACAACATTTAATTCTATACGCCGCCTGCAT
>JAWDXP010000023.1:0-21055 GCA_032477055.1 Dysgonomonas sp. | reverse complement strand
TCTAATGAAGAATAAATATCTTTAACCCATCTCGTCCGAGACACTTAGTGGTATACTTTTCAATTACTAAGTGGACTACTTTTCAATTATATTATACATATCTGAATGTATTAAACGTTTATTAATTCATTGAAATAGCCGGAAGTTTAGAATGCAGGTTATATACTATCAGAACTTCGGCTGTCTTTTTATTATCATTCCGGGTATATTCGGTTAGTGCTTTCATTACCCATTCTCGAAAAGCCCTTGCTTCAAAAGATGCTACACGGTAGCTGACAAATATCAGTGCTTCCAGATTATACAGTACCGTTTCGCATGGGTGCCCATTGCTCTCAAATTTATGTATTCGGGTAACATCTTCCTCATGGAGTAACCCGGATTTGAATATACTCCGAAAGTTGTTACCAATCGTATTGACGAATACATTTAATAAGTCGGCAATTTGATGTTTCGTTACCCATAGGGTGCAATTTACAAGTTTTGCTTCAACAATCAGTTGATTTTCATTGTTTTCTTTAATATTTATATATCCTCGTTCCATAATTATATTATTCTTCATTGTGTTGAACATTAAAACCAATACGTTTACGGGGTTTATTTTCCAGTTCTTTTTGTGATGCCAGTTCGGTAAGAGCCTGGTAAATATCACTGAACTGCATATTTGTTTCCACCATAAATTCCTCCAGTTTACGATTTAATTCCGCATATCCCAGTGCATATTGTCGTAAGGCGACAAAAGCTCTGATGATAGATATATTAACCTGAATGGCCAGCGTACTGTTAAGAACGCTTGAAAGTTGGGCTATACCTTGTTCTGTAAAACCAAAGGGTAAGTATTTTACGTGTTGTCCTTGACCTTGATTTTCTAAGGTGCCAAAATTGCACCTTAAAAAATCGTACTCATCTTTTGTGAGTTCTATCATAAAATCGGGTGGGAAGCGGTCTATGTTCCGCCGGACAGAACGTTTCAGGTTTTTTGTTTCAACCTGATATAACTCGGAGAGGTCATAATCTAACATGACACGCATACCCCGGATTTCATAAATCTTACTTTGAATAATCTGTAATTCCATGATAAATATATTTAATGGGTTAAACAGCGACCTGGGTTTTAGCTTTCATTGGTTTGAAAGTTAAATTATTCTCACTTTCAAAGGTGTTTGACCAGAGAGAGGATTTTTCTTCTTCCGAAAGGCTGTGCCACATGACGGATATTCGCTTTAATCTTTCGGGATCATCAGACAAAGTGCCGGGAAGATTAAATAAAGCCATTTTTTCACGTAGTGAAAGGCACTCAAAGAGTTGATCTAATTTAGATTTAGATTTGGTTCTCTTTTCTTCCAGTTTTTCAGCAAAAGAAGCCATATCATTGCTGACTTTAACATCAGTAATTCGTGCGTAAATTTGGGTAGTTTTGATATTAGTATGCCCTAACATCTTTGACACGCTTTCGATAGATACACCTTTTGTAAGCGTGAGAGTCGCAAACGTATGTCTTGCAAGGTGATAGCTTAAATTTTTATCAATTCCACAGATTGTTCCGATTTCTTTGAGGTATTCATTCATCTTTTGATTACTCATTACCGGAAGTGCTTTATCATCTGGCAATTTACCCGAATATTTCTCTATAATTTGCTTTGGGATATCAAGTAAAGGCACATTATAATTTACGCCTGTTTTTTCTCGTTTGCCCATAATCCACAATCCGTCATCGAAAGAAGTACGAATATTTGACTGGCGCAAATTCTTTACATCTATGTATGCAAGTCCGCTAAAGCAACTGAAAATGAATATATCCCTTACTCGTTCAAGACGTTCGGAAGCGAATTTCTTACACATAATTATATCAATCTCCTGTTGTGTTAAGTAGCCACGATCCGTTTTTTTGAATCGTATCTTGAAATTGGCAAACGGGTCAATATGTATCCAACCGTTGTTTTTCGCCATGATAATAATGGTTCGGAAACGTTGTAGGAATTTTGCAGTCGTATTTTCTTTGCATTTACAGGTAGTCATCAGGTAAATCTCGAAATTATGCAGGAACATATGATTTACTTCTTTCAAAGAAATATCTGATACATTATAATACTCCTTGATGAAGCCAGCCATGCGTCTATAGGCAACTTCATATTTTTGGAGTGTTTCTTTAGATTTACTTATGCCGACTAATTTGGCAAGATCCTCATTGTGGCGTTGGAAAAGTTCGAGAACAGTTTGATGTTTTATTTCAAGACCGAGAAAGATATTTTTTACCCTTTCGGCATTTACATTGTTTTCACGGGTAAGTAATTCGTGATATACATTATAAACACTCGTTTTAATAGCTTCTAAAACAGAATTGATTTCAAGGGCTTCTTTTGTTTTGCCAATGATAGTAGAAGATTTCGTGTCCCATAATTCAGGTTTAATACTATATTTAGTATTAAAACGGCTTGCTTGTCCGTCAATCGTAATCCTCCCAAAAATAGGTATTGAACCATCTGATTTTTCTTTGTCTCTTTTCAAATAGAAAAGAATCTTAAATGTACTTTTCATAAACTCATTTTTTAATGTTACAAAATTACTTATAACTATCTGTAAATGAGTTTTATGCACACTGCCAAATGGCGACAACATACTGCCAATTTAGGACAAATCGTACCCCCTATAAAGTGATTTTTCGTACCCCCTGCACCTTTTTTAAAAAAGGGGTACGAATTGGGTTAGATGCTTTGTCTTTTTTTGTCTTTTTCTTGGCTTTCGACTAAGACAGGATAAAAAGAAAAAGTCCTCCATATTCACTGAATATGAAGGACTTGTCTTACTGTTGGCGCCTCTTGTCTTAGGCTCCCAGCGGTATGGACGGGACTCGAACCCGCGACCCCCTGCGTGACAGGCAGGTATTCTAACCAACTGAACTACCACACCGTTTTTTGAAGTGACACTTCCTCTGAAATGCGATGCAAAGATAGAGTGCAATCTTTCATTATCCAAATATTTTTAGATATTTTTTATAGAAAAACACTCTTTTTTTGCACCGCATTTTATACTTATCTTTTTATCAATAGATTATAAATATCCAGAAAATCATTTCAGGTACTCATTGAACCATCTCGCAAATTCACGTTGGAATAAGATTCCATTCTGTGGCTGAGCTATCCAGTGATTTTCGTTCGGATAAATAAGCATACGAGTAGGAATACCCCTCAATTTCGCAGCATTGAAAGCCATCATACCTTGAGAAGCCAGAATACGGTAGTCTAATTCTCCGTGAGTAATCATAATCGGAGTATCCCAGTTCTGCACAAATTTGTGAGGAGAATTTGCATAAGACTTTTGGGCAATAGAATTACTTCTGTCCCAGAAAGGGCCACCCAAATCCCAATTAGCAAACCACATCTCTTCTGTTTCCAGATATTGAGCTTCCAGATTAAAGATTCCGGCATGAGACAAGAATGCTTTGAAGCGTTTATTATGGTTTCCTGCTAACCAGTAAGTAGAAAAGCCTCCATAGCTTGCACCTGTACATCCTAATTTTGTTTCATCTACAAAAGGCTCTTTAGACAAAGCATCAATAGCCGAAAGATAATCTTTCATATTCTGACCACCATAATCACCACTAATTTGCTCATTCCACTCTTGTCCGAATCCAGGCAAGCCTCTACGGTTAGGAGCTACTATAATATATCCGTTCGCAGCCATAGTCTGCAAATTCCAACGATACGACCAAAACTGGCTTACTGTACTTTGAGGTCCTCCCTGACAATACAATAATGCCGGATATTTCTTATTAGGATCGAAATTAGGTGGATAAACTACCCAAGTCAACATTTTCTTACCATCTGTAGTAGCAATCCATCTTTCCTCGACTTTACCCATTTGTATCTGGTCAAGAATATGCTTATTTTCAGAAGTAACCTGAGCTGCTTCTCCATTCGAAGTATTAACCGAATAAATTTCATTTGGTTGGGACATTGAATGACGCATTGCAATCAACTTGTCATCTCCCGCAACTACAAAAGATTCGTAGTCATGTACTCCTTGAGTAATCGGTTTAATTTCTTTAGTATGAATATACGCCTGATATATCTGCGTTTTCGCCTCTACACAGGTTACTATATACATGCTCTGATTGTCAGGAGCCCATGCAGCAAAATCAGTATTATAATCGAAACTTTCAGTCACATAAGTTTTTTCACCTGACGAAAGATTCATCACAAACAATCTGTTTTTATCCGATTCATATCCGTCACGCTCCATACTTTGCCAAGCAATATATTTTCCATCAGGAGAAAAAACAGGATTGATGTCATACCCCATCATTCCTTCGGTAATATTCTTTGTTTCCTTAGTATCTAGGTTATACAAATAAATATCCGAATTAGTAGAAAGGGTATATTCCATACCTTTTTTCTTACGGCATGTGTAAGCTATTGTTTTACTATCAGGGCTCCATGCCAATTGCTCCATTCCTCCAAAAGGAAGCATAGGGCACTCATAAGGCTGGTCTTCTCCGATAATATCAACATGATTCGTCAATTTAGAACCGTCAAAGTCAGCAATAAATGTATGAGGAATTTCTTCTACCCAATGATCCCAATGCTTATACATCAAGTCTTCGATAATACGTCCCGATGCTTGAGGCAGGTCAGGATATTTATCGGCTGTACGTTCTCCGTATTTTATATTTTTAAAGTAAAGCACTTTTCTTCCATCAGGAGAATAGTTGAAACCATCTACCCCACCCTCGATATCACTGATTTGAGTTCTTTCTGTTCCATCCGGATTCATTTCCCAAATCTGCGAAGAACCGCTTTCACTACTCAAAAATGCTATTTTAGAACCACTTTTCACCCAAATTGCATTATTTTCGCCCTTAGGTGTTTGCGTTATTTGTTTGCTGTTGGTCCCATCAAGATTTATTGTAAATAATTCGCGATTCGATTTATTTTGTTCTACACTCACGTAAGTAACCCCATAAAGAATTTTAGACTTATCGGGAGATAACTGGATATCACTCACCCGACCAAAGCTATATAAAGCTTCGGGAGTCATAACACCCTCCTTAATTGTGATTGTTGATTTCCCAATAATTGGGTCAGTGTTTACGTTTTCAGCTTTATCTTTGCCCGAACCGCAAGCCATTAAACCTGCTCCTAATGCAATAGCCATAATCGATTTGTATTTCATATTTTTATTATTGATTATTTATCAAGATTTAAGGATTCAAAGGTATTGATTTTTAATAGAATTGGAAAATTCTGCCTTTACGATATAAGACAAAAAACTCATAAAATGCATTTCAGAATTTCTTCCGCTGTCAATTCTATTCCACCTTTTTGTACTAGAAAATAAGAAAACCTGTATTTTTTTAAATTTATTTTCAAGAGTTTGTGGTAATAATTTCCAAGGTAAGGTGAAAACATTTTGCCAAAAGGGCTCTTTACAGACGCAAAGTCTTGTGATTTCAACCTACGTATAATTTCCATTACTTCTTCAGGAGTTAAATCTTCTATATAAAAAGGTTCAGGTAAACTTATTCTAAATGCTGTCACTTCTGGCCCTTCACCTTCCCAAGTTTCCCAAAATGAATATAAACTCATATCTTTTTTCACAATTTCATGTATTTGCTTTTCTATGTTTTTATATTCTTCATTATTCTCATCTCCATTTGCATCGACAAATTCTTCATAGCCAAGAATTAGTTCCAACACCTTAGGATAACTTTCCTCTGCAATATCTAATTGGGGTTCTATGCAATCTCTCAATCTTCTCATTTTACATTCTTATGAGGAACAACAAAGGGTGTTAAAATAAGAGCAATCATTATAGCCGATATAAAAGTAACAATAACTTGTCCGTATAATCTATAATCAAGTCCTAATAAAAAACGCGTCATAAGAACCAAAACAACTATAACCGCGAAAATACTCCAGTATTGCCAGCTAATTTTGTAAACTTCTTGCTTACTCTTTGGGAGCTTAAATATCACAAGCAATAGAATCAACCCTCCGACCAAAGTACTTCCGTGCTGCATTATTTTATAGACAGGAACTGCAAAAGAACTTAGAGAGATTTTATTTGACAACAAAGAATACCGTTCAACAAAATAGCCTGTCTCATGTGTAAAGCTATCCCATAACAGATGGGAAAAAGCACCAATCAGAGCAGAAATAATTACGACAACCCAATTTTGCCGAAAATAACTATTCCAATCGAAACTTTTGAAGTCTGCAAACCTGATTTGGAGAAAAGCTGGTAAGTTATTATATAGGCTATTCCTCACAGTATTATGAAAGATAAAAGCCAGTAGAATAGCCAAAGGAAGATCGAACCAAAACACTCCTGCTAAGGTATGACTATACAGACTGAACGGTTTCATCCTGATGAAATATTCAAAATCGGGGATCATACTTCCGATGATCAGTGCTGTTAACGATATCCATCTCTTCGGAAGATAAGCCAAAGGAAGCATCACGGCAGGATGAGAAAAAGTAAACGGCATCGTATATCTTTAGTTTTTTATATTCAGTTATCAAACATACATAAGATCACTCATAACAGCATCGGATATAAAAATGCCTGTTCTTGTCAGCTTATATACTTCTTTATCTTTCCAGACCGAACCCGATTCGATATGTTTTCGTATATTTTTCTCGAAATAAGTCAGATATTTTTCCTCAAACTGTTCTTTAAGTTTTTCGGCAGATACACCCCACATAGTCCTCATCCCTGTCAGGACAAAATCATTGTAACGGGTGTTTGTATCTAATCTTTCTATTTCTATATCAGGAAATCCAGATTCTATACCCTTGATATACTTTGCTATCGAAGGCACATTAAATGTCCGATGAGTCTTATTATACGAATGTGCAGAGGGTCCTAAACCCAGATATTTTTCGTCCAACCAATAAGAACTGTTATGTCGGGAGAAATACCCATCTTTAGCAAAATTAGATATCTCGTAATGAATGAAGCCAGCTTCTGACAGTTTATCAATCATCAGAGAAAACATATCCAGACTTGTATCTTCATCTACAGGATTTACTCTACCCGAATTCAATAGTTTAAATAATTTAGTACCCTCTTCGTATATAAGATGATAAGAAGATATATGTTGTATATCGAGGCTGATCGCCTTATCTAAAGATTCTGTCCAATCGGACATAGTCTGTTGTGGAAGCCCATATATCAGGTCTATACTGATATTCTTAAATCCTGCCTGTTGCGACATCCTCACAGCATCAATAGCCTTTTGCGAAGAGTGTCGTCTATTCAGAGATTTCAGATGTTCGTCATTAAAACTCTGTACTCCCATACTAAGACGGTTGAAGCCAATCGCGAGAAGAGAAGAGAGATATTCTTCATTCAAGTCATCGGGATTAGCCTCTAAAGTAATTTCGGGATTTTCGTTTATTGTGAAACGATCAGAAATAGTATTAAGAATTAATTTTAATTCCTCAATAGTTAATTGAGAAGGAGTACCTCCTCCAAAATAGATAGTATTGATAGCCTCCCCATCCAGATAATCGGTAGCAAGTTCGATTTCTTTACACAAAGCGGCTACATACGGACTCTTTTTACTTAAATCTGTACGGGTATAGAAGTCACAGTAAATACATCTAGTTTTACAAAAAGGTACGTGTATATATATTCCTGCCATTCAGTCTACTCCGCATACATTTCGGCAATAATATCTTTGTACATTTCGGCAACTGCTTTCCTTTTTATTTTCAATGTATTTGTCAATGCACCATTCTCCATTGTAAACGGCTCGGGAAGCATCACAAATTTCTTCACTTTCTCGTAAGGAGCCAAATCTGCCTGAAGTATTTCGATACGTCCGGCAATCATAGAGTTCAGCTCTTTATTGTGAAGCAACTCCGCCATTGTATCGTATTTTACGTTATTTTCCTCTGCCCATTTTTCAATAGCCGGATAGTTAGGAACTATTAGAGCACTCACAAATTTCACCTCATCTCCAATAATAGCTATCATATCGATATACTTATCCGTAGCTAACAAAGTTTCGATAGCCTGCGGTGCAATATATTTACCGTTCGAGGTCTTAAACAAATCTTTTATTCGTTCATGAAGGACGATCACATCACCATGAATCAGTTCACCGGCATCTCCTGTTCTGAAAAAACCATCTTCGGTAAATACCTTAGCTGTTTCTTCGGGTTTACGGTAATACTCCTTCATTACCGTTTTCCCTTTTACCAATATCTCGTTATTCACAGGGTCTATTTTTACCTGAACATTGGGCATCACTTTCCCGACAGAATGTATTATGAAATGTTTTAGAGGATAACAACTTACCGTAGCAGTTGTTTCGGTAAGTCCATAACCTGCTATTAAAGGTATATTTACTGATTGTAGAAATTCATTTATAGAATCGGAAAGCGGAGCTCCTGCACAAGGGAATAAGTTCCCTTTTTCGATTCCGATAACCATTTTCAGAATTCGGAAGATGGTATTATTATAGAAATGAAACTTTATCGCATTCCCCAAACGAGGTTTCAGCCCATTGTTTTTATAATCGAGATTATACTTTTTACCCGTTTTTATTGAATCGCTATACAGCCATTTCATTAATCCTTTCGAGTTTTCTATTTTATCATATACCCCTTGATAGACTTTTTCCCAAAAACGGGGAACACTACACATCACCGTAGGTCTGATCTGCTTAATAGATTTTTGTATCTCTTTCGCATCCGTATTAATGGCCATAGTCATCCCTACATGCAGGATATAATAAGTCCATGCCTTCTCAAAAACATGAGCTAAAGGCAAAAAATTCATAGACACATCTTTATCCGAAAGCATCGGCAGACGCTCATCATGTATTCTAAAAACCTCAGCAAAGGATGAATGTTCAAGTACTACACCCTTAGGTTCTCCGGTAGTACCCGACGTATAGATAATACACGCAATGTCATGATCGTTTATACCTTTCATTCTTACCGAAACTTTCACCTCAGCTTCTGAATTCTCCCCTGATGCAATAAAATCTTCAAAATAAACGGAAGTTTTATCTTCCGGATGGAGCTTGACTTTAGAATCGAATATAATCAGCCTTTTTAATATATCAGAATGTTGCTGTACTTTGAAAGCATTATTATACTGAAACTGTTCTCCCACAAAGATTGTATTGATATTGGCATCGTTTACAATATATTCTACCTGATGGGGCGAAGAAGTAGCATAGATAGGAATATTTACAGCCCTATTGGCATAAGCTCCAAACTCAACAAGCAGGTAAGGGTACATATTTTGCGAATAAATACCAATATTCTCCTGCGTCTCAATTCCTATTTCAGCCATTGCCCATGCGGTCTTCATCGTGGACTCGGAAAAACGTTGCCACGAAACATTCTTCCACTTTTTCTCACTAAAGTCCCTGTACTTAATAACCGTACGGGATTTATATCTCAAAGCCTTTTGATGAATCAGTTCTGCGAGGTGATAATAGCTCATTTAATCAATATTAAGGTATTTAATTACAAATGTAACTAATAAATAAATAATTATTATCAAGAATGTCTTTTTTATGATTGTTGGTATCAAATGGCTAAATTTTATTTTCATCTGTATTTGCAACAGTGAGGCAAGGCATTATATATTTTTGCATCTGCGATATGCCTTTCCGTATCATATCCCCATCTGGCCAGAGCAATACTTACTGAGTCGATATTTGTTTTATTTTCATCAAAATCTAACAGTAACTTCTTGTCATATTGAAGCCAGTAGGCAAATTTCACCCCCGGAACATGAAACCGTGCGATTTTCTCTATTTCATTCTGGCATATTTCACACTCACCATTTACCATCAAGACATAATGTTTGCCTTCCTTCCGAGGCAAGTTGCCGGCTTCATGGGTTGGAGTTACCAGATTATTAACTGTACAAGAACTAAATAATAAAGCAATTAAAACAAACAGATTTTTCATATTTAAAATATTTATAATTAGAATGATAATTTAAAAGAGTCTAGGCTCATCTACCCCTTTCATCAAAAAAAGAGTCTATTATTTAGAGCTTAAACATAAGGAGTTATCTATATATCTTTCAGGTAAAGACAATAGACAGTTTTTATTAAATCCGGATAGATTTAAATGAGGTAAGTACAGTTAATAAAATGTATTGGAATTTGCTCCTGAAAAGGTGGAGCGCCGATAATAGAATAAATCTTTTTACCAATAGAGGCAAAATCAAGAATATCCATTCGGGAGAAAAGTATATCCAGAATTGCTAATTGTTGAGGAGTAATATTGATATAATGTAAAGAATGATTTTGATCGACTTTTAGTTGAATATGCTCATTCGCAGGCTTACAACAAGTCCCCTCCTTTTCACATTTTTTCAGTGGGCAATCTAAGCATTTATCACAACTATGATTGTCAGTTACGATTGTTGTTTTTACTAGTCTATCCTGACAATACACTTTGTAATTGATAAATCCGATAGAGATTATCAAATAAAGAACAGATAATATGACTAATAAAAACTTTCTCATAAATAATTTGCTCACAAATGTACAAACTAGGTTATGTTTCAGTTTTACATAATTTTGGATTTATTTTTCAAAATTATTTGTTCTTAGATAATATAAAACGATAAAGAATCATATCCATATGAAATATATTACCTTTGCACTTGAAAAAATTAGGAAATGGCAGGAGGAATGAAAAGCCTAGCCAAAGATACAGCCATCTATGGCTTGAGTAGTATCTTAGGCAAATTTGTAAACTGGTGCCTCGTTCCGGTATATACACAAGTACTGGCTACGGGCGAATTCGGAATCATGACCAATATTTACAGTTTTACGGCTCTAATAGCTGTAATTCTGACTTTCGGCATGGAAACCGGATTCTTTCGTTTTGTCAATAAAGGAGAAGATGAACCCATAAAAGTATATTCAACTTCATTACTTTTTGTTGCATCTCTATCTCTCCTATTTGTTGCTCTTAGCCTTATTTTTCTTCATCCCATATCCTCTTTTCTGGAATATGCAGACCACCCCGACTATATTGCAATTATGGCAATAATTGTCGCAATAGATGCTTTCACCAGTATCCCTTCTGCCTATCTCCGGTATCAGAAAAGACCTCTAAAGTTTGCTTTCGTAAAACTAGGCGGAATATTTACAACTGTAGTTTTCACTATATTTTTCTTATTAATTTGTCCTCGAATAAACGAAAACTACTCTAACCTTATTGACTGGTTTTACAATCCTGATTATAAGGTAGGATACGTCTTTGTAGCAAACCTCATTGGCTCATCTGTCTCACTCATCTTGTTATTACCCGAACTTACAGGATTTAAATACACTATAGATAAAACTCTTTTAAACAGAATGGTAAAATATAGTTTTCCCCTCCTTATTCTGGGAATTGCAGGAATACTGAACCAGACTGTCGATAAAATCATATATCCTTATCTGTTTGATGATAAAGAATATGCATTGGAACAATTAGGTATTTATAGTGCCTGCTCACGGCTGGCTATCATTATGATGATGTTTACACAAGCCTTTCGTTTTGCCTATGAACCTTTTATTTTTGCGAAAAACAAGGATGCAAATAATGACAGAGCCTATACCGAAGCGATGAAATACTTTGTAATTTTCTCTTTGATCATATTTCTGGGAGTAATGTTCTATATGGATATAATCAAATATTTTATCCGTAGTGCACAGTATTATGAAGGATTGAATGTGGTCTCAATTATCATGATCGGTTATATACTTTTCGGAATTTATTTCAATCTTTCATTCTGGTATAAAATGATTGACAAGACATATTTCGGTGCCATATTCTCTCTCATAGGCTGTGTAATAACCATTGCCCTGAATATCATATTTGTACCTATATACGGATATATTGCTAGTGCATGGGCTACGCTTATCTGTAACGCAGTTATGATGCTCTTGTCTTACTATTTCGAGCGAAAATATCGCCCTATACCTTACGATGTTAAAACTATTAGTTTATACTTTATACTCGCTTTGGTATTATATGGGATCAGTACCATTACAGGTATCCAGAATCAATGGCTACGGATGGGATTCAATACCATACTGTTAGCCATTTTCCTCGGAATATTGATAAAAAGAGATTTACCATTATCAGAGATTCCGATGATTGATAAATTTGTCAAAAAGAAGAAATAATAATTATGAATAAGTTAAATAATAAAAGATGAAAAAAGTTGTACTACTATTAGGAGCTTTCTTTATGTTTTTATCAGCCAGTGCTGATGAAGGGATGTGGCTTCTAAAAGAATTGAACAGGCAGAGTGCTGCCCGTATGAAAGAATTGGGTTTCACATTTCCCATCGATAATTTATATAATGAAAACAATCCATCCTTAAAAGACGCAGTTGTAATATTCGGAGGAGGCTGCACTGGTGTAGCAGTTTCGAAAGAAGGGCTTATCTTCACCAACCACCATTGTGGATATGGAGCTATTCAAAAACATAGTGAAGTAGAACATGACTACCTGAAAGACGGGTTTGTTAGTCAAACGAATGCGGAAGAATTATATACCGAAGGGCTGACAGTATCTTTCCTGCAAAAGACAGAGGATGTAACAGCACAGGTTACAGCAAATGTAACAGATGGCATGACTGAAGAAGAAAGAAACTCAGCTATAGATGTTGCTTCAAGAGATATTCTTTCACAATATAATGACAATGAATTCTTGAACGCTCGTATAGTACCGTTTTACACAGGGAATAAATATTATCTGATAGTTTACGAAGTATTCAAGGATGTGAGAATGGTATTTGCACCACCTTCATCTATCGGAAAATTCGGGGGAGATACTGATAACTGGCAATGGCCTCGCCATACAGGAGATTTCGCCGTATTCCGTGTATATGCAAACAAAAGCAATCAGGCAGCAAATCATAGTGCAGACAACGTGCCTTACCGTCCTAAATATTCTGTTCCTGTCTCTCTGAAAGGATATAAAGATAAAGACTATGCTATGACAATCGGTTATCCGGGAAGTACGGAGCGCTATCTATCCTCGTGGGGTATTGAACAAATGATGGAGTCTGAGAATATCCCCAGAATAGAAGTCCGCACAGTAAAACAAGACATCTGGAAGAAAGCCATGAATGCTGATGATGCAGTACGTATCAAATATGCAGTAAAATTCAGCAGAAGTTCTAATTACTGGAAAAATGCGATGGGAATGAATCAAGCATTAAAGAAACTTCGTGTAGTTGAAGATAAACGTGCACTTGAAAATCGTCTCGACAACTGGATAAAAAATAATCCGTCGGCACAAGCTAAATACGGAAATGTATTATCCAGCCTTAAGGATGCATACCAAACAACCGGTAAATCTGTTGCTATAGGTACATATTTTGGTGAAACCTTTAGTAATGGAATAGAAATCATCCGATTTGCAGATATTGTTAGTAATTCGGGTATACAAGATAAAGAAGAGCTTTGTGCTTACGTAAAAAGTCGTCTTGCCGAACAATACAAAGATTATGTGCCTGAACTGGACAGACAAGTAATGCCGGCATTATTACAACTTTATGCCGAAAAAGTCCCTTCGGCCTACCTTCCAAGCATATACGAAACAATTAACAAAAAATTCAAAGGCGATTATAACAAATACGCCGAATGGGTTTATAAAAACAGTAAGCTTACAGATATTCAAAACCTAACCGCACTAATCAGAAAGGGTTCTGTAAAAGATTTCGAAAAAGATCCAGCTGTAGAGCTAGCCAAATCAGTAGCAGATGCACGTATGAAACTTGTAGAAGACCTTTCGCCATATTATCCTACAATTGACAAAGGTGCACGTAACTTCATGGCTGCCCTCATGGAAATGGAACCCGATAAAGCATTCTCTCCCGACGCCAATTTCACCCAACGTCTCAGTTATGGATCGGTAGGTGGATATGAGCCAGCCGATGCTGTTACGTATGACTATTACTCCACAACAGAAGGAGTACTTCAAAAGGAGAACCCGAATGAACCTGAGTTTGCAGTTCAGGATTATATATTAGAGAATCTGAGAGCTAGGCAATGGGGACAATATGCAGATGCTGACGGAACTATGCACGTCGGTTTCTTATCAAATAATGATATTACGGGAGGAAACTCCGGAAGCCCTGTTTTCAATGGTAAAGCAGAACTTATCGGTCTTGCATTCGATGGCAACTGGGAAGCTTTGAGCGGCGACATCGTATTCGAACCTAAATTGCAACGCACTATCAGCGTAGATATTCGTTATGTATTATATACAATAGATAAAATAATGAATTGCCCACGCCTAATCAAAGAACTTGAGTTAAAGTAATTATTCAAAACTATAATGTAGAAAAAAGGTATCTATAATTTAGATACCTTTTTTCGTTTATTGGTTTCACTAACTATTTCTATCTAACAGTATAAAGTATTATCTTTGCACCTTAAAATAAAAAACAGATTCCTTACTGAAGGAATATATTTATATGACAGAATTAGAAAAAGAAATTCACAGAAGACGTACATTTGCTATTATCAGTCACCCTGACGCGGGAAAAACTACTCTTACCGAAAAATTACTTTTATTTGGGGGAGCTATTCATGTGGCAGGTGCTGTAAAATCCAATAAGATAAAAAAGACTGCGACATCTGACTGGATGGAGATCGAAAAACAACGCGGTATTTCGGTTGCTACATCCGTCATGGGATTTGAATATAATAATTACAAGATCAATATTCTGGATACTCCTGGTCACCAAGACTTCGCAGAAGATACTTACCGGACTCTGACAGCAGTAGATAGTGTTATCATTGCAGTAGATTCCGCCAAAGGGGTAGAAGCACAGACTCGCAAGCTCATGGAAGTTTGCCGTATGAGAAATACCCCGGTGATGATCTTTGTCAACAAAATGGACAGGGATGGTAGAGATCCTTTCGATCTGTTGGATGAATTGGAAGAAGAGTTAAAAATCGGTGTACGCCCACTCAGCTGGCCTATCGACAGCGGACAACGATTCAAAGGTGTATACAATATATTTGAGCAGAAATTAGATTTATACACCCCTAGCAAGCAAACAGTTACAGAGTCTATCGAATTTAAAGACATAAACAATCCTGAACTAGAAACTCATATAGGAGATTCTTTAGCTAAAAAATTAAGAGAAGATATTGAACTTATCAATGGAGTTTATTCTGATCTGGATAGAGAGGTTTATCTAAAAGGACAGGTAGCTCCTGTATTTTTCGGATCTGCTCTTAATAACTTCGGAGTAAAGGAATTGCTGGATTGTTTCGTCCAAATAGCACCTTCTCCACGCCCAATAGAAGCAGAAGAAAGAGAGGTAAATCCCGAGGAAGAAGCTTTCACCGGATTTATTTTCAAAATACACGCAAACATGGATCCTAACCATCGCTCGTGTATTGCTTTCGTAAAAATATGTTCCGGAAAATTTGAACGAAATGTAAATTACAAACATGTTCGATTTAATCGACAAATGAGATTTTCATCTCCTACTGCTTTTATGGCTCAGAAAAAAGAAACTGTAGATGAAGCATATGCAGGTGATATTGTAGGGCTTCCGGATACTGGTAACTTCAAAATTGGAGATACTCTAACATCCGGTGAAAATCTGCATTTCAAAGGTTTGCCTAGCTTTTCACCAGAAATGTTCAAATATATTGAGAATGCCGATCCTATGAAAACAAAACAATTGCAGAAAGGTATAGATCAATTGATGGACGAAGGGGTTGCACAATTATTCGTCAATCAGTTCAATGGCAGAAAGATTATCGGTACAGTAGGACAGCTTCAATTCGAGGTAATACAATACCGTTTACTTCACGAATATGGTGCACAATGTAAATGGGAACCTATTAATCTGTATAAAGCATGTTGGATAGAAAGTGACGATGCTGATGAGTTGGAGAACTTCAAGAAAAGAAAATCTCAATATATGGCTAAAGACAAGGAGGGAAGGGATGTCTTCCTTGCCGATTCTAATTATGTATTGATGATGGCTCAACAGGACTTCAAGAATATACGTTTTCATTTTACATCAGAGTTTTAAAAATAAGCCATAATAAGTGTCTAACAGAGAAGAACCGTACAAAGTAAAATTTATTCCCTATCGTAAAAACCTAGGAGATATAATGTTCCGTCAAACTGCTGGCGGAAAGGGTTTATCATCTGATGGGCGATATCGGTTCTATATAAACGAAGATATTAAAGATCCTGACTTTTTGGTGGTGCAGGGTAAAGGAGTAAGAGAGCCTTTAAGTTGTAAAGTAGCACCTCTGAATACGCTATTACTCACTACCGAACCTCGTTCTGTACTGGTCTATCCAAAGAAATACCTGAATCAGTTTGGTATGGTTTGCTCTTGTCAGGAAGGAACAATACATCCCAACTTAATATTAGGTCCTGCTATATTACCTTGGTTTGTAGGATATACCGAAACGAAAGATGGAAGTTGTTCGTATTCTTTAGATTATGACAATCTTATAAAAGCACCTACCCCACCTAAGACTAAACTAATTTCAGTCATTACCAGCAATAAAGCTTTTACTCAAGGACATTTAGATCGTATCAATTTTGTAGAGAAGTTAAAAGCCAAATATGGAGATAAAATAGATATATTTGGCAGAGGCTACAACGATTTTGACGACAAATGGGACGTATTGGCACCGTATAAGTATCATATTGTGATAGAAAACTCCTCACAGAGTTATTACTGGACTGAGAAAATATCCGATTGTTATTTAGCTGAAACTTTTCCGTTTTATTACGGATGTACTAATTTATCGGATTATTTTCCAGAAGATTCCTTTCAGCCTATAAATATTCACAACTTCGAACAAGCAACTTCAATTATTGACAGATTAATATCAGAAGATATTTACGAGAGTAAGAAATCGATATTAGCCGAATGTAAAGCAGATGTTTTAGGTAAATACAATATGTTCAATTACGTTGCGAATCTCTGCGATAGATTAAACCCACCATTACCTAAAACCGATATAATATTAGAACCGTGTCATTCTATGGAGGACTGGCATAATTTTTTCAATTATACTTTTACACGCAATTATCTGAAGCTCAAACAAAAAATAAGCGGGATATTTAATCATTCTTCTTTAGGTTAATGATATGAGTAAAATAAAAACAGTCATCAGTCCCGAATATGAAGCTAATCCTCTTGTAAAGTCTTTCATCACTGAATTACCTACCATATTTGAGAATAGCGGAGAAATCCTCTATGCTGAGCGAAATTTAATAAAGAAGTATGAGTTAGATAAATCAGATAATATATTAAATGAAGTTGTTGTAAAACGCTATAAACGACCAAATAGTATTCAGAAAATCATATACGGTTTCTTCCGTAGTAGTAAAGCCGAGCGCGCATTTCACAATGCAACAGAATTACGTAAAAGAGGAATATCTACTCCACGAGAAATCGCCTATATAGAAATAACAAAGAATGGATTGTTTGAATACGGATATTATATTTCCGGAAGCGACAATGCTCCTCCCATAAGAGAAAGACTAATCGAATTGGAGGACTTTGACCGCACTATGGCCAAAGATTTTGCCAAATTTGCAGCCATTCTCCATAAAAAAGGAATTTTACATGGCGATTTGAATTCGACTAATGTTCTATATCATTCTGAAAAGAATGAATATACTTTTTCGGTTATAGATATTAATAGGATGAAGTTTTTTGATGAAGGAACTATTATTCCTAAAGAAGAGTGTTTTGACAACTTGACTCGCTTTACGGGACGGATGGATCTGTATGAATTTGTATTGAACAGCTATATAAAAGAACGGAATTGGGATATAGAAGCAGATTTAAAAGAGGCCATCAATATAAAAAAACTCCATGACGAACAATGGAAACGCCGTAAATCTTTTCTGAGAAAGCTTTCTTTAAAAAAGAATAAGTCTTAGTAGAAAAACCGTCTTTTATACAAAAAAAATATAAAAATACCAACCCTATCATATTTTTAAGACTACATTCTCTTAATAATTACCATTTTTTTAACGAAAGTAGTATATTTGTGATAAATAAGTACCACAAATGGAGATTAGGAAAATTCTCGTAATCAGATTTAGGCGTGTTGGGGATGCTACGCTATCAGTTGCACTTTGCACTTCTTTAAGGAAATCCTTTCCTCACGCGGAAATTCATTATGTATTAAATGAAAATATCGCCCCTCTGTTTTCCGGACACCCGGATATTGATAAAATAATCACGTTCAGTGATTATGATATGGCTAAAATAACGCGTTATGTAAAGAAAGTGAAGACGATCGTTAGCGAAGAGAAATATGATATTATCATTGATACCAGAGCTACAATCAAGACTCTCTTTTTCTCTGTATTTTCTTTAAATACACCTTATCGGATTGGTCGAAAAAAAGAATATAATTTATTCTTTCATAATTTCAGGGTTGATAATTATCCGGATGGAATAAGAGATAATCTAACTCTAACTTTAGAACTTCTGAATCCATTAACTAAACATTTCGAAATAATAAAGGATTCCAATTTCAAATTAAATTCTTCAGAAACAGAGAAACAATCATATAAAGAATATCTTCAATCTAAAGGACTAGATTTAGAGAAGCCCATTATAGTTTGTGCCGTCACAGCGCGTAAAGAAGGTAAAGTCTGGCCTAAAGATAAAATGGGGAATGTTTTGAATCGTGTAATACAAAAGTATCCGACTGCACAGCTAATATTCAACTATGGTGGAGAAAGAGAAAAAAATGCAGCTATATCACTATATGAATATATGGGTAAACCAGAAAGTATTTTTATCGACATAGAAGCTAAGAGTTTAATTGAGTTCAAAGCTCTATTATCATTTTCTGATTTCTTCTTTGGTAATGAAGGCGGACCTCGTCATATTGCGCAAGCCCTTAATGTTCCTACTTTTGCCATATATCCTCCCTGTGTAAAGAAAGCAGGGTGGTTACCCAATCCAAGTCCAACAAATCTAGGTATTGAACTACATGATATAAATCCTAAATATGCTGAAGACAAAACCTTATCTTATGAAGAGAAATTAAATTTGATTGATGAAGATTCGGTTTGGGAAAAGTTAGATATAATGCTTCAGCAAAATATATATTTAGAAGAAAAAATATTTGCATAAATAAGTAATAGCAACCATAATATCCTAGTTATTTCACGAGGTATTAGATAAAATGAAAAAACGAACTATCTTCATTGATCTCAGATATTTATCTTATCTTACAAACGGATTCGGACAATTAAGTTTATACTACGGGGACTATTTTTTACATAATCCGAGCAAATATTCGGATATGCACATTACACTATATGTACCAAAAGAGTACACCGGAAAGTTTGGAGATAAAGTAAAATATATAGCAGTATCTAAACGATATAAATTCTTCCCTTTTCTTTTTCCTAAATTTGACATTACACATTCAATTACACAACAAATTAAATATACCCCTTTAAGCAATCAAACAGTCCGGATATTAACAATTCATGATCTAAATTATCTATATCAAAGAAAAGATAAACACAAAATTGAAAGGAAACATAAACAAACCCAAGCCAGAATTAACCTTGCGGATGTAATCACAGTAGTCTCAGAATTTACGGCTAAAGATGTAAACAAAAATTTCGATGTAAACGATATACCTGTTATTGTTAATTACAATGGACTTAAAGATATAACTTGTGATAAAGAAAAAAAGCCTGATTTCATCAATAGCGAGAAAAAATTCTTTTTCACAATAGGAGAAATCGGAGAGAAAAAAAATTTTCATGTATTACTTGATATGATGAAACTTATGCCCCAATATAATTTATATATATGTGGAAATAAGGAAAACGCATATGGACAAAGGATACAAAATGAAATCGAGAATGATAAAATAGACAATGTATTTCTAGGTGGACGAATTATACATGAAGAAAAAGTATGGATGTATAGGAATTGTCATGCATTTGTATTTCCGTCTAAATTTGAAGGGTTTGGGATACCAGTTATTGACGCCATGAGGTTCGGCAAACCGGTGTTCTCTTCTGATATGACTAGCTTAAAGGAAATAGGGAGTGAATATGCTTTTTTCTGGGATAATTTTGACCCTGAATATATGAAAAATGTAATCGAAGAAAACATAGACTCATTCTATAATAATCACGAACTAAGAAAAAAACAGGTACAATATGCGTTTTCATTTTCTATGGAAAGACATATGAGTAATTATTTCGATTTATATAGAAAAGTGCCACTTAAGGGTAAAAACTTTATCAAAACAATAAAAAACTATCTAAATTTTCTCAAAGCATAGTTGTTAAGTTAGTTTATTTATTTTGTATCTATAAAGGCAAAAAAAAATCCCTTCGTAATTCCTACATTACAAAGGGACTTAACCTATATATAAATATATATATTATAAAAGACGGCGGTTACCTACTCTCCCACCTGAACGGCAGTACCATCGGCGTGGTTGGGCTTAACTTCTCTGTTCGGAATGGGAAGAGGTGGATCCCCAACGCTATAACCACCTTAATTTCTTAAAGACGTGATGTAAAAAGAACAAATAGAGGTCTGAATCCCGCTTATATAGCAAACCTTCTTCAGGCTTGTTAAGAAAAAAGTTCCGGGCAATTAGTACTACTCGGCTATGACATTACTGCCTTTACACCTGTAGCCTATCAACGTCGTAGTCTACAACGACCCTTATAGAGATATCTTATCTTGAGGCTGGCTTCGTACTTAGATGCTTTCAGCACTTATCCAATCCGTACTTAGCTACCCGGCGGTGCTCCTGGCGAAACAACCGGTTAACCAGAGGTACGTCCAACACGGTCCTCTCGTACTAGTGTCAGATCCCCGCAAATATCTTACGCCCACGATAGATAGAGACCGAACTGTCTCACGACGTTCTGAACCCAGCTCGCGTGCCACTTTAATGGGCGAACAGCCCAACCCTTGGGACCTTCTCCAGCCCCAGGATGTGACGAGCCGACATCGAGGTGCCAAACCATTCCGTCGATATGAGCTCTTGGGAATGATCAGCCTGTTATCCCCGGAGTACCTT
>JAWDXP010000022.1:0-26265 GCA_032477055.1 Dysgonomonas sp. | reverse complement strand
TATCAAATAACCGAGCTGGTTTCTTATCCGTTACCTATTAAAAAAAAATCACCTATAATTTATTGATTGCTAAAGGATAACATTTTTCACTATGTCTTGAGGAATGGTAGGTAATATGTTTATTGATTCCTGCAAGTTTTGCGTGCTTACGGAGCGTTTGATTTACAGTTGGCTCTGCATAATTATAGAATATTTTCTCATCACTATTTAGCAAAGTTTGGCTCTTTGACCATTCCATTAATATATCACGAGCCATTGGGAACAAAGGAGTAATAACATCAGTCTTGGTTTTTATCATCGTTTTGCGAATAACACTATTCTCAAAATCTATATCTTTCCAATTCAAAGTCATAGCATCGGAAAACCGCAATCCGCAAAAGCACGAAAACTGATACATCTTTAGGATTTGGTATTCCTTCGAGTTTTTATCAAATTGCTCGGTATATTCTACCAAAGTATTAAGCTCCGTTTTATCCAAATAAATTTCTTTTGCTTCGGAACTCGGTATTTTGAACCACTTATAAGGGTTATCAATAGAAAGATTGCGTTTTTGCATATCCAAAATAACAGTTCTCAAATTTTTATGCTTTGGGTTGCGTCCTCCTGCCGAATTTCCGTTTACTTCCCGCATATGGTCATCGAATTTTTCAATAAAGGGCAAGGATATATCCGAAATCCGTATATTTTCTTTGAATTCTTTCAGAACGTTGTAAGTAGTCATATACACTCGGATAGTTTCTGGGTTAAGGCCTTCTTTGCGTTTACGTTCTACAAATTCAAGATAGTAGTCATATAGTGAGCCGTTTTCGGGTTTTACTTTTTTCTTACCTGAATAGAACTCTTTTACCACGTCTATGGTCAATTCCTGCCCCTCTACAAGGATTCTATTTATATAAAGCTCCAATTCCGTTATCTTCCGATTTAAAAGGATTAGCAATGCCTTATCTTTTGGAGTTTTCTTTTTCGCATCCCATTGCTCTATTCGGACATCTAATTTCGCTGAAACTTTGGTTTCCTTGATTCCAACCCGAATACGAAGATATATTGGGTATTTGCCGTTGCGTTTTATCGGCTTATCATTTCTGATACAACTTATAATCGAATATTCTGCCATTTTCTAAAACAGTTCATTAACTAGCATGAACTAAGTTAGTTGGCAGTTTGGAGACGGCAAAATAATTGCCAAAAAAATCTTTATTTAATGGACTGAGTAGTTATCATTAACAAAAGATTGTACAATTTTTCCTTCTGAAATTTTAATTGTAAGTGAAAATTCGATGTCTCCACCTTTCATAGTCTCTCCTTCGTAGATTTTGTCTCGATTTCTATCAATAAATTCTTCTTGTATATAAACTATACCGTTCATGTCGATATTAAATATTGCATCACCATTTGGCAGTAGATAGCTCGTATAATTATCAATTTCCATTGATTCAACCCGTCTAACGTTGAAGTCATCAACAGCTCTATCATAATAATAATCAAAATAGCCTACCCAATCTTCCCCATATAACATATCTCTTAGTTGATCTTCAATATCTTCATAATCCAAATTATCTTCTAACCATTTTTCGTCATAGATTTTCAGATTTTCAGAATATTGGATAATAAAATCATTAATAAATGATTTCAGAGAAGTATAATACTTTATATTAAGACCTTCCTCTTTGCATTCAGTAGCTAAGTCTTCGTGTAATACTTTATTCTCATTTGCAAAATCAGAAACGTTCTGACTTATAAATACAATTTGTTTATGGTCATTATTTTTACATATTCTTTTGAGTGATAGCCAAATTAGAGTATCTCTAAAGTCTCTTCCATCTTTTTTGGCAGGTCGCATTCTCTTTATTGCTCGCTGAGTTACTTCGGTTAAAAAGCTATCAATATAGGGAAAAGGTTCAATGTCTAATTTTACTTTGATATAGTCAATATAGGAATCTTTAGTAGGCATCATATTTTCAGATTCAATACTTATAACATCACTATTATAAGTGCTAAGCTTATTTAATCTATTGGCTATACGATTATAGTCATCTAATAAAGACTTAGTTACTCGTTCGTATTCTGCTCCAATTTCATCTAATATTATTTGAGGAATTATTATCTGAGATTCATTCTCATTAATAAAATCCAATAATGTTTCCCAATTCGGACTTTCCAAGGAGAAATCCGAAATGAATATATTTGAATCTAAAACAATATTCATATTTTCAGTATTTTGAAATATTAATTTGAAGGAATAGTCTTTGTTCCTTAAAGCATGAAACCATACAATGCAAAATTAGGTTATTATTCTAAACTTCCCTTATTGACATATAATATATTCAATGAAGTAGCAATAAATTTAAGGGTCGCAAAAAGGGTCGCAATTATTAAATATAGAGCAAAGCATTTATTTTACTGGGTTTTTGAGAGATTAATAAGGCTCTAAAATTGATTGGTTAAAAATATAATATTCATATTATCAGTAATATAAGTCGTTCGCCAGGAACCTCTTTTTATAGAAAACCGATAGATTTAAATCTGTCGGTTTTCGCTATTTATATAGTTATCAACAATTTAACCCCTTCACCTCAATATGGAGAAAATAAATATCTGTAGACCGAATGTAGACCAGCGTGTTAAAATGCCCTGAAAACAGACCAACATAAAGACAATAAACATTTATTTAAAATCAGAACTGGATATGGATTTATCTGCATAAAATTCTACGTAAACAGGCAAAAAGTAAATTTTAACACTGTATAAGCTGCAACGTGAAGAACTGGAGTAAATCAAAAGAATGTATATGGAATAATTGAGTATCATATTGAACTGTTCACCTTAATACTGGATGATAACGGGATTGGATAATAAATCCTCCAAACATCCAATCTTACGTCCGACCCCTTTGAGCTTTCAGATCCTTCTCTACTAGATAACCTCTCCTAGGCAATCAGCTTTTGTGAACAACATATATTCTTCGCATCTCGCTCGAGAATTGCCCTAATAAATTCTGCTGGTGATAAAGATTCACTCTCTATAAGCATACTTATTCAAATTAGTTTATACAAAAAAAATCGCCAAAGTGAACTTCTAAAGGACAAAAATACCGTTGGGGGTTTTAACATCTAATTATGAAATCCTTTTTTGTAATATTATTCACTATACATTTTAACAAAGCGATTTTTAAGGAATATCTGTTTTTTTGTACTTTTGATGAAAAATATCACAAATATGTATAGAATATCAACAAAAGTGATAACACTATTAATGTGTTTATGTTCTGTGATATGGAGCTGTGATAGCGAGCAACCTTTTGACGAGAATGAAAATACAGGTGGCGATATCAATAACGGTTCTTTTGATGATTGGAATGATCCTCAAAATCCACATTATAAACCTGAGGGATATTATCCTATACCATCTGGAACATGGCAGCAAGATTATAATAATGGGACCACTGGTTCGTCTTATCTTAAATTTTTAAGCAACACTAATAAGGTTAAAATTGGGGAATCCGACCTATATTTACAAGCTGAAAGATATCAACATACCAAATTTTATCAGATTAATAATAAAAGACTGAACATTCCTGACGAAAGAACAGATGTCGAATATAAGTTAGTGGATCAAGGTAATGAGAAGATGCTGGAAATGTATGAAGAAAAGTCGGGAAAGTTAATGTTAAGATATAGGTATTTAAGACCTCTTAATAAATTTGACGATTTATCACATGAAGGAAAAATTGGTGTAGCTAACTCTGTAGGAGAAATAACTGTAAAAACCAAAGGCAAATATAGTAGCTCTATCAAAAAAACAGCGCACTACACAGTTAAAGATCGCAGTGTTTATTTAAATAATCCCTTGTCAAATAATAATCCAAATCAGAAAAACTTATATTATCCTAAAACCTTGCGAACATGGAGATTGGGATTTACAGATAGTGAGAACAACGGAGGATATAATTTTTATCTTACATATCTAATAAACATATCAGAAAAAGAATTCCAGTCATGGAAGATAGAATTTTATTCAAGACTTGCAGATCCTAGTGTTTTTGGTTTTAGAGATCTTAGTGATTCTAAAAATGATGAACATTATGCTGTTATGAAAAATAAAGTAACAACTAAAGTATCGATGAAAGATGGAGTATTAACTATCATATTAAATGAATTTGAAGCTACAGACCTACACTCAATATCAAGTTGTATTATAACAGGTACGTTTGTAATTTCTTTTGACAAAGATATTGTTGAAGCTTTAAAAAATCCATTATATTAGAAGTATTAATAGTGCATATGAAATTAATATTCATATATAGGAAGAGTTAAGTCCAGAGAATCCAGTTTTTCATTTCATCCGGAGTAGTTCTACGCTGCCCGGTTATGTTGTATCTAAGATCGGTTTTTAAGAAGTTATTCAAGTTATTGCTCTTTTTATATTCTTGATGGGTGACCATCAGTACCACTTCATTCATTCCCTAATTGACCGACGAATGATCCGATAGTTCCGAGCTATCTGCAGACTTGAATAGCAATAAATAAAAAGGATGTGTCATGTAATAATCTACGACACCGGAAAACCAAAGGTAAATACTGAACTTAATTTCTGGAGCCAGAAGGGAAGTCTGGCTGGAACCTCATAGAATGTTGAAAGATTAGAAAGATAGTTTCTAATCTTTTTCTCTTTAATAAAACTACACATTCAACTCAACGAATCCGTCAAATCGAATGTGTAATATAATTAAGAATATAAACAAACTATTCTACACCGCCACCTAAAGCACGATAAAGATTAGTTGTAGCCTGTAATTGCTGTAACCTATCACTTACCTGATTAAGCTGAGCTTCCAGCAAGCCTTGTTGTGCACTCAAAACTTCGAGATAAGTAGCTTCTCCGGCTTTCAATAGTTTCTGAGTATAATCAACAGCCTTAACCAACGATTCTACTTGTATATTCCTGTCTTTATCCTTCTTCAAAGAACTTTCATAAGTAACTATTATATCCGAAACTTCCTGTCCGGCAGATAGCACTTTTTGTTCGAAAGTCAGCAAAGCAGCCTGTTGTTCATACTTTGCAACTTTATACTGTGTCATCAGTTGTTTCCGAGCAAAAATGGGCTGAGTTAATCCTCCGGCAATGCTGGCAAATAAATTCTCAGGCTTAAAGAAATTACTTAAACCATTGACCGTTGAGTAACCTAGTATTCCGGAACTTAGCTTTATAGAAGGATAAAAGCTCGCTTGGGCTGCATTAGTTAGTTCAAATGCTGAACGGAAAGATAATTCAGCCTGTTGCACATCGGGACGTCTTGCCAACATCTGTACCGGTATACCATAAGCAAGATGTTGCGGTATCATTTGATTGGACAATACTGTTCTGCCGATTGCACCCGGTTCGCGTCCTAGCATTGTACTTATAGCGTTCTCCAATTGTGCGATATTACTTTCCAAATCAGGAACAGAGGTACGTACACTATGCAAAGCTGCTCTTGTTTGTTCCACAGCTGCTCCTGTAGTCATACCGGCTTCCTTCAATGCTTCTGTTGTTCTCAGGTTTTCTTCCATCAGGACAATCATTTCATTTGTCACCTTCAATTGTTCATCCAATGCTATCAACGAATAATATGTATTAGCGATATTAGCTATAAGGGATGTCTGAATAAGATTACGTCCAGCATAACTATTCAACATGTCTGCATATTTGGATCTTGACTGTCTGTTCATTTTGCCCCAGATATCCAGTTCCCAACTGGCAACAATACCCAATGAATAATTTTCGGAATGGTATCCCAATGTATTTTTACTTTTAGGAACTCCGGTCAAAGGATCGGCACTACTCAGGCGGGTCTGCTCTACCTGTGCAGATAATGCCACCTCCGGAAAATAAGCCGCACGTGCCATTCCTAATGCTGCCTCAGCTTGTTTGATACGTTGGGCAGCTATCTGCATATCAAAATTATTAGTCAATGCCTCATCAATATACATTTGCAGATAAGTATCCGAAAAGTATTCCCTCCATGGAATAGAAGCAATGCTAGTAGTATCTGTCGGATTCATATCCCGGTACAACCCTGCACTGTCTATTTCAGGAGATTTGTATTTATTCATTACCTGGCAGGAAGGTAATCCTATCAGGGCTATTAACCCTGATAAAACCATACCTTTTATATATTTTCTTTTCATAATTCTTTATTCTGTTATTTGATTATTAGCTTTTGATTTTTCGGGTTTACCGCTTATACGTTCCTGCAAACTTTGGAACAGGATATACAAAGTCGGTATTACTATAATACCAATCATAGTCCCAACGAACATACCTCCGACCGAGCTGATGCCAATTGACTGGTTACCGATAGCTCCTGCTCCACTTGCAAACATCAATGGCAATAATCCGCAGATGAAAGCAAAAGAAGTCATGAGAATAGGACGAAGACGAGCGACGGCTCCATTGACAGCAGCTTCGACAATACTCTGCCCCTGCTGACGGCGCTGAACAGCATATTCCACAATAAGGATAGCATTCTTAGCCAATAGCCCGATAAGCATGATCATGGATATTTGCACATATATATTGTTCACAATACCCTGATGTAATCCGAAAATCATAAGGAAGATAAATACTCCCGCCAAACCTATAGGCAACGATGCCAATACTGCCAAAGGAAGAATATAACTTTCGTACAATGCCGAGAGCAACAGGTAAACGAAAATGATACAGATACCAAATATGAGTATAATCTGAGAGCCTTGTCCTGTTTCTTCGCGCGTCATACCCGAATATTCGAAACCATATCCAGTTGGTAATGTCTCAGCCGCTATTTCTTCAAAAACCCCGATAACATCTCCAGTACTGTAACCCTTCGTAAAATCAGGTACAATAGTTACATCCATAGACTGATACATATTGAAACGGCTCAACATCTGAGGTCCGGTAACATCCGAAATCTTTATAAACTCGGTTATCGGAGCCATTTCTCCTGTTCCGGTCTGTACATATATACCACTCAGGTCTTCCATCTTTTCCCTGTATTCAGGCGCAGCCTGCACCATTACGCGGAACTGTTTACCATAGAGATTGAAGTTTGATACATATATACTACCCACATAAGCCTGCATGGTAGTCATTATATCATTCAACGTCATACCTGCCGCTTTGATTTTAGGAATATCAGCTTCTATTTCTTTCTGAGGGAAATTCGGGTTGAACGTCGTCATAGCCATCATAACCTCATCCCGCTGATTCATCTTAGCCAACAGATCATTTGTAATATTATAGAACTCGTTGATATCACCTCCGGTTTTATCCTGCATCTTAACTTCGACTCCGGTACTCATACCAAAACCTTGTAAAGTAGGCATACCGAAAAACATAAATGTCGCATTAGGAATCGTTTTAGTTTTCTCTGTCAAGATAGCGGCAACTTCTGCTGCGGTGATGTTCCTCTCATCCCAATGATCCATTTTGATAATGAATGAACCATACGAACTGGAGACTCCTCCCATACCATTCAGGAAGTTAACACCTGTTATGTCCGTAACATATTCTACACTCTCTATTTCTTCTGCCATTGTTAAAACAACCTGCATAACAGAGTCTGTCTGCTCGAGTGAAGAACCCGGTGTAAGCGATACTATACCCATCACTCCTCCGCCATCTTCCTGCGGCACAAAACCGGTAGGTATCGTTTTCATCATTCCATATAGTAATCCTGAGAAAACCAATATAATAGCAACAGTTATCCAGCGATTATTCTTTTTACCTAAAAATTGTAATGTCGATTTATATTTTTGTGTTCCTGCATTAAAGCCGACGTTGAATGCATAGAAGAAACGTTGGAAGAAGTTTTTCTTTTTGCCTCCATGTCTATCTTCGTGAGGTTTCAGGAACAGCGCGCAAAGAGCAGGACTCAAAGTCAAAGCATTAACTGCCGATATAGCAATGGAGATAGCCAGTGTAAGCCCAAATTGCTTGAAGAATACACCTGATGTTCCTCCAATGAAACTGACAGGAATGAATACCGATGCCATCACCAAAGTTATGGATACAATAGCTGGGGCAATTTCTTTCATTGCTGCCAATGTAGCTTTCTTAGCATCGGTTTCTCCATTTTCCATCTGTGCATGGACTGCCTCGACCACAATAATAGCATCATCTACAACGATACCGATAGCCAGCACAAGGGCAAACAGTGTAAGAATATTAATAGAGAATCCTAATACCTGAAGGAAGAAGAATGTACCTACGATAGCTACAGGAACTGCAATAGCCGGAATCAATGTCGATTTCCAATCCTGCAAGAAAATGAATACAACCAAGAACACTAATAAAAGAGCTTCGACAAAGGTATGTAATACTTTACTAATAGAAGCATCCAGAAATTCATTGGCATCCATCATATAAGTCACCTTCAAACCCGGAGGAAACGATTTGGAAGTTTCATTTACCACTTCCTTGATATTATTAATTACCTCCTGTGCATTAGAGCCTGAAATCTGGCTGATAGCCATAAATATAGCATCTTCTCTGTTGGTATGTGATTCTACAACGTAGCTAAGAGAACCTAACTCTACATTTGCCACATCTTTCAATTTTAACACATGATTATTCTGTGAGCGAATAATTATATTTTCGAACTCTTCCGTTTCTTTCAGGCGACCTGTATATTTCAATGTATATTGGTATGTCTGATCGCTATTCTGTCCAAGTTCGCCCGGTGCAGCTTCGATATTCTGGTCCTGCAATGCACCTATTACTTCCATCGGGCTGATTTTGTATGCAGCCATCACATCAGGCTTTAGCCATACACGCATCGAATAGTCTTTTGCTCCCATAACGGTAGCATCTCCCACTCCATACACACGTTTGATCTGTGGTATAATATTGATATTGGCATAGTTCTGTATAAATTCGGCATCGTATTCGGGATTATCCGACGATACGGAAACCATCAGAATATAACTACTTAACTGCTTTTTCACCGTTACACCAATTTGTGTTACTTCCGACGGAAGCAGAGGCGTTGCAGTAGCTACAAGGTTCTGTACATTAACAGATGCTATATCGGGATCTGTTTCCTTTGTAAAGAAAACAGAAATATTAGCCATACCGCTGTTAGACGCTGTAGAGGTCATATATGTCATTCCTTCCACACCATTTACAGCCTCCTCTATAGGCACAATAACACTTTTCATGATCACATCGGCATTTGCACCGGGATACTGAGCCATAATCTGTACGGTAGGCGGTGCAATATCGGGGTATTGTTCCACAGGTAAGGTAACTATCCCTATAATCCCCAACAGTACGATCAGTACCGATATTACGGTCGATAATACGGGTCTTTCTATAAACGTTTTTAACATATCATTCTGTTTTTTGAGTCAAAGAATCCCCTGTTCCCTGTTTTTAAGGAACTCAGTTCTTTGTATATTTAAGTTTATTATTTAGCTGTAATTCTCTTGTCTTTTTTTAAGCCTGACAAAGAGATTTATGAAGAGGGAAGTTATTCTGTAACGATTTTTTTACCATGATTAAGAGTTGCAACTCCATCGGAAACGATCTGGTCTCCTACCTGCAATCCATCTGTTACTACATAGCTTTTACCATCGGGAGTAGGTAAAACTTCAATAACCTTTTGGATGACAGAATCTCCTTGTACCTGATATATCAGTTTCTTATTTTGTTGGGCAAAAGTCGCTTTTTGAGGAACAACCACCACATTTTCCATATATCGCGGAATAGCTATATTTCCACTGATTCCACTTCTCAAGCGTCCTTCTTTGTTCGGAAACTCGGCACGGAAATTCACTGACCCCGTAGTCACATTTACCGAACCGGTAATGGTTTCTATCTTTCCTTCATGCTCATAAACTGTCCCATCGGCTAACGTAAGCCTTACTTGCGGCGCATTCTTTATTTTCTCAGCCTGTGTATTACCCTCTAGTGTATTCAGGTATACATCCAACTCTTTTTCATTCAACGAGAAGTAAGCATACACACTTCCTGTATTGGCAACTGTCGTAAGAATATTAGATGCACTTACTAAACTCCCCATACGGAAAGGAATTTCTCCAACAAGTCCATCGACCGGACTGGTAACATTTGTCCAACTCATTGTTGCCTGTGCGTTTTTCAGTGCGGCTTCTGCCTGTGCCAATCCTGCCAAAGCCGTTTGGTAAGAGTCCATAGCGGTAGTCAATTGCACCATACTCACGATATTCTCTTCTGCCAATGGGCGCACCCTGTCTACATTTGTTTTAGCTGTGTTTACTTGAGCCTGAGCGCTGCGCAATGATGCCTGCGCACTTGTCAAAGATTGCTCTGCCTGAGGAGAATTTATCTTAAACAGCGTCTGTCCTTTTCTTACAGCTGAACCTTCATCCACATAGATTGCGTCGATAAATCCATCAATACGTGGGCGTATTTCTATATCCTCGCGTCCTTTTATCGTAGCAGGGTATACGGAGAGCAGCTCCACATTCTGTTCACTTGCTGTCAATGTCGGATACTTTGTAACATCCTGACTGGTTGACTCTTTTTTGTTACCACACGAAGTTGTAAACAACATCAGAGCTGTAGCTCCGCAAACAATCCTAAAAAAATTCATAGCTGGTTTTATTTATTTAATATATTTGATAATTTCAATAACTGGCTGGATAACTGGCTTTGATCGATATCCTGATAGATATCTATCCTCATTTTATCTATTTCTTTCTGCGCCTGATTGTACAAAAGCTTTCCGGCTTGGGTAATCTTCACCTCTACGGTACGGGTATTTACAAGCCCTCTTTCTCTTTTTATCAATCCCCGCTTCTGGAGGTTTCGGAGAACGGTCGATGTAGTCATAGGATCTATCTGCGTCTTTTCCGAAAGGTTTATCTGAATGACCTCATTGTTTTCTTTCGAGATTTGGTAAATAGCAGCCAATATCTCAAATTGTGTACATGTAAGTTCAAATTTGTCCAGAATCGCTTTTTTCTTTTTTACCAGAAGCCTTGTAACCTTCCACATCAGGTTGTCGACTCTGGAAAACTTCTTTTCTTTCACTTCTAAATCTTCCATGAATATTTTATTTTATATTATTATAAGTTCACTTAGTTTCAGTTGAAAAAAAAATCCAGCTTGATGTAAGCTGTCCTTGTTTCGTTTTTCTAAGTGCAAATATCCAACGTTTTAACAAATGAAGCGATATCATATAGTCTACACATACATTCATTTTGTCGCAAAATAAATATTTATAAGTAATGGCTAACTTCTACAGAAAAAAGCATCCTTTCTCAGAATGCTTTTATTTTCAATCACAAACAAATAATACCTCTGCTCTCTACCAATCAGTGATGTTCGAAAACCCGTACATATTAGGTTCTTCCATTAATCAGGCTTACCACAAATCCTCCAACATTTTTTTTGTTTATCTTTATAAACCTCACCAACCAATCATAAACTTTCATATATATTGTATTTTTCGCAAAATTCCGATTGTCATTCCGAAAATCAACATTCACATTTTCCTCAAACACATTCATTTTATCTCATTTCATATATACATATACACTGAATGTAAAAACTTATATTATATATTTGTAGATTCTAAATATTATAAGTTATGGCAAAAGAGAAACTCGAACAAATCACATTTTCCAATATTTCTTCTTCGACGCCTTATATGATTAAGAATCTTATTTTGACAAACAACAATGAGAATCTGTCTAATATATCCTTCGAAGATCCTTTTTCTTTCGAGGGAATTATCTTCGGAATCTGTCTAAAGGGATCTGATAAAATAAAAATAAACTTTAAGGAATATACTTTAGAGGAAAACTCTATTCTGACTATACTTCCTCATCAGATAGTTGAAAAGAATGATGATAGTGAAAACCTCTTTATCGAGATTCTCGCTTTTTCTCCGGATTTCATCTCGGGATTAATTATGCCAAAAGATTTTGAACTGCCAAAAAGAATAATGGATAATCCTATATTGAAAATATCTCCGGAGAAAATACAAAATCTGCTAAGATTCCACTCTTTTATCATTGAAACATTTAATAACGAACATCATATCTTTTTTGAAGAAGTAATCAAAGGACAACTTTACTCCTTACTCATGGAAATAGCTTCATTATATGCTGAACAAGAAGTAAAGCCCAAAGAAAAAGCCACTTCCCGCAATGAGGAAATTGTGGAGCAATTCTTCCTGTTATTGAAAGATCATCACAAGACAGAAAGGTCTGCAACTTTTTATGCTGACAAAATATTCGTTACCCCCAAATATTTATCGAGCGTCCTGAAAAAGGTTACAGGCAGAACTATCAATACATGGATAGACGAAGCAGCAGTATTAGCCTCAAAAATCTTACTGAAATCTACAAGCCTTACAGTATTGCAGATATCAGAAGAACTGAATTTTCCGAATTCTTCAAATTTCGGACGTTTCTTCAAAAACTATACAGGAATGACTCCGATAGAATACCGCGAAAAGTGAATAAAAAGAGCATCTATAGGAGGAATGACCTGAGGAACTGATTGTCCTTCAGGTCTTCATATGATTTTACAGAAATATCCATCTTTCGGAAGAAATTAACAACATTCTCATCTGCCTCACGTATATATATTATGTCTATTTGTTTATTCAACAGCCAGACCGAAAGATAATTCGGATTCTTATTATACAATCTGTGTTCTTCCATGCCTGTGACAGCATCATCTTTTGTAGAGAAAATTAAAACGCGCATAGATTCCGCATTCAACGTCCTCATATTCTCATCTTTCAAAAACATAGCTATTCTCATGGGATATGGTTTTAGATTAAAAAGTATTTTCAAATTGGGGCTTTATACAAAAGCCTAAACGAATATTCATATCATATTTGTCATAGTCCAGCAGGCTGTCTCCTTTTCCATTATAAAACCGTGCATAAAGATACTGGTTGGCACTTTTCGACACTTTAAACGAGGCAGTAGCTATAGTATTGGCATTACCGAATCCTTTTCTGGGATTAACTTCGGCTTCGAACCACCACTTTTTATTTTTCGTCAGATAACTAACCGACCATGTGCCGATTCCTCTATAATCTACCAGATCTTTATTCTCCTCTCCGTCAACTAACGGTATCCAGACTTTAAACCCGAATGCCAACTGAAAATTATAATAGTATTTTGAGGACAGACTTATCAGGTTCCAGCTTCTCGACTCGTTGCCGTCCTGCCCGTTCGATTCATGTTCAAGTTGAAGGAATGCCCCTCCTTTAAGTATATTGTTATGAATAATATATTTCCCCAGACCTATGCTCGGGTTATAATTATTATCGCGGAAAGGCGCAGAATCGGCATAGATATTCCAAAATGATTTTTGCGTATATGTAAAATACAGGAATGTATTAAAAGGAAGTCTGCTCTTTGTTAGACGCTGCCGTATACTGATCTGAAACATAGCGTCTGCCGTATTCCTGTTTACCTCTTTGTTTAAAGGAATCCCTGTTGTGAAATAGGTATCCTTGTATACACTGAAAGCGGGCAACCCATCGGCAAGTTTCATAATATTTTCTTCTTCGACCTCAAGCTGATCTTTTTTGTAGAATACAGTCTGCTGCAACCGCTTCTCGATTACATAAGTCATACTGTCTTTGAGGGCTATATCTTGTGAGACGGCAATCTGAGGATATGCCGTGAACACAACTATTAATAATAATACTTTTACGAACCAATTCTTCATGTCATTTTTCATTTCACACAAAATTCCCTGAATTTTCTGACATATTGATAATCCTATTTTCCTTAGAATCATTCAATTTGTAGTATTCTGAAAAAACAAGCATAAGAATTATAAGAGAAAAAGAATGTCTTTACGGGAAATAAGGTTATCAATAAACAATCGTTTTAGGTGAACTTTGTATCCAACGATGTTAAAATTCTCATGATATGAATGATAAATTATTGATACTGGCAATACGCAGTGCAGACAAAGCAAGGATACTAAAAAGTATACTTGAAAATAATAATGTGGAAGTATTTCTGGAAAAACTAGAAAATGGTGATGTAAATCCTGAACTACATAACCGCTACTTCGTAAAGATCAAAAGCAACGACCTAGTGAAAGCCTTACCTATAATAGAAGGAGACCAGACACTAGGTTATGAATCAGGAGAATATGCAAAGGTAGATGATGGACGTAAGCGGATTCTGGTTGCTGTAGATTTTTCGTCATATTCCATCAAAGCTTGTCAGGTAGCATTTAACCTGGCTAAAGAGATAAATGCTAAAGTTAAGATACTGCATGTTTTTCACAACATATATTTTCCATCCCATATACCCTTTGCCGACAGCCTGAAAGAATCTCCGGACGAAGGCTTATTGGATAAAACAAGAAAACAGATATTGAAATTATGTCTGGACATTGACAATAAAATCACAGATAGGGAATGGCCATCCGTCAATTATTCGTATTCCCTCAGAGAAGGAGTGGTTGACGAAGAGATCGAAAACTTCGTTCGGGAATATAAACCTAATTTATTGGTTTTGGGAACAAGAGGCAGTGATAATAATCAGGTATCTGCACTCGGAAATGTGACGGCAGATGTTATTGAGATGGTTAATATCCCCGTTCTGGCAGTTCCGGAAAATTCACATATAAATTCTATTTTAGATATAAAACACATTGTATTTCTAACGAATCTTCAAAAACGGGATTTGGCATCATTCGATACTTTGGTAAATATCCTAAATCATTATCAGAATATAAAGATTACATTATTGCATATTAATCGTATAAATAGTAAAGGCGATAAATGGAATGAACCTGAACTGGTAAAAATGAGGGATTATTTTAAATCTTTATATCCCCAGTTAAATATCGGATATATACTCATCGATTCACCCAACATCACCACTGCTGTAAACGAGTACGTCGAGAGAGAGAACGTGAGTATAGTATGCCTTAATACTCAAAAACGCAATATATTAGGGCGAATTTTTGCTCCAAGTGTTTCACGTAAAGTTTTAATTAACTCCGACAAAGCTCTTCTCGTATTAAGAGGATAATAAACGATGAAAGTGGAAAGACCTGATATTATTTCAGGTCTTTTTACATATTGACGAAATTACAAATATTATATATAATCTTATATAGTATATTTTATTTATAAAAGGAAGTAACACCCTATTTCTTTTTTGCAGGTCTTCCTCTTCTTTTCTTTGTAGTAAAGGCTGACTCAAGCTGATCTTCCGATAATCCTGTATATTCTATTATATGCTCTATATCAACTCCTGAACCATGCATCTTCTTCGCAATCTCAATTGCTTTTTTCTTTTCAGCTTCCTCAATTACATTCTCATTATGCATATACATTTTCTTAATTACTCCCTTGATCGATCTTTTCAGAATATCAATCCCTTCTTTCGTATCAAAGTCAATAAAGCAAAATGTCGATATTTGCTTGTGCATTGCCAGATAATATATTCCACTGATAAACAATGCCGATATTGCCCGAATATCAATATCCGGATCCTTAAAATTCTCAGAGAAAAAATCAATTAAATTTTTAGAGTTACGTTCCCTATTATCAGCAGTTCTCCGGGTTATCTCATTATCATTCGTCAATTCCCAAATCAAAACCTGCTGCATTATTTTACTCTTATCGGAATTGATTGAATCAACCAAATCCAATAACAGATTTATATTGTTATCCATTAAACTCAAATTATCAGGATCGAAATTAATATTATCCTTCAACCAATAGTCATAAGGCCTGACAAATTTGTCCAACAAATCATATAAATCTTTATATCTTTTATAAAATACAGGTGTTTCAATTTTTGCTTTCTGAATGATTGCAGAAATCGTCGCATTATTAAAACCGACCTCTTTTACAACCTCCTCTGTTGCAGCAAGTATACTTTTCTCAATATCTTCACGTTTTCGACGAGTTCGTCTAGGAGGATTATGCTCTATATTCTCCATTTTACTCTTCCTTCATTATACTAATACATCTTCAATCGCAGGGTAAAGGTATAAATTATTAATTATAAAAAAAGCCAATACTATTGAGTAAACTAATTCGAGAAAATTAAACGGAAGATGAATATTATATAAAATAACTTCCTCGCCAGCCTCTTACCTATTTAATCAATAATCATAAAACAACACAACAAAGCAATCAAAATACACAGACCCATTAGTATAAAAAATCTCTACGGTAAAACACTCCAGATACAACAATAATAAATATTTTATGGTCTGAGTGATATATAATCAATCAACACAAATAAGTAAAACACCTCTCATTATCAATAAAATAAATAAAAACACAAACAAAACTCAAAACACTTTTTCATAAAATATTCAAAAATTTTATCTAAAAAAACAAAGACTCATTATTCTCATTTTATTTCTAAAATAATCCTCATAATCTTTAGTTAATTTATGTTAACCAACAACGCATATGTAAATAGTTTAATTATTTTTGATATAACAAATCAATTATATACAATATAATTTATATATAATAGCAAAAAACTAGATATAACAAACAAAGAGAAGCAATTAAAAAAACAACATAACAAACATATAATCAAAAATATACATAAATAAGACAAGAGAAAGAGAAGACAGAATTATATATTCACTTATACAATCTAAATATTAATAATCATATTTATATATAATATAAAATTATAGATATTAATTTATATTATATACATGTTATCTATGTATTTTTTACAAAGATTAAGCTGTATAGCTTATTTAAATAAATTCATTTATTAACAATTAAAATTTCAATTATGGCTTTTAGAGCAACATTGACCCTAGGAGGGAAAGAGTTTGATGTCCTAGATTGTAGCTACTCTCTAAAAAGAGACGTAGATTCTAAAGGACGTCCATCATCGAACATCTATGGTGGAAAAGTAAAGGTTCATGTAGAATCTACAGAGGATACATCTATCCTTGAAAGTATGGTTAGTCAGTTTAAACCTGTTTCGGGAACTATCGTTTTCAAAAAGGGAGACGAAGAAGCAAAAATGAAAGAATTGACTTTCGAAAATGGTTATATCATTGAGTTTGATGAGGAAATCGACATAATCGGTAAAAAACCAATGACACTATCGTTTGTAGTTTCTGCTCAGGTACTAAAGATTGGTGGAGCCCAATTTGAACAAAACTGGCCAACAGACTCAATCTAAAAACAGAACGGATGCGGAGTGGATTCTTCACCTCCTTGCAAGATCTGATTTATCCCTCCGTTCCGCTCTTTGAATTGTATTTCCTTATGAATTGTTTCCAATATTTGAGTATATCAAATATTCAGGATATTTTCATTTGGAAATACTACAAAGATAATTAATTCTAAAATACAATAAAATAAGACGATATGGCAGTATTTGAATATGGGATAGGTGGAAATGAAGTAAAAGTTGATGCTTCGGAATCTATTGCTGCAATCCCAGAGAACAGAACCTTATTAGTTGAGCAACTGACATCAGAAGAACCTGTTAATCCAGAAGTTGTAACAGGATTATCTAATGTAGAGCAGGTTTTCGGACATTATAAGCCACAAAAAGATATAGAATTCGAAAATGCAGAAGGACAATCCGTCTCAGAAAATTTTCACTTCACAAATGTCGGCGATTTTTCAGTAAAGAAAATGACCGAACAAAGTCCATTCCTTAGCCAATTGGATGGAGAAAAAGAATTCTGGGAAAGCTTACAAAAACAATTGCGTTCTAATAAAGTACTTCAGCGTGCATTAGAGAACCCTGAGTCAAAAGAAGCATTTCTTAAATCTTTACAAGGAATATTGGCTGAGTTAAAAGAAGTTGATGAATAATTAATACAACAAAAAATGGCAGAAGAAATAAAAGATGCAGTAGTTGCACCGGAAGCTAAATCGAATAAAAGTAAAGCCGCCTCGGTAAATTCAGTACAGGAAGCTGTCAACAGCTTAGCCCGCTTCGGGGGGTTCAATTTCTTAGAGTCAGTCGTAGAAGGAATTGCAGCGATGAACCCGGAAAGGGCTGCACGCAAAAAAGCTTTTCTAAACGATAATGACAGAAAAGGAGCTAGAGAAAACTTAAAAAACAACATAAATCTATGGATAGATCTTCTGAACTCAACCGGTTCTATCACAGAAATGCTCGAAAAGGCTAATGAAAATGCAACAAATGTTTCATCCCTTTTAAAGAAGAACCAGCTAACAGCAGTAGAAGAAATCCGCAACTTGGAACAATCGTACCGGAATGTGATGCTATTCTACAAAAATACAGAATCTGACAAGCTCACTAATATATCTATTGTAAACGCATCACGTGAACAAATAACCGATCTGGATAATTCACGCTTTATAGACCACATCGCAAATGAGTTGAAACAGAATTTCGATAAACTCGATTTGCGTATGAACTATTCATTGCTGGTATTACCTGGGTATATGGGAGGCACAAAAATCGTAGATAAATGGTCCAAAATAGCTTATGAGAACAAGGCTATGCTCTACACAGACTTCATGGATTTAGAAAATCCTGATGATGTGGTAGATATGTTCTTTACGTCTAATCTTGCAGGTGGTGATACCTTTAAGGCAAATACATGTATGACTTGTAACTGGCTGATCGGACGTGGCAGATACAACGAATTGGGAGAAGACGAAGATCTTCATATCTCTCCTGCAGCAGCATTAGCCGGTAAAGTTTATACAACATTGATGTCACAGATCACTGCCGGAAAAAAACACGGGGGTATCAATGAGGTAGACAGTGTAGTTTTCCCTCTGAAAAAAAGCGAAATATCTCAATTAGACAAGATGGGATTAATTCCTATGGTTAATGAGTATGGAAAAGTTATGGCATTCTCCGGAAAAACCTTATTTAACGGTGACAACCTAGGGCTTCAGACTTATTCTGTGGTACGCGTATTCGACTATATTACAAAAGTATTATTCGATTTCTTAAATCGTAGAGCTTTCGAAAACTGGAGTAATAAGACAGAGCGTGACTTAAGATCACAAATCATTAAATTCCTAGACGGTGTACAAGGACCAGACCGTTTGATCGAAAAATTCAAAATACAACGTTTTGAAAGAGATCCAAATCAGAAAGACCGTATCTATCTAGACATACATCTGACTCCTTTCTTCCCTGCCAAAAGTTTCGTAATAAAACTGGACGGAACAAAAGGTGAAGAAGAAAACACATGGAATACTGAAGTTGAACAAGCTTAAAATAAAACGGGATGTATCTAAAGTACTGATTCGTCAAGTGCTTTAGATACGGACTTCCCGATGACCTCAACTTATGGAAGGAAAGGCTATACTGAAATTGCGAAGACCACTTACGGACAATATACAGAACCTCTATCATGAGAGTTACGACTTGCTCCACTGTGAGTATACCTTAAACAAAGAGGTAGATAAGCAAGGTAAGGTAAACAGCAAAGTACGCGCAGGCAATATCACAGTTGCCCTACCTATGTTGCCTAACAACGATATTATGACCTGGGTATTTGATGTATCCAAAAAATACAATGGAGAGGTCACGATTCATGATGCTTTTGAAGAAGCATTAGAAAAGATCTATTTCGAAGAAGCCCGACCTGTAAACTTCCGCCTCCATTATGAGCCGGGAAATAAAACTAATATCATCTTGCTTCTTACCATCAACGCACAACGTATGATTATCGGTGAGTCTGAATACATTAATAATAGGAGGTAATGGGATTTTTTGACAAGATACGCAGTGGAAGATTATTCTTCGGAAAAAAAGATGTTCCAACTTTAATTGTTAAACTTTTATTTAAAGGAAAGGAATACATAGTAGAAGAGTTCGATTTGGAGTTTAGACAAGATGTAAGCGAAAGAGGCAGACCTGATAGCTTCCCCTATGGAGGTCAAATGACTATAACAATCAGTGATGTACCGGACGAAAACATAAATTCGTGGATGATGGACTCTTTTCAGAAACAGGACGGAGAAATCCGTTTTCTACAAAATGAGGGAATGATTAGAGAAGGAGCCTTATTGGAAATAGTATTCAAAGAAGCCTTTTGTACACAATATCGTAAGATCATGAGTCCTGATAGTGTAGGTGTATTAACAACATTCGTAATCTCGCCTCGTATCATAAAAGTCGGTAACGAAGAATTTCGTAATACTTGGAGCTAACATATGACAAACAGCCCATATACAATAACCGATTTTTGTATCTTCCTTAAACTAGGAATATTCAAGAGAGGAGAAATAGAGCATTGGGGCAATATATCTCTGGCAAGTGAAGCTCTGTTGAGAAAACCTTTAACGGAATATAATAGACGACTCTATATAAGCCAGCTAAATAAAGGTGTCTGCTTATTGGATTTTTATTTACAATATAAAATATCCGAGAGTAAAAATATATACATATTAGTGCTGTCTGTATCTGATCATTTAATGAGAGACAGAGATCACTCATATGTATTCCAATTAGTTACAGGGAACAAGATTGATGACATAAAAGCATTCATTGCCGGGGTAAAAGAGCATACTAAAAAACGAAAGTCTATTTTCAGGAAGAAACGAAAGAAATCGACTTTCGACTTTATGCCTATAAATGCAATACCTCGAAAATATTAAAACAAAAAAAAAGAATCTCTATGGTGCCTCAATATTTCAAATTACCACTAAGCTTAGATAGCATCTTTGACGAAGATGGAGGAAAGTTGGCTACATGTAGCGAAATCGAATCCATAGATCAGAATATAGAACTTATAATTACCACCTGTCCCGGTGAACATAAGTTCAACAAAAGCTTCGGATGCCGTATCTGGGATATGGACTTCGAAAGAGTCGTCCTCCGTAAGAAATGGGAGGAGGACTTCACCTCTTATATAACAGAAGCTATCGAACGCTTCGAACCCAGAATAAAGAATGCAGATGTTGTTATTCAAGTCATGGAAGTAACCAAAGAAGATAATATCACTAAAACAACCGCCATAAAAAAGAAAGTCATTGTTCAAATAAAAGGAATTCTTACTTCTTCGGGACAATATTGCGGATTCAAATACAAGTTATTTCTGGGCCCTTTGTCTACAGAATAGTGTAAACATATTATCATACTATGATACAGGATAGTCAATATATCAATAAGGGACGGATTCTAGACAGAATGCGCCGATTTGCAGCCAATTTATTCGGTATCAGCCATACCGAATTGCTCGACCCTGTTGTCAACCTTTTTCTAGAGTCGCTTTCCGAAGAAATTTTTAAAATATCGAGCGAAGTCGATAATATCGAAAACCGTATATTAAACAAGCTTTCTTCGATTCTGGTTCCCGCAATAGAAACCATTACCCAACCGGCTCATTGTATACTACATACAGCAGCACAGGAAAGTATTGTAAATGTAAGCACTCAGGATGGATTCCGATATATCGATAACAGCCAAAAGCAAGACTTCGCCTTTTACCCTGCCTATAATACCACCGTTTATAATGGCAATGTTGCGTTCTTTATCCATCAGGAATCTGTATACACAATAGACCGTGACCTGTCTAAAACTTTGTACTTCCGCAGCCACCAAAGAAGCCTATCTCAAGAAAATACTTTCTGGATAGGACTAGATCTCGACATCGATATAGACAATATTGCGGGTATGTCTTTTTATTTCGATCTAAACGGAGTTCCAGATAAAAGTAAATATCTGAGTCTGTTACCATACACAATATGGAGTATCGGAGATAAGAAATTATCAATAAACCGAGGAGGTGCGGCAACGCCAGAGGAGTATGACAATATAACGATGAGATTATTTTCTCATTACGATTTATCTAGTAAAATAAACGAATCAGTAGAAAATTTTTATCGGCACTGTTTTCTACACCTAACCAGTGATTGTCCAGTACAACAAGCAAAAGAGAAGTTTCCGAAAGAATTGCTTACACATTTTCCCGAAAATAAAATCAATAGCATAGACAAACCTCTGATTTGGATAAAGGTCACATGCCCCGAAAATATACCTACAGATATTATAGGGTTATTACAGATCAGTATAAACGCATTCCCGGTCATCAATAAAGAACGTATTTCTAAGATAACAAGTATCAAGAAAAACATACCAATTATCCCACTCAACACTAATAATAATGAGTCTTTTATCTCCGTTTGCAAAGTGAGTGATTCCGAAGGGAGAGAATACTATGATGTACCATTAGCCGATACCGAAACCAGACAATATGGGATTTACTCATTACGTCGTGGAGGAATAGAACATTATAACAGAAGGGATGCCCGCGAGTATTTAGTGAATGTTGTGGATTCCCTCAACAAAGAGGCATCATCCTTTTTCAAAGATAAAGATAGTATAAAACATGAACTGAGGAGAATAGAAACTCAAATAAATCGCTTAATCAGGCAATTAAACAAAAGGCTATCAGATACCAAAAACCGATATGAAATAGAAAATTATTTGTTATTCAATCCGGATAAAGAAAATGAGGTCTATTTCGTAGACTACTGGATTACAAACGGAGTCGATGCAAATCATATACGTCCGGGAGTACATCTCTCCATGTTATCAGACCTATCCTTACGCCCGTCTTCCATATATTCCCTGAGCCGTACTACAGGAGGTAAATATGCCCCTCAAGCCTCAGAGAAAGACCAGTTATATAAGAAAAACATAATGGAACACTCTTTATTAATTACAGATGATGATATACAAAACTTTTGTTTGCAAGAGTTCAAAGAATCCATCTGCGATGTAAAAGTAAGCAAAGGCTTCATGGAAAGTAATGATCCTAAACTAGGATTTGTAGAGACAACAGATGTTTACCTGAAACCTATCGAAGGAATGGGTTCTTACATTAACGACAGGGACAGAATATATTATCAGACAAGTCTAGAAGAAAAATCTCCGGCAACATTTAACTACCGGATATTTATAAATGAGATATTATCTAATTAAACAAAAAATATATAAGCTATAATAGATGGAACTTGCTATTGGAAAATTCGTATTGCTATACCTGCTAATGCCTATTATCGGACTGATATTAGGCTTCGTTATGATTATTGTAGCCAAGAAAAATAAGCTACTGGGAAATAAAAAAATAATATTCTATGCTCTGCTCTCCTGCTTGATAATGGTTTTACCGGCATTACTTGGTTTTATCGATTACTGGTTTATGCCGTACGCCTACATCGGGTTAATGATATTATACCTGATCTTAGGATATATCAATCTGGGTGTTCTAAACAAGATTATTGACGATTTTAAGGAAAAACCCTATTATGTAGAGTTTCTCTTTGTCTTTGTACTGATGTTTGTCAGTGCAGCCTTTTTCTCCCTTGTCTTCAATCTTTGCAACGAACTACAGTATGGATTCTGGGCTTGTACCTGTCTCATCCCATTCATCTTCCCATCCTTATTCCTGAAAGCATATCAGACCTACATGGAAATACCGCTTGAGGTTTATCGTATATGGTCATATGATGAAGAAGTAAATGAAATCACAGTAGACGATTTTGACAAAAATAGCATAATCGTGGTCGAACTTGAAATGTTTAAGGAAGTTGAAGATTTTGAACCTTTAAATATCAAAGCAAAATCTTCGGAGATCACACCTTTCGGACCGTGGTTTAAGACTTTTATAAGTGATTATAATAAAAAATCGCCATCCAGTCCGATAGCATACAAAGACTATTCCAACTCCTACGGCTGGATATTTTATATAAATACTTCCATATTGGGCAGAAAACGATATATAGATCCAAATCTATCCTTTAGTAAAAATAGGATAAAAGAGAAAAATATCATTATAGCAAAAAGAGTTAGATATGACGAATTTTCTGATACGGAAATCGAGGATTAATAGAAGATACAAATAAAAAAAGATAATTATAAAATTCAATGAACGAGAATAGACGTAAGTTGGTAAACTGGACTGAAAGTATGGATGTAGAATTCAGACATCTGCAACAGACCGAAAATTATTTTATTGAGCGCTTGGGTGATAACCTTGCAACTCGCCTGACTGGATATAACTACGGGTTGTTACCGTCGACAGATCGAAGACATAGCTCCGGCGAATTTGATATAAGTGAAAGAGTCACCGGAAAAGTAGAAATCAAGCTCAGAAGTTGTAATGCTATCACAGCAGGAGGGTACAGAATATGTTATAATCCCGACCATTCGGAATACTTATTATATACCCATTCTTTCGACGAAGAAAGTAATTCTACATCAGATTACTGGGATGTTATTCTTTCTGTTAATCCTTTTGAGCGTATTCCTTCCGGAGTGCCTGACGAAAAGGAGAATCCACCCAGACATCCCGATATTGTTGAACAGTATAAGTTATCAATAGCTCCTCGTGGTCATATGAATTATGAACAACTGGGAAGTTTTCATCTGATTATCGGACGCATTCGCCAATACGCCGGCAGATATGAGGTAGATACCAACTACATACCACCCTGTACAGGTATGTGTAGTCATCCCGATTTGTTAAAATATTATGAAAGCTTCGGAAGTTATCTTAACGACATAGAAAGAGCTTCAAAAATTATAATTTCAAAAATACGTAACAGATCACAAAATTCGCCATTAGCACACTATATCGCTATTATGTGTGAGAATATGATGCGTTATATTTCAAGCATTTATTTTTCGTACCGGAATACAGGACGAGATGCTTTGCCTCTAGAGATAGTCGACTACTTTTCAACATTGGCACATACGTGTTTTATAAGCCTCGACTTTGTTAGTAAAATAGAAAAAGAAGAATTATTGAAATATTTCTATGAATGGAGCGATGTCACACCGGGATCTTTCGAAGAATTATTATCAAATACATTAAGCATTATTTATGATCATAATAACATCCGTTCTACAATGATACAAGTAGAATCTTTTTTACGGATCATGTCTGAGTTATGGTTACGCCTGAGTACTCTCGAGTATATCGGACAACACAAAGAAAACATTGTGGTATCGGAAAGAGTGCATCAGCAAGAACAAGTAAAAAAAGCCGGAGGCTGGACTATATTGGATTAAGATATAAAACGAAAGATGAAATATATTACAGATATAAATACACTTGATACTAATTTCAGAGCCGAGGTCATAGCTTCTGGAATGATCGAAAATGGTTTAGATCCGGATAAGCTCCTTATAGTTCGCCACAAAGGAAATAAAAAGGAGGTATCGAAAGATGTTGATAAAACAGAATATCAATATTCTTATTTCGATATGATGGAGTATCTGTATATCTACACGAATAGAGAGAGTATTTATGATTCGTTACCCGAAGGTTTATTTCATCTAACCTCATCGTCCGGAAAGCAACGAACCAAAGAAGATATTATTAATGAAATCAGAGTACAAAGGGATAAGGAAAAGTTGATTCGTAAATTTTTTCACCCTTTCGAAATTGCTATTGATAAGATATTAATAGAAGCGCAAGCCTATGAACAAAAATACGACAAAGCGCACTTTTACAGTAATCTGACGGATATCGTCAAAGAATATTGGGATATTCTGAAATACTTAAATACCGGTCAAGCCCTGCTTTTCATAAAAGTCGTTTCTATAATTGATAAGATTCCCGGAAATTTAGACCTGACCGCCAATGCTATGTCCGTAATACTAAATTGTCCGGTAAGCATTAGTGAAGGCGAAAAATCTAAATTATATCTTGACAATAAAGATAGAGTAAAATTAAAAAACTGGAAGTTAGGCATTAACTCTGTGCTAGGCAATAGCGTAAAATATGGTGCACCTGATCTTGTCATAAATATAGGTCCGGTAAGTCTTTCTCAAATGAAATTATTCGAAGTAAACCAGACAAACGAATTAATTTTAAATGAGTTGATAAATCTAATGATACCTTTTAACCGAAACACGGTTATTAAATACGAAACTGTTAAGTCTGATTCAAGGTTCCGCCTATCGGGAAAAGATCATACAGCATATTTGGGAATCAATACAAGGTTATAATAAATAAGATAAAGCGATCATATAGAAGCAATAAGTTTAATAAATAAAAAATATATAATAAATTGCATTGTTGTAACTCAATTTTGCAAAACATTATACAAAACAACAATCACATTATTATGGGAATACCAGTAGTCATAGTTGGAAATAAACATGTTTGCCCCATGTCGGACGGTCTGAAGCCTCATGTGGGAGGAACTGTTATCGAAGGTGTAAGCGGTGTATCGATCAACGGAATACCGGTAGCCATTAAAGGCAGTAAATGTATATGTACAGGAAGCCCCAAAACGAATGCGATAGCCACCGGATCGCCGGGAGTATTTAT
>JAWDXP010000021.1:0-32638 GCA_032477055.1 Dysgonomonas sp. | reverse complement strand
TTTAGGTCATACTAAAGGGGGAGTTTGTTTTTCTATCTAAGTGCTTGTATTTGAAAAAATACTATAATGGATAATACTATTAAATTTAACACAGTAACAAGTGTCTCTTTTTTGTAGAAATGAGAAAATTATGATATTTTTGAATTGAATATTATATAAATCAAAATCTTAATTATTATAACCTACATGGAACAATCAAAAATCGATATTTTTTTAGCCACTAACAGCCAGAAATTTCACCCTTACCAACTAGAAGAAATCAGAAGCCAGTTATCAAGACTGGATGATAGTAAAGCTACTATCTTATTTTCTGTGGACTTTAAAGACCCAACTACATTACTTATCATTTCTATCCTTGCCGGACCTTTGGGGATAGACCGTTTCATGCTTAATGATACCGGGATGGGAGTACTTAAGCTTCTAACTTGTGGAGGATTAGGAATCTGGACTATAGTAGACTGGTTTTTGATCCAGAACAAAACAAAAGACTATAATTTTCAGCTATTCATGCAAACTCTTGCCAGCTATTAATTATAGAAAAGATAAGGATATAAGCTCTTTTCAAACAAGAGTTTATATCCTCTAAAATATCTCTAATATGAACGAAGACCAAATACGTTTATTTCTGATAACCAACAGGAATAGATTTCCTGTAGAAAAGATACCCGAAATTCAGGAACGGATATCCAGAATGAATGATTCCCAAAAAGCTGTGGCTATGTCTGCCGATTACAAAGACCCGACAATGATTATTATTCTGTCTATCTTTTTCGGGAATATGGGTGTAGATCGATTCCTTATAGGTGATATCGTATTAGGTATCCTCAAACTGATTACATGTGGAGGACTCTTTATTTGGGTTATTATCGATTGGTTTCTGATTATGGACAGAACCAAAGAAGTGAATTATGAAACATTTATGCAATATGCGTACAGCATTCCTGCATCACCCAAGATATAAGGCTTTAGCTTTTCTTTTTGCAATACTTGGGGGATATACTTTTATTGTGCTCCTCGATTATGTGAATAATCACGAACACACAGGTACATTTTGTATCATAAAAAATATCACAGGAATACCTTGCCCCGGATGTGGCATGGGACGGGCAAGCCTGGCAATATTAAAAGGGAATTTCACAGAGGCCTTTCAGTATAATATACTAAGCATACCATTTACGTTATTCATCATCGCCTCGGTATGCTGGCTTGTCTATGATGTAATTAAAGAAAAAGATACATTTTTCAGGACAATCAATAAAAAGATAAACACCAACTATTTGATTATCTTAGCTGTTATTATCCTTAGCAGCTGGATAATAAATATCATACGGGGGATTTAAAAATTGTTTCTTAATATACAATAGATACTTACATTTGCTGTAAAAAGAAGAGGACAGTTTGTGCGTAAAATCATACATATAGATATGGATGCCTTTTATGCTTCTATCGAGCAAAGGGATAATCCGGAATATCGCGGAAAGCCTCTCGCGGTAGGCTATTCGGGCGACCGTGGTGTAGTAGCTGCTGCCAGTTACGAAGCCCGCAAATATGGTGTGCGCTCGGCGATGGCTTCTAAAACGGCCAAGAGAAAATGCCCCCACCTGATCTTTGTTTCTGCCCGTTTCGATGTATACCGGTCAGTATCGAGACAGGTTATGGATATATTTCTGGAATATACGGACATGGTCGAACCTCTTTCTCTGGATGAGGCTTTTCTGGATGTTACGGAGAATCACAAAAACATTCCTTATGCCACGCAGATAGCTAAAGATATAAAGAGAAAAATATTCGAAACAACAGGTCTTACGGCTTCGGCAGGAGTATCCTATAACAAGTTTCTGGCTAAAATAGCATCTGATTACAACAAGCCGAACGGACTTTTTATCATAAAACCTAAACAAGCCGAAAAGTTTGTAGAAAATCTGGCTATCGAACAATTTTTCGGTGTGGGCAAAGTGACTGCCAATAGGATGCATCAACTGGGAATAAAAACCGGATACGACCTGAAACAAAAGAGTGAAGAACAACTGGTCAGCGTATTTGGAAAAGCCGGACATATCTACTACCTCAATGCAAGGGCTATAGACGAGCGCGAGGTACAACCCGACAGAATACGCAAATCGATAGGGGCAGAAAGTACCTTCGACAGGGATATAGATTCGTATGAGGAACTGGCTGCCGAACTAAGAGAGATCGCAGAAGATGTGACAAACAGGGTTAAAAAAAGAGATTTTCAGGGACGGACAGTTACCCTAAAAGTAAAATTTGCAGATTTCAAAATCATTACCCGTAGTAAGACTTTCTTTTTTGTAGTTAATGACTATGAGAATTTATACGATATAGGTGCTGAGCTTTTGAAGGAAGTAGACATCACACCCAAAGTGAGGTTATTGGGACTTAGTATAAAAAATACAGACCACTCCAATTGGAGCGGTCCGGTTCAATTATCTTTTGACTTTAAAGACTAAAGAATCACTGCAACTATATCATCGATAATAGTATTCCGTTTTCTTCAGCCATTTTACGGATATTCAGAATAGCATATCTCATACGCCCTAATGCCGTATTGATACTGATATCCTTTTGTTCGGATATTTCTTTAAAACTCAATCCCTGATAATAACGCATCTCGAGCACTTCTCGTTGCGTTTCGGGCAAATAAGTAACCAGCCTCCGCACATCATCCAGTATCTGTGCATTCACCAACCGTTCTTCGATAGTGACTTCGCTTAGAGCCGGATTATTAAATAAGTCTACTCCCGACTCATCGTTAGAGACTGTATTTTCATTCTTTTCTTGTCGAAAATAGTCTATGATCAAATTATGAGCAATACGCATTATCCATGCGCGGAACTTTCCATTCTCGGTGTAACGCCCCTGCTTGATAGTCAGAATAGCCTTAATAAAAGTCTCCTGAAAAATATCTTCAGTCAGCTCTCGATTCCTGATAATAAAATAAATATAGTTATATAAATTTCTCTGGTGACGATGAAGTAATTCGTCAAACGCCAGGTTATTACCATTCGAATAAGAAACAACCAACTCCTCGTCAGTCATTATCTTTAATGTTTCCATTACCAATATTTTTTCAAATTACTATGAGTAATGATTTCCCGATAGGCAATGTAGTTTTGATTAATTATTAATTTTAATACCTGTTAATTAACTTTACAAATAAAGAGCATTTTAACTTTATTTCCAAATTATTTAAACAATAACTGGATTAAAAAAGTTCAAGTGCGTATAAAAAACACATTTTATGAAAAATTTGTAATCTACTCAGGGAGCTAGTCTTTGGATAGTCCACACACCCTCAATCAATGTATACTGAATACGGTCGTGAAGGCGGTTCTGACGTCCCTGCCAGAACTCGATCAATACAGGTCTAACCACATATCCGCCCCAATTGTGAGGACGATTTACCTCCTTATCTATAAATCTATCTTCGAACTGAGCCATAAGGCTCTCTAGATATTTGCGATCAGGAATCGGCTCACTCTGTGGCGAAGCCCATGCGCCTAACTTGCTTGCCTGTGGACGCCTTTCGAAATATGAATCGGAATCTCTAGGTGATATTTTCTCTGCAATTCCTTCTATCCTCACCTGACGCTCGAGCTCATTCCACAGAAAAGTCAATGCAACATTCCCATTTTCTTCGATCTGCTTTGCCTTACGGCTTTCGTAATTCGTAAAGAAAATAAAGCCTTCTGCTTTTACCTGTTTCAACAATACAATGCGCGATGATGGTTTCATATCCTTACCAACTGTAGCCAGATTCATAGCATTGGGTTCCAACACCTTCGAATCCACAGCTTCCTGAAACCACACCTCAAACTGGGCAAAAGGATCAGGAAAGACATCCTTTTCATCCAGAGTCTTCAATGCAAAATCTCTCCGTAAATCTGATAAATCCATTATTATTCATTTTATTATTTAGAACAAAGGGTGAACACATTGGTTCACCCTTGTATACATTTTGAAAAAATTAGATTATAGTTGCTATTAGTATGAGACTAGTGTTAGTAGAAAAAGAGGAAAGTCTTTTTATTTTCCTTTTTCTTTTAACATCCCATAAATTTAGTAGTTCGAAATCTCTGAAAGTACGTATCCAAGCTCATTATCTTTTACCCAATTCGAATTCATTCGAGAATCTCTAGGATCAACTGTATAGTAGAAAGAACCTGTTTTATTATTTTTAAATCTATACAGTACCGAATATATTTGCATTACTTCTGGCTTATTGGTTCTAAAATTTCCTAAACGTCTATCCACACTCCGATAATCAGAATTATAGCTAGGATCAGAAGATCTCCCATTGCTTACTAAATATATGTCCTTATTTTTGTGTTTATATTGAGTGAAAGGTGTATAGCTGCCGCCTTCTGGGAATGTTCTATGTGCAGAATACCCTATGATTTTATCGAACATCCATCCTGATTTAACTTCATATGTATTTGACAAATAGGATGATTGTGTATTATTATTCCAATATCTGAACAAAGGATATGTATTATATTGTTCAGCACTGTTATTTTTTATATATGTGTTGATAGCATTTTTTACTAGGTTAGCTTTATTCTGGTCAACGATTAGCATGTGAAGTGGGTAAGTCTTATTCCAATCTAAATCTACTAAAACAGCATTATTATCATTAATTGATCCAAGCCAATTACCCACATTTAAGCTATAGTTTGTTCCTTGTGTTGCGGATATATTTATACTTAGCCCATTTGTAGAGCCTCCGGATGATGTTATGTTACCATACCAACTGATAAATTTATTTTTCATCTCTGTTTCCGTAGTATTTTCCCAGCCGGCAGTTGCTCCTAGTCCTATTTTAGAAAGAATAAACTTTCCTCCGGTCTCTGCTGCATTCTTTTTACTGGTTATAGTACCATTTTCGAATGTTATTCCTTTAAATTCAGCCTTAAAAATTCCTCCAGTTGTAAATCTGAACAAAACATGCGTGCCATATTTTTTCACTAAATTGTAAGCATCAGTTGAGGTACTGACTTTTTCTAATTCTTGTTTGAAAAATGGGTTTAGGTATTTCTGTATTAGTGTTACATCTGCATCCAAAACAAATCTCCTATGAGTCCCGTAAACTTCGGCTGTAGCATATGAGTAAGCAGATGAAGTAGTAACCACATCTTTGGTTTCCTGATTAGCTTTTACATCAGCAGAAAACATCCCTTTAGTAAGCGTACTAAGAATACCATTAGATGATACCGATGCCGAAAAATTGGTTTTTTCTATAACGCTTTTCGAATAACTAGAGTAATCCTCCGCACTATATACTCTAGTCTGCGTTCCCGCATATGCTCCTTTGTCAAAATATACCAGATTTTTGGGTTCTGTATCAATTAAAGTTTTGACATCAATTACTTGATATTGGCTAACAGCATTTTTAGATAAATACGGTTTAGTAACATCATAACCATATCCCAATACATCATAAGCACCATCACCCGATGATCTTAATTGCATACCTGATTCGTCAATGTTAGAATCTATAACATTATTTTCTGAACATGATAGAAACAAACTAAATAGAAGAATAAATAAATAATAATGATTCTTTTTCATAGCTTTATAGATAATTTGTTTATTAATTCATTCTAACAGATATTAGAATGATGTGAGTTTTCTGTTTGGTTAAAGGATTTCCATAATAATTAGATAAAAAGTTTGCATATGTTTATATATTTTTGAAATATATAAAATAAAATTAGAATATACACAAAAAAAAGCGACTTCAATTGAAGTCGCTTTAAGAATTATAATCAATTTTAATTAATAACCATTAGCATAATAAATATAAGAAAGCTTTATTTGATAATTAGGCAAATAAAAATCATCACGTCCTAAATCTGACGATTGCAAATAATAAGCGACTGTTTTATCATTATATGATATATCATATTTCAATGTTTCTGTAAAAATTACACCATTATCCTCCCAAGTTTCAAGATATGGCAAATTAGTTTGAACTTCATAACCATCAGAATATGTAACAAAGACACTTGCGTTTATCACTCCATAATCATACATATCTTTAGTTAGTTTAGGAACATTAAATACAACCTCATAACGCCCTCTATCATCATTCCATTTCCAGTCAGTAGATACTATATCATGAAATTCTAATAAGAAATCAACAGGATCATCATTTTCAATAGTTGGATAATATTTCTCCTCCGTACACGCACTAAATGCCAGTACGACTGAAAGGAAAAGCAAGCTTATTTTAGAAAATAGTGTAAAATTCTTCTTCATAATTATTTCAGTATTAGTTTATACATGCAAACATATGTAAAATATTGTAACAAAAAAAGAGAAGCTTTTGTTTATTAAAAAGCTTCTCTCCTATAAAGGGTGAAAGACGGGGCTTTATCACCACTATGTTTAAATCTCTAACCGACTGGTTATTAATCATTCTATTTTTTCGAATTATACTTAAAAGTATAATTCTAGTCGCAAACTGGTTGCAGTAAAGTGTCGAAGGAACTCCCTCTACACCTTTTATTTTGTAATATTTTCTAAACTTATCAAACATTAGAGTGCTATTTTTGTAACCGAATAATGAGAACGCAAATTATTAACATTAACTATGACCGATCACCTTTTTATACATCTCAATTTGATCTTGTAGTGATTGAATTAATTGAGTCTGCAGCTTAATAGTCTCTTTGTCGGACTGGTTACTTTCATTGTGATCACCATTCTCATGTGGTGATATAGCCTCTATTTTTACAGTGCCATCCGGCTTAATTATTTTTTGTTTTCCTTCTTCCGGAATTGTAACTTGTACAATATTACCAGTTGCAACATTACTACTGTTATTATCGCCAACCGAAATAGAACTTTCGGTTTTTGTTGAAGAAAAATCGGAGAACACAGAAAGATTAACTTTCAAATAGTTGGCAATTCTATCTAAATAGCTAAATTTTATATCCCCTCTATCAATTGCTCCATGCAAACCTGCTTCTGTCACTCCAGCGGCTTCAGCAATTTTGCGAATAGTTACTTTTTTTTTATGCGATAAGTCTTTTATAATCTGCAAATTGGGCATAAGTATATAATTTTCTTTATATTTTTAACCTATAGTTTTATTATGGTTCTATAATTTTTCTATATGTTTGCATATTAAATATAGGCATAATCATTAAAATTAATGACAATAATTAAAGAAAATTTTATGACAGATAATGAAAAATTCAAGAAGTGGATGGACTCTATACCCTATGGAGATTATTCAGATGTTCGCGCCAGGGTCATAAAAGAATGCAAAATACCGGCATCGACCTATGGTAATTGGCGAAATGGCACTTGCAGCATTCCTCCTTTAGCAAAAGATGTAATTGTCAATATTGCTACGTGGGATATTTTCGATGATGAACAGTGGAAGCTGAAAGAAAATAGTAAAGATTGATCCGGGATGTAAAAATTATTTTAGTTATGAATAGAAAAGATATACGAATTGTCCGGATGGAATGTGCTTCAATTATAAGTTCAGCGCAAAATTTTATATCGTATAACTATAAAGCCGGAGAGGAAAACAAGCCTATTCTATGTATTATGACATTTGATCCCACGGAATCAATCTTGAACGATTTAAAGAGTTCCAAAATAATCAATGCCGAAATACGATTAGGCTACAAAAAGATTAATTATCCTCTCTCGATGCTTACTCTAACTCCTCTATTCGGCTTTACAAACCAAAAGTTAGAAGATATTTTCTTCGAATTATTTGAAAAATACAACCTCTAATTCTTCAAATATGGAACTCGATTTTTCAAGGCATAAGTTAGATCATATCTCCCAAATACTTGAGTATAAAGAGACACTTGGTAAAGACACTTTCTTTAGGTTCCTCGATGTTGTTTATGGAATGTTGTTGAAAATGAACTTCGGAGACGAAATAAACATAGCGGCCAACAGTAAGATAACCACAAAGAATAGAGACTTTTTCATTAAGGCTGTAGAGCTTTTTATACAGGAAGGTAATAGTAATTATAAATTCTCTAACAACTATACAAGAGTTGTGTGTTTTGACAGTGCATTAAAAATAACCGAAGAAATAACAGAGGTTAAGGAAATATTCGCACAAATCGAAGTAAAGCGATTAAAACTTAGATCGATATGCAACAATCAGGAAAACGTGTTGTAAAAAGATGGCAATCTTGGGAAGAGAAATTCCTATTTGAGAATATACATACGATGGCCCTTGAAGATATCTGCAAAAAGCTAGATCGCAACAAACGTTCGGTCAATCTATATCTCCACCGGCATCGTAATGATCCACGCTTAATCATTAAAGACAATCTTTTGCTACGGATTCTTCGGCTAAAATTTAGCGACCCGGAACTGTTTAATCCTACGCGTACATTTCTCGATGCAGTGAAAATCGGGCAGAAAAGGTTCCACTCGATATATAAAGGTAAAGAGAGAATGACAGACGAAGAATGTATGAGAATCTGCGGTTTCTTTTCCATCCCTTATACAGAAGTAATGGAAATCAGACAAACAGACTTATTCTCTAATGAAGAGCAAACAACAGACGACATCAAAGAAGTTCCGGCTTATAAACCGGAAGCAGTCCAACTTAATTTTTTAAAGGAATAGCCCCAATATATATGAGTTACATCATTCCACAGGAAATTATTGATAAGATAAAAGAAACAATACCCATCGAAGATGTGATTGGTAAAGTTGTCACCCTAAAAAAGGCAGGAGTCAATAGAATAGGACTTTGCCCTTTTCATGCCGACCGGACAGCCTCCATGTATGTTTCCCCGAATAAACAGATATTCAAATGCTTTGCTTGTGGTGAAGGCGGGAATGTGATTACATTCGTAGAAAAGAGTGAAGGACTTACATTTCCTGAAGCTTGCCGCCAGTTGGCTAAAGACTACAGTATCGATATCCCGGAAGTGGAAATGTCTCCGGAAGAACTGGAGAAAGAAAAGCTCCGGGAATCGATGTACATCGCTTTAGATGTCGCCCAAAAGCAGTTTACTGAAAATCTAGATAACTCTTCAGATACTATGGCCTATCTGAAGAATGTAAGAGGACTTTCCGATGAAATGATTAAGCTCTATGGTGCAGGCTTTGCACGAAATGACAATCAAATCACCCGCGAATTTGTACAAAAAGGATATAACTTCGATGTTCTACTGGCTTCCGGGCTTACCAAAGTTAAAGAAGATACCGGCTACAAATATGATTTCTTTTTCGACCGGGTAACTTTTCCCTTTTATAGCATCTCCGGAAAGATTATAGGATTTACCGGACGAACATTATCCAATGACAAAAGCAGCCTCAAATACTTTAATACAGGCGACACTTCGCTATTTAATAAAGGAAAAGTATTATTCGGCATACAACAAGCAAAACAAGCCATATCACGAACCAGGAAGGCTTATTTCGTCGAAGGGCAATTCGATGTTATATCCTGGTATCAATATAATATTAAAAATACAGTATGCAGTTCAGGTACGGCGCTCTCCGACGAACAAGCCACCCTCTTGCATCGATTCGCCGATACTGTCGTTCTTGTTTACGATAAAGACAATGCCGGATTAAAAGCAGCTCTGAGGTCTATAAAAATTTTGTTATCATACGGAATGGAGGTAAAGGGTATCATCCTTCCGGATGGGGAGGATCCCGACAGCTTCGCTCAAAAAAACAAAGGTGAGAAGTTACCTCAAAAAATACTGTCGATGGAGACCGATTTTCTTGAGTATGCCCATACCTTAAGTAAAAAAGAGGATGCATCGAACTTTGATGAAGCCAAGCTTTTAGACCTTGTTTGCGATTGTGTTGCTGTTATTCCTGATCCGTACATCCTTAAGAAATATATTGTTCAGGTAGCTTCATTATTCAAAGCCGACATCGATGATGTTAAAGCGCGGATCAAACCTCCCAGAGAGCCGAAAATTAAGCAATGGGAAGATGGTTTCTCCGGAATAGACGAAGCTGTCGAATTGTTGCAGAAAGAAAATAACGATTCTCTCTGCAGTATCACTTTCGACCAGGAAGTATTTATCACCAATTTTCAGCAAGAGTTACCGGTTATTTATGCTTCGGGAATACCAAGCACTAGCGATATCCAGTTGTTAAGGTCGAAAATTACCAAGCTCAAGGTTAGGCATAATGATAAAATTGCACCATCTGCCAATGATGAACCTAATGGTTTGTTGATTCTCAAAACACTTTTTAAAGAAGGCATCGATATCAGTGTTACAATTGTCACTAAAAAGGGCAAGGAAGACGAAAAAACAGAGAACCGCATATTCTGCGACTATTACGTTCATGAATACAGCGAAATAATTAAAAAAGATACCACCGGTATTGTCAAAGAAATTGCTATCGAACGCTGCCTGGAGGTTATTGCAGACTCAAGCAATACATCCCGAAGCATGATGATAGGTGAGTATGCCCGGTATATCGGAATTCCTAAAACCGCTCTTGAAAAACTACTCAAACCCTTTCTAACAAACAAAAAGAATAAATCTGATTATGAGGCTCAAAGGATAGATGCCTATGCGGATTTAATTCCTATCGACCCTGTCGGTTTACCCGGATATGTTCAGGAAAACAGAGCTATGTATGATGAGTATGTTCGTTCGGGATTCTATCCCAGACTTGACAATAACTACAGACCGGTTGCATATATGTTCAAAGCTGACACCGGCACAAGCCACAATTTAATGTCTGATTTCTATATAGAGCCTCTGTTGCATGTTACCGATGATGTTGGTGGAAATAAACGCGTGATCCAGCTTTCCCATATTCAAAAGAAATATGATAAAGTAGTGGAACTTCCCAGTAATGTTTTCGCTTCACTACAGACATTGAATGTGAGATTGGTGGAAGAAGGCCCTTATAACTTCGACGGGAGTGCCTACCAGTATAAAAAAATATGGAGGAATATCAGCTATGGCTTTACCCTTTGCACCGAACTGAAGATATTCGGACAACAGCCCGAAGGTTTTTGGGCATTCTCCAACGCAATACTTCACCGAATCGATAATAAATACCAGATACAGAACATCGATCCATTAGGAGTTGTTACCCATAGCGGGCATAACTTCTATCTACCGGCGTTCAGCAGCATCAATATGAATACCCGGATGGAGAATGATTCTTACAAGCAGGCTCGTAATATCATGTATAAAGATATTCCGGAGAAAGATAGAGCTTCTTTTTCCGGATGGGCAGACCTGATGGACAAAGTATATTGTACGAATAATAATGGAAAGTGGGCAGTACTGTTTGCTATCACAGCTGCTTTCCGGGACTTTATATTTAAAGAGCGTGGATTTTTCACTTCACTGTTTTTCATCGGACCGACCGGTTCCGGAAAGACTCAGATAGCAGAAAGTTCGCGCAACCTTTTTATGTCGTCCACCACCCCATCGTTCAACTTGAATACCGGTACTGATGCTGCATTCTTTATGATGCTCGAAAATTTCCGGAATGTAATCGTCCTGATGGAAGAATATAACGACCGGGATATTTCCCAGGCTAAATTTCAAGGGTTGAAATCTGCGACATTAGATGGCGAAGGAAAAATTAAAGTGAAGGATATCGGGTCCAAAACAATGGACAGCTCTGTTATCAATGCTGCTCTTATCATTTTAGGTCAGGAAGCATCGCAACAGGACGATGGAGCTCTGTCCAACCGTTGTATTATCTGTGATGTGCCGTATCGTCCTACCGGGGAATATACCGAAGAAGAGACTGCAATATATCTCAAGCTGAAAGAATACGAGAAGACCGGTCTTTGCAATATCCTTATCGATATATTGAAACAACGACCTGTTTTCGAAAAATATTACCTCTCCATACTGAATGAGGAGACAAAAAAAATAAAGGATGCCGTTAAAGTAGATCTTACCAATACCGAAGGTCTAGCCCGTATTATTAACGCCGTATCCCTTATCCTTTCCACCTGCCGGTTATTTGAGACGTACATTCCGGAGATGAAACTGCCTTTTTCGTATGACACCTTTTTCGGCCTTGCGCGGGAAAAGGTATTGAGCCAGCTGGATCGGATTTCCAGTTCTAATAAATTGGCTACATATTTTAAAGCGATATCGACACTTATCACTGAGCGCACGATCATGATCGGACGCGAACTGAAGATATCTGTTACCAATTCGGTAACAGTTAAGTTACCCGGAAACAAAACCGAACCTAAGAATTTCGACACCCCTACAAAAATCCTATTCCTGGATTTTAATGAGATCTACACCAAATACAAACGTATCATAGGTGAAAAAGAATCGCTCTCGGAATCTTCTTTACGTTCTTACTTCGATTCTAACAAAGCCTATGTAGGATTATGTAAGTCGACTCAATTCAAGTGGAATGAAGTCACGCATGAGACTTCCGGAGGATTTGTCGCCGGCGGAGACGACGGTACGGATGCTCTACCCAATATGCGCGCTCAATTGAATATGGTCGAAAAAAAGAAGATCACTTCCGCATACATGTTCAATTATGAGATTCTTAAAGATTTAATGGATATCGACTTCGAACGCAACCAGTCGGATCCGGATAGTGATGGTCCCGATTTACCTTTTTAAAAAACTATTATAAACCAATTAAAGAACAATTATGAGAACTGAAATGACTTTTAGCCCCGAAGATCTGGAACATGGAAGATGTACGGATTGCAACGAAGAATGTGCTGTCGTGAAGAATGACGGACGTTGTCCTGATTGCATTTTTGACCAATATTTTTACGAACAAACAATGATGGAAGATCATGAGTGAGAGAAAATACAGTATGTATCTCCTGTTTGATAAACGGGGAAACCCAATTATGCCGACATTACATTTTCAGAAAAGACTCTGTGTATTAAGCTATTTTAGAACATATAGTGATTATCAGGATGCCCGGAAGAAGATAGGATGGGAATGTAAGAAAGTAGAAATAACCGTAAAAAAATTACTTTAAAAAAAAGACTTATGAAACTAATTATTGAAAGTGAGACAAATACGGTCACATACGAAGTTAAGCAACACCGGAAAAAGATAACAAAGTTTGCGGAACGGCTAAGAGACAGAGCCAGCTACCTGTTATCACAAAGGAGTAGCCTTAAGGAAACAGTTGAAAACTTGAGAGCTCACATGAAAGAAATTGAATACTCCGGCAGTATATATGTAAGCTATATACCTATGTCTGAGTGGAATAACATCGAGGGTTTATATCTCCGAAACAGTAGCGGGGATTACACTCTGGTGTCGATAACAACAATGAAGGAGGACGAACATGAATGAATTAGAACAAAAAATACGACAAACCCAGGAAGAACTGAAAAGGCTGAATGCCCAAAGAAATATGGAACGATACGAGGCTCTGCTTCCTATGGAAAAAAAGTATTTCAAAAGCACAGTATATCACGACATGTTCTTTTTCGTTGATTTTATTTCTAAAGATACATTTCATCCATTCAGATGGGAAGTCTATTATAAAGAAATAGGAACAAGATCTATGTCCGATCCTGGAAACTGGACAGAAATATCTAAGGAAGAATATTCCAAAGCTTTTGATAAAACTATCGAACTAATAAAAAAAGACAATTTGATAAAATAAACACTATGAGTGAAATAATACCACATCCTGTCGGAACGTGCAAAGTTTGCGGTTGTGTAGAAGATCATGCATGCTATGATGCTGACTATGGAGCATGTTGGTGGATAGATGAAACCGAAACGCTATGTTCTCATTGTGCGGATGCAAGCCATCCGGATAGTTTGCAGACGTTGATATTAATGGATAAAGAACCGGAGGAAGAGTTATGGTAAAGATATACAAATTTGATTATGGCATGGGTGAAGCATCTGCAACCTTTGAAGTAGACACGGATATATTTACCCCGGAAATGGCAAATGACACGCTGACTTTCTTTTGTTGGAATTACGACAAAGACGGTGACCCTATCGACGAAGTAATGAAAAAGTATGCCATGCAGGCTATTAGATTAGCAACAGAAGATTCTATGTGCTGTGAAGAAAGTATAATATCTGACTTCGAAAGACTTGAAGGATTCGGGCACATCGATGGCAGCATTGGCATTACACTAACCGAGATATACGGATACGAACTTTGTGAATCACGATTATCAGTTGAAATAGAAGAAAATGACCAGGACTAAAGGCAGTGGATGGGGCGGTGGTCCTATTCTTTGGCAAGTATGCCCTCATTGTGGGAAAAAGAAATGCTATTACGATCCTGCATATCGCGTTAATATGGGCTTCAGATGTACTCACTGTAAGCAGCGGAGCTTTGGTGAAGGATTAATAACTAAAACATTCAAATAACATGAATAATAATATAGTAAATGTAGAAATAGTTGCGACGCAAGAGCAACTGGCAGAAATAGAGTTGGATTATTTCGATTTTAGCAAAGAGCAGTGGGTTGCCTGGGACTTCGGTATAGATGAATGGCCTGATTTAGGACCGTGTGCCAAAGTAAATACTGAATTAGATGAATCAGCAAATTTTATTATTCCGGAATCATTTCTAAAAAGGAAAGAGAAAGAATGAACAAAAGGATACTTATAGCTTGTGAATTCTCCGGTACTGTTCGAGATGCTTTTTCCCGTGCCGGATGGGATGCCTGGAGCTGCGATATAATACCAACAGAATCATTACAAACTCTGGAGGAAGGAAAACATATACAAGCTGATGTACTTACAATCATCAACGAAGATTGGGATGTCGTAATAGCACACCCGCCCTGTACATTTCTTACACGTCGGGCGCAATATTGGAATAAAATCTATAATAGGGAATCCGAATTAGAAAATGCGATCAATTTTTTCACAGCGATTGCGGAAGCCCCTTGCAAACACTTGGCAATCGAGAATCCAATAGGCATTATGAGTAAGCTGTATAAAAAACCAAGTCAAATAATTCAGCCATATGAATTCGGCGACCCTGAAAGCAAAGCAACGTGCCTATGGCTAAAAAATCTACCTAATCTTACACCAACTAAAAGAGTCGAACCTATTTATCATATATCAGCAACGGGTCGGAAATATGCCTTTAATGATAAAATTTGGGATAAAAAACTAAGGCAGAAGTTAAGAAGTAAAACCTTTTCCGGTATTGCAGACGCTATGGCCGAACAGTGGACAGAGTATTTAATGTAAAACGATGTAGAAATGAATAAACCGATCTTAGACCCCTGTTGTGGAAGTCGTATGTTTTGGTTCGACAAAGGTAACCCGGATGCAATCTTTGGTGATATCCGAAATGAGAGCCATACTCTTTGCGATGGGAGGGCATTGGAAATTGCTCCGGACATTGAAATGGATTTTACTGATATGCCATTCCCGGACGAAACATTCTTCCTGGTAGTTCTGGATCCACCCCACTTAGTCAACCTTGGCCGTAATAGTTGGATGGCTAAAAAATACGGCGTGTTACCCCAAAACTGGCAAAACGTGATTCGGGACGGCTTTAATGAGGGTATGAGGGTACTCAAAAAAAATGGTACACTTATCTTCAAATGGAACGAAACGCAGATACCGGTAAGCGAGATTATAAAAACGATAGGCACACAGCCTTTATTCGGACATAAATCCGGGCGGCAATCGAAAACCATCTGGATGTGTTTCATGAAACTAAATTAAACAACTTATGAAAACAAAAAGAATAACTTATGTTGTAACATACGAAGCGGAGATCCCGGAGGATATGAATATTGATATGGTCCGGGATCAACTTGAGACAGAGCAAAGTCTCAGTGACTTTACCATTCATGTTGCAGAATATACCGGCGATAATGCCCATAGAGAGGTATTTTTCTCAGAAGCTGATACAGAATGTTATGTTAACCCGGAAAGCAAGATCAATGCGGACAATAAACCAGATAGTAAATGAAGCAAAAGCCGGCACGCCGGTTGATCCGGCAGAATGTCTGTATGCTATGCTTGCATTACATTCTATGCTCATTCAATCGCGCATGGCTATCGAGACTATTGCTTCACACCTGAGCAGCGAACCTGATACATATATCGCCGCCAGGAGCTTGCTGGGCAACCTTGACTTTGTACGCCGGGAGAAAGCCCAATGGCTGGATTCTAACCCTCAGGCATGGTTGATGACATACAATCGTTGATGATTATTTTATATTCTGCTCATTCAGGGCGGCTTCTCCGGGAGCCGCTTTATTCATTTTATTATGTATGGGTGTGCGAGGGGAGGCGTTAAGCCATTTGGTCGAATCGATATATTTATTCTTTATCTCATTTCCCCCTTACACCCCCACTTTTTAAGAGAATATATATAAGCGCGTTTTGAAAAATATTTTTTAATCATACCGACCAAACGTCCAAACGACCAAATATAAAACTATTTTTCGAAAAACAAATAGATATAACAGACTATATATAAATAAATTATTTCATTTTTATTATTATATATATACGTTTGGTCGACGTATTTTTCTTTGGACTCATTTGGTCGGCTGTTTTTCCCTGTTTTGGTCGTTATCTCGTTAAATACTGTTAATTTGGTCGTTTTGGTCGGTGTTTTGGACACAAACAGCCCTCTTTAAAATTGCATAATTCGCTAAATTTTAGTAACTTAATAAGTTTTTGCAGTGTTAATTTGGTCGTTTGGACGCTTGGTCGGGAAAAATGGGCATACTACATGCCTGTATGTTTTTTCTGTGCTTTTAAGTCGTCTCCTTATATATTTATTTTGAAGCATGAATAATCTCGAAGTGCAGGTGAAAGTGCACCCTACAATAAGAGAATTTATAATATCTACCAATGGGAGTGAGCTGATCATTCCCAAAAAGGATGACTGGCTTTGGTTTATACTAAAGCAAAATCTTGATGTTCCGCCGGATGATTACGTTTTCTATACTCCGGATAAAGACTCATATATAAGTATTTCACTGCTCGATACTACCGGAACGAAGGTACAAGTCAGAAATAGGTCGAAACGGCTACTGGGAAGAAAGGATAGAGATCCATCGACTATATATCTGAATCACATGTTTCGGTGGTATCTGTCAATAAAAGCCCAGAACACCATAGCGAGCCATTTTCGAAAAGCATTCAAAGAGTGCTTTCACAATTTTGTTCAGGGAGCCTTAGTCAACAACCCGGATCTGGAGCAAAAAGAAGCTATAATGAGTTTTTGTGATTTTTACAGAATTGAGTTTAACGAAATATCCGAAGATATGCTAATCAAATCCTGGCAAAGATCACCGCAAAAGGAAAGACTAAAGTCTGCCATCAAGTATTGCCCACTTATTTTTTAGGTAGACTAGTCGGGATAATGTCCTGTGTATTTGAGTAAAAAGTAATGAAAAGTAGTCGTTTTGATGTCCATCGAAAAAGTATAAAATTATGACAAAATCAGACAATATGGGTGGTGTAATTTCCGCCGATTTTATATATCCTTACGAGATAAATTTCTTTGCCGCTTATAACGGACAATGCCGTATTGGACTTAAGGGTGATGCCGAATGGAAGAAACTTAACATTCAACATCAAAGTTTTAACCTCCGAACTCCTCAAAAATCAGATGATGCCGGATTTTTTTTCGAAATATCTGGATCCGTCAAATTAAAGCCTTCCGGTTTGGAGATAAATAGTCTTTATCTTAATTCATACATTATTATACGCTACCAACTTACGGATAATAGCTACATAGTTATAGGTACTGATTGCTATCCTCTATCTTATACAATGGAAATGTTGACACCGTCAAAACCGGCAGGATTTCGGGGATATCAGCTTTCTTTCAGTGGTAAACAACTCATTAATCCTCCGTTTCTCGATCTATAAAGTCCTTTTTTGCCCTCATTTTATAGAATAACATTGCACTAAAATAATATTGCAATGTTATATCTACACCACATTTTTAATGGTATCTGGATGATCGAAAGCGATTTCGCGGCCAATTACCTACCCGTTATTGCCAACTATATTCAAGGTAAACCTGTAATCTTACCTGAAGAGCAAAAACAAAACACCCTATTTTCTTTAGTTACTCCTCAAAGCAAAGGTTATGTCGTGTCCAGGTATTATGACTCTACACCGGAAGAAGCTCCTGAGAATTCCGTTGCGATATTAAATATACGTGGAGCGGTTACTAAGCATAACCAGTTCTGCGGACCTACAGGCATGGTTACACAGGCCAACCTACTCGATAGGTGTTATGCCAACGACAATATAAAAGGTATTGTCTGCCTTACTGAGTCCGGAGGGGGTGAAGCTTATGCTATGCGCATTTTCAATGAAGCAATTTCCCGGAAGAATAAGCCTGTTGTCGGGTTTGTCGATGACCTGTCTGCCAGTGCTGCATACGGTATCATCTCAGGATGTGATCGTATAATAGCTAACAGCAAACTTGCCCGTATTGGAAGTATCGGGACCTATCAGACTATTGCCGACCATACTGAATATTTCAAAAAACAGGGAATAAACCTGATCGAAATATATGCTACCGAATCGAAAGACAAAAATGGAGACTTCTATGAAGCCCTGAAAGGAAACTTAGAGCCTCTCCGCAAAACGGTAGATGTTTTTAATAATGCCTTTTTGTCGCAGATTGAATCTAACAGAGGCGAAAAACTCACATCCGACCGCAAGGAATGGGGAACCGGCAAGATGTTTTTTGCAGAAGAAGCTAAAAATCTGGGCTTAATCGACGATATAGATACATTCGAAAACGTACTTAATTACTTTTAAGGTCTCAGACCTTTTTATTGTTTTGGTAAGTATAATAACAAATGACAGTTATAAATAAGAACCGTATCATTAAATATTTTTATCACTTAATTATACATACTCTATGGCAAAATTCATGACAAACAAAGAGTTAGAGCCGTTGCAAAATAAGGCGAGCACATACGACAGTATAGTTGCCGCTATACTTGCAACTAATTCTAACCTGAAAGCCGAAGAAGTAACAGCTGAACTTATTATCGAAGCTATTACTTCGAACGCCGGTGCTACCGATCCCGAACTTCAATCGAAGTTTGACACTCTTCAGGGACAACACAATGATCTGATTGTAGAACGTAACGGCTTGAAAGAGCAAGTTACCAATCTTCTTAATTCGGCAGCCGAAGATCCGGCAGAAATATCTTCCGATTCGGAAGCGGATGCAGAGCCGGTATCTATTGCAGACTTTGCCAATAAAAACAAAGGCAATACAGCTGCCATATTAGAGATGGCTAAAAAAGAAGGTCTAATTTAAATAACATTGACGTAAATGGCTAAAGTTGTTAATATTGATGATTTGAAAAGGTTTGCCGTAGAGTATGATAATTATCTTCGGGAGCTTCCCTTTTTCAAACTGAATGAGATCGCAAAAAGATTGCGCATCCGTATAATACGTGTCAAAGGTGAACACGTAATTGTAAGTAAACGCCGAAAAGCGGGTATCCTTCGTCCATACAAACCGGGAATGACTCTGCGGAACCAGCAGGAACTGATGAAATTCTTTGAGGCTAAGATTAAGCCGGAGAAGACTTACGCCGAGCTGTTCGATAATATCAACAATTACAAAGAGGTAAAAGTGATTTCGAATGCCGGTGAGATGGTAAACAATAAAACCAAAAAACATCCGCTTGAGTTCCTTATCCTGAATGATATGGTTACGTCGTATGGCGAAGATGTAGCTTTCAACCTGTTCTTCGCCGAACGCGATGAAGATGTGAAATCTGCAGCTACAGCCTTTACCGGATTTAATCCAAAGCTTGATATTCTTATTGCTGCAGGTGAAATATCTGCTGCAAAAAAGAACCTTGTTACCACAGGTGCATTCGATATGCCCGCCGATGGGGATGATACGGACTCATACGATAAGATGGTGGACTTCTTGAAACAAGTGCATCCGATGATGAAACAAGGCGAAACTTTGTTGTATGCAACGGATAAACCTTTGCAGGCTGCTCTTGCAGCTTATGCAAATAAGGTAAAGTACCATAATGATCCGACAATGACTCAAATGTTGGAAAAACTGCGTAGTGACGCTGAACTTCCCAACCTTAATGTGATAAGAGATCCGGTACTGGGAACCGGCGACCGTTTGATGCTGGCTAAACCCGGACTTTTCGATCTCGGAACAAATGAGGAATCTGACGGACAATTCGTTCAGGTCCGTAACATCTTTGACGACCCGAACGATGTTCAGTTCTGGATACAGGCTGACTGGGATACCCGTATTGTCGACATTCATCCTAAACTATTCATGATGAATGAACAATCCAATACCGGAGCTAATCTTGCAGGAGATTATTGATAACGAATAAGGTGTACCGGCTCAGGTCGGTACACTTCCCATTTTTTTTTACTAAATAAAACCATATATTATGGCAGACGATAAAAATTTCTATAAATCCATCCTGCGCAGGGCAGGTGGAGAAAATATGGGTGGATGGAAAAACCGCTTGTTATTCTATCCCGAACATTTATTTAAAGCCGTTCCATTGTTGATCGCAAAACCCGAAACGGTTGAAGAATTGGCTCTGGCTGAAGGAACGTTCGAACCCCGCGAAGCGGGTACAGAGCCTATGGCTATTTATGCAACCGACAAAACGGTAGGGTATAAAGCCGAAAATCAGGGAGAGCTCGACGGGCAAAGCTTTAAAGGCAGTGGCGAATTCTTCCATCCCGGAACCAAAACTGAGGTAGCCGGCATATCGCGCCAGTTAAACAATACTCCCGGATACCTTATTATTATAAGTCCGGAAGGTGAACAGTTTATTTGCGGCCAACCGGGTTTACCCGTCTACATCAAGCCTAGTTTCGACGGTGGAACGCAGCGAGCTGACCGACGCGGATTCGCCTTTACATTCGAGCATGATAGCTATGTGCCGTTCATCAAACTGAAAACGCCTATCGATGTTGAAGTTTACTTTAATCCCGTAACACAGCCATGATGTTGAAGCAGATAGATGACTGGTTAAGAGACGTAAAGCGGCAGTACGCTTTTGGTCTGGCTGTATTTATTGCTCTCGCTTCGTTGGAGGCGAAAAAGAAATACGGCGAATTTCTCCGTTCGGGAGAGAATGAAGATGTTGCGCCCAACGATCCCCGTTTTCCTATGCTGATTAATAAGGTAACAGCTATTTACAACATAGTAAAATCAGATCCGCAGAAATATGCTGAAGCTTTGGCGACTCTGGCAGCTCCGGTAGTCCGTTCCCGTGAACAGGTAAAACAAATCATTGATCTGAAGCAGGAACGTGACGAACTACAGGAGCAAGTCGATGAACTTACCGGATCGGAGGACGATAAGACTGCCGAAATTGAGCAACTGCAGGAAGAGCTTGAGGAAAAGGACAGCGAAATCGATTCCCTGAAAGCAGAGCTTAAGGAAAAAGGCATCAAAGTGATGGACGGCAAAGACTTGCCTAAATCACTTGCTCCGAAATACGAAAGGGTAAAAGCTATTGTTCCTCTTATGGCAGCCATTCATGGTGAGTTGAAAGATACAACGCTTACCGATGAACAGCGGAAAGCTAAAGCTGAAGAATTGTGCAATCTGGATGATGAACGTCGCGCCCTCTGGGACGACATCGATGCTTATCTGAATGATTATGATTCGGTGCTCACCGAAGAAAAGAAATTCGAGTACTCCGAAGATCCTGTTATCCGCGGCGCGCAAATTGCCAACCGAGTGAAACGTTTGAAAGAAAACATCAAACGCAATCAGGAATCGGCAGAAAGGCACAAAGCCAATAATAAACCCGATTATGAGCGAAAAGCCCGTGAAAAAGTTACGGCCATGGAGTCCGAACTCAAGGAGCTGGAATCGATGCTGGATGAAAAGAAATAATCTTCAGTAAATCTAGAAAACGGGTAATACACAAAGTATTGCTCGTTTTTTTCGATAGTCGGACATCAAGGGGGAAAAGAAAGCCCTCAGTGTTAGTAGTATCCTACCACATACTAACCTATAAAATAGATGCGAAGTACCGCATAACTGAGGGCTTAATATGCCTTTTGGTTACGGTTCTTCGCATTTCTAGTATGTGGTAGGACCACAAAGATAGAGAATATAGAATTAATTAACGATAATGGTTTTCATTAAAATATGAGTGAGAAAATATACAAAACGGCTCCCTTACCCTTTCAGGGACAAAAAAGAAGATTTATCAGCACTTTTGCTTCAACCTTAAGAGAACTAAAACAGGAGAAGGATGTAAAAATCATCATTGATTTGTTTGGTGGAAGTGGATTGCTATCCCATACGGCAAAAAAGATTTTCCCGGAATGTCGGATCATATATAATGACTTTGATGATTATAGTGGTAGATTAAGGAATGTACATCGAACGAATAAGCTACTATCTGATATCAGAGCGATACTGGGTAATTATCCAAAGGATAAGCGGATAGAACTTGAATACAAAAATAAAATTATTGCAAGAATAGAAAAAGAAGAGCAATCCGGGTGTGTTGATTATATAACCTTATCATCATCACTTCTGTTTTCAGCAAAGTATGTCGTATGCATGGATGATCTAAAAAATGAGACATTCTACAATAATGTAAAAGCTTCCGATTATGATTTCAATCCCAATGAATATCTAGAGGGATTAGAAATTATAAGCTGTGATTATAAAGTATTGTATGAAAAATATAAGGATATTCCAGGTGTATTGTTTCTGGTCGATCCTCCATACCTTTCAACAGATACTTCTACATATCACTCAAATAAATATTGGAAGCTTAAGGATTATCTCGATGTTCTTAATGTTTTAATCGGGACCAACTATATTTTCTTTACTTCTAATAAAAGCTCCCTGGTTGATTTATGTGAATGGTTTGCAAACAATAAGCATATTGGAAACCCTTTCGAAGGATCGGTGTTGAATACTCAAAATGTAACACTCAATAAAACTGCAAGCTATACTGATATGATGTTATTTAAGCATAGAAAAGAATAACATTACTTATCGTCCTTTCCCAGCCCGCTTCGGCGGGTTTTTTTTGTACCTATCAATTGAAAGATATTATGCCGAATGCCAAACATAGAGCCGCCGAAAAAATAAAACGTAATCTTTTTTTACCTAAGGATGAATTAAAAGACAGATTCTCAGAGTTAGAATATGAGCGCAAAAAACGTATTATGTTCTGCGTCACCCAAAAACTCGATGCTCCGATAATTTCTGACAAGGAAATTGTTGATTTATTAGTTTCCGGTTGTGATGGGGCCTGCATCGCTGTTACATCATCTACTGCCTATCGGGATTTGAGGCTGATAAATGAGATTACGGGCAATATTCGCCTCGCATCGAAAGACTGGGAACGATATATGGTCGTAGAAACTGCCAAGGCCGAAATAAAAAAGTATTTGGGAAAAGATGGAAAAGCAGTAGCTGCATTGCTTAAGGTTATCATTCAGGCCCGTCAGCTCGACCAGGACGATAAAGAAAACGTCTTCGATCAGATGATACCATTCGATCCTGAAATAACAAACGATCCTTCTGTATTGGGAGATGATATCGAATTGATTGATAACGTAGAAGACCGCCGGAAAGAACTCCGCCAACTATTCAGGAAACGAGAGGTTGAAGATATTGAAATAATGGAAGACGGTGAATAAACAATACAAACATATCTTCTCTATCGACCATTTTCACTCTCAGGAAGCGAAGATGCTCAAGTACCTGAACCGGATGCAGCGTGAAGTGCTACTTATCGATGCACATAGTTGTTATATTGTGGCTGCTCGTGGAACCGGTAAGTCTGAAGGAATTGACGCTGTTCGTCTGCTTCGCAACATATGGTCGATGCCGGGTTCTACCGGTGGATTAATATCGCCATCCTATTCTAAAGCCTGGGGGAATACGCTTCCAGCTATCTGTAAAGCTCTTGCAGAATGGGGATATATTCAAGGAATCCATTATTTCGTCGGGCGTAAAGCTCCAGAGTCCGCAGGTTTCAAACAACCGAAGCGTCCTCCGTTGCGTGATGGATGGGCCAACTGTATCCACTTCTGGAACGGGACGGTATTGGTTGTACTTTCATTCGCACAGGGGATGTCGGCAAACTCTATGTCGCTCGATTGGTTGATAGGTCCCGAAGCGAAATTTTTGAATTATGATAAGATCAAATCAGAAATCAATCCTGCTAATCGCGGGAACAATAAGGATTTCGGATACTCTCCATTACATCATAGTGTTATGTACACGACTGATATGCCTACGTCTAAGATGGGACGGTGGATATTAGAGAAGGACAAGGATATGCGTCCGGAACATATCCGATTAATAAAGCATCTGTACAAAGAATGGATCAAATATAAACAGAAAGGAGAGAAGACCGATTATGTATTGCGAGAGATCAGGGAGCTAAAGAGAGACCTTGATATTGCCAGAAAGTTTCAAAAGCCTGTAATACCAATAAAAGGGAAGAAACGGGAATATACTGTCTTCTATGGCGAATATGATGTATTGGATAACCTGGAAGTTTTAGGGGAAGATTTCATCTGGGAGATGTATCGGGATAGTCCGGCTTTGATTTGGCGAACAGCATTCCTAAATGAACGCTTACTCAAGATCGCGAATGGCTTTTATTCCGCATTGGATGATGATAAACATTTCTATATACCCAATGATCCGAGTGAGATAAGTCTAATGGGTTACGATTATACGAAACAGGAAGAATCTTGCTTAGCGGACTACGATCTGAATATGGATGGAGCTCTGCACATTGCATTCGATAGTAATGCTGCTATATCATCTGTTGCAATCGGTCAGCCTAATATGGATAATAGAGAACTCAAGACTATTAAAAGTATGTTTGTCAAGACTCCTCTCAAGCTTCAGGATCTTGTCAATAATATGTGCAGATATTATATCTTCAAACCTATCAAAGAAGTAGTGTTTTACTATGACCATACCTTTACATGGACTACCGGAACCAATCCGGAGAGCTATGCCGATACTGTAATAAAATACTTCGAGATGAATGGCTGGAGTGTTACACCTGTCTACATCGGGCAACAGCCAAAGCATGAGTGGCGTCATGAGAAAATAGACCTGGCGTTAAAGGGAGATCCGGATTATCTCTACCCTTCATTCAACCTGCTCAATAATGAGTATCTTAAGATAGCAATGGAACAGACCGGTATTAAGCAAGGCAAAGATGGTTTCGAAAAAGATAAATCACCGGAGAAGCTTCCCGACTCTCCGGAGTATCCGGACGAAACAAAAACGCATATCACCGATGCATGGGATACGCTATTTGTCGGAACTAATTTTTTCTATACTGAACCATATCAAACCTCCGGTGGTGTGATCTTCTTAGGACGCGACTGACCTGCGACGCAAGCAACCTCCTTCATGCTCAATAAGAAACGCAAATATCGACATACAATATAACTACCTCATTTTCAGCGAAAACAAATTATTAGAACACCGATTTTTAAGCGTCAAATGTTAAAAATACGGCATATTACGGAAAATTTATTTTTATGCGAAGCAGCACCACTTTCAGGGCGTCGCGTGGTCAACTTGCGGATAAATGGGAAAATATTTTCAATTTGTACCCTTTCTTTATTAATAATGAAATAGTTAATATTTGAAACATGGGAAAACGGCGTTTTTGCAGAATTATCCTAGATGAAGGTCGCCCATCACACTCATGCTTCTCTATTTTTTTGAAAAATAAATCAATCAAACCACTGTCTTTAATTCATAGCATAGCCTTGATTTGTCCTTTTGCCTCCCGTCCATAAATGCGATTTTTGAAATAAAATTGCGATATAATTTATTTACGAGGATATGGACAGAATACACTGGACAAAGCTATGGGAGCAAATGGAACAACTAGATAAGGGTGGTAAAGCAATACCATTCTCATTATCATTTGTAAAAAAGAGTACGGGAGAGATTGTCGATGTGCCCAGCTGCACCCTTACTTCAATCCATTCGAAAGGTTCTACCTTGAATATCCTTGTTGCCGGGCAAGAAAAGCCAAAAACAATCCGCAAATGTCTAATCATCTATTTTAACGGAAAATCTGTATATCAATGAGTAAAAGCAAACAAACGGTTTTCGATTTTGGCACAACGGCTTATTTGGGTAAGTCGAGTTCATTTGTCAGTTTTGAGAAAGATACCGGTTTTCTGGACGATACAAAGAATTCTAAAATTGCCGTAACTCCCCAAAACGGACCTAAGAAAGAAATCGAATTTGTGTATTGGGGTAAGGATAATAAGCTACCGGTCGTTATTCTGGATAAGATTCATGCCAATGTAACAGTCGCTTCGAATGTGGACTTTAATGCCCGGATTGCTTATGGAGATGGTTTGATGGTCTTCAAAAAGGTAAAAAAAGAAGGCAAGGTCGTACTGGAAGAGATGCTGCCATCGGAACAGAAAGATATCTTTGATTTTATTGAAAATAATAATATCTCCCGTATTTTTCAGGAAGCCAGTAACGACTTAGTAGTCTACTCGGATGCTCATATCGAACTTATCGCCGATCGCAACGATAAGCCTAAAATCGTAAAGATCCGACACAAAGAAGCTGCATTCAGCCGGCTAAGCGTACAGAATGAAAAGACAGGACAAATCGAATATCACGGTTATTCTTCGAAATGGGGCGAAAGCGATCTGGATGATGTCGTGGCGACTCCCTTCCTTGATAGAGCTGCTCCCATGTACGATTTGAAGAAACGGCTTGGGATACTACCTGATGAACGTACAGGTAAGGTTAAAAAGGTTAATGATAAACGTTTCATCGTATCGCTGGGCTTACCTGTTCCGGGACGGTTCTACTATAATAAATCATATTGGTGGTCTATCTTCAAATCGGGATGGTATGATTATTCGTGCGCTATGCCTCAGTTCAAGCAGGCATTGATCGAAAACAAGATGAAGATCTTATACGAAGTGAAGATTAACGAAGGATTCTGGCCCAAATTATTTAAATCGGAAGGAATAACCGATCTGAAGAAACAAGGTGAACGTAAAACCGCATTCCTATTAGAATTGGATAATTTCCTTGCGGGTAAAGAAAATGCCGGTAAGAGCTTCGTCAGCCATTTCAGGTATGACCAGGTGAAAGGTTTTGAAATACACGACATCATCATTAAGCCTATTCCTGCATCGCATGAGGGAGGTGAATACAATGACGATGTAGAAGAAGCCAGCAACGTAATATCTTATGGTATGGCAGTCCATCCATCACTGCAGGGAGCAACCCCCGGAAAGAGTAAAAATATAAACGGCACAGAAGCCAGAGAATTATTTATTATCAAACAGGCTATGACAAAGCCTTTGCGCGATTCGCTCCTGCAAATCCTCTACATCTGCAAAGCTATCAATGGATGGGATCCGGATATTTTCTTTGCAATTCCAAATATTATGCTTACAACTCTTGACAAGAACACCGGCTCTGAAAAGAGTATAGGAAACGAAAAGATTTAAAATTGAAAGCCACAAATAAGGTTTGTTTGAATGAAACTAGAAAGAAATAAATCATACAAAGGGGATTGTGTGGAATTAATGAAACTATTGCCCAATGAATCAGTGAATGTTATATTAACTGACCCTCCTTATTTATATCTGAAGAATCAGAAGCTAGACCGACCATTTGATGAAACAGAATATTTCAATCAGGTAAAACGAGTGCTGAAAAAGGATGGTTTTATAGTATTATTCGGACGTGGTACATCTTTCTATCGATGGAATACTATTCTTGCTGATTTAGGTTTTAATTTCAAAGAAGAAATCATTTGGGATAAAAAACGGACAAGCTCCCCCTTGCTTAATTTAGGGCGATGTCACGAAACAATATCTATTCATTCCAAAGGCAATGGTACAATAAATAAAGTAAGAGTTCCATATCTAGAATCCACAATAGATATAGAGAGAATATCCTCTGATATAAAGAGAATTACTCCAATTCTTAGTAATCCTAAAGAATTAGCAGATGTAGAATATTATTTGCAAACAGGCGAATTACCGAACAGATATGATAGATCAGAATTATCAGCCAGTGTATCATCTAATATATCAACACCCTCTCCTTGCGTAAATACTGTCAAGGTTATACAAGAAGGAAAAATTGAAAAAAGTATCATAACTACTATTGTAGAATGTTGTACTCCTAGAACGAAAGGAATTCATCCTACTCAAAAACCGCCTCGATTGCTCGAAAGGCTTTTAGCGTTGGTTTGTAAAGGTGAACCGAATAAGCCTAAACTTTTAATTCTGGACACTTTCAGAGGTTCGGGGTCGACGGATATTGCTTGTATGAATTTCGGTGTAGACTACATTAGCTTCGAGATTGACGACGAATATTTTGACAGAGCCAATATCAGAATCGATAAATATAAAAAAGCAATTTTTGAAAAAAAGTATAATTGAAATTAATTAATCATAGACATTATGGCTATAATAAACGATATTCACCAACTCAAAGAAACCGTCAGGGTTAATGAGGATTCACCCTTTGAGAACTGGGTTATTTTCCTGAATGATGCACGGGATCATTTTCTGGTAAATTATCTGGGGGCTTCTTTGGTGGAAAAATTGGAGAATGACCCCGTAGATGAGAAATATGCAAAGATTCTTCCCCTGGCTCGACGGGTTTTAGGTCCGTATGCGGTAATGCTTTCTACGGATGAACTGAGTATTAATACCGGTGATAGCGGACATACTGTAACAAAGACGGATCACCTTGTGCCGGCATCCGATGCGAAAATTGCTAAGTATTCGAATAGTGTACTCGAAAGAGCATGGCGAAACCTGGAGCTTTTACTTGAGTATTTAGATAATAATCTGAAAGACTTTCCGGAATGGGAAGAAAGTAAATATTTCAAAAACAGGCAAACCAAATATTTTCCTTCTGCCGAGATCTTCCAGGATTGCGGACTGATCGATATAGACTACAGCCGACTTACTTTCGAAAAATTGAGACAGCTGATCATTCGCATTGAAAAGTCGGAATTAACTAAATTTATTACAGGAGCGATTGAAGAATTCATATTTGAACCGGGGGATAAAGAAAAAGACAAAGAAAATGCGGCTTCGCTTCTTGAGAAAATCAGAGCTTTTATAGGAGCTCGTGTCGGAGAACTACATACTAGTCAGACAACCAGAGTACAACGCTCTAAAAATAATAACCTGGAGTATAAAGCCGTTATCAGACCTTTATATAGTGATGAATCGGATAATAACCTGAATTATTATGCTTCTCAAGTAATTTTTTGGAGAGATGAAATACTTTCAATGCTGCCGGATCTGGGCATTGACGTAGCTACCGGAAAAGTGGACTGGAGTAATGAGGGTAAAAAGATATTTTCTGCTGTAACATGAGAACCTTAACTTTTTTCGATGAAATTTCTCAAGAGGAAACATCATACCTGTTACCGGGAAAATGGGATGAACTTACAACCGGTCAGTTGTTATTTCTTGTCAAGCTGGTGGATAAAAATATCAGTGTAGAAGAAATTAAGCTCAAGATGTTGTTATTCTGCATGAAAGGCCGTGTCCGGCGAAATAATATAGACCGAAGCTTCCGGATTAAAGCAGGCAAAAAATATTTCGATCTTTCTGCTGAAGAATTATATGCTATCTGTGAGATTTTTGATTACCTGTTTGCGTATAAAGATGAACAGCCGCATATAAACCCGCTTTTGACAAGAAACCCTTTGCCGGTACTCCGTGTCGGATGGGTGAAGTTGTATGGTCCAGCTGATGGATTGACTGATTTATCCTATCAGCAATTTATGGAGCTTCAGATAGCTCATGCCGAAGCAGGGGACTCTGAAAAGGAGATAAGTAAATTCCTGTCAATGATGTATAAGCGTAAAAACGGCAGTACATCTAAATGGTTCCGATTTGTTCCCAATAATAAGAAAATTGCTATTCTGTGGTTCTATCTCGGTTGTTTGAATTTTTTACAAGATAAATTCCCTTTGCCATTTTCGGGAAGCAGTGGCTCCGGTGATGTGGCGGACGGGCAGATGCGTATTATCGATGCTTTGGCTAAGAATGATGTTACCAAAAAAGAGTTGGTCAGAAAATCAGACTTATATGAAGCATTCTACACTATGCAGATTGCGGCAGAAGAAAATGAAAAATTAATGAATAAGGATTAAGTTGTTTTGATTCATAAGTGTTTTTTTAAGTTGGTTTTTGTAGTTGGAAAGGGTGGACAGAGATGTTCACTCTTTTTTTGAAAATAGTTGTAAAATAATCACTGTTTTATTTGTCTATTTGTAACAAATATGTTACATTTGTATTGTCAATCAGAATGAGATCATTGAAGTATTAACTTAAAACAGCTTGCCTATGAAGTTTAGCGAACTCTGTAGATTGCTTGAGAAAAACGGTTGGGTAAAGAACGAAGGCGGTAACCATTCCAAATACGTTCATCCCGATAGCGACAATATTATTATTGTCGGTCGCCATCCAAGCAAAGAGGTGCCGACAGGCACTCTCAACAAAATCCTAAAAGACGCGGGGTTGAAATAATACCCCTCTCTTTTAGAGAGTAAACCAAACAGATCAGACAAGCAAAAGCAAGTAGAAAAAGGAATAACGAAATGTATGTAATCGTTTTAAATTGAAAAGACAATGATTAATTCTATTATGATTGAAGATACTATTCTACTTGTGTTATGTACATTTCGTTTTTATCTATAAATAAATATGATCAAATATATTTAATAAACTATGACAACAAAGAAAATTAAAGCGGTAATAGAACGCGCTTCTGATGGTGGTTATGGTATTTATTGTCCGGAACTGGAAGGTATATCGCTCTTTGGCTATGGAGCTACAGAAGATGAAGCCAAAAGCGATCTGAAAGACAATCTGGAAATCTTCTTAGAACATTATGAGCAAAAAGGGACTCAAGCCCCCGAAGTATTAAATGCCGGAAACATAACATTCGATTACAAATATGATTTCTCCGGTTTTTTCAAAACCTATCCGATATTTAATGTTTCGGAATTGGCTAAAGAAATTAATATTAATTCTTCACTTTTAAGACGCTACAAACAAGGTTTAGCTCTTGCATCACCAGAACAGAAAAAGAAAATAGAAGCCGGTATCCACGATCTGGCAAAAAGACTTACTTCAGTGCGGTTTTAAGATTATCAAGGTCTTGAAATTCTGTTTGACAACAATAGGCACTAGTGATAGCCCGGCATAAAGTCCGGGCTTTTCGTTTTAATTATGTTTATTAGATTTAAGTATTATTCGTAAATTGCGGGAAATTTTAAAACTGCATGAATTATGAGGAAATACATCTGTTTATTAATTGTATCTCTTGTTTTGTGGAGCTGTACCGGCACTTCTCAATCTGAATACGACAAGTCAGTCAATCAAAAGAATAAATTGTTTCGAGAAAACAAAGATACAGAGCAACATAACAAAACCTTTATCTATAATAATGACACTGTTATCTACGAATTCGTAAATGGAAAGTACGCAAAAATAATTTCAACAAAACGATTCGTTGAAGATGCAGATCTGCAAATAGCGGTAGATTCTCTTGATGTGAAAGAAAAAACCGTGTATTTCTATACAAAAGGCTTATCTGATTCAGGAGAGGACTATGCGTTCAAAATGGGAGATGTTATAACCATAGACAAAGATATGCCTACTACTAAAAGAGGTATTGCAATAAGAAAGAAAAAAGGCTCTATTGAAACACAGTTGGATGCTGCTCAAATGTTTTTGAAAGATGGAATTAAAGTCGATGATATTAATGCTGTATTAAATACTCTTTCAATGATATCTGCTGACTTTTTCGAAATGAAGAAATATGAAAATAAAGAATCTGAAAAACAGATCCAAGTGATCAAAAATAAAATAAGTCAGATGCAAGTTAAAGTGTATCCGGCTCTACGAAAAGCTTTTGCCCAAAATGCAAAAAGCAAGCTTTGGGAAGAAGATATTAAAGTAGTACAGAACGGAACAACAATTACTTTTATAGGTCATCAGTTCGTTACAAATAGGAATATAAAAGAATCATACGAGGCCATTTATGAATATCTAATAAGTGTAAGATATAAAAAAGCTATTTTTAAGTGGCATGATTATTCAGAATACACATATTATAATATTGATTCACCTAAAGATAGTGATGTAAAATAGATTTTTTTTACTGCATTTGTGTTGTTAAAATCAAAAAATACCCTACATTTGCAGAGTCAAATCATTTTACCGATGGCGATAGGTCGCCTATTTCTTAGGCTTTTTTTATGCCTATATTTTAAGATATTTATATAAGGCGGTTGCCTGTTCCAACTTTTCTTTCGGTTCGCCGTTGGTAAGTATGATTTGACGATCGGGACATGGCAGCCGTTCTTTTTTATCTGCCTAAAACGTCAAATCATACTTACAATGAAAACAAAAAAGAAAAAAGCGAAAAAGGTCGTAGCACCTTTCCGTGAGAAGATTACAAACACAACTTTATCGGGAATAGGATTTAATATCAGCCGCTTTCTGGATATTATCAATGATCCCCGATTTAAAAATGAAAAGTTCCGCCAGATTTACCGCCAGTCGGACAAGTCTTGTGCACTATCTGCATCAAACGATGATATGTTTATTTCTTTTACCGTGGAAATGAAAGGAGGTGACAAATGAAATCGGTTACAGCAGATTTTGAAGATATAACCCT
>JAWDXP010000020.1:0-39160 GCA_032477055.1 Dysgonomonas sp. | reverse complement strand
AAATACAGAGCTTTATTAGATGCTCTCTCACATTTTACTGAACTGGTGGTATACTTTTCAATTATTTTAGTGGACTACTTTTCAATTATATTATACATTCTAAAAAAGGAATAAACTGTATTTCTTTATTTATATCAGAGATTTCTCTGACTCCGGCTTTAAATCTCCTGTAGAACTGGGATATACCGCCCATTCCTTTTTTCTTTAATTTTTCCAGTTTTATTAGAAGTTCTGGCGTTCCGATTAATACAATCGGACAAAACTCATATACTTCGTCATAAAGAGCTTTAAGCAATCTCAAAATTGCAACGGTTGCATTCTCGGCTTCATCAAAAACTAGTATCGGATAATCTCCATTGTTCTTTTTATATCTCAAACGATAAGACATATGCTTAAGCCTCGTCTGATGGGTGTAAATTGTAGTTTTGTCTACATTCAACAGGGAACATAATTCTTCAAGAACATCAGGTAGATGATATAAACTACTCAGTGTGATTTTATAAGATTGGGATGGATGTTCCTTTAAAAATCTGTTCACAGCATATGTTTTACCATAACCGGTTTTACTTATGATAATTTTTACACGTCCACCAAGTTTAGCATCTAATAGTTCAGTATAAATCTGGTTATACTGGGGAGTATCTATATGCCCGACAAAATCTTTTTCCAATTTAACCCCAACCATTTTTGCGATTCTTGTCCAGTGAGCTTCTTTTATGAATGTTGTCCCAACTTTTAACTCACCACTAAGTATAGCGTTTATGTATCTGATATTTAAACCGGTAACTTGAGCCAACTGGTCTTGAGATAGTCCCTTATCTTTCCCATACTTTTCCAAAGCCTCGGCGATTTCTTTCTTTAATTTTGCATCCATAATTGTTTAATTTAATGATTGTTCTAACATTTTTTTTCTTGCAGCATAGAAGTCCGCTTCTGCCATTTCGTCCTGTTTTAGTCTCTCTTTCTCAGCCTTCTTTGCTGCCCTCTGAGCCGCTTTTTGCTGTTGTTCTATAGCTGTCATGTTACTTACCTCTTTTTGTATTTCACCAATATCGACAGGCTTTTTTCGCATATTCAAACCTTTAGGTTTAGCTACTTTAAGACCATGTTGATTTGGATGTAGATTGTATTTCTCAAGTAATTCATTCGAATTTTTTGCATTTGCAATACGTTGCAGCTTGTTTGCAATTTCCATTTGGCGGATGAATACCTTATCTTCATTGGTTTGCTCTTGCAGATTACGTTGTACCTTAATATAGGGTTGAGCAAATGTTATAAATCGCATTCCGGAGGCATCCTTTTCATAGAGCGACACTACACTCATATCATCAAGGTCATACCTTACATAAAATTTGCGACCAATATTTTTGCGCATAAAGCTGTTATCAGGCATACCATCAGCAGTTAATACCTCATATTCATATTTTTGCGTCTTTACCTCAATAGTGATACCTGATGCGCGATATGTCGACGGATTTTTTGTTGTTATTCCAAACATGGTTATCATATCCAAGAAATCAACTTCTTGAGCCTTATTATTCGCACTTGTATTATACATTTCAATTCGGGAAATACCTGTTTTAGGATGGGGATCATTATTCCATTTAGTCCGCTTTTCCAGATATACCTTTTTTACCTTTTCCAGAGTTGGCAACATCTTTTGATTAGCCAGTATAAACTCAAGATTACCGCGACTCTCTATTTTTTTAGCTTTAATATTTTGACCGGTGAAATACCATTCTTCTTTTAAATATCCTGTCTGAAAGCGCCCAAAAGCGTCCTCAATTGTTTTTGAACGTCCGTTATATGGGGCAGTATAGATGGCATGTTTAGCTAACCCTGCAAAGAAATTCCCTGCTTCCAGTTTTTTGTGTCCCCCCTGATTATCGAATTTCATCTCATAAGGCTTACATCTCGAAGTTTGTATAGCCATTTTAAAAGCATGAAATTGAGCCTCGAAATTTTCTGTTCCGCTGATGTAATACCCAAGAAAACACTCACTATACACATCAATAACCTCATATACATTTGCTGTCTTGGTATCACCATTTTCATCTTGGTAATAAAAATTTAGCTTCGTACCATCTGAATACCAGAGGGAATCCCGATAGTTAGGAAGTTTAGTTTTATGCTGACGGGTAAACATTTCTTTGTATGCTAAATCTCCATAGCGGGCTGCATACCATAGCTCTCTTATACCGGGGCGATACAGATAATCACGAATTGCAACACTACTTTTAATCTTTTTCCAGACCACTTTACCCGCTTCACGGTTAACACGATCTGCTTCCTGATTGTATAAAGCATGTAATTGCTCTATCGATACGACAACTTTCGGAACCCGAGCCGACCATTCTGTAACTAACCATTCACCGACTTCATCAGTTATAATGCGAGTGTTCTGATTACCCCACTTCCCGTCCAAAATCTCATGATAACCAAACTTTAAGTATTTGTTAAATTTTCGGCGTAGGGTCTTTTGAGTTTTTGGAAGGTCACACAACCATTCTTTAGGCATATTTTGTACAGCTAGGGCAGCACGGTTCCAGAATTTACCCGATAATGGGCGTTTATTACGGCTTCTACTATTTATTACATGATCTTCCCAAGCTTTGCCGATAGCGTTTAAAACAGCAGCATTATTAGAATATAATAACTGTACATCCTCAGGTAATCCCTTCTCATTATCATCATAACCGACTTTATGTTTCTTGAAAAAATCAATAGCCTCCGAATCATGCTCAATATATTTGAGTATCTCATGTTTTTGTGATTCCGTCTCAGGATTACCGAAACGCTCTTTTGCTAAGACTTGATATTTTGGAGGTAAAGTATCAAACTGTATTAATGCATAATTCCCTTCTCCTTTGCCCGCACGAAGAACCTTAACTTTACCTCTTGTAGTCCAGTTTTGATATGTAGTAGTTGGAATCAAACCAAAAGGATTCCTTTCCTTAAGAAGTTCCTTAGTACTAATACACAATATATCTTTGAAATATTCCATTGATTTTTACTTATTCATTTTTGCGGAAAGTGCCTGATTCGAACCGGCAAACCTTTTTTAAGTCTACAGTTTAGCAAACTGCTGCAATAACCATTCTGCCAACTTTCCTATTGATTTTTTTATTCAAAATCTTGTACTTGACAATCTTTTTGTGCTTGCAAATCCTCTTGTATATTCTTATTTTCTAATGTGGAGCCTAAAAGATATAGCAGTACAATTAGAAGTAGAGCGAGTAACGGATTTATATTATGTTCTTTTTTCATAGGGTTATTTTTGTTATTCTCTTTATAATCTCAACAATATCAATAGCATCCATCATAATTTTTTGCGATAACGGAGAGTTTAGAGGAGATTCTCCGTCTAATATTTGTGCAACATATTGTCGTGAGCAGTCATATTTATCAGCAAGGGATTGTATTCTTACATGCTTTTTATCCTCTCTATCTATTTTTTTTGTTTCCATTTATGTAAACTATTCAGGTTATTATATCTATTTTTGTTTATGTATATGCAAATAAACCGCATTTGCGAAATAAAAGCAAATTTTATTAGTTAAAATTTTGCATTTGCGAAATAATATTTCCACATGTCGATAAATAAAAGGTTTGTTCAGATAGTAAATACTTTGTATTCAGGAAAAAAAAGTTCTTTTGCAAATGCAATAGGAGTTAATCCTTCTGTCATAGAAAATATTGTAGGAAGAAGGCAAGGAAACCCTTCTTTTGAAGTTACCCAAAAGGTCTTAATCGCAAATGCAAATATAAATGCTGAATGGTTAATGACTGGTAGAGGAAGTATGGTCAAAGACAACTCCTCTTATTCATCTGAATCTATAGAAAAAAATGATATTATATCAGAAAGTGATGATTTTAAAAGTAATGATACTTTGGATATCGAATTATCAAATCTTGAAGATGCTTCTAAACAAGAGCTTATTGAGATGATAAAAAATCTAATTGATGTAAATACACGTAACAGTATTAGTATTGAGAAGATGGTCAGCACAGCAGATCGGAATAGTATAACTTTATCTCGTTTAGTTGACGTACTCTATAATGATGGATTAAAAGGAAGATCTGTGGAAATAAGCAATTCTATTAGTTAATTTTCTCATATCCGCATTTATGTATTTGATTTATATATCATTAAGCTAAATAAAGTTTGTTAGTTTATATGTTGTTAGGGGTATAGTTATACAAACTATTTTCAAATTTTGCTTAATAATATTGACATTAGAATATGATTATAAAACTATAAATAATATGTAAATGAATATTTAAGTGAATATCTTATCAGTGTTTTTCGTTATTTGCGTTCATGATTCTTCTCAAAGTTCTTCGGTCTTTAAATCTTCATTAATCCCTATTTAAATTTATTTTTTTACTTGGCATTATACCCATTTATCTCTTTATTCTAGCGCTTTTCTGCATTATTTCAAGGAATCATGCATCATAATAAAAAAAGAGGCTATAAAAGCCTCCTAATCAAATTGAATATTACGCGCGAATTACGCTTTATTACGCTATTATGCACATCTCGTTTATTTAGTACTCATTCTTGAATCCTATTTAAACTGTTATAAATAAACACCTTAATTAGCGTTTTGCTTTTGCGCACTTGGTACTCGTCGTTTCTTACCCCCTAAATGCTTGTTTTTGAATTATTTTTTTGCTTTATCAGCTTGTGTCTGAAATAGGCAAGGTTTATAGTTTTTCATAGTTTGTGTATAAATAGAAATAGTCCGAATTGGAATTAACGTTCCAATTCGGGCTATGTGCCTCTGTTATTTAAAACACTCTTTTTTATTATATACTTATTTGAGACCTTATAAAAATGATTTTTACATCATCAGGTAATTTTTTTACATAGAAAGTATTCAAAACAAAATATAAATACTCTACAGGTTCAACCAATGGTTTAGAATAATTGGTTTGAAAATATTCATATTCTGAATTATAATTATTATACCGTAGGCTATATTTTATGTCCGTAACTTCTTGGATAAAAGAACTTGAAGCTAAAATTAAAGTATAATTATCAAAATCACTTTTGATTAAATTTTCTTTTAAAGCATCTGAGCAATAATTATATAACGGATTTTTCTTAAATTGAGTTGAAGAATTAATCAGATAGATTTTTTGTTTAAATTGTTCGAAATAAACACTATCAACATTTTCTGTCAGATGGCTTTCATACTCGTAATGATAACTTTTTTCTATATTGATAACAGTATATTCTTTTTCTTCATCGTTATCATTACAAGCTAATAATAGAAATACAACAATAAATAAATACCAGCTTTTCATTTTCATAGTTTTGAATGGTTTGCTATTATTAATCACGAAAATATAGATATTTTATTGTTCTCTCAAACATAATCATTCAAATAATATTCAATATTATCTAATCTTTATTCAGTATCCTTTCAATACCAGATATTCTTTCAGTTATAATAATATTTCTGAAATCGACGGAGTAGAAAATGATAAGATAGGTAATTTCGAAGGGGTGTTCGTCTATAAGGATAATAAAGAGTTTTGTCTAGATTCGGATTTACAACACAATATCAATAAAGTGTCTTACGACGATTTTATGCGGATTGTTTCTACAGTTGTAAGCCAGATTGAAGAAGGCAAATACAAAAAGTATGAGAGAGAAGTAGATTGATAAAATGATTAGTTGCTTTCAGAGGTATTTATTAGTTTGATCTTAACAGTTTCTTCTCTAAGAATTAATGTTTATTTCATGCGTGTTTAGATCGAATATGAGTAAATTGCAGGGACAAACTTTAATATAGATTATTATGAAAAAGCAAGCTCTATTTTCTATTCTATTTTTGTTTAGTTGTGTACTGTGTTCCTATTCTCAGATTAATACTGCAAGGCTTCAACGTGTAAAGATGGACTTTGTCAATACAGAATCTATAAAAAGAGCCGTTAATTTTGCGTTTGGGGATAATCAGGTAATTGTAGAAGACAACGTTGTTCTCCAATCCGGCGAAAGGATAGATTCTTATTTTAATTCTTTGATATCTGTGGGGCAATACGATACGCACGTATTAACCATAAAAAAAGGCTGTGTCCCCGGAAAGCCTTGCGGACCGGGTTTGGGGGAAATTATATACACTTATGTGTATGAGTTAGATTTGTATGATGCTGGTATGTTTTCCAATATTGTTGTTGATGCCGGCGTGTTGGAAGTCTCTTTCAATGGTGTGGTGGTGACTCCGAAATATGCAATCCCGTCGAGGTGATGATACTTTACTGTGAGAAAGCCCATTTATGGACTTTCTCATGTTGTCTTTGATTCGGGAATCAGAGTGAAATAATAGTCTTTTGTGGGTGAAATAAGGGTAGAAGAGGGATGTTTATTTGTGAAATTTCATAAAAGTTGAACAAATAAAAGAAAAAAGAAGGTAATAAGGGATTTATTTATAACTTTAACCTGCTATATTTCTGGTAGAATTTTTTACAAAAAGAATAATATAGTATAGAGGAAAGCTTTTAATAGAGAGAATAACAGTGAATCAAAATATAAAATTGTTTTGATTTTGGAGGAAATATTTGGAGAAATCTTACTAAAACTGTATGAAGAGGTGTTTATCCTTAAATAATCAATAAGAAGCTAGAAACTCCGTTATTGTGAGTTTTTATTGTTGGTTTTATACCAGGCTTATTGTATATCCTATAATTATTTTCGGGCATGTTTTCTAGCTATATACTATAATAAATCAATCAAAAGTTGTTACTTTTGCGATTTTAATATTGTAAATTATATTATAATGTACTCTTTGTTTTTCCGAGAGAGAGGTAGATGTTGTAGTGAGGAGGAAAAATGAATATATACTAACCGAGAAAAAATATTGGCAGTAAGTCAAGGAGGGGTATGAATGTTTTTGAGAAAATAGAGAAAATAAACAGTTTACATCATTTGATAAAGAATGAATGTACAGGGAATCCTTTGGAATTGGCTAAGAGGCTGGGAGTAAGCCGTTCTACCTTGTACAATATAATAGAGGAATTGAAGCTTATCGAGGCGCCCATAAGTTATTCGAGACGTAGAGAGACGTTCTTTTATGCCAAAGATTTTGATTTTGACATCAATTGGAGCGCTTCTCTATTGGATAAAGATACCTGAATGGAGCATAAAATCTTCGTAAAACAAGCTTTCTCCGCCATTCCGTTTAATTTATTAGACGGAACTATCCTAATTTTGTAGTCTAGTATTGGTTCTGTCCGGTACATGAAGTCAATTCATTTTTATATGAATACTTTCATTTGAGGTGAAAGTGTGAATATTGTAAAATGTGATTGATGATAAAATTTTAGAAATGAGTATTTGTTCGTAAGTAGAAATAAGTTCATTTTATTCCGTTGATAAAAGTTGGGTGTTGAAGATTTTCTAAGAGATGTTTTTACTCTCTAATGTCCTAAAAGAAAAAAAAGTGATTTTATAAACTCTTCTTATGATAATTATTTTTGCACAATTTTTTCTTAAACTCTCTAATAATTTTCTCTTAGAAGACACTCAACGAGTTTTCCCCGATGAAATCAGATTTTCGTCGGGGAAAATTTTTATATGCTAGTCCTTTTTGTCGAAATATATGGTTACGGGTGTACCTGCAAGCTCGCCCTGTGGTAATTCTACAATACGTGTCTCGCCTCTGAATGAGAACTTCATAGATGTTTGTTGTTGAGTAGGATCTACGATCATTACTTTCCGGCGGTTTTCCTCTACCGTGATTATAAATAGTCCTGTATTGGAACTCGCGACCCTTATACCGTCTGCTACGTCTACGTTGGCTAACGGATAGGCTGCGATATAAGTAGTGTTTCCTACCGTTACAGACTGGTATTGGGCAGTGTTCCTGTTTATTTTTATAGAGTTGGTATTAAAGTCCCTTACATTTTTAGAAGTTGTAGCAGGAAGAACGAAATACTGGTAGGATCCGTTTCGGGGATTCCTGCCATGATCGATCCATAGAGACATAACATCTCTGGTTTCGGTGTAGTCGGTCGGATAAATGTTCATAACTTCTTTCCACTTACCAACCCTTTTTTCGGTCAAAGCCTTTCCGCCTTCGGGCTGCAAGACTATGTAGCCAGTATGGTCATGGTAGAATCGGGACTCCTTTCCTTGAGCGATATCTATATTCGATACTTTTTCCCATTTGTTGTCTTGTAAATGAAGCAGGTTGCCACGTTTTATACGTTGATCTATAGAGGTGGTAACCACTAATCCACTGTCGGCTTCTATTCCAGCCCCTAGGCAGAGGATAAAATCGTTTGTGAAAACCCATGCTTTTCGGGCTCTGATTCCATCACGGTCAAAGGCCATAGCCGTGATACCTGTTGTACCGTCTGTTATTGCCCCTACAAAAGAGTTACGATTATTGTATCCGCCCCAGTCAAGAAGTTTTAGGGGAGTCTTTGTCTCATAACTCGTGACTCCCGGTATTTTTCGCCAGTCCCAGCAAGGAAATATGTTGAGGTATTCATCGCCTCGCGTATATACATACATGGCTCCGTCTGCCAGATAGTAGCCTTTGAGGTTGTCTCCGTTTCCGGCTTCGGCTCCTGTTACGCGAGGCGATGACATGCGTACTGATGCCATCCAGTCGGGGCGGCGTTGTACAGTATAGTCCGACATCCAAAAGTGGTACAACCCTGTGAAGGTATTAGGTGCAGACTTGTTTAAGAAATTTTCGTTGAGTAATGCCTGATACCTTGTCATGTTTTTAGTATCAGCATCCATAAGAAGGCTGCTTGTGAAGCCGACCGAAAAGGCTTTGTGCAGTTGAGCCTGCTTGAAAAACTGCCTGCCTAGCGAATTTATGTCCATATATCCTTTCCACAATACGTGGCGATATCCATCGTTGATCAGACGGCTGAGTATATCGAGTTGAGGTTGTTGAAGAGATAGGCTGGTTCCCGATAATACCTGCGACCACATCCCCATACTGGCTATGTAAGCCGCACCGTAGTTCCCGAACTGAAGTTGTACACCGTGCTGGTGGAAACTGTTATCAGCCTTTATCCCTTCGCGGCTGCCTGTCTTTATCTCCGAGAAAATAGTATCTCGTGCCGATTTTACAAGTTGGAGATCCTCTTCCAGTAATCCTTTTACCAAGACGTTTCCGGCGAGCCATACCTTATTTTGCCCTGTCATCCCGAATTTGGCGGCATTCATTACTTCAATTATGCCCTGCATCTCATCGGGGGTAAGTTTTTCTTCGAAGAGTATAGCTATTGCCCCTATTATTTTAGGTACTCCTATCTGATTGTGCCACCAGTTTAAGCTGATGTGCTTTGCTTCGAGCCAATAACCGAGTGTTTTGTGTATGATCTGCTCTAGTTCTTTTGACTGATAGTATTTATTCCCTTTGGTGTAATATGCCTTTGTCAATAATAGTGTCCTTTCCACATGCTTTTTGGGCTGCCATCCCGAGCGGTTTTTGTCCTCATAGTTTATATCTGTCCATGTGCCGTCTGCCTTCAGATTGTCGAGCAAGGCTTTTACCTCTTTGCTCTGTATAGGATACCTGTCCATGAGTTCTACTACCATCTGGTCGGAATAGAATTCTTCTTTAAGGTTCTTTTTCAGGATACTGATAAGGTTTTGTTCACTTTTGTTTTCGGACAAAATCAGTTTTTTGTAATTTCGCTTTATCGTGCTGATTTCGTTTGCATTGGATACAAAGTATGCAAACAAAAGAATAACCAGCGAGGATATGATTTTTTTCATAGAAAGACTGTTAAATACTATTCTCGTACAACTTTACATGCAAAACTATAAAATATATGCCGAACTTTTATCTTTAGATAGAATCTTCTGCCATTCGGAATAGAGAATAATTTTTTATATCAAACTTTTTATAAACAAACTACAAACACAAATCTGAAAATGAAAAATCTGAAATTTTTTACGGCTCTGTTTATAGCCGTAGTATCGCTGAGTATGGTATCATGTAATGACGATGATGAAAACACAATTCCCGAAACTATTAAACTTCCTGTAAGACTGGAATATGAGGGTGGTAAATATCTGGAATATGGGTATGACGAGAAAGTTCGTTTGTCGAAAATGGAGTTTAGAGATTCGTCACAATTCATTGTTGCAGATATTATCTATGATACTGAGGGTCGAATTGTTAAAACTTCTATTAATCTATCCGATGAAATGACCGTATCCTTTGGATTTACACATATAAGGAATAGAATTCAGGTAACCTCGGAATATGGCAATCCTCATACTATAGAATTGGACGAAAAAGGTCGATTGTTAAAAATATCGGGGAAGGATCGTGTGAATCATGAGTTGCGGTATGAGTATGATGCGAAGGATAATGTAATCGGAGAAGCCGCTTATGTCGATAGTGTATTAATCTCCAGAAATATATACAGCTACGATGAAAAGATTGGTTATAATAAAAATGTAAATGTGCCTTTATGGGCAGGATATTACCTTCCACTGGAAAGCCTTTTTCCTGGCAAGGCGAATAATGAGATAGGCGAATCGGTCTATGTTGTCGAGGCGGATAGTATTGTTCCATCTACGCAGGCTGTTTACACATACGATAATGAAGGTTATCCTGTTACAGCCACATTCAGCTATGAGGGCACAGTGATGAATAAACTTACTGTTGTTTATGAAAATAAGGTTTTGAAATAAATATTTGCTATTAAGTATAGTTTTTATATATCAGCCTGCTTTCCTGTAGATCATATTTTATTCTTGAGAAGGCAGGTTGTTATATTACATCAAATAGGGAGGCAACGGAAGAGGTTTTGTGATTTAAATTGATAAAAATGGTATATCTTTGCGGTGAATATTAAAATAATCAAAAAAAACAACTAATGAGAACGAGTAAATTTTTATCTTTTCTTTTTGTATTAGCTATTTCTTTAGGATTTGTATCATGTAGCGACGATGATGACGATACTACTCCGGAAAACCCTAAAACAGTAAAGCTTCCAGTAAAATATGAAACTGAGGACGGTACGCTCGGATTTTATTACACTTACGACAGCAACAACCGCGTCATCAAAATGGTTGGTAAATATGATGATGGGGATGAGACTATCACAGAGATTACTTATGATGCGAATGGACAAGTCTCTCAAACAAAAAGTATAGAAAAAGATTTTGAATCAGGAGATGAGTATAATGAGGAGTATTCTTTCAAATATGAAGGAAATAAGATAATGGCAACAAGAAAAGATTCTGAGCAGGCTGACGATATAATACAATTGAATGATAAAGGTCAATTAGTAAGTATCAAAGGTTGGGATGGAGAAAATCAGGAATTTAAGTTTACTTACGATTCGAAAGGTAATATTACTACGGTAGAAAACTATAATAATGATGTACTAAGTTATAAAGATACATATACTTATGATGATAAAAGTGGTTGGAATAAAAATGTTAATCTTCCTCAGTGGGTTGGATTTTATACACCAATAAATCTATTTTTACCGGCTAAGGTAAATAATTTTTTGACTTTGACGGAAGATAGTTATGAAGATGGAGAAGTAGTCCATAGTGAAGTTTCAAATATCGTATATAAGTATGATAGTGAAGGATACCCTGTCGAAGTAGAGGAAACCTTAGAGGGCACAGTATTTAAATTTAAAATAACTTACGAAGAAAAAACGGTAAAGTAATTTGTATAATATTTTAATAAAAATAGCTATTCTTATTGGAATAGCTATTTTTTTTGTCCGGTTGTCTCACTCCTCTAAAAAACTGATACTCATTGAGAAATTTGCATCATTTAATTCTATTTTTATAATTTAACCGAAAATTGATAATATTTGTTATAATTTGTATATATTTGTCTCTATAGCGTTCCTTAAATCATTTTCATATACACAGGCATTTTTCAATAATCACCAATTATACACTTCACAAAAAATTATGAACTTAAAGCTATGGTAAACAAAAAGAAGCACAAAGGCAGATACTTACGAAGAGTATCTTTTTTATTGTTGTTGCTGTTAATGACAACAAGTATGATATGGGCACAACATACCGTTCGCGGTACGGTGACCGATGTCTCTAATGAACCATTGATAGGAGTCAGTGTCAAAGTTAAAGATACAACTATTGGTACGGCAACTGATCTGGATGGGAATTACACATTGTCGGTCGCAAATAATGCCGTATTGGTATTTTCTTTTCTGGGATACAAGACAGTAGAAGTCCCTGTCAATTCCCAATCTAAGGTCAATATCATGTTGCACGAAGATTCGCAAGCATTGAGCGAGGTTGTAGTCGTGGGTTACAATACTATCCGTCGCGAGAGCCTTACTGGAGCTCTGCAAACGGTAGAAAGTGCAAAACTTCTGGATACGACTGCTCCTGTTGTCGAAAATTTATTGACAGGAAAAGCTCCCGGCGTATATGTAAATAGTAGTGGAGGACAGCCGGGCGAAGCAGCTAAAATAATTATACGTGGAAAAAGTACTGTAAATGGTAGTACCGATCCTCTTTGGGTAGTAGATGGTGTTATCATGGGAAATTCGGCGAGCGATATTAATCCTGCCGATATCGAAACCCTTACTGTATTGAAAGATGCAGCTTCGACAGCCGTATACGGTTCGCAGGGTGCAAACGGGGTGATCCTTGTTACTACAAAAAAAGGGAAAATGGGTAAGACCACAGTAAATGTCTCGGCTAAACTGGTAGCAACTACTTTAAATACTGGACGATTCGAATTGATGAACGGTTCTGACCTATACGATTTATATAATTCGTTCTCCAATCCTGAGGATTTTTCTGATACATGGTGGTGGGGCGAAGGCGAAGCCTTGAGAAAAAGGAATTATGACTGGTGGGACAATGGTAGCCAGACAGGATTTGCACAAGACTACAATGTATCGGTAAGCGGTGGCAACGAGAAGATAAAGACATACGTGTCGGTCGGATTATATGATGAGACCGGTGCTGTGAAAGGCTATGACTATACACGCTACAATACATTGATGAAGTTGGAATATAAGATTACCGACTGGTTTACTTTGAAGCCTCAGATTATAGCATCGATGAAAGACATAGACGACAAACAACACGATGTGGGTGCGATGTACCGTAACCTGCCTTGGGATAGTCCTTATAAGGAAGATGGTTCTCTGGTAGGCAACAGTCCTAACCCTACATGGGTGAAAACTACCGGATCTAATTATTTATACGATCTGCAATGGAACTTCACCAAGTCGAAGACTTATGAAGTGATGGGTAATTTCGATTTCGATATCCGTATTACCGATTGGCTGACATTTGCTTCTGTAAACAGTTATAAATTCTCAGACAAGAACGAAGATACTTACGAAGATCCTCGTTCGGGAAGCGGTATGGCTGCCAATGGGCGTGTTATAGAGAAAACGGCACGATACAATCGCTTGTACACCAACCAACTCCTTCGTATCAATAAGCATTTCGATAAGCATTATATCAATGCCGTACTTGGGTATGAATGGAACGAAGGTAAATTCAGAAACAGTCAGGCAAAATCGACAGGTATAGCTCCCGGTTTCGAAGTGGGTAGCGTAGCTGCCAAGCCTGAACAAGCTATCAGTTGGCGAAACGATTGGGCAGTACAGTCTTATCTGTCTAATATCAACTATTCGTACGATGATAAGTATATGGCGCAGTTCTCGCTTCGTCGCGATGGAGCATCTAACTTCGGAAACAATACCCGATATGGAACATTCTTCTCTATCAGTGGAGGATGGAATATTCATCGCGAAGATTTTTTCAAAGTAGAGGCTATCAATAACCTGAAACTGAGAGCTAGTTATGGTTCGGTAGGTAACCGTCCGCACGAATATTATCCGCATTACGAACTATATGCTTTGGCAACGGGAGATAAGACTAACCCCAAACCTAATAGTTATAACGGGACGCCTGCTGCATATATTACACAGTTGGCAAATGCGGACTTAGGTTGGGAAAAATCGTATGTGGCAGGAGTCGGATTAGACGTATCTTTCCTCAACAGGGTAAATGTTACGTTAGACTACTACCATAAAAAGACATCTGATCTATTGTACAAAGTGCCTCTACCCGGTGTGACAGGTGTAACGGATATCTGGCGCAATGAAGGTGAGATGACTAACAAAGGATTTGAGGCCAATGTCAGTGTAGACATTATCAATAATAAAGATTGGTATTGGAACTTTGAAACTAATATCGGATTCAATAAGAATGAGGTAACAAAACTTTACGGAGAGAATTCTCGGATAATTGTAGGTGATGGTTCCGGTATTGCCGGTTCGGCATCAAAAATCGTTACGCCGGGTAAAGATGCCGATACATGGTATTTGCCCGAGTGGGCGGGTGTAGATCCTACGAACGGATCTCCGCTATGGTACAAAACCGATGCCAGTGGCAACCGTGTTACTACCAGTAAATATAGCGAAGCCGATCAGGTCGCAATAGGTAAATATACGCCTGACTTTTTCGGTGGATTCTCAACTAACCTGACTTATAAGAATTTTGACCTGAGTGCTAATTTCAACTATTCGGTAGGAGGTAAGATATATAACTATATGCGTCTTGAATTTGACTCGGACGGTGCATATACAGACCGTAACCAGATGAAGTTGCATAATGGTTGGAACCGTTGGGAAAAAGAAGGTGATATAGCTACTCACCCAAAGGCAACTTATAGTAACAAGAGTAATTCGAACAAGGCATCTTCTCGTTTTCTTGAGACTGGTACTTATCTGAAAATGAGAAATCTTACGATAGGTTACAACCTGAAGTTGCCTCAATGGCACATTCAGAACCTGAAAATATTTGCTTCGGGAGAAAATCTGTTTACCATTACACATTTTTCGGGTGTAGACCCCGAAATACCTCCTGCGCTGGACAAAAATACCGGTGTATATAAAATTACAGGTACGGCGGTAAATACATATCCGTCGACACGCAAATTTGTATTTGGTATTAATGTTACACTCTAAAAAAAGAAAAACTAATGAAAAAGATATATATAATAGTTGCAGCTATTTCGGCACTGATGATGTCTTCGTGCGATCTTGAAAGGCTTCCTTATGATGCATATACGCCGGAAAAAATCAATGAAGATCCTGTGGCAGCTTTCGAAATTCTTTATAATGGATGTTACTCTATAATGAAAGAATGGGGAGATGATATGCATCGCATCGGTGAATATCCGGGTGATAATATAATGATACGTGGAGCTTCGAGTGACTCTTTTTACCCTTTTATCACATATGGACATATACCCGACAATACCAGATTAACCAGATTTTGGAACTATAGTTACAAGCTTATTGCACAAAGTAGTAACCTTATTAATGCTAATGAAACAGGCGTAAGTACAGAAAGAGACCAAAAGTTAGGAGAACTGTATTATTTACGAGGATTGAATTATTTCTATCTGTGCCGTATTTTCGGACGTCCGTATTATCAGAATCCGGAGTCTAATATGGGAGTACCTATCGTATTGGATGGTATCCCAACCAATACGAGCAAACTAGATCTTCCTGACCGTTCGAGTGTCAAAGATACATATGCACAAGCCATCCGCGACCTTCGTAAAGCTGAAAGCCTGATGACAGTCGACAAATCGGCAGGCTATGCCAGTAAAGAAGCTGCACAAGCTATGCTTTCGCGTATCTATTTGTATATGAGTGGTACGTATAGCAGCCCGAACACTATGTACGCCGATTCGGCTATCTATTATGCCAATCAGGTAATCACGTCGGGCAGGTATAGCCTTCTTAGTCGCGAGAACTTTATGAATTATAACAAGTTGGCTCCTGATGCTAATGGGCAGACAGAGACAATCTTTGCTGTGAAACGCATTGCAACGGAATATTCGGGTAGCGACTATTACTATAATATAGGAGGTATGTATGCCACTATCCTCGGTATGGGATGGGGCGAAATGTATGCCAGTGCCAAATATCTGGATTTACTTCGCAAAGCAGGCAAAAAGAATGATGCTCGCTGGGCATTTATTGATCCACAGTATGAGACAAATAAAGCAGGAGAAAAAACTCCATCGTTCCGTTTTATTGCCGATCTGAAAAATGAAGCCGGAACACAGACCGGTTATAAGTATGTACAAGATACATTGGAATATAAGTCCGATGGTACTCCATTTACTAACATTGCGGGGAAAGAATATCCATTGACATTGGTAGATGCTGGTGAAAATATGTATTCTATCAGTTACGAAGGTAAGACATATACAGGTTATACCGATTATATGATGCTTCTTAACCGTACATTCCCGATGTTTTATGTTACCAAATGTTCGTTGCAGGATGGGGAGGCGCATCTGCATTCGCCTATCGTATCACGTCTGGCAGAATTGTATTTGAATATGGCTGAGGCTTATGCCAAAAAAGGAGACTATGCCAATGCACTGGTCAACCTGAATACAGTACGCGAACGCTCGATAGTAGGAGGTAGCTATACATCTTTGAACTCGAGTAATGCCGAGCAGCTTATATCGGAAGAACGCCAATTGGAAATGGCTTTCGAGGCAGACAGAAGTTACGATGTATACCGCCTTGGTCAGACTATGACCCGCCATTATCCCGGTCCGCACGATGCAATGGAAGATATTTCGGCAGACCATTTGCGTGTAGTACATTTTATTCCTCTGAAAGAGATAAATGCTTATACAACTAAATTGACTCAAAATCCTTAATTTATATATTGGGATTTTTTACATCCGAGCGGGAAGCAGCCCTTTTTTATAGGGCTGCTTTTTTCTTTTTCTTCCAAGGTTTGAATACTGATATGACAACCAAGAAGATCAGGGCTAATGAAGACCCCCATCCTGTGTAGAATATAATGTTCTCATTGCTGAGGACAGTGTTATCACCTAATGCAGCATTCCGCATATTATCGGCTATTTCAAGATTTGTATCAAGTATAGGGCTTAGTATAAATGTTCCAACCACGATGACAATGATACCGATAATCCATTTCACTGTTATCCATCGGTGTTTAAAGAATCCCCAGTTTGTTTTCACTCCATAGAGTATCCCTATAATAACAGAGATGGTCGCCGTAGGAATAACTATAATATCATCTACGAAACGTATTGCTTTGTATTTCATATAGAGTTCATCTCCCGATTCCGCATTCATCAGCAGCATCACTATCATGGCTATTACGCCTACTGTCCATAACATTACAAAGATGAGATGAAGCGACTTTAATACTTTCATTCCGTTTGCTCCAAAATTTTTCATGAGATTTTTATTATTGATTAGTCAATTATTGTATTAAAAAAATTATTCGATTTTTTCAGCATTCATATAGATTTGGTTCAAAAGAGCGTGCAGGAGTTTTACATCTTGCTCATCTATTGAATCCAGCACTTTGTCTACTGCACTTTCGGCATGCTTTATAGCAACAGGAATCACTTCTCTCCCTTTTTCGGTGATGTGTACCGAGTTCTGTCTTTGGGAAACCTGTTCACGACAGACTAATCCTTTCTCTTCCAGATTGTCGATAGTTCGTTTTATAGCCGCTGCATCTTTGCAAAGCAGAGTCGCAATATCGTGTTGACTCATTCCATCCCTATAATATATACACCTGAGCACAACGAATTGTGAATGAGGTAAATCGATGTTTTGCTTACCCAATTCTATCCGTAAAGCCTTTGCTAATGAAAAAGATGCCCTGTTGATAAGAAACCCTAAAGAATAAAGCTCATCCATATGCGATATTTTATTTTTACAAATATACAATAATTATTATTGATTAATCAATAATTGATATATAAAAATAAACACCCCGATTAACAGGGTGTTTAATGGAACGAGAAATATATAATATTGATTATGCTTTTATTTGATCGTAACTTTTATAACATTAGCAACAGGTGGTACAGGATAAGTAGTAGTACCTACTTGAGTAATATTATTGTCTTCAGCAATAGCTGTTCCATAGAATGAATGTTGAGAATGACCTGCACCCGGATATTGGTTTACAGCAGTACCATTGTCTAACAATATAGTTTTACTAGTAAGGTCGCCTTTATAGTTCGCAGAGATTGCTTCGCTGTTAGCATAAAACCAGTCATTTGAATATGTAAACTTGGTCGCATAAGCTATTTTGTCGTTAGCCAAAGCTTTAAATCTGACTTCATCAGTCTCACCTGCAAGGATATCCCCATCACCTGCAATATAGACATGTCTTACATTGGTCATTCCCTCCAAAGAAGCTCTTAGTTTCGCCGCATCTCCTGTTTGAGCAAATTCTTTCAAGCCGATACCTGCATCTTTTTTATTCAATTCATAAATAGGATTAACATCTCCTGTATAAACTACTACAATAGCAGCTGAAAGAGGTGTTACAATACCGGTCATATCGCTATTTAGGCTTGCCAATGGTGTATTATTTCCAGACTCAGCCAAAGCTGTTAGCTGTGCAGAAGATTTTTTGCCCACTTCAAAGAAAGGAGATTGTTTAACCAAATTTCCCTGATAATAATTAGACACAGCCCATGCACCCGGAGAGAGTGGAGTCTCATTGATAGTACCAGTTGTATTATTGGTAATGGTCAATGTGAAAATAGAAGTAGTAGCGTCAAATGCCAAATGCACTTTAACCAACTCTTGTGCAGCACGGTAAAGGTTTCCTTGCTCATCTGTGGTAGTTACTTCTTTTATTACATTATTATCGGCAGTACCCGGATGTGCATTTGTGGAGCTAGGTTGCTCATTAATTCTTGTTCCATTGTCCCAAAGATGCATTTGGTCTGAGACATCACCTGTGATAGCCGTTCCGTCAGCCTTGAACAGATTGATACCAGGATTGTCAGGAGCAAAGAACAAGTCGTTAGAATAGCCGTACATAGTTGCGAACATTATATATTGTCCTCTGGCTGCACTAAAGGTAAATGTTGTAGATTCGCCTGGCATAATAACGTTTTGCGATGGTCCCCGGAATGTGCCGCTTTGCACATACTCTTTCATCGAAATTACATTCTCAAATGAGATTACCGATTCATAATCATAGTTGATGTCATCATCGTCGTTGTCATCACATGACGTGAAGGCGAATCCGGTAAATAACATAGCTGCTATAAAAGCAAATGATAAAAATTTTTTTTGCATAACTTTCTTTTTTAGTTTCTACTTTGTGTAACGTTTCGAGTTTACGTTAATCATTATTCACTGACTAATATAACAAGCACAGTTTTTAAAAGTTCGTATACAGAAGTGACCGAAAGTAGCAAATTAACGTTCAATAAGAAAGTTTTAGAAAATAAGGAAAGAGTTTTGCTTCAAAATTCAACCAAAACCAATTAAAATTAAATCAATTTAATAGTTTAACTTAAATATGAATAATAAGTATGAAAATAATTTCTATCTATATATTAGGTTTTTGAATAGATTGTCTAACATCATCTTTTGGGGTATATAGGTTTCAAATTGGCAAGAAAGTATTACCCAATAATTGTATACCCCGAAAATATGCAACACTTATTCGAAGGTAGGGAAGTTGTAAATGTATTCACTCCCATAAGAGAGGATTATTTATAACAATAAAACAACTCGTATACTTATAATATACGAGCCGTTTTATCTTATGTGTATCATTCGTAACTATATTTCATTAGTAAGCATATAGTTTACAATTACTTCCAGAGTGATTTATGGGTGACTCTTTCTCCATCATTAGAAGAATACTCTTCCAAAGAGTTCTCCTTAGACTGGATAACCATATATACCATAGGCTCATCGAACGAATTGCGAAGCCCGCGTATACCCTTCGGCGCAATTCGTATGATACTTCCTTCGCTTATGGCGAAACAATCGTCGTCGACCTGAAAGTCTCCCGAACCTTTTAAGATAATGTATGTTTCCTCATTCTTATTATGTATGTGGAAATAAGATAATTCGGTATGAGGGGGCAATATCTGGAAAGACATCTCTGTGCCCGTTGACTGGGTTGCTTCTTTCAGAAATACTTTACCTTCTATTTTTTGTCCGTTTTTAGGATGGATAAGCGAATGCCTTGCCAGTTCGTCCAACCTGCCAATATTTACTGCTGTATAATTACGGTTTTCGGAAATTACTTCGATTTCTTTCATAATGTCTATGTTTTAATGCAAATGCAAATATTGATATTTTAGTCTGATCTTTGATAAAATAGTGTCACTATTTTCCAATAATTTTATTTCTATAAACAAGTTATGCTCTGTTTCTGCGCCGATTCTCATAAATCGTACTTTTGAGACAATAAATATCAGAGTTGAGAAATAAACAAGAGTGTTTCTCGAGAACCAAGAAAGATACAGTGCTATACTCCATCTAATAAGGGAATCTATAATATAACTTTGTTATCAGATAAGTAAGGAAAAAAATTAATATTACGAAGAAGAAAGTATTAGCCAAAAGAGAGTATGGTAGTAATGTATCTAGATATTTCGGTTCTTAATACTTCGTTGCAAGTGGTAATAGGAAATGCGACTTGCAGTAGAGACGAAGGAGGGTTCGTCTTTGCATATGCATCGTCCCTGTTCCCCAACAGGTGTATCTGATGCCGCAGTAGAGAACCCCATAACGCTAAACTTAATAGATTAAGCTATTTTTGGAAAAGTTGTAGATAACAATATTACGAGAGTTCTTATTTAGATTCTATAATAAATTTATTACTTAGCTATTTACTTTCCCCCCCAGGAGAGCTCTGTGAAGAGGATTAAGTTAATAGAGAATGAACAATTTTAATATTCACAGAGTTAATTATAAGAAGAGGCTACCCCGCCTCTTCTTTATATATATTTCTTATAAAGAAACATAAAATAGATAGTTTTTATGATTGAGAATCCGAATAAGATACTACTTGATAAGATATTAACACGTATTCCGGCACATATGAAACCTGCTGGTTACCTGATGGGAAAATTGGGACTGAGCAAAGACTCTGTATATAGAAGGTTGAGACAAGAAATCAGCTTTACGTACGAAGAGGCCGTTATCCTTGCCAAAGATTTGCATTTTTCTCTGGATAATAATAACGACAGATCCAACTGCCTTAGCCTTAGTATAGATAAAGTGCATACAATCTCTGATGCTACGCAATCTCTTGTAAAAGAATTTGAGCATCTAAACAGAAGGATGTCTGAACTCAGCATATCCCATGATCCGGAGATGTTTGTTACCAAAAACAGAGTAAACATATTGCCTGTTGAGTATCACGAAAATCTTTTTCGCTTTTTTTATTACAAATGGCTGCACTTGTTGGGCGTAATACCTATGTATCATCCGTTTTCACAGACAACTGTTCCTCAAGAGCTTGTCAATTGTGCCAAAAATCAGGAGTTACTGCATAGTATTGATAATGTGACTGTTACTATAGATACAAACGAGTTTCAAAATACTATAAAAGAAATACTGTATTTTTATAAACAAGGGTTGATTACTAAGGACGAGATAGAAGTATTGAAAGTGGAGTTGATAGAGAAAATCAGTTACGAAGCCAGAAGGCTGTCAGCAAAATCGCCTCTCGAAAGAAAGCATCTTAAATGTTATTTATCCGACGTAAACCTGAGTACTAATACAATGTATACCCGAGACAGGGACTCAGTAGAGTCTACCTTCTGGATTTACTCTATAATACCACATCATACCAACAGTTCCCAGATTTGTGCCCACCATATAGAATGGCTGGAAAACTTTAAAAGATATTCTACATTGATAACAGGTTCGGGAGGTATAGTGCTTTCCCGGTTCATCTCGAAGCAGGAAGAGTATGTGAAAAATATGGACAAAATACTGTATTGATATTATTCATCAGATCGTCAGTTTTGTATAATAGATTAATATAAAATACTTTTGCGATTATCTTTTAATCAGAGAAGTATTTAATATGAAGGCTAAGGTGTAATTCTTTCTTTATTTCCCCTCACAGGTGAATCGCAAGAATAATATAGGTTTCTAAAACCATAAAGAATAATCTCTAAAACACTAATAATTCTGACATTGTTAGTGTCTTTCTTATATGTATCTATTGGCTTGTAATAAAGATAACAAGTCTGTATATATCTATTTATGTAAAACAAAACAAAATCTATATTAAAAATACAAACAAAATCTTTTTATCATTAAACATTTATACAATGAAGTATGTTAATGTAGTAATGACACAATAATTTGTTGTATAATCAATTATTAATATGTATACATAATATTATAAACGTGAGATGAGATAAGATAAATTACATTCAATATTAATTATTTTTTTATTTAATATGCTGATGCATATATTATTAATATTCTAAAAAGAACTTTTATGAAACTTTTCAAATCTTTTTTATTAGTAGCAATGTTGTGCATATTGCCTAGTTTAAATGCACAAACCAGAAGTCTGGATTTGGGTCTGATTACGAATTTAAGCTCTATTGATTTAGGGGAAATCCAAGTAGGAGAAAGCGTAAATTTATCTTTTTTAGTATTAAACCTTGGTATATTAGATCCCGACGTTAGTGTAAGTATTGATAACTCTAATAGTTCCGGAAAACTTTCAGTAACTCTTGATGAATTTGATCCGAGTAATCCTGGTGTTTCTGAAATTTCAGTAACTATAACAGCCGAAACTGCCGGAATACTTAACAATTCAGTCTTTGAAGTTAAAGCATATGGTAGTATAAACAGATTGGGGCTATTAGGAAAAGTTGTAACAAATTGATGCTAACTCGGACAGCTAATTATAACAGTCCATTATTAAATAAAAAGGTATCCTCATTATGAGGATACCTTTTTATTTAAAGTAACTATTTGTATATCAATCATCAATATTTAATAAGAAAAGGTTTGCCTACGTTAGGTATGGTTAATATACTATTTCTTATGCAACTGCAAATAATAGAAAGTTTGGTATTACAAAACTCGTTTGGGTTGAACAACTTTTGCGAATGCCCTATATATAGAGTAATTTAACTTTATCTTTTAATCGTTGAGAGTAACGATGTTACAGTTATTATATTTCCAATTAATAAATTAAGAATAATATAAACATCATTCAAGGGATCTAATATTTTTCTTAGTCTGTTATTCATAGATTTTATTTCAATAAGCACAATTACAATAATAATTCCTCCACTAGGCTACAAGAAAAAAAGGGAGAAATCGCTTTAGTTATAATGCGAATCCTCCCCTTCTGTGTTTATTATTATTTTTTCCAGCCTATAGCTTCAAACTTTTGCTGAAATGAAAAGGGTGGACGGCTCACATCAACGACAACATAAGTCATCTCATACGGGGCTTGATTTTCTTGCCTTGGTGTATATTCTAAGTTGAAATCAATCAGATAATTCTCAATATTTGTTTGCACATTCGTTATCCGGAAATTGCTATTATTCCCATCTAAATAAGCTGAAACTGTAAATAGACTACTTAAAAAAGAACCTGTAATATCTGTTATTTTAACATTAACACTGGCCGTAGAACCTATTTCGGCAGCAAGAACAATCTGAAGAGGATCATGAATGTCTAGAATGATAGGCTCTTGCTCTTGTGCAACTAAATTATGCGTCGGGTAAAGGATCGCAATCAATAAAAATAATTTCAAAAACTTTTTCATATTCAATATTTTTTTTGGTTAGTAGTTAAAGAAGTCATAAAAGTTATCAGTTGCATTGTTCCTTTGTAACCAGTAATGAATATTTATTTCCTGTATTTCTAAACGATAAAACATTCTATTTGACAACTAAGCTTTCAAGTTTCAGAGCAACCAATAACTGCTTGACAACCTTGACTATTGATTCGAATTAATTACAAATGATAATTATCATTCTTTAATAGAACGGTTCTTGTTATGTAAAGTTTACTAATTTCATATATTTTTTGGCAAGAGGGCGTATTTATTTTAGCCAACCATTTTTTTAAACAAAATGATTAATTTATAGCTACTTAAGTAAGTTTCTCCACCAAAAAAAGCATTGTGATAAGTCGGAGTTTTGGCAATATGACAGATGACTTTAAAACCATTGCCAAAGCGGTTACGACTTATGATTGAATGGAAGCGGCCCAGCTACGTAAACAGTAGTCGAAAGCAAAAGCTATTTATGTTTTCCTTGAAACAAATCGATTCAGGCAAAATCTGACACAGTATTGTAGTTAAATTACTTGTTGCCACGAGTTCGAGTCTCCAAATTACGAAATATGTAAAACTGGGGGACTTGCTTTAAAAATAATAGAGTACATAATACTTCTTTATTACCTATTGATTCATCTTAAATTAAGCCTGCATATATTTCTACATGAAGACTTTTAAGAATAAAGGTATTCCTGTCAAACAGTTGTGTTTCGGTATATTTTTAAAATTAGCCCATACGTATAAAACAACCAATATATACTCTATCAATCCTCATAAAAGAGAGTATACTATCGCAAGGATAGCCTTTCTATTTTTGTCCGGTCATTTTTCAGTTTATAAAAAAGAGACTGGCCCATGAGTTAAGCCAGTCTCTTTACACAAGAACCATTCATAATCTTACTCTCCATTGAACCTATCACAGATCATTATTATTGTTTCCACCTCTACTTTACTTTCACAACCTTACTCCTGACCATTTTGTTCGAAATTATCTTTATGGGTTTTTGTATGCACACTTCTTCTGTAATAAGAACTCCGATTGTTGCCGGCGATGACCTGTACGCTTCCGTATTATAAGGAGCTTCGCCCCCCTTTCCGCCCAGAATATCATACTGTACGGTAGCCAATCCCGAGAAAGTGGGTTCGGGTTCGAATACAACTGTTCCTTCATCTTTTAGCTGATCGAAAGTATAAGTCCACTTACCGACTCCGCTTTTTGTTACTGTATTCGCATTCCAGAATTTTCCATCATCGTCCAAGAATCGGAATGTCGATCCATCTATACATTTGGGGCAAGGCACTTGGTTGGGACTCTCCGTTCCTGTATAAGCATAGTCATTCTCCAGAGGTCTGAATTTTATAACTCTTGCACCTTTGCAAGTATCATTGGCATAGTCCGGCAATGCTATAGCTGCCCGGGGTAATCTCATTCCCAGATTTTTGAACATGTGAGTATCCTTTTTAGGGTCTGTCCTGCTACCATCTCCGGTAGCTGCTGCAAAACCTATCTTGAATCTCTCCGGAGCAGGAGCCTTAAGCGTCACTTGCGGAGAAGAGAAATACATATCGTCATTACTGGCATTATCTCCTTGCGAGATAGTACTACCAATAGCATTCTCTACATATTTCACCTCTTGTGTATAATTATACCTGTAAATGACTGTATCTATAATAGACCTTTCGGTTTGTATCATTACTGATACATAATACCCTTTGTTACCATTCGGGAGTAATTCGATAATTGCTTTTCGATAGCCGGGATCCGATGGCTTATCAAATGGTTTTCCACCTCGTATTGCAAAAGGTTTCTTTATTCTTGATTTTCCATTTACCCTATCATAAGCGTAGTTACCCGAAGTTTTCAATACATACGATACATCTTCGGTTGTCCGTTGCGAACTCAATGTAGGATATCCGGAATAACCCAGCCCCATACCCGGAGGAGTAAGACCCTGAGGATGCGCAGCACCTCTTAAAGTTATCTCGTTTCCCTGATTAGGGTCTTCACTACTAGAAAATGCACCTGTAACTCCCTTATTGAAAGGGACACCGTTGACCCGTGACTCTCCCTGATAAAACAGCTTTTTGAAGTTACCATACGAGTCAAATCCTATGCCCAGATATGCGCTCTTCACGCCTCTTGCCCGTTTGTCGGAATTACTATTATTTGTCCGATTAAATGTATAACCAAGCCCGCCTCCGATAGCTCCGATACCGGGATTTGTTTCATTTGCATCAAATAGGAATACTGTAAAACCGTCACCTCCCGATTTCTTATTTTCGTCGTCCTTGTCATACACCATATACTCGAAGGTAATCAAAGCACCTTTGTCTCCGGCGAATGTCTGATTGTTAAGAGTTATTGCCCCGAACTGAGAATATTCGTTCGATGTGAGCTGGACTCCTTCCGACGTAAACTTGACACTATTGCTTCCATTGTCCGGCTTAGGTACCCCAATGCCCCGTGCTCCCGGATTTAGGGGGTCTATGTTTTTCAATGAATTGAAAAATGGAAAACCTATTTGTGATCGAAGGCTTGCTGTCGCTGCAAAAAATAATAAAGCAACAGCTAGTATATATTTAGACAATATACAAACATTACTTGTTTTCATTTCAATGTGTTTTATAGCTATTTGACAACAAACACTATATTTATATATGAGTTCATCAGACTCTCGTCAGGCGTCGCAGGTCCGGTATAATTCAACCATCCGTCTGCTGTAATACTCTGTACATTTATGATGTGATCTCCATTGCTATCTTTTCCTATATCAGTTATGTAATAATATAGTTCGTCCCTGTTGTAAGAAGGGATTGAAGCAGGAGACCCTGCGCTACGGTGTAATGGGGTCGTAAACTGAGCTGCATATTTGCTGTATAGATCAATAGGTTTTATTTCACTACTTTCCAGAGGAATCTCTATCGATGGCATATAGAAGAACTTACCGGGAGTAGCCTCCCCCATTTCCATCCATCTACTGCCATTCCATACATAAATTCCCTTTCCGACTAGCACACTTCCGTTGGTATTCGTTGTACCGATGTTATACACAGCCAGTCCGGTGTGTTTCAATCTTTCTTCGGCGTTATCGAGACCTGTTACTTTACTGAAAACACCTAGTTCCCCAACATTCCTGATCTCGACACGAGGCAGCAATAAGCCTCCTCTTTCGGAGCTTACCGATCCTTTGGTCTCCCCCTTGGTCTTCAGCTCCAATAAAGCAGCCTTTTCGGGTGCATTATCCGAGCCAATTGTCACCTGTGCAAATGTTGTTGCGGTGAATAGGAGGAGTGTTGCTGACAATATGTATTTTTTTGTGGTTTTCATATTAGATTTCTTCTTATGTTTTTCTATACAAATCTATTTAGAAAAGGAGGAATATAAAAGTCAACTTTGGCGTCTTTTTCCGTGTGTAATATTCTCATAATGATATATTTGAGAAATGTTTAAGCAAAAGGCTCATTTAGTGTTGTTAATTGCCTTTTCATAAAGCAGAACAACAGTTTCTGCATAAAAAACGGAATGTCCGCATCTATTTATGCATTTATTGACCTTAAGTTTCGAAAAGGAAGCAAAAACTGCTGTTTTTCATTTATTTAGAATAGAAAGGGATACGAAGTAGATATTTTTTTATTAACTTGTATCAGGTTATCTAATATTATGATATTATGTCGGTTTGTATAAAGATTATTTTATTTATAAATGAAACACACGATGCCGGAAAAGGATTTACTCGAAAAATTTGTGGACCATCTTCTCGTCAATTATTCTCCTAAAAAAGAGCTAGTACCGGAGTTGGCAAACATATTGAAAATGGAGAAAGAATCTGTATTAAGAAGGCTTAACGGAAAGGTGCAGTTTACAATAAAGGAGATGGGGCTAATAGCTCAAAAGCTAAATATTTCTATCGACACTTTACTCTGTGATAAAACTAAAAGTACACTTTTACCTGTAGAACTCCTTATGCCTTTGAGCCAAAGGTCTATGAATACTCTGATCGACGAAATAGAAATGGTAAAGAATACCATATTGAAAGATACATTAAATAAGCCTTGCCATTTGGGGTACATATTTAATTCTTTACCTGTAGAGTTCTTTTCTCCATACGATTATTTATGTAAGTTTATGTATTTTAGGTGGGCTTACTTTTTTACAGATACAAGTTTGGGCTCAGGCTATAAAAAATGGCAATTGCCACAAAAACTCGAAATGCATCATAAAGATCTGGTGGATTATTGGAATAACTTCGAATCTGCATTCTATATCTGGGATAATCCTGTAATATGGAACTTAATGAAGGAAATAGGCTTATTTTATAAGATGAAGATACTCGATGAAGATGATGTCTTATTAATAAAGAAAGATCTTCATGATATGCTGAATAATATAGAAAGTTGTATCGAAGAGAGGAAGAACAGAGATGTAACACCATTTGACTTATATATCTCGAGTGTTAATATCGGGATGTCATGTATTTACTATTATTCAGACGATCAGTATTTAATAGATTATCAGACTCCTTTCATTTGGTCGGGACTCCATAAAAACAATGAATCTTTCGATAAGATAAATACATGGATAAATTCGATGAAAAAAGTTTCTACACTAATATCGGGAAGTGGAGTTATCGATAGATACATTTTTTTCGACGAACAACATAAGATTGTAGATGGTACTATCTTCTGAAAGATTAGGTCTTATTGTTTTTTGATACTGATATCTACCATCTGAATACAGGGACTTGTAATGTTTGGGACACAATATTGCCGAAAAGAGATAGGTATACGTAAGGTTGTCAGGGCAACATTATAGATTACCCTGCTCCTCACAATATCAACAGTTACTTTACAAAGTCATCGTACTGCTATTGAAAATCCGGTCAACTCTATTAAAACAGAATGAGGTATTGATCTCTTTTATTCTATTCCTAGAAATTTGAATGGTTCGGAAACTATAAATTGGCTGGCTGTATTTCCGGCATATGTTTCACCTTTTATCAAATCAAGTTTTTTGACGGGGGCATTTTTCGAGAAATCAATATCTTTAAAATTCACCCAAAATGTATTAGGATATAGAGTCGATTCGAAGAAATATACCTTGTTTTTCTGATCCGATACTGTTCGCCATCTGGTCGAAGAAATATTAGGCTCATTCGGTGTGCTTATCCCAAAGGGAACAGAGGTATTCCTTATTACACTGAAAACACTGGCTACGGCAGTACGCATGTCTTCTGTCTTAGGAATTACATTAATATAGTAAGAAGCTCTTACAAATCGGTCGGCTGCACGATTGGTACCGGGTAGGAACGTGAGTCCTCCGATCGTTTTCCAGTAATCGATCAATGCCAGTTGCTGGTCAAAAACCGGAGAGTTAGTCATCACCTGATATGACCTGTTATGATGGATAACCAGTTCACCTTTTATGTACTCGAATATGGCATTGTCGCCAGTTGCATCCGAAATAGAGAGATGTAATGTAGCCATTCGTGAACCATCCGGCATTTGATCCGATACTACTTCGAAAGATCCTTTTCTCATGTATTCGACTGCTTCGTTTACTGTCGCAAAATTATCTAATACGTATTGTACCCAGGCAGCAATAGATAAAGCTGGCTTCTTACCGTTCCATGTAGGATACTCCGACTCGGCAAGCCAAAGCAGGTTAGCAACAAGCCCTTCTTCGTTCATCCCATCTGTGCTGCAAATATCGTATGCCGATGCTATGACACTACCATATTTCGAAGTCCATTTCATCGAGTCTTTTCCAACTTCCCCATTTCGATCCATACCTCTCGGAAAAATCCATAGATTAGTCATGCTATCCTCTTTCCAGTCCATAGATCGTGCTGTTAGTATAGTGTTGTTCGGTCCCTGATATACAATTCTGGTGCATGGATATACATAACTTATGTTTAAACTCAAGATTAAAAATAGTGAAAGAAATGGTGAGTACTTCATCATAAATATTTTAAATTATTACTATTTTAAAACAGATAAGTACTACTGATAGTTTATAGAAAAAACAAAAAGCTACTGTCAAGTAGCTTTTTGTCTAGTATAAATAAGATAGTTTATTGTTTTTGTATTCGTTTGGTTGTAATTCCCTGATCTGTCTCTACAGTTACGATGTATACTCCTGCAGGCAGGTCACGCATATAAATATCCGCAGAATTGCCTTCATAAGCTTTTTTCCGTATGGTGATACCCGACATATTGGTCAGCGTTACGTTTTTGATGGTTGCACTTCCCGATTTAACATACAATATATCACCTACCGGATTGGGATAAATGGATAAACTTTCATTCAATTCGGATGGTTCTTCATCTATGGTGGATCTGGTAGTAGTTGTCGATACCCTCAAGTTATAGCATTTTTGTAAATCATAGCCAAAACCAACTACCCGAATATAATAGGTCGCAGGTGGAAGATTATTAAGTACGAGATTTTTATCATCTAAATATGCACTATTATCGGTTGCATAAGGATTACCATAAGTATAATCTTTATAAATATATAAAGAACAGCTATAAGGCAGATTTGAAAGTGTAACTGTAACATTTCCCGTATTGCTCAACGTAAACTTATAAAAATCATTATCAGCACTACTGCTTATGCCGGCACTATAAGTTTGATTAAAGTTAATCGGATATGCATCACTACTTGTTTCATTTGGCTCATAATTATTTACACAGGCTGACCCTATTGGTGTTGTTGTAACTTTCAAATCATAACATTTCCGAAGATTAAAATTACCATTCAATGGGCGGATATGTATAACATAAGTACCAGCCGTTAGTTTATGAAATACTACAGCGCCCTCTCCATTCTCGTTAGTAGTAAAGCCATTCAAGGTATTTCCAGATTCCATAGAAACAGTTACTCTGTAATCTTTGTAATAATTTGAGAGAGTAACAGCAATATAGCCAGTCTCTGATAAAGTAAACTTATAATAATCTTCATCAGCAGAGCTACCTATGCCTGCACTATATGTCTGGTTTATATTAATTGGATATGCGGTAGCTCTAGTGTTATTCGGTTCATAATTATTTACGCAAGGTGAAGCCGCAGCCTCAGTGGTAAATGTAGATATAGCATACGGAGAAGTAACTGTTGACGAACAATTTGTCTTTACCTGCCAAATGTATGAGGTAGAAGGTTTCAAACCTGTTAATCGATATTGCACTGTAGGGTATGTATCACTAACAGTTGTCCACGAACTTGCATCTATAGTCTTGTATTGTAAAGTAAAATTATTGGGAGTAGCACTAGATTGCCGAGTCCATTTTAAGATAGCTTCTGTATCTGTAATATGTGTGGCTCTAGAGCCGACGGGAATTTCACAACTTTGCGTTATCGGTGTTACTTGCAGGCTATAACAATTTTTAGTATCATAGTCACTGCTTGTAGAGCCATATACACATACATAATATGTACCAGAGATAAGATTGTTGAGAGTAATTTTTTCATTTGATGTTGCACCATTTGTACTGCTTCCAATTTGAGTACCTGAAGAATTATATATCTTCAGATCATAATTTTTCGGTAAGTTTTGGAGCATTACTTCTATACTTTGCGTGGCAGTCAATGTAAATCTATAGTAATCTTCATCTGTCGCACTAGCGATACCGGCATTGTAGGTTACATTGGTCCTGATAGGATATGCCTTAGCCCTAGTATCATTTGGCTCATAGTTATTTACACATGCAGGCAAAGGTGCTGTAGCTGTTACTCTCAGATTATAACAGTTTGTTACATCGCGAGCAGGTCCATAACCAACAACAAGAACATAATATGTGCCGGCTGCCAGGTTATTCAAGACAACAATTTCATCGTCTAGACTTTTTGTCGCGCTTATACCAAGCTCGCGACCGGATGCATTGTAAACTTTAAGGTCATAATCCAGTGGCAGATTCTGGAGTGTTACAACCACATCTTGTGCAGTGGTTAATGTAAACTTATAATAATCTTGGTCATAACATTTTGCAATACCTGCACTATAAGTAACATTCGTATTAATAGGATATGCTGTAGCCATAGTCTCATTCGGTTCATATCTCATAGCACAAACAGACGGGGTAGGCGTAGTAGTGAAACTGAAGGCTGTGTAAGCAGAACTACTGCTCGATGAGCAGTTAGCTCTTACCTGCCAGAGATAAACCGTAGCAGGTGATAAACCTGTTAGATTATAGGTTGTCCCTGTTACTGTACCAGCTGTGATCCATGTGGTCTCTGAGCCTTTCCTATACTGTAAGCTATAGCTTTGAGCACCACTTACTGCATTCCATGCTAAGGTTGCAGAGTTATGAGTGATGTACCAATAATTAGCATGTAATCCTGTCGGCATAGGACATGAACTATTTGTGCTTTTTGGTTTTATCTCTATGATGGCTATTTGATCTTTTTTATAGGAGTTAGCATCTATATCATAATAACTGGAATAACTACCCCATCCCCAATTGAAAGACATAAAACCGTTGGCATCATATCCGTCACAGACCCAGGCATGCCCCGAGTTACCTGCAGCATTTTGTCCTGAGTAGTAGACAGGACGGTTATTATCTATCTCATGTTTTAAAATACTTTTCCAAGCATCATCACTACCGGTAGCAAATCGGTTTATTTGTCGTATTCCGGGATCATAGCCGAAATTTTCCACCATGGCCCGTAAAACATCAAAATCATAAGCAGCACTTTCAGATATAGTGTAATCCATTCTTAAGGCTGCGCCACAGTGATATACCAGCTCGGCTACAGCATTTCTCTGATTTGTAGTAGAATTAGTAGCATAATATGTATTGAGCATATCGCCCCATTTGTATACAGTCTTAGTTAAATCGATAGACGGAACACGATATTTCATTGTACGTGTTATATAAGCATCTGTTGCTTTTATGCCCGAACGGGGATAATTATGATGCTTCATTATTTGAGCGATAGCTGTAGCTACACATCCTGTAACACATTTTTGCCCATTCTCTCCTAATGAGATCATGTTATTATAGGGTGAGCCTTGATGCCATGCAGTTTTTAATAAAGGAGCACCACTTGTAGCCCTCGTTTTCATTGGTAACTTACCCGATTGTAAATTTCCCCAATCCAATTCAACTTTTTCATTAGGAGTTTTTCCATTAGCAATAGCCTCTTTCGTTCCCATACGTACACCTTCCATCCATGCATTAAAGTTAGGGGGTAGATTAGTCGGATCATAGCTTCCTTGGAGAGAATATCCGATAACAGGAACATTCACATCATCTGCGGAAACAATAATAAAGCCACCGTTATTACCAATGTTAAATACATAGTAATAGTTTTCGGCTTGTCCGCTGCGTAAGAGAGTCTGGTCTTTATCTGTATAGACAAGGTTCAGAGAAGGAGTACTACGTAGAGTAGTATTTCCCGACAAAAACGTTTGTGCAACAGTCTGTGCTGTCCGGACATCTATTTGCTTTGCAAATAAAGAGCAAAGAAATAGTACTCCGATCAAGGTTAAAGAAAGTTTTTTCATGATAAGGTTATTTGTGATTCTATATAAAATTTATGATCGTTAAATATATAAAAAATTATAAATATATATATAATTTTATGTATTATTTTATTTTTGATATAAATATATATGTAGAAAAAAAGCGTGGTCTTAGATGTAAGACCACGCTTTTGTGATAGTTGTATATTATTTATCCTGAAATCTTATTTTACTTCTTCGAAGTCGACATCAGTCACATCTCCGTCATTGTTTTGAGATGATTGCTGATCGTTTGGCTGTCCACCCATATTAGGATCTGCACCCGGTTGTCTGCCTGTCTGATTGTACATCTCCTGGCTCAGAGCCTGAAATAATGTATTCAACTCATTCATAGCAGTATCTATACCATCCAAATCCTGAGCTTTATGAGCATCTTTCAGTTTGTTTAATGCTGCTTCGATAGGCGCTTTTTTATCAGCAGGAACTTTATCGCCAAGCTCATTCAATTGTTTCTCTGTCTGGAAAATCAAAGAGTCTGCTTGATTCAGTTTGTCGATTCTTTCTTTTTCTTTCTGATCGGCTTCCGCATTGGCAGCAGCTTCATCTTTCATACGTTGTATTTCTGCATCGCTCAATCCCGAACTAGCTTCGATACGTATAGACTGCTCTTTACCTGTTGCTTTATCTTTAGCTGATACTTTCAATATACCATTGGCATCGATATCGAATGTTACTTCGATCTGAGGCACACCACGCATTGCAGGTGGAATACCGTCTAAGTTAAACACTCCGATTTGTTTATTATCTTTTGCCATTGGACGTTCTCCCTGAATAACGTTGATCTGTACCGAAGGTTGGTTATCTGAAGCCGTAGAGAATGTTTCGCTCTTACGTGTCGGGATAGTCGTATTTGCGTCGATAAGTTTAGTCATCACACCACCCATAGTTTCGATACCTAATGAAAGTGGAGTTACGTCAAGCAATAATACATCTTTCACATCTCCAGTCAATACACCTCCTTGGATAGCAGCACCTACGGCTACCACTTCGTCAGGATTCACTCCTTTTGAAGGAGCTTTACCAAAGAATTTTTCTACTTCAGCTTGTACAGCAGGAATACGTGTCGAACCTCCTACAAGGATTACTTCATCGATATCGGATGTTGAATATCCCGCATCCTGAAGCGATTTACGACATGGCTCGATACATGCGCGGATCAATTGATCAGCCAGTTGCTCGAATTTTGCGCGGCTCAATGTTTTTACTAAGTGTTTTGGAATACCATTTACCGGCATGATATATGGTAGGTTTATTTCTGTCGAAGTAGTGCTCGAAAGCTCAATTTTTGCTTTCTCGGCAGCTTCTTTCAAACGTTGAAGAGCCATTGGATCTTTACGTAAGTCGATACCTTCTTCTCTTTGGAATTCTTCAGCCAACCAGTTAATGATCACATTATCAAAGTCATCACCACCTAAGTGAGTATCACCATTAGTCGATTTTACCTCGAACACACCATCGCCTAATTCAAGAATTGAAATATCAAATGTACCGCCACCAAGGTCAAATACAGCGATTTTCATATCCTTATGAGTCTTGTCAAGACCGTAAGCAAGAGCAGCAGCAGTAGGTTCGTTTACGATACGTTCTACTTTAAGACCTGCAATTTCGCCCGCTTCTTTTGTTGCCTGACGTTGTGCATCGTTGAAGTAAGCAGGAACGGTAATAACCGCTTGTGTTACTTCCTGTCCTAGGTAATCTTCGGCAGTTTTCTTCATTTTTTGAAGAATCATTGCAGAGATTTCCTGTGGAGTATATAAACGTCCGTCGATGTCTACTCGAGGAGTGTTGTTGTCACCTTTCACCACTTTGTATGGTACACGTGGCACTTCGGCTTGTACCTGATCCCATGTTTCACCCATAAATCTTTTGATAGAATATATGGTTTTCTCAGGATTGGTGATTGCCTGACGTTTAGCAGGGTCTCCTACTTTACGTTCGCCGCCTTCGATGAAAGCAACGACCGAAGGAGTGGTTCTTTTTCCTTCATTATTTGCGATAACGATTGGCTCGTTACCTTCAAGAACTGCCACACAAGAGTTGGTTGTTCCTAAGTCTATGCCAATTATTTTTCCCATGTTATTTTATATATTTATTTTTAATTTTCTGTTTAATTTATTTCGCTCAATAATTATATTTTCTCGTCTGTCATTTGGTTTTCCGAATGACATTAGGAGTTAATCAAAACTTGTGCCAAAAAACTCATTTTTCTCTGATATGACATTCTGACATGTGTATTTTTAAGTTAAATTTTCCCTCTCCTTTTATATATTTCTAGCTAATAGCGTCTAATGAAAAGAAATTCAAAGGAAATAAAGGAAGGTCTCTTCAAGGTGGTTACTATAGGAAACATTAATTTATTTATTCTCTTTTTCAAAAAAGCAAGTCAGAAATAATAAATCTTTTCGATAAGAAATGAATTGCCTCTCCTCTATTCCTTTACAATATTAATTAAGAATACCTCCTCTTTCTATATTCTATTTTAGTATAGTTGAGGAATATATTCCATATTTCACTTCTTAGGATTGGTTTAATATTCTGGTCATTAATTGTTTATGAATGCTAAATAACTATAATGCCAGAACTAAAAGGGTGTGATGGGCGTTTTAATATCGTAAATGAGGATGAAGTTATTTTCATAATAATAGGAAATGAATCAGTAGTTCATTTTTATGATACAGAAGAGTTCTTTTTCATAGTCAATTATTGCTTCGCACCAGTTGCGGTTGTTTTGCTTATTCATGATGATGCATAACTGATGCAATACCGGTTTATTCTACGAGGGCTGGTTGAAACATTGGATTATGTTTATACTAAAAATGAGAAAGCAGGCGGACTTTGATTCCGCAAACAAAACAATATGAAGCAAGATTTTTGATGAAGACTTTCAGTAAAGTGATAGTATATAGGTTTATACTAGATCGTTGTCGTATAAGATGAACTACTGATTTTCTATATTTAATAAATTGTTTTTTTAACACAAATAAAAGATAGATTATGGATTTGGAAAGAGATGCCGAAAAAGCTAAAAATGCGATGGAAGGCAAGTTAGAACGTGGTGCAGAAAGAGTGAAAAAAGCTTTTGATAAACCGGAAAATGATCTGGAGCATGATGCTAAGATCGAAGGCAGTAAAATCAAGGAAGATATCAAGAACAGAGCTACAGATATCAAGCATGATTGGGATAAAGATGAAAAGAAAAAATAAGGTAGATATTTTTTAGCGTCACGTTTTTAACAGGAGGAGGTTACAATATTTTTGTAGCCTTTTCTTTTTTATATATGTGTCGCTACATATAAATGATGAGGGACAAGGAAAAAATCATAACAATCGGGTATTGTGTGTGGTTATATTAATAATGAAATTTATAAGTAACAAACCAAATACATTATACAATATGGAATATCGTATCGAAAAAGACACTATGGGGGAAGTGCAAGTACCCGCAGATAAATATTGGGGAGCACAAACCGAACGCTCGCGTAATAATTTCAAGATCGGGAACCCCGGTTCTATGCCTAAGGAAATAATCTATGCCTTTGCATATCTAAAAAAAGCGGCAGCCTATGCCAATGCTGACCTTGGAGTTTTGCCGGCAGAAAAAAGAGACCTTATAGCACAAGTATGTGATGAGATTTTGGAAGGAAAACTTGATGACCAGTTTCCTCTTGTTATCTGGCAAACAGGTTCGGGCACTCAGTCAAATATGAATGTAAATGAAGTTATTTCTAATAGAGCACTTGTGCTTAGTGGAGGGAGGCTCGGTGAAAAAAGTCCTATACATCCTAACGATGATGTCAATAAGTCTCAATCGTCTAATGATACATTTCCTACTGCTTTACACATTGCAGCATATAAGAAAATGATGGAACACACTCTCCCTGCTGCCGGAAAGTTACAACAAGCTCTGGAGACAAAATCCGCAGAGTTTAAAGATATTGTAAAAATAGGGCGAACCCATTTGCAGGATGCTACCCCTCTTACCTTAGGGCAGGAGTTTTCAGGCTACGCAGCCCAGCTGCGCTATGCAATAGATGCTGTGATGGTTACACTTCCTCATCTTTCACAGTTGGCTTTGGGCGGAACGGCTGTTGGTACGGGACTGAATGCTCCCAAAGGCTATGATGTGAAGGTGGCAGAATATATTTCTAAATTTACAGGATATGAATTTGTGACTGCTCCGAACAAGTTCGAGGCTCTGGCTTCGAACGATGCCATTGTCGGTACACATGGTGCGCTCAACCAGATGGCAGTTGCTTTATTTAAAATAGCTAATGATATACGTTTGTTAGGTTCAGGTCCTCGCTCCGGGATAGGGGAGCTGATGTTGCCCGAGAATGAACCCGGATCTTCTATCATGCCGGGCAAAGTGAATCCTACGCAAAACGAGGCGTTGACAATGGTGTGTACACAAGTGATGGGTAATAATACTGCTATAACCTTTGCCGGAGCTAATGGTCATTACGAGCTGAATGTATTTAAGCCTGTTTTAGCGGCAAACTTTTTGCAGTCCGGTCAACTTTTGGGAGATGCCTGTATCTCATTTACTGATAATTGTGTGTCGGGTATCAAGCCTAATCTGAAACGAATCAAAGAATTAGTAGATAATTCATTAATGTTGGTCACTGCTCTCAATACACATATAGGTTATGAGAAGGCTGCGCAAATAGCGAAAGCTGCCCACAAAAATGGCACTACGCTAAAAGAAGAAGCAATAACGTCAGGTTACCTTACCGCTGAGGAATTTGACCGGTGGGTAAAGCCTGAAGATATGGTAGGAAGCTTAAAATAGATAAACAAAAAGACTGCCCAACCGGACAGTCTTTTATTTTTACACACATTATATAGAATTAGTTTGATTTATTGCTTTTGTATTCGTTTTGATATGATTCCCTTTTCGGTCTCTACTGTTACAATATAGACCCCAACAGGAAGATCGCGTAGATATATTTCGGCAGAGTTACCGTTATGGTTCTCCCTCAATACTACCTTACCTGATATATTGGTCACCATTACCCGTTTGATTGGAGCACCTCCTGTTTTGATATAGAGGATGTCACTTACTGGGTTAGGGTAAACTTCTAATAGGGAGGTAGAAGAAACCTCTTCTTCTATAGCAGCTCTTGTCGATTGTACAGCTGTTGTGGAAATCTTTAAACTATAACAATTCTGTAAATCGTAACGTTTATTGAATCCATAAACGTACACATAATATGTACCGGCAGCAAGATTAGGTAGGCTTATAGACTCGTCATTAGTTCCGCTTTTCCTACTTTGACCCAATTGAGTTCCGGCTGAGTTATATATGTACAGGTCATAATCCGTTGGGAGGTTTTGTAGCGTAGCTACTACATTGCTCTTAGCTGTCAGTGTAAATTTGTAATAATCCTTATCTGTTTCACTTCCGATACCTGCACTGTATACTCTGTTAGTATAAATGGAGTATGCTGTAGCCATAGTCTCGTTTGGTTCGTAATTATTTATACAAGCAGACACAGCTTTCGTTGTCGTAAAACTAGCCGAAGCATATGCCGAATTATTCGTGGATGAACAATTTGCTCTTACTTGCCATGTATAAGCCGTAGATGCAGCCAGTCCGGTGAGATTATAAGTAGTTGTCTTCAGTGAACTGGAAATGGTTGTCCAAGTAGTAGTCGAATTCTTCCTGTACTGCAACGTATAACTTTGTGCCCCACTCACCGCATTCCATTTTAGAGTAGCTTTATTGTTGGTTATACTCGATGTACTTAAGCCTGACGGAGTTGTACAGGTATTTGCTGCTACTGTAAATCTCACATAGTAAGGGCTTGTTCCGACTGATAATGCTTTCCAAACTGTAGTTCCTTTTTCTTTCTGCACAAACCTTACATAGTAAGTTCCAGGTGTAGCATTGGTCGGAATCAAGCATGTCTCAGTCTTTGTATAAGTCCCGTTAACGTTTATGGTAGCTAGTGTCGTCGACTGTTTCGTATTAAGTATATACTTGACATATCCGTTAGCGTCTGTTAGGGCAATCGCATGATATCCTTCAAATTTACCT
>JAWDXP010000019.1:0-40054 GCA_032477055.1 Dysgonomonas sp. | reverse complement strand
CGTGCTCGTTTACGCCCTTGCGGCGAACGGCTCTCAAACGGGTGAAGGTAACAACCAGGGGGCAGGTTCAGCAGGTCCCCGCAAAACGTCAAAACCGCGACCCCGGCAACTCAACGGGTGAAGGTTTTAAAAGGCAAAACAACGGATGAAGGAGAATATAATGCGTTTAGCTTCCCGATTTGGCCGTACCCAGTCCATTCGTCAGGAACGTCCATTAACAAATAACGAATTAATTCAGGTTGTGCCTTCTGTCTTTTCCGAAGAAAAGCACAGTTCACGCAGTGAACGCTATACCTGTATCCCAACTATTACCCTGCTGGATAAGTTACGTGACGAAGGATTTCAGCCCTTTTTCGCCTGCCAGTCAAGAGTGCGAAATGAAGATAAGCGAGGTCATACAAAACATATGGTTCGTTTGCGCAGGGAGGGTGTAAACAAAGGAAAGGAAGTTCCGGAAATCATTCTGCTTAATTCACATGATGGTTCATCGAGCTATCAAATGATCCCGGGCATGTTTCGTTTTGTCTGTACCAATGGCCTGATATGTGGAACATCATTTGGTGAGATCCGGGTACCGCATAAAGGGGATGTCGTCGGACAGGTAATTGAAGGTGCTTATGAAGTCCTGGGTATTTTCGATAAAGTGGCAGAGAGCGTAGATGTAATGAAATCCATTACGCTGACAAAAGAAGAGCAACACCTTTTTGGGCAGGCCGCTCTGACCTATAAGTATGATGACGTGAATAAAGCTCCGGTTAGTGTAGGACAAATTATTCACCCCCGCCGTTTTGAAGATAAATCAGAAGATATCTGGACCACGTATCAACGTGTGCAGGAAAACTTGATTAAAGGTGGTTTGCCCGGTCGTTCACAGAACGGAAAAAAAACGACAACCCGGCCAGTACAGGGCATTGATGGTGATGTCAAACTGAATAAAGCGCTGTGGTTGATTGCCGAACAGTTCCGCACATTCAAGGGATAATACAAAATTCCCCCGGACTGATATGTCCGGGGCCTTCAGTTCAGCGTCAGGGTGTTAATTACAATGTTTGAATTCACAGGCGTCTGCGTCAGTATTACACATATGGAGGAAAAAGATGTCAGGATCCTCCATATACTTTCCTTTAATAACCAGACCATCGAAAGCTATAACGAGTGGATCCATGACACGTCATATGGCGTGATCATCAGGATGTATGATTTTAAGCGCCATCTTCTGGCCCTTAAAAGAGGTGGCGTATCCAGGCTATTGCGCAGGAATCTTATCCGCATGTATCAGGAACGTGGATATCTCATCTATCATTTTGACAGCGATGCGGATCATTACCCCGATATAGACAGTGTGGAATTCTGAAAAGATGAAGCCTTCTCCACGAGAAGGCTTTTTTAGTTCATTGCGGTTTGCTGCGTTTTAGCTGGCAGACGTTTACTCGCTTTTATCGCGGTGTAGTACCGATTAATTTTTTTCGCATACTCATAACGCCTGGCTGCCTGAAGCGGCGTTCTTTTAAACCCTGCGTTATACGCACCTACAGCATCCCATGACACGCCCCATTTTCTGAAAGCCTTTGCCAGATAATACGCCCCGGTGTAGATATTCAGACAGGCATCCGTGAGCAGATGGTCTGATTTTATTCCATATCGTGACAGTTCGTCGAAATGCTGCGAATCAATCTGCATAAGTCCGGAGCCGTAACCTGTTACCGGATTACGACCAATGGCGCCAATTATAAAATGCGATTCCTGCCAGGAAATAGCACGGAGTAGATCTGGATCAATTCTGTAATCTCTTCCCGCCATATCAAAACAATCCGATGCCATGGAGGACAACGATATTGCTGACAGTGCGATGCCCAGTACCCAACCTTTCATGAATTCCCCTCCGGTGCAGTTGCCGGAAATACGTTAACCCATCCGAGAAATATACTCAACAAATGTGCACTCCTCACCACAAAACAGCACACCCCACGCAAAATTAAAATTTTGCAGATTGTTCTTTGGTTTCAGTTGCTTATGGTTAGTTATATTATGCTGTGTTATATATTGTTATATATATGCAAGTCGTCAAAGACTTTTCGGTGAGTTTTGTATGAGTCATATAAAACTCGCCTACAACTCGTCTATTAAAAATCAGTGGGTTAACCAGACTTAAGTCGGGACTTAAGTTGTTGAGTGAGTTGTATTGCAAGTTGCTTGAACTCTAGACTTAAGTTTAGAGTTGTTTTAATTGAATGATCACGATATCGTTGTGGCGAATATTGTTCTTGTCACCATATTAAGAAAGGAGTTCATATGGCTAGGGTTCAGGCATATCCCAGTGATGAGGTAGTCGATAAAATCAATGCCATAGTTGAAAAGAGAAGAGCTGAGGGTGCGAAGGAAAAAGATATTAGTTTTTCCAGTGTGGCCACAATGCTCCTTGAACTTGGTCTTAGGGTTTATGAAGCCCAGATGGAACGGAAGGAGTCCGGATTTAATCAGAAGGAGTTCAATAAAGTATTGCTTGAGAATGTTATGAAAACTCAGTTTACTATTTCGAAAGTACTGGCGATGGACTCTCTTAGCCCACATATAAATGGCGATGATCGTTTTGATTTCAAATCAATGGTTATGAATATACGAGACGATGCCAGAGAGGTTGTGGAAAGATTTTTCCCATCACAGGATGAGGAGGAATAAGATTGTTCCAGTCTCTGTATAGAGACTAATTAACTTTAGTATTTGTGCCTGTCTAAAGTTAATAAAAAAGAATAATGATCTAGGTGCTGGAAGTGACACGGAGAGTCAGGAGTTATAAAATGGAATTAGTGCAGTGATTAAAATTTGTTGAAGCGTTAGCGCCTGGGGTTTGCCCCCCCAGACGCCAACTATCCATAGTGTCCTTTAGTGGAGGCGCCTATGTGTGCGAAGGATCGTAGTCAAAATACGTTTGTCAGTCAAACGGATTCCATTCATTCTTTAGGTGAGATGCTTAACATTTCATCTTCCCTGTCATTTATTCGTAATGCCCGTGGTGAGTTAATTCACACCAGCCCACTTTTTGACAAGGTTTTCTTAACACGTACCGATGTTGACTCATGGTTTTCCTCTCTTCCACTTGAAACAGGTATGGAGTTGGTAAAGTCAGAGATTAATGTTTTATCAGAACGTTCTGCTTGCATTGTTAGAGATGTTCGCATCGATGGCTACGTATGGGATGTTTTTATAGAAAGCCTATCAGTTAATAATGAGTTCTACAGTAAATGGGTCTTTGTCAGGGAAACCTACGATGTTGGATTTATTTCTAACCCTTTTGCTGACGTGGGGAGAAAAATTGAAAAGTATATCTCTAGTTTGTCTTCAAGAAAGGATGATAAATGGAAAATACTCAATTTGTATGCCATAGGTTTAACACATTCAAAAATTTCTGCTATCACTGGCGTATCAGAAAAAACATCAAGAAATGTTGTGAGTGATTTTAATAAAGAATTTGCTTTCGATAGCAGGGATAACCTTATACTCTCGTTATTTTATTCTGTAAGTTATTACAGGCTGGCAATGAATATCATGGATATATTAAAGCCTTGTGTTAATGATTTGTTAAAGTGATAGGGACATTTCCGGTAAGGGAATGTAAAAATAATTTACTCACATTCCCTGGATTATTTGTTTACTTTAGTCGTTCGTAATGTAAAGATTTATTATGTGATATTAATATTTCTATGGGAGGCATGATTGGCAAGAGCGGTTAGGAGTAACTCAAGACCAGCACCAGGGCTTCATGTGCTTCTTCGTCTTGATGAAGATACAAATCGTCTTTTAATAAAAGCAAAAGACAGAAGTTCAAGAAGTAAGACTGCAGAAGCTTACATGCGTCTTAGAGACCATTTAGAGAGGTTTCCAGACTTCTATAATTCTGAAACTGTGGAGGGAAAAAAAGCACAATAAAACTTTCTTAAAATCAATGGACTGTTCTAAACAGGTTATGTCTGATATTTAAATCCATTTTATTCATTGGGTATAAACATGAATACTGTATTAACTGTGCAGGGTAGCTCTGTAGCTGTTGAAAACAAAAAGTCTGTTCTTTCGCGCATCTTTAATAAAAAGAATGTGCTGAAAGCTGCTAAAGGAATTTTGCCGCTTGCCGTTCTGGCTGCTGTATTCCCACAAGCAGCACTGGCCACTACTACCGGTACGGATTTAATGAAGACCGGTGATGGCACTGTAAAAGCAACTTTTGGTTCAGGTTCCAGTGTCGTGAAATGGGTGATTCTGGCTGAGGTTATTGTCGGCGGCATCATGTACATGATGACCAAAAACGTTAAGTTCCTGGCCGGTTTTGCCATCCTGTCGGTATTCGTTACCGTCGGCATGTCTGTTGCTGGATATTAATTTTCCTGCGGCAGATTTTCCCCTGTCTGTCGTTCTCCGGCAGATGTAATACCACTCGTTATTAAAGAAGGATTTTTACATGACTACAGCATTATCCATTCAGAGTGCTGAAATGAGTAAGGGTGTTAAGCCTTCTCTGCGTACCCGTCTCTTCAGCAAGGCCAAAATGCTGAAGGCGGCAAAAGCCGTTCTCCCTGTTGCTGTTCTTGCGGCAGCTTTCCCTGAAGTAGCGATGGCCACCACCACCGGTACCGATCTGATGAAGTCAGGTGACGGTACGGTTAAAGCCACATTTGGTAAAGGGTCAAGTGTCGTCAAGTGGGTGATCCTGGCGGAAGTTATCGTTGGCGGCATCATGTACATGATGACCAAAAACGTTAAGTTCCTGGCTGGCTTCGCCATTCTGTCGGTTTTTGTCACCGTCGGAATGTCGGTCGCTGGTTACTAAGAGGGCGTGAATGATGACCGGGGACGAACTCAAAAAGTACCGTTTCCCGGAAACATTGACGAACCAGTCCCGTTGGTTCGGTCTGTATCTCGATGAACTAATCCCGGCCGTAATCTGTCTCGGCTGGGGTTTCTGGACCAGTAAGTTTTTGTTCGGTCTGGTAGCGGCAATTCTGGTTTTCCTGGGCATCAAAAAACTGAAAAAAGGGCGGGGCAGTGCCTGGTTACGCGATTTGATTTACTGGTATCTGCCTACGTCCCTTCTTAAAGGGATTTTCCATGATGTCCCGGACTCCTGTTTCCGGCAGTGGATTAAATAATAGTACGGAGTAACTAACATGGAACACGGCGCTCGTCTCAGTACCACCCGTGTCATTGGTCTGGGGTTTATCTGTCTCGGTACCGTCACAGTACTGAGCCTGGCCACCAATGTTATTCAGGGCATCAATAACTACCGCCTGCAAAATGAGCAAAAGGTTGCGGTGACGCCCATGTTATATAACGCCCCTTTCGCGGTATCACAGAACCAGTCTGATGCATCCTATCTGGAACAGATGGGCCTGAGTTTTGTTTCATTGCGCCTGAATGTCACCCCTGAAACCGTGGATGCTCAACACGAACAGCTGCTGAAGTATGTGTATCCGGCATCGCAGAACAACCTGAAAATTCAGCTTGCTGAGGATGCAAAACGGATTAAGGACAATAACGTTAATTCCAGTTTTTACTGGACGTTTGTCCGTGCCTACCCGGTAGAAAACCGTGTTGAAATTCGAGGGGAGCTGAAGACCTGGATTGGGGATTCCAGGCCTTATTCAGAAATTAAACATTATGTTATTCAGTTTAACCGTTTAGATGGGATCAGCTGGCTGACACGTTTTGGAGAGGTGACTGATGAAAATCGTTAAACCCCTGTGTGTATCCGCCTGTCTGAGCCTTTGTCTGATGACACCGGCAATGTCTGCCACGGTAAGCGGAACGCTTGCACCCACAGTGGTACCACTGACAAATGGTGGTCAGGCAAACATCGCGGTCAGCAACACGGATCCTAATCTGTTTATGGTTCCGGGCGATCGCATCACCGCCATTAACAGTCTGGATGGCGGTCTGACGAACCAGGAGCAGACAGACAGTGGCGGAGCCATCCTGGCAACCGTCAGTAAAAAACCATTCACTTTCATTGTTGAGACAGAACGCGGACTGAATTTCTCAATTCGTGCCGTTCCGCGCGCGGGGGCAGGCCGGACTATTCAGCTGGTCTCCGAACTGGCCGGTACTCCCGGCCCGGCGAAGTCCTGGGAAGAGTCTTCACCGTATGAAAGCCTCCTGGTATCACTAAATCGTGCCGTTCGTCAGGGTGGAATGCCTGAAGGGTACCAGCCCGTTCCTGTCACGTCGGAAACCTTAACCGTTCCAGCAGGGCTGAGTGCAAAGGCAGAAAAAGTGTGGACAGGGCATCACCTGAAAGTGGTTCGTTATGCCGTGGATAACGTGTCGCTTTCTCCACGTATGGTCAAAGAAAGTGATTTCTGGCAGCCAGGTACGCGCGCCATCATGATCAGCGGGACAGCGGGTCCCCTGTTGAGTGGCGGACGCCTGCAGGTCTGGGTCACCACAGCAGAGGGAGATCGCTGATGGCCAACATTAATAAGCTGGTCAAGAACAAACAGTTTATGTGGCTGGGTGTCATCGCCGTATCTGCTGTCGCCATTATCGGTGGCGGTATGTATCTCTCTGATCTCGAGGTTGGTTCCGATGATGCCGCCCAGACGCAGAACGAACCCGCGCCGGACATGACGGGGGTAGTGGACAGTCGTTTCGATACCAAAGTTCAGCAACATGCGACAACTGAAATGCAGGCGACAGCAGCTGATCTGACAAAGCGTTTTGATGCACTTCAGAACGAAGTGAACCTGTTGAATAAAGGTCGCGGTGAAGATCAGAAGCGTATTGAGCAACTCACTACGGAAAACCAGGCAATGCAGGACCAGTTAAACAAGCTGGGTGTGAAGCCGACCACGACCAGTGGTGAGCCTGTTCCGAAACCACCGATCCCTGCACCGGGACCGGAGGGTGAGCCGCAACCGGCGAATTTCCCGCCGCAACCTGCAGGTGCTGTTCCACCACCCACGTCATTCTATCCGGGTAACGGGACTACACCGGCGCCACAGGTCAGTTATCAACCTGTACCGGCCCCTAACCAGATCCAACGACGTACATTCAGTTATGACAAAGGTAAGAAGGCAAAAACACTGCCGTACATTCCTTCAGGTAGTTTTGCGAAAAGCATTCTGATTGAAGGTGCGGATGCGAATGCCTCTGTCACCGGTAATGAATCTACGGTTCCGATGCAGGTCCGTCTGGTCGGCCGTGTGGAAATGCCTAACAGCAAAACTTATGACCTGACTGGCTGTTTTGTTGGCCTCGAAGCATATGGTGACGTTTCAAGTGAGCGCGCGATTGTCCGTACCCGAAATATCAGCTGCATCAAAGGTGATAAGACTATCGATCAGCCAATTTCAGGCCACGTTTCCTTTATGGGGAAAAACGGTGTGAAAGGTGAAGTCGTGATGCGTAACGGAAAAATCCTCGGCTGGGCGTGGGGAGCTGGTTTTGTTGATGGTATTGGTCAAGGGATGGAACGTGCGGCACAACCTTCTGTTGGAATTGGTGCGACGGCATCCGTTGGAGCCGGTGATGTGCTCAAAATGGGCGTTGGAGGAGGTGCATCTAAAGCAGCGCAGACACTGAGTGAGTATTACATCAAACGTGCAGAACAGTATCACCCTGTCATTCCAATTGGTGCCGGTAATGAGGTGACCGTTGTGTTCCAGGATGGATTCCAGTTGAAAACGATTGAAGAACTGGATGCAGAGAAAAACGGTAAGCAGCAGGAACAAAATCAGGAACAGCAGCCGCAACAACCTCAGCAGGCAGGTGCATCCCTGAACGGCTTCAGTACTGACCAGATGCTGAAACAACTCGGGAAATTAGATCCCCACCAGTTTTCACCTGGTGCCATGTCAGAGGGGAACAACAATGGCTAGGCAGAAAATGGAGAAAAGTAATCCGCTCCCGGAAACGTCTGGTCATACCGTTCCTGTCGGAGATACGGGGGCCGGCAAAACAACCATTATGTCGAAAATGGTATTTGCCTTGTCAGATACAAACCAACTGGAGAAAGTTTATGGTGCCATGAGTTCGGAAGAGAGAGACAGATTTACTCAGGAAATTAAAGCTAACACCCTATTCAGGATGAACCTGAAAAAGAGCTAATAACAGGCGGAGAATATTATGAAGGAATTAATTCTGTTAATTCCTCTGGGCAGCGCATTGCTTTTAACCGGATGCGCAGGAACGGAGACTGATTTTCAATGTAACGCAACAACATCGGATACCTGTATGACGATGGAACAGGCCAATGAAAAAGCTAAGGCGAAAGAGGAACGCAGTGAGGCAAAGCCGGTTGCGGCCGGGTTGCCTCGACTGGCTGACGGTAATTTCAGAACGACGTCAGTAAATTCATACCCGTTGCCGCCACAACCTGATTTAGTACAGGCGAAAGCCCCAGCGGCTGTAGTAGTAAATAAAAGTACCCCGTCATTATTAAATGTCAGGGGGTCGGTAAATAAGCCTAGGTATATACAACCCGTTACACCCCAGGTTATGCGTCCGGTGACAGTATCAACATTTACATCACCTCAAACTGTACCGGGCCAGTATCCGAGACCATTAAGAAAAGGTGAGCAGACAACATCATTATGGATCGCTCCCTATGTGGATTCCGATGATGTATATCATCAACCAACGACAGTGTTATTTGTGGTGACCCCATCAACCTGGGGACAACCTCGTCTTAATTAATTATCAGCGCCATGACTGGCGCTGCTGGAATGCTACTGCTGGATTAAAACGAGTGCCCTCTGCGTTGAAAGGGATGGGCGGTAGCGTGTTTGTGATGTCAGGGATTTCAGTTTATGGTGTTAAATATTGATTTTATAAAGTATCTGTATTTACTGATGAAAGAAGATTCATCGTATGTCATTCTGAGCATTGCCCTTTTTGGGGTGATTCCAGCACTGTTGATGTCAAGCGTATTACGGATTAAAAACAGAACGAAGCGCTTCCTGTCGTTAATCATTATTATGGTGGTTTCATTTGGAACTCTTTCATTGCTCCAACCAGAAAGTAAGTACAAAGCAATATTAATCAATAAGCAAAATACTGAATATACATTACAACACTGCAAAGTATCGGCATTTAACGCGCAGCCAGAAACACCATTTACCAGTGCAAAAGATGCCTGGTCTTGTCCGGATAGCGTAACACGGTATATGGATGTGAAATACAGGGATAATGGCATTCACAGCCTTTCTGATAAAAAGGAGTAACGGTATGCATGCTTACATAAACGGTATGGATGTGTGGTGGATTTTAGTCATTGATCTGGTGATGTTAATTGCAGGGATCATCGGGGTGTTCTTAGCACTTATTCTTCCCGAACATTATCAATTCAGGGGCAAGCTTTTTCTGACAGGCGCGTTCACTGCGATTATTGGCATTGCAATCTGTTTCGTTATGGTGAGGTTAACCTATAGTGCCAGCGAGATCGATGCTGGCCGGCACTGGAAAACAGAGTGCTCACTTATTGAAGCCAATGTGCAGACCGGTTTTTTGAATGACGCCGTCAACAAATTAAGGTGTGAGGGAGTTATTGTTAATGTTCCGGTGTATGCCTATGAGGCCTACACTGAACAGTGGCAGTTATTACAAAAGAAAAAAGGTGGGGAATAAAATGACTTTCCTGAAAAGATACGGCTTTCTAATTTATCCTCTAATGTACTGGTCTGTTTATCTCACTTTGAGGTATCTGCTAACTAAATCTCCAGATCAAAGTACAGAGGAGTTTCATACCACTTTGCGTCGTGAGCTGGTTTTTATTATATGTAGCCTTGGTGTGTATTATTTCTTGTGTGTGTCGGTAACGAGTTATTATGAGGTTCTTCGTCTCGGTATCTTATCAACACTGATTATTCATAGTGCATTGCTCATTATCACGCTTCTGGTATCACTCTGGAACGGAAAGATTGTTATGGGTGAGGTGATATTTGCACAGTTGATGGCGGCAAGAATAATTCTTTTCTTTATGCCGTTTACTTTATTTTATTATCGGGAAAGATAAATATCGAGCATCTTGACTTTCCCCCTCAAAAAAATATGAAAATCTATTTTTGTTCCTCAAGAAGGAGTTAACCTGTGAGTCTGAACCCTATTGAGTCGGTAGCCAAAGCAGTTAATACATTACTCACAGCGCTGAAGCTACCTGATGAATCTGCAAAAGCAAATGATGTTCTGGCCAGTATGGATTTCCCTCAATTCAGTCGCGTTCTGCCATATAAGGATTACGACAGTGAAACAGGGTTGTTTATTAACCAGAAGACAGTCGGTTTTATTCTGGAAGCCAGGCCTCTACCAGGCGCCAATGAACATATTGTAGGTTCGCTTGAGAACCTGCTGAGAACGAAATTACCGCGTAATGTTCCGGTCACCATTAATCTGGTTTCCAGCAAGCTGGTTGGCGATGATATCGAATATGGCCTCCGTGAGTTCAGCTGGAGTGGTCCTCAGGCAGAAAAGTTTAACGCCATTACGCGAGCCTATTATGTGCGTGCAGCAGAGAAGCATTTTGCGCTGCCACCGGGAATGGATTTACCGCTGACGCTCAGAAACTACCGTGTATTTATCTCCTGCAGCATGCCGCGTAAGAAAAATTCGAATGCGCAAATCATCGAGCTTCAGAACCAGGTCAAGATAATCCGGGCCTCACTGCTTGGCGCGCAAATACCGACTAAGGCACTGGATGAGAAGGGCCTTGTGGAAATGGTCAGTGAACTGATTAATCCAAATCCAGGTGAGATGTACCGGAGGCCTAAAAAGCTGGATCCTTACCAGGAGCTGAATTACCAGTGTGTTGATGACAGCTTTGATATGGAAGTGATGGCGAATCATCTCAACATTGGCCTGCTGGACAAAAATGGGGTGGAACGTCATACCCGGGTGCTCAACTATCATCTTGCACGCGACCCGGAAATTGCGTTTTTGTGGACCAGTGCAGACAACTACGCCAACCTGCTGAACCCGGAATTGTCTATTTCCTGTCCCTTTGTCATTACGCTTACCCTGATGGTGGAAGACCAGGTTAAATCACAGAACGAAGCGAACCTGAAGTTTCTCGACCTGGAGAAAAAGAGCAAAACGTCATACGCGAAGTATTTCCCCTCAGTTGAGAAAGAAGTTAAGGAGTGGGGGGATATTCGCCAGCGACTGTCTTCCAATTCCTCTTCACTGGTGTCCTATTTTTTCAACGTTACGGCGTATACCGAAGACGATCCGGAAGCGGCACTGGCCACTGAACAGGAAATACTGAACAGTTTCCGTAAGGGGGGCTTTGAACTCATCGCCGCTCGCTATCAGCAGATGCGTAATTTCCTGTCGATTCTGCCTTTTAAGGCGGGAGAGGGGATATTTAAGGAACTGCAGGCGGCGGGGGTAGTTCGCCGTGCTGAAAGCTTTAATGTGGCAAACCTGATGCCGGTGGTGGCCGACAGTCCACTGGCTCCTTCCGGTCTGCTGGCGCCTACATATCGTAACCAGCTGGCTTTTATCGATCTCTTCTACACCGGCATGAATAACACCAACTTTAACATGGCGGTATGCGGTACTTCCGGTGCGGGGAAAACAGGCCTGATACAGCCGCTTATCCGTAGCGTCATTGATGCCGGTGGTTATTCCTGGGTATTCGATATGGGGGATGGTTACAAATCACTGTGCGAAAACATGGGGGGTGTGTATCTCGATGGCGATACGCTGAAATTTAACCCGTTTGCGAACGTGCTCGATGACAATAACTTCGATGCATCTGCAGAGCGTATCCGTGACCAGCTTTCCGTCATGGCCAGTCCCAATGGGAATCTTGATGAAGTCCATGAAGGCCTGCTGCTTCAGGCGGTCAAAGCGGCCTGGCTGACCAAGCATAACAAAGCCCGAATTGACGATGTGGTGGATTTCCTGCAGGAAGCCAAAGACAGCGAAACCTATGCAGACTCACCGACGATCCGCAGCCGTCTGGACGAAATGATTATTCTGCTCGACCAGTACACGGTTAACGGGATTTACGGCAGCTACTTCAACTCTGATGAACCGTCACTCAATGATGATGCCCGTATGGTTGTGCTGGAGCTGGGGGGGCTGGAGTCCCGGCCATCTCTGCTGGTTGCTGTGATGTTCTCGTTGATTATTTATATCGAGAACCGCATGTACCAGACACCCCGTAACCTGAAAAAACTGAACGTCATTGACGAAGGCTGGCGCCTGCTGGACTTCAAAAATGAGAAGGTCGGCACCTTTATCGAGAAGGGCTACCGTACCGCACGCCGTCACCTGGGTTCGTATATCACTATTACACAGAACATTGTCGATTTTGACTCAGATACGGCTTCCAGTGCTGCACGTGCCGCCTGGGGGAACTCCTCATACAAAATCATCCTTAAACAGTCTGCCAAAGAGTTTGCCAAGTACAACCAGCTTTACCCCGACCAGTTCACGCAGCTGCAGCGCGACATGATTAACCGTTTTGGTTCGGCTAAAGACCAGTGGTTCTCCTCCTTCATGCTGTCGGTGGAGGCGCATTCATCGTGGCACCGGTTGTTTGTCGATCCACTCAGCCGCGCCATGTATTCATCCAGTGGTGCTGACTTTGAGTACATCACACAACGAAAACGCGCCGGGGTGAGTATTCACGATGCCGTGTACGAACTGGCCTGCCGTAACTTCCCGGATGAAATGGCAGACCTGGAGGCCCGGGTGGCCATGAATAATACAAGGAGTGCTGCCTGATGGAAAAAAATATCAGAAATCGTCTGTTTACCCGACGTGCCCTTATCACTGGCGGGCTGATGGTTGCCATTCTTGCCGCCAATGCCGTGGTGACCCGGATCATGATAGCGCACAGCACACCTCGTGTTGTCGCGTTTGATATGAAGAAAACGCTCGATAACTTCATGGACAGTGTCAGCCGTAAGCAACTGACGGAAAGCCAGTCTAAGGCACTGTCGGATCGTTTTAACGATGCGCTGGAAAAAAGTCTGGATGACTGGCAGCAGAAAAACCATGTGCTGATTCTTGTTTCTCCTGCCGTGGTTAATGGGGCGCCTGACGTCACGCTGAGTATTCAGCGTGATATTGCGAAGCGGATGCAGGGAGGCAGGGAATGAAAATGATCCGCGGGGCGCTCTTTGCTGTATGTCTTGTCTCCCCGCTTACCCGGGCAGCTGATCTGGGTACATGGGGCGACCTGTGGCCCATACAGGAACAGGATATGTTATCGCTGATAACCCAGCGCCTTGAAGCGCTGGAGAAGTCCGGGCGATGGGGGCAGGAGATGGAGGCCTTTAAGGAGCGGGTGAAGACCAACAGCCAGCGCCCGGCTCCCGTCGAGGGGATAAAGAAAGCGGATAAATATGAGCAGCGCTGGTTTGATCCCAGCATCAAATTAACTGAAGACCTGAAGGATCAGAACGGTGTGCTGTTCGCCCGGAAAGGGCAGGTGCTTAATCCGCTTAAAACCGTTCCTTTTATGCAGACGCTTTACTTCATTGACGGTGATGATCCGGACCAGTTGGCCTGGATGAAACGCCAGGTACCTGAGACGTTAATCAGCAAGATTATCCTCGTTAAAGGCAGCGTCCCGGATACATCGGCGGCGCTCGACAGCCGGATTTATTTTGACCAGAACGGCGTGCTGAGCCAGCGCTTTGGACTGACGGCAGTACCCGCGCGGATCACCCCGGCCCCCTCGGGAGAACGACTGAACATCGAATACTTTCCACCCACGCGATAAGGATGTTTCTGTGAAACGTATTTTGTTTTTCATGGTGGCCTGCCTGCTATGGAGCCACAGTATGAATGCCGCTGCCGACCCGTCGTGTGAAGGACGATTTGTAAATCCCATTACAGATGTCTGCTGGCGTTGCATTTTCCCCTTATCGCTGGGGAGTGTGCAGGTGGGGAAAGGAGATCAGCCGGACACGCCTAATCCCGGCAGCCCGATACAGTATTGCCCGGCCCCACCCCCAATCTTTGTACGCATTGGTCTGGCTATCGGTTACTGGGAACCGATGGCCATGACCGACGTCAGCCGATCACCTGGCTGCATGGTGAATCTGGGGGGATTCAGTATCAATCTCGGTAAAACAGGGATGGGGACGGCCAAAAAGGACGACAAACAGGTCAACGGGGCGTTCTATCACGTGCACTGGTACAAATACCCACTGACGTACTGGCTGAACATCATCACATCAGCAGGTTGCCTGGAAGGCGGAGATATGGACATCGCCTATCTCTCTGAGATTGACCCGACCTGGGTGGACAGCAGTCTGACCACGATCCTGAATCCGGAAGCCGTACTGTTTGCCAACCCGATCGCTCAGGGGGCCTGTGCGGCCGATGCCATTGCCAGTGCTTTCCACTTACCACTTGACCCGTTGTTCTGGTGTGCCGGCTCGCAGGGCTCCATGTATCCCTTCAGTGGATGGGCCAGTAACGAATCCAGCCCGCTGCAATCCTCGGTTCTGCTCAGTGAGCGTATGGCCTACAAGCTTCACCGACAGGGCCAGATTATGGAAACGGTCGGCGCCGATACCGCAGTCTGTTACGAATATCCGTCGCCGATTATCCCTAAAGAGCGCTGGCGCTATCAGATGGTGAATATGTATCCGGACAGCGGGCAGTGCCATCCCCTCGGGCGCAGTGTGATGCGCTGGGAGGCCGGTCGCAACCCGCCTAATACCCGGAAGAATTTTGGTTACCTCATGTGGCGCAAACGTAACTGTGTTTTCCTCTGAAAGGAGTCTTCTGTGACACAACTGAATATTTTTATCCTCACGCTTTTACTCACCGGTACCGCTGTGGCAGCTGGCAGTCCGGGGAGCCCGACAACGGCTGACCGGGAGTGGCTGAAGCACCAGGAAGACTTCAGCGAGCAGTTACGCCAGCACCCGGACAAGCAGCTGCAGCAGGAACTGGAAGCGCAGATTAACCGTAACCCCCTGGCGAAAGCCGATCGCCAGTACATCGATAATCTGGCCAGCCAGCAAAGGGCGTCAGCACAGGGAAAACCCTCTGAAGGTGCGCTGTACTTCGTGTCGTTTTCTGTGCCGGAGGAAGGTCTGAAACGCATGCTGCATGAAACCCGCCAGTATGGCATTCCGGCCACGTTGCGCGGACTGGTCAATAACGACATGAAGGCAACCACCGATGCGGTGATGCGGCTGGTTAAGGATGGAGTTACAGACGGCGTCCAGATCGACCCGACGCTTTACTCACAATACAACATTCGCAGCGTGCCCGCCCTCGTGGTGCGCTGCAAAGCAGGGTTTGATGTGGTTCGGGGCAATATCCGGCTGAAACAGGCGCTGGAAAAGGTGGCGGAGAAAGGGGACTGTGCGGATATCGCCCGTCATATGCTGGGAGGTAACCAATGAGAACACTTCCGGCCATTCTCTTTGTTCATGCCCTGGTTCTGGGGACGTTTATCTGGTTTGCAGGACCAGCCTGCGCGGACAGTAACACGGATTACAGGGCAGGTTCTGACTTTGCAAAACAGGTACAGGGGGGCGGTCTTGATGCCCTGAAAAACTTCAACGGCGAGCAGAATCTGCCGGGGTATACGAAAGATCCCGAGCAAAAGAAATACTACGGTGGCGTGACAGCCGGTGGCGACAGCTCACTGAAAAATGACTCTGCTTCCCAGTGGGCCGGGAGTGAAGTCGGACAAAGTATTACCGAGTCATTTACCAACCGTCCTCCGGACAGCATCTCTCCGGACGCCCCGTTTATCCAGAACGCCAAAGATATTGAATCACGATCCGACACTATCATCGGCAATACCGGACAGGAGTGTAAGGCGGAAATCGTTAACCGGAGTGAATTTAAAAACTACACCTGTGAACGTGACCTGCAGGTTGAGCAGTACTGTACACGAACAGCCACGATAACCGGACACTATGAGGAAACCACGGTTATCAAAACGTATACCGTGCCGAATAACCAGTTCAGCTACAGCTATGACGGTAACAAAAGTGTGATGCTGACATTCCGCGCTCCGGCCACGGGAACGGTCCTGAGTGCATCAGCAGCGCTGCATTTTAATGACAAAAATATGTACTACCGCATGACCTGGTGGGGAGTAAATGAAGACTCCGTTGCCAAGAGGGACAACAGCTGGTCCCTTCCTGGGGCGACTGGCGCCTATCTGACCGAGGGCGGCTCTTCTCCGCAGGGCGTCATCCTCAACAAGAACTGCCTTAGCGGTAAGCAGAGTCGTTGCCGGGAATATGCCCGCAAGACACAAAACTGGTTACAGGGCGGTTCAGAGGCCTGGATGAGTGTCACGCTGACCATGCGTGTGACGGAAAAAAAATGGGTTCCGGACGTGAAATGGGTCGAGTTCTGTCCATTCAGTAAAGACGAAGGCAAGCAGACCACGACGGAATGCATTGAGCCAGGCGGAAACCGGACGGTTAACCAGGATGGTAATGTTTACCAGGTCTACCAGGCCTGCTGGAAATACCGTGATACGTATATTACCCAACCTTCTGATTACGGTTCATGCCAGACACTGATGGACAACCATAATTGTACGCTGGCATCCCGGCAATGCGCATTCACTTCTGATGACGGAACCTGTCTTCATGAATATGCCACGTACTCCTGCGAAACCAGAACCACCGGTAAACAGATGATTTGTGGCGGGGACGTGTTCTGTCTCGATGGTGAATGCGATAAAGCGGCCAGCGGCAAAAACAATGATTTTGGTCAGGCAGTGGCGGAGCTCGCCGCCCTGGCGGCGGCAGGGAAGGACGTTGCGGCACTGAACGGGGTGGATGTCAGGGCGTTCACCGGGAAAGCGAAATACTGTAAAAAATTTGCAGCAGGCTTCAGTAACTGCTGCAAAGACAGCGGCTGGGGCCAGGATGTGGGGCTGGCGCGCTGCAGCAGTGACGAAAAAGCCCTCGCTAAAGCCAAGAAAGATAAGCTGACCGTCAGTGTGGGGGAATTCTGCTCTAAAAAGGTGCTGGGTGTTTGCCTGGAGAAAAAAAGAAGCTACTGCCAGTTCGACTCAAAACTGGCGCAGATTGTTCAGCAACAGGGCCGGAATGGCCAGCTGCATATCAGTTTTGGTGGCGCCAGCAGTCCGAATTGCCGCGGTATCACGGTTGATGAACTCCAGCGTATTAATTTCGACTCACTCGATTTCACTAATTTCATGGAAGACCTGATGAAGAATCAAAAAATTCCGGATAACGATGCGCTCACCAATAAAACCAAAGAGCGTATAAAAGAAATTATGAGTCAGCAATCCTCGAAATAATCAGGGGGTAAAATGAAAGTTATATTCTCTTCAGGCTGTGTTACGGATTTCCTGATTAGATTATGCCTCACTGTTATTGTCTCATCACCGGTAATTATATGGTCATGGGATACGGTAAAACAAACCACGGGCAGTGATATTATCACTGCTGTGTTTTTCATCACTATCCTCGGTGGGTTCTGGTTTCTTCTGTACGGCTTTTTATCTTCACTGATAGACCTGCTGAAACCCGCTGGCGAAAACAGAACAAAAAGAAAAGAGAGGGGGGAATGAAAGAGGAAAACCCTAAATGGCCGGTTATCGCGATCGTTGCTGTGTTTATCTTATTTATGACGGGTATGATGTGTTACGGACTCATCCGGGATAAGCGAGAGGTACTTTTTCATATTACCAATCAGTTTTATGGTGTTAATTGTGAAAAAAGTTCAGGTATCGCCTGGGTAATAAAAAATGACTATCGTCAGGATTTAACGTTTCATGATTATGCGGTGTTCTGCAATGACACTGGTTTTTCAGGGAAGCAAATTAACACAGGTCACGAAATTCAGATAAATAAAGGCGTTATCTATAACGCTTTGTCCGGTAATAAACATCAGAAATAAAGATGAAGGTGTCCCATGAAAATGAAACGGCTCGTACTGCTGCCCGTTGTGCTGGGTTGCGCCGTTATGTCTGCCTGGGGGAAGGATGCGGGATGGCAGTGGTATAACGAACCACTGAAAACAACCGACCCGGATCCACAGCCGAACCCGCAGCCACCCCAGCAAATGGATATTCTGCAGAAGCAGGCAGCTCTGCAGCAGGCAACGAAAAAAGCATTAGCCGAAGCCATTATGTATCCATCGGTACCGGCTTTTGTGAAATATTTCCGCCTCCAGAATTACTGGACGCAGCAGGCAGGCTTATTTTCGATGAGCGCCAAGAAAGCGTTTCTTGAACATCCGGAGCTCGATTACAACCTACAGTTCAGCCACTACAACGGCACGGTTAAAAACCAGCTCGCGGCCGATTACGCGGAACAGCGTAAAGCCATATCGGCCATTGCTCAGCATTTCGGTGTGATGTTCTTTTACCGCGGCCGGGAGCCAATTGACGGGCAACTGGTTCAGGTGCTGAGTAACTTCCGTGAGACCTACGGGTTGAGTGTTATCTCCGTCTCTGTTGATGGCGTGGTTAACCCGTTACTACCGGACTCACGCGTGGACCAGGGACAGGCAGAACGGCTCGGCGTGAAGTATTTTCCGGCCATGATGCTGGTTGACCCGAAAAGCGGACAGGTTAAACCGCTCAGTTACGGCTTCATCAGCCAGGACGATCTGGCGAAGCAGTTTCTCTATGTTTCCAACGACTTTAAACCCAATTTTTAAGGAGAGCGTGATGCGTAAATTTCGCATGCCAGATCTGGATATCACGGGAACATGGGTGGTGGCCGTCGGCGTGTTTTTCCATCTCATTGCCCGTCTGGTGCGTAAACAACCGGAGATGGCTGTTGAGATGGGAGAAGGACTGGGTATAGCCATGATGATTTTCGGTGGTTACCGCATCATTAATGCCCTGATTGCGCAGGCTGAGAAAGAGGAAAAGGACCGTGAAAATCATCCTGAACATTAATCACCGCGCGCGGCCGGTAATGCTTTTCTTCGTCCTGCTGCTGTCAACATTTGCTCAGGCCGGCACGCTTGATGAGGTGAAATCGTTGTACAACCCGAAAGGTCTGACCGGAGAGTCGGCAGATCAGGCGCCAGTGGTAACCGCCACACCACCCCGGACCGGAGCGGCTCCTGTCTGGTACCGCCTCAGTAACGGTCGTCAGGTGAATCTGGCGGAGTGGAAGGTGGTGCTGTTTATGCAGGGGCACTGTCCGTACTGTCATCAATTTGATCCGGTACTCAAAACGCTGTCAACGCAGCATGGGTTTTCGGTCTTTCCTTACACGCTGGATGGTCAGGGCGATCAGGCATTCCCGGAGGCGCTACCCGCTCCACCTGAAGTGATGAAGACCTTTTTCCCTAACATTCCGGTCGCCACGCCAACCACGTTTCTTGTCAACGTGAACACGCTCGATGCTTTCCCGATATTGCAGGGCGCAACGGATGCTCAGGGCTTTATGGCCCGGCTCGATACCTTATTTCAGATGATGGAGACACCGAAAAATGGACAAGGTTAAGTCGGTAACATTGCTCAGCGGCCTGTTGCTCGGGTTGTCCTTCTCGGCAGCCGCAGACGTCAACGGCGACATGAACAACTTTTTCAATAAGCTCGGGTTTGCCTCAAATACGTCTCAGCCGCAGGTATGGCAGGGGCAGGCCGCGGGCTACGCTTCGGGCGGTTCTCTGTATGCCAGAACACAGGTGAAAACCATCCAGCTGGTCAGTATGACTCTGCCGGATATTAATGCCGGTTGCGGCGGTATCGATGCGTATCTCGGTTCATTCAGCTTTATCAACAGTGAACAGCTGCAGCGCTTCGCCAAACAAATAATGAGTAACTCCGCAGGATACTTTTTCGATCTGGCACTGCAGACCACAGTTCCTGAAATTAAAACGGCAAAAGACTTCCTGCAGAAGATGGCCAGCGACATCAACAGCACCAACCTCAGTTCATGCCAGGCTGCGCAAGGCATCGTCGGTGGTCTGTTTCCCCGAACTCAGGTTGCGCAGCAGAAGGTCTGCCAGGACATTGCCGGTGAAAGTAACATCTTCGCTGACTGGGCTGCATCCCGACAGGGATGCACTGTGGGCGGAAAGATGGACAGCGTCCAGGATAAAGCGAGCGATAAAGACAAGGAACGCGTGATGAAAAACATCAACATCATGTGGAACGGTCTGTCAAAAAACCGGCTCTTTGACGGTAATAAGGAGCTTAAAGAGTTCATCATGACCTTAACCGGGACACTGATATTCGGTGAGAACGGCGAAATCACACCGCTGCCGGCGCGCACTACCGACCAGGATTTGATCAAGGCCATGATGGAAGGGGGCAGCGCTAAAATCTATCACTGCAATGATTCGGATAAATGCCTCAAGGTCGTGGCAGATGCCACCGTCACCATCGCCTCGGATAAGGCGCTGAAGAACCAGATTTCGAAACTACTCAACAGTATCCAGAACAAGGCCGTTGCTGATGAAAAACTGACTGAGCAGGAGAAAGGGTTTATTTCAAGCACTACTATCCCGGTATTCAAATACCTGGTAGATCCCCAGATGCTTGGGGTGTCTAACTCGCTGCTTTATCAACTGACCGACTATATCGGTTACGACATTCTGCTGCAGTACATCCAGGAACTTATTCAGCAGGCCCGCGCCATGATGGCGACCGGGAATTACCCGCAGGCGACAATGGATATGATCCTGCAGAACCTTGACCAGGCCACGCAGCAAATCGCCACGTTCCAGGCGCGCGTACAGGTCCAACAGGATGCCTTACTGGTTGTCGATCGCCAGATGAGTTACATGCGTCAGCAGGTATCAGCAAGGATGATGACCCGCTACCAGAACAATTACCACTTTGGCGGAGGTATGTGATGCAGGAAGTGTATGTTATCGCCGGGGGCGACTGGTACCGGCATGTACTGAACGCCGTTGCGGCGTTTATGCAGACCGAAAACTGGAAAATTATCGAGAGAATGTGTATCGGTTTTTCCGTTTTGATCGTGGCAGGGAGCTGGATTAAAAAACACAGCGTGATGGATATGCTGGGATGGGTATTCTCGCTGACACTGGTATCGATGCTCGTTTTAATAAAAACCCCAGTACAGGTCATCGATTACTCTGAACCCTCATCGGTGTATCAGGTGGATAATGTGCCGATTGGCCTTGCGATTCCGGCATCCCTTACGACGCGCATCGGGAACGCGTTTGTACAGAGCTATGAAATGGTGATGACACTGCCGGACAGTTCGGTCTACAGCAAAACGGGCATGCTCTTTGGCAGCAACCTGGTGGCGAAAAGTACCGATTTTATGTCGCAGAATCCGGAGATTGTCACGCTGTTCTCCGATTACGTTCAGAACTGCGTTATTGGCGATATGCTGCTGAATCACAAATATTCGTTCGAAGACCTGATGCATTCAACAGATCCCTATACGCTGATTTTTTCTAACCCCAGCCCGTTAAGAGGCATATTTGACAAAAACAACCAGTTTAAAACCTGTCTTGAAGCGTCAGTCGATCTGAAGTCAGCGCTGGCGCTGGATACCCAGACGGGTGGAAAAACCTGGAACTATTATGTCCGCCAGATTTTTGGTGGCCGTCCGAACCCGGATGTGCTGATGTCCAGTTTACTGGGCGATAGTTACCAGACGTTCTATCACAACAGCCAGTCTGCCAGCCAGATTATCCGTCAGAATGTCACCATCAATGCCCTGAGAAGTGGGATACAGAGTTATGCAGCCCGCAGTGCAGATTCGGCGAGCCTGATCAATATTGCCACCACATCATCACTGGAAAAACAGCGTCTGGCGCAGGCATCAATGGGGCAGCAGGCACTGAGAACGTTGCCGATGATGCAGACCGTTATTCTCGGGATGATGATTGGCATGTTCCCGATTATTGTGATGGCGGCCATGTTCAACATGCTGACCATGCAGGTGCTGAAGGGGTATGTTGTCGCCCTGATGTGGCTGCAGTGTTGGCCGATTTTATACGCCATCCTGAACAGTGCCATGGCGTTCTATGCTGCCAAAAATGCCACGCCGGTGGTGTTATCTGAAATGTCACAGGTACAGTTGCGTGACTCTGATATTGCCACGACCGCAGGTTACATCTCGCTGATGATTCCTGGCCTGGCCTGGATGATGATAAAAAGCGTGGGGGCAGGTTTCTCAAATATCTACAGCCATTTTGCTTCCTCTGGCCTCAGTGCCACCTCTCAGGCGGCTTCCGGTGTTGTAGACGGGAATTACTCTTACGCCAATATGCAGACTGATAATGTCAGCGGGAACAGCTGGAATACTAACAGCACCACTGCATTTGGCCAGATGACCCGGCAGCTCTCTAACGGTGGTATGGGAACCCAGACACGGGATGGTTCAATGGTCTGGGATACCAGTGGCGCCATGTCGAAACTGCCGGTAGATATCAACGTCGGACGTCAAATTGCCAGCGCACAGCAGCAGATGGCCAGAGAATCAGAAGTACAGGCTGAAAGCGCCCTGCATGGTTATAACCAGAGCGTAACGAGCGCCTGGAATACCCTGAAGCAGTTCGGTACCAATATGGGGACCAGTTCCTCAATGACGACGGGGGCAGACAGTACTGAATCCTCTCAGGATACGATGGCCAGAAGCAAAATGTGGAATGCTGTTGTTGCTAATGCTAAAGCAAATAACATCAGCAATGAGGAGTCGTTCCAACAATTAATGGATGATTCGACTAAAAGTTCTCAAGCTGCGGATATTCATGCATCTGGTAAGTGGAGCTCAGGAGATCAACTATTCGGTAAATTAGGCAAGTGGGGAACTGGGCTATCTGCGGAAGCGGGTGTAAAAGGGAGTGCCGGGTGGACCCATAGCTCGGGCGATACTGATAATGTCAGTTCTTCAGGGCGGGAGTCACATGACAGTAGACACGATACTAGCAGTCAGGCAGCCAAAGACTTCAGAGAAGCTTCTGATTACTTTACTAGCCACAAAACTACAACTTCTGGAAATGTTACTGATAATAATGCATCTTCCCGTGTTGACCAGTTTGCAGCATCGTTGTCCAGCGCGAAAAACAGCTATGACCAGTATACAACCAGTAAGACCCGCAGTCATGAATATAGTGAAATGGCTTCACGTACTGAGAGCATGAGCGGACAGATGAACGAAAACCTAACTCAACAGTTTGCTAATTTTGTCCAGAGACAGGCGCCGCAGAATGCAGAGGCTATTCTGACGGATACCAGTTCACCTGAAATTGCCGCACAACGAGAGGCCCTGGCCAGAGACTTTGTAAAATCTCAGGTAGAGCCGAAAATTGATGGGGCATACCAGGAAGCCAGAGGAACGGTCGGAAATAATATGGGCGGTGTTTCAACCAGTGGAGGCAGAGAAGACGTTGCTTCTGACTATGGTCAGCATTCCGGAAGTATTGACAATATGACCGCACATGCAGGCATTAAACAGGATGTTGGTAAGAGCGTGGGTACGTTGGTTTCGGAGAACAGACAGGCTCACCAAAATACTCGGCAGGAAATAATCAACCAAGAAAATGACGTTAAAAAACAGCATGCAGATCTGGAAAACAACCATAAAACAGAGGGAAATAACTTCCATAATACATATAATGAGAAGAAGGGAAAGGTAAGTAATATGCCGGGAGCAGCCTCTTCCAAAGAGCTTGAGGAAAGGGCTACTAAACTTCAAAAGGATTATCTTGATGGGAAGAAATGAGAATGATGATTAACAATAAAGTCATTTTTGAAGAGGTGGAAGAGTTAAAACATATACTTTCACAAGGGGAAGTGGACATACCTTCCTTTTGGACATGTTTATGGCCTGGACTGGTTATAGTTGCTTGGAATGCACTTTGTTCTGTAATTAGTGTCGAAAGTGGTTTTTTTTCAAGCAGATATATATTTAGCGCGATGATTTTTCCATGCGGTGTTGGGTTCATAATTATGCTTGGCGTCGCTAGTGCGCGTTCGCTGTTTTTGTCAGTGCCAAGAACCTTTAGACTTAATTCATTTTTATATCGATTCTTTGGTAAAAAAATTATGGTATACACGATTACATATATGGTTGTGATCGTTCTGCTTGCCTTATTCAATCGTGTGTATTATAACTCACCATTACCTTTTGCATTCATGATTATTTTAACAACTATTTGTTGTGGTGTGGTAATGCATTTAGACTTTGGGCGATATCAACTATCATTGCTTACATCCGCAATAAGTACATTTAAAAGCAATAGGCTTAATAGCTAAGTTTTTCTTGAAGTTAAGTTAATACTATTGATTGGGATTTTTTAGATTAAAGGGCGTTGATGCAGATAATTAACGCCTTAACTCTCCCTTTGTTTGATGTGTCGTTGTATATCATATGTATCAATAGTTAATTTACATTGCATTTAAAATGATGTGACCTGCTCCCCGTTGATTAGTACACCCCGATGTTAGTAATGTCTTCATAAGCCACATGAGGACATCCCCATGAAGAAGCGTTTTTCCGATGAACAGATCATCAGTATTCTCCGCGAAGCCGAAGCTGGGGTACCCGCCCGTGAACTCTGCCGCAAGCATGCCATTTCCGATGCCACGTTTTACATCTGGCGTAAGAAGTATGGCGGTATGGAGGTGCCTGAAGTTAAGCGCCTGAAGTCGCTTGAGGAAGAGAACGCCAGACTCAAGAAGCTGCTTGCCGAAGCCATGCTGGATAAAGAGGCGCTTCAGGTGGCTCTTGGGCGAAAGTACTGACGACAGACCAGAAGCGGGAAGCCGTGATGTTGATGTGTGATGCGACCGGTCTGTCGCAACGTCGTGCCTGCAGGCTTACAGGTTTATCCCTGTCGACCTGCCGCTATGAGGCTCACCGTCCGGCTGCTGATGCGCATTTATCAGGGCGCATCACTGAGCTGGCACTGGAGCGCAGGCGTTTTGGCTACCGTCGTATTTGGCAGTTGCTGCGCCGTGAAGGGCTTCATGTTAATCATAAGCGCGTGTACCGGCTTTATCACCTCAGTGGCCTGGGCGTAAAACGCAGAAGACGTCGTAAAGGGCTGGCAACAGAACGTCTGCCGCTGCTCCGTCCGGCGGCGCCCAATCTGACCTGGTCGATGGATTTCGTCATGGACGCACTTTCCACCGGTCGCAGGATCAAGTGTCTTACCTGCGTCGATGATTTCACAAAGGAATGCCTGACGGTCACTGTTGCCTTTGGGATTTCAGGCGTTCAGGTCACGCGTATTCTGGACAGCATTGCACTGTTTCGAGGCTATCCGGCGACGATAAGAACTGACCAGGGGCCGGAGTTCACTTGCCGTGCACTGGATCAATGGGCCTTTGAGCATGGTGTTGAGTTGCGCTTAATCCAGCCGGGCAAGCCAACGCAGAACGGATTTATTGAGAGCTTTAACGGACGATTTCGCGATGAATGTTTGAATGAGCACTGGTTCAGCGATATCGTTCATGCCAGGAAAATTATTAATGACTGGCGGCAGGATTATAACGAATGCCGCCCGCACTCCACGCTGAATTATCAGACACCGTCTGAATTTGCAGCGGGCTGGAGAAAGGGTCATTCTGAGAATGAAGATTCCGACGTTACTAACTGAGTGTTGTATCTAATCGTGGGGGCAGGTCAGATGCTGTTTATATCTGAAGGTGAAAGATGAAAAGAAATAATTCTATGGCTATTATTGTCATAAGTTCAGTGTTGGTGTTGTCTGGTTGTGGTGCGATGGGTACTGCAATTAAAAAACGAAACCTCGATGTCAAAACTCAAATGAGTGAGACTATCTGGTTAGAACCCTCTAATAATCACACGGTATTTCTGCAAATAAAAAATACTTCAGATAAAGATATGAGCGGACTGCAGGCTAAGATTGCCAGCGCAGTGACAGCAAAAGGTTACCAGGTGGTGACTAATCCGGATACTGCTGGGTACTGGATACAGGCTAATGTACTGAAAGCAGATAAGATGGATTTGCGAGAGTCACAGGGGTGGTTAAGTAAGGGATATGAAGGGGCTGCGACAGCTGCTGCTCTGGGTGCTGGTATAACAGCTTATAACTCAAATTCAGCAGGGGCTACATTAGGAGTAGGGCTGGCAGCTGGACTGGTTGGAATGGCGGCAGACGCGATGGTGGAAGATGTTAACTATACGATGGTTACTGATGTCCAGATCGCAGAAAGAACCTCGACAAAGGTTCAGACAGATAACGTTGCCGTATTGCGCCAGGGGACGTCCGGAGCGAAGGTACAGACCAGTTCAGAAACAGGTAATCAGCATAAATACCAGACCCGTATTGTCTCGAATGCCAATAAAGTTAATCTAAAATTCCCGGAAGCTCAGCCAGTTCTTGAAGACCAACTTGCGAAATCTATTTCTAATATTCTGTAATGTGTTCAATCCAATTTTCCAGATGATTTCTCTGTTGGATTAAAGTTGCGTCTCTATCCGGTAATGCCGGTGCTTCAGTAAATTCAGATAACGCCTCACAGGCACGCAAATATTTTGTGTGCCTGTGAGGCGTTGCCGGCTGCGGCCGGAATTCTTTTCAGTGGTTAATTGATGGATTATTGCCATGAGTTTTAACGCCAAAGATATGACACAGGGCGGTCAAATAGCGAGCATGCGTTTTCGTATGTTTGGTCAGATTGCCAATATTATTCTATATGTACTGTTCCTCTTTTTTTGGGTGCTTTGCGGGCTGATATTAATGTATCGCCTGAGTTGGCAAACCTTTGTTAACGGTGCCGTATACTGGTGGTGTACAACGCTTGGACCGATGAGAGATATCATCCGGTCTCAGTCCGTATATACCATTAATTATTATGGACAACAGTTGCAGTATACGTCGGAGCAAATACTCAAGGATAAATACACTATCTGGTGTGGGGAGCAGTTGTGGACCGGGTTTGTCTTTGCCGGAACAGTTTCCCTGATTATTTGTATTGTTGCTTTCTTTGTCGCCAGCTGGGTATTAGGTCATCAGGGGAAACAACAAAGTGAAGATGAAGTGACGGGAGGCCGTCAGCTATCAGAAAAGCCAAAAGAAGTAGCCAGAAAGATGAAGCGGGATGGTATGGCCTCTGATATTAAAATCGGTGACCTGCCTATTTTACTAAACTCCGAAATTCAGAATTTCTGTCTTCATGGTACTGTTGGTTCCGGTAAATCAGAAGTTATCCGACGACTGTTAAATTATGTCCGTGCCCGTGGGGATATGGCCATCATCTACGACCGCTCCTGTGAGTTCGTCAAAAGTTATTACGACCCGTCTATTGATAAAATTCTCAACCCGCTGGATTCGCGCTGTGCAGCCTGGGATTTGTGGAAAGAGTGCCTGACGCTGCCGGATTTCGACAACGTCTCTAATACCCTGATTCCGATGGGAACCAAAGAGGACCCGTTCTGGCAGGGTTCCGGTCGCACCATCTTTGCCGAAGGTGCCTACCTGATGCGTGAGGACAAGGACCGCAGCTATGAGAAGCTGGTTGATACTATGCTCTCCATCAAGATCGACAAGCTGCGCGCCTATCTGCAGAATACGCCAGCGGCAAACCTGGTGGAAGAGAAGATTGAGAAAACCGCCATCAGTATCCGTGCGGTGCTGACCAACTACGTTAAGGCCATTCGCTACCTGCAGGGCATTGAGAAGAACGGCGAGCCGTTCACCATCCGGGACTGGATGCGCAGTGTCCGTGAGGACCAGCCCAACGGCTGGCTGTTTATCTCCTCCAACGCTGACACCCACGCTTCCCTGAAGCCGGTTATCTCGATGTGGCTGTCGATTGCCATTCGCGGTCTGCTGGCAATGGGGGAAAACCGTAACCGTCGTGTCTGGATTTTTGCAGACGAATTACCGACATTGCATAAGTTACCGGACCTGGTGGAGATCCTCCCGGAAGCCCGAAAATTCGGTGGCTGCTATGTATTCGGGATTCAGTCCTACGCCCAGCTGGAAGATATCTATGGCGTGAAACCCGCAGCAACCTTGTTCGACGTGATGAATACCCGCGCATTCTTCCGCTCGCCCAGTAAAGGTATTGCTGAATTTGCTGCTGGCGAAATAGGTGAGAAAGAGATCAAGAAGGCAAGTGAGAACTACTCCTACGGTGCTGACCCGGTACGTGATGGGGTATCCACCGGTAAGGAGCAGAAACGGGAAACGATTGTCAGCTATTCCGATATCCAGACCCTGCCGGATTTATCCTGTTACGTCACGCTGCCCGGGCCATATCCGGCAGTTAAACTGGCACTGAAATATAAACCCCGCCCCAAAATTGCCGAAGGCTTTATTCCACGCCAGCTCAATCAGGCTATTGATGACAAGCTGGCTGCGGTGCTTGCTGCGCGTGAAGCTGAAGGGCAGAGCGCCCGGATTTTGTTTATGCCAGATCCGGTTGAAACTGTGCCGGTTGAGAAGACCGACGAAAAGCCTGCGTCACCGATAGCGGCCGTACCCACCCCTCAGGAGGATAAGGCAAAAGTTCCGCCGGTTACTGCCAGTAACACGTTCCACAAACCTGCAAGTGCAGCGGCAGCCGCCGCAAGCGCATCGGTGACCCAGGCTGGCGGTGTTGAACAGGAACTTCATGAAAAACCTGAAGAACAACTTCCATTACCCCCGGGCGTGAATAAAGACGGGGAAATTGAGGATATGAATGCCTGGGATGAGTGGCAGTCCAGTTCTGATGTTTTGAGGGATATGCATCGTCGTGAAGAGGTCAACATCAACCATAGTCATCATGTTGATCGTGATGATATCAATCTGGGGAGTAACTTCTGATGATGTCAATTGGTTCAGTGAAATCCGCGGGTAAAGCCGGAGATTATTACACCAAAGAAGATAATTATTACGTTATCGGCAGCATGGATGAACGCTGGCAGGGGAAAGGTGCTGAGGCGCTGGGCCTTGAAGGAAAAACCGTGGATAAGGCCCTGTTTACCGAACTGTTGAAAGGGAAGCTGCCGGATGGCAGCGACCTGAGCCGGATCCAGGACGGTATGAATAAACACCGCCCTGGTTATGACCTGACCTTTTCCGCGCCAAAAAGTGTATCCGTCATGGCTATGCTGGGTGGTGACAAACGCCTTATCGAGGCGCATAACCAGGCGGTCACTGAAGCTATTCGTCAGGTTGAAACCCTCGCAGCTACCAGGGTGATGGTGGACGGAAAATCTGAAACAGTGCTGACCGGCAACCTGATTGTGGCGAAATTTAACCACGATACCAACCGCAACCAGGAGCCTCAGATTCATACTCATGCGGTGGTGATAAATGCTACACAGAATGGCGATAAATGGCAGTCGCTGGGTACCGATACGGTAGGAAAAACCGGTTTTATCGAAAACGTGTATGCCAACCAGATTGCGTTCGGAAAAATATACCGTGAAGTGCTGAAACCCCTGGTTGAGGGGCTGGGGTATGAAACAGAGGTGGTCGGCAAGCACGGTATGTGGGAGATGAAAGACGTTCCCGTTGAGCCTTTCTCGACGCGTACCCAGGAAATCAATGCCGCTGCCGGTCCCGATGCATCACTGAAATCTCGGGATGTGGCCACTCTCGATACCCGCAAAGCGAAGGAAACTCTCGACCCGGCACAGAAGGTGACGGAGTGGCTTTCCACTCTGAAAGAGACCGGGTTTAACCTTAAGGAATATCGTGAGGCTGCCGATCAGCGGGCGAAAACACAACGGGAAGTTCCTTCTCCGGAAGCGCCAGCTGGACCAAATGTTGACGATATAGTTACGCAGGCTATTTCCGGGTTAAGCGATCGTAAAGTTCAGTTTACCTATACGGAGTTGCTGGCCAGAACGGTCAGCCAGATGGAGGCCCGCCCGGGTGTCATCGAGACGGCAAGAGCCGGTATTGAAGCCGCCATTGGGAGGGAACAACTTATCCCGCTTGACCGGGAAAAAGGGATTTTCACCTCCGGGATACATGTTCTCGATGAATTATCCGTCAGAGCCCTGAGCCAGGAAGTATTACGCCAGAACCACGTCAGTATGGTCCCGGAAAAGGCAACCGCGCGTCAGACGTCGTTCAGTGATGCGGTTACCGTTCTGGCTCAGGATCGCCCTGCAATCGGGATTGTATCGGGTCAAGGTGGGGCTGCAGGGCAACGCGAACGAGTGACTGAAATGGCCATGATGGCACGTGAGCAGGGACGGGATGTCCATATCATCGCGGCAGATAACCGTTCCCTGGAGTTTCTGCTGAAAGAAGAAAAACTTGCAGGCGAAATCATCACTGGTAAAAGCGCTCTGCAGGACGGTACTGCCTTTGTTCCAGGAGGGACGTTGATAATCGACCAGGCTGAAAAACTCAGCCTGAAAGAAACCATCAATCTGCTCGATGGCGCCATGCGTAATAATGTTCAGATCCTGATGTCAGACAGTGGAAAACGAAGCGGTACCGGCAGCGCGCTGACCGTCATGAAAGAGAGTGGTGTGACGGCGTATAAATGGCAGGGTGGAAAGCAGACTACAGCATCGGTTATCAGCGAGCCGGACAGGAATCAACGCTTTACCAGAATGGCCAGTGACTTTGTTGCCAGCGTCCGGGATGGTCAGGAAAGCGTGGTTCAGATACGCGGTCCCCGGGAGCAGGGGATCCTGACAGGGCTAATCCGTGAAAATCTCAGAAATGAAGGCCTGATAGGCAGTCATGAGGAAACCATTACGGCGCTGACGCCGGTCTGGCTGGACAGTAAAAACCGGGGTATCCGCGATAATTATCGTGAGGGAATGGTGATGGAGCGCTGGGATCCGGAAAAACGCATCCATGACCGGTTTATTATCGATCGCGTGACCGCTGTCAGTAATACCCTGACCCTGAAAGATGAAAAGGGAGAATCACTGAATCTCAAAGTCTCCGCCGTTGATAATACCTGGACGCTGTTTCGTCCTCAGCAGTTGCCTGTGGCGGAAGGAGAACGGCTGGCCATTCTGGGGAAAATTCCGGAAACCCGGCTGAAGGGGGGCGATACGGTTCAGGTGCTGAAAGCGGAGAATGGTGTCCTGACCGTACAGCACCCCGGTCAGAAGACCACCCAGAAGCTGGCCGCCGGCAATACGCCCTTTACAGGGATCAAGGTCGGTCACGGCTGGGTGGAAAACCCGGGCAGGTCAGTCAGTGAAACCGCAACGGTGTTCGCCTCATTGTCACAGCGTGAACTGGACAATGCCACCCTCAATGCCCTGGCGCAGAGCGGCAGCCAGGTTCGACTGTACTCTGCGCAGAATGAGCAAAAAACGGTTGAGAAACTCGGGCGCCATACAGCGTTCAGTGTGGTAACCGAACAGCTGAAAACCCGTGCGGGCGAGCAGGATATCAGCGCAGCAATTGCTCACCAGAAAAGCCAGCTGCATACACCGGCTGAACAGGCAATCCATCTGGCGGTTCCGTCGCTGGAAAGCGATAAGCTCACGTTTACCCGGCCTCAGTTACTTGTCGCCGCTCATGAGTTTTCTGACGGTACCGTTCCGTTCTCCGATATCGAAAAAACTATAGGAGAACAGATTAAATCAGGCGATCTGCTGCACGTTCATGTCGCTGCCGGCCATGGCAACGATCTGCTGATTTCCCGGCAGACCTGGGATGCAGAGAAAAGTTTGCTCACGATGGTGCTTGAGGGTAAGAACGCCGTTACGCCGTTAATGGCCAAAGTACCAGGTACGCTGATGGAAGGGCTGACATCGGGACAACGAAATGCCACCCGTATGATCCTGGAAACCCGGGACAGGTTCACGCTGGTTCAGGGTTATGCCGGCGTGGGTAAAACCACGCAGTTCCGGGCGGTGATGTCGGCGGTGAATTTGTTGCCGGAAGACTCCCGTCCGAAGGTAATCGGCCTCGGTCCAACACACCGTGCGGTGGGAGAAATGCAGAGCGCCGGTGTGGAAGCACAGACCACAGCCTCTTTCCTGCATGATACACAGCTTCTGATGCGAAGCGGCCAGACTCCGGATTTCAGCAACACACTTTTCCTGGTGGATGAGAGTTCGATGCTGGGGCTATCCGATACGGCAAAGGCCATGAGTCTGATCGCGGCCGGTGGTGGTCGTGCGGTTTCCAGCGGTGATACTGATCAGCTGCAGTCTATTGCCCCCGGTCAGCCTTTCCGGCTTATGCAGAAGCGCAGTGCGGCCGATGTGGCCATCATGCAGGAGATCGTGCGACAGGTGCCTGAACTCCGCCCGGCGGTGTACAGCCTTATTGACCGGGATATACACAGTGCACTTTCCACCATTGAAAGAGTCGAACCCGCCCAGGTTCCCCGAAAGGAGAACGCATGGGTACCTGAAAGCTCAGTCATGGAATTCACGCCAGAACAGGAGAAAGCGATTCAGAAAGCCATCGGTGAAGGCGAAGTTCTGCCTAGTATCTCGCCCGTCAGTCTCTATGACGCCATCGTAAGGGACTATACCGGACGCACGGAAAGTGCACAGGCACAAACGTTGATTATTACCCACCTGAATGATGACCGTCGGGTGCTGAACCGTATGATCCATGATGAAAAAATGCGGAACGGTGAGCTCGGGGAGGACAGTGTCACGCTGCCAGTTCTGGTGACCAGTAATATCCGGGATGGCGAACTACGTAAGGTTTCGACCTGGGAAGCACATAAAGGTGCCATCGCATTGGTGGATAACCAGTACCACCAGATAGTGGGCGTCAGTAAAGCAGACCAGCTGATTACGCTTCGTAGTGACGAAGGTACCGAACGCCTGATTTCACCGCGAGAGGCTTCTGCAGAAGGTGTCACGTTATACCGCCAGGAGAGTATTACCGTTTCGCCCGGCGACAGAATGCGCTTCAGTAAAAGTGATACCGAACGTGGCTACGTGGCGAATAGTGTGTGGCGAGTGGAAAGCATATCTGGTGACAGTGTCACGCTGAATGACGGAAAAAGTACCCGAACGGTAACGCCCGCTGCGGATAAAGCTGAAGCGCATGTTGATCTGGCTTATGCCATCACCACACACGGTGCGCAGGGGGCAAGCGAGCCCTTTTCAATTGAACTGGAAGGTGTGACTGGCGCCAGGGAACGGATGGTCAGCTTCGAATCAGCGTATGTAGCGCTCTCCCGTATGAAACAGCATACGCAGGTATATACAGATGACCGGAAAGGATGGACGGATGCGGTAAGCCGTTCTCAGGAGAAAGCCAGCGCGCATGATGTTCTGGAGCCTCTTAACGATCGCGCTGTTAAAAGCGCAGAGCAGATGTTTGGTCGCGCCATTCCCCTGACGGAGAGTCCGGCCGGACGTGCAGCACTGCAACAATCAGGTATCGCCCGCGGGCAGTCCACAGGGAAATTTATCTCCCCGGGGAAAAAGTATCCGTTACCGCATGTCGCGTTACCTGCATTTGACCGTAATGGAAAATCCGCCGGGATATGGCTGAGCCCACTGACGGATAAGGATGGGCGATTGCAGGCTATCGGTGGGGAAGGGCGGGTTATGGGGAATGAAGAGGCCCGTTTTGTCGCCCTGCAGGGAAGCAGGAATGGGGAAAGCCTGCTCGCCGGGAACATGGGAGAGGGCGTCAGAATTGCCCGGGATAATCCGGACAGTGGCGTGGTGGTTCGCCTTGCCGGCGACGACCGTCCATGGAACCCTGGCGCCATCACCGGCGGCAGGGTCTGGGGCGATATAGACGCCGTGGTTACGGGGGGGAGCGGTGCAAATATTCCGCTACCACCTGACCTGCTTGCTCAAAAAACGGCAGAAGAACTGCAACGCAAGCAGATTGAAAAGCAGGCACAGGAAACGGCTCGTGAACTGACCGGTGAAAAGCGTAAACAAGACGAAGTGGGTGAGCAGATCAAGGACATTATCACGGATGTGGTTCGCGGTCTGGAACGACAGAAGGGGCAGCATGAACGATTCCAGCTTCCGGATGAACCAGAAAACCGTCTCAGAAATGAGGCTGTTCAGAAAGTGGTAGCCGATAATCAGCAGCAGGACAGATTGCAGCAAATTGAACGGGATATGGTCCGGGATCTGACCCGGGAAAAAACACTCGGAGGCGACTGACGCGCCTGCGGCTTGTCTGCTCCGGCATGTTCCCCGATTAAAATCGGGGAACATGCCGGAGCGCTAAAAAGGAATATGATATGAGAGCACAGGGTACCTTTCTCAGCATGACGGACAGTTGGCTGCAACGCCTTTTGACCTGGACTCCCGGACAGACGGATATGATTAAAACCGTCGCTCTGGTACTGATGGTGATTGATCATACCGGTCTTCTACTGGCAGGAAACAATGAAGTCATGAGACTGCTGGGCCGCGGTTGCTTTCCGCTGTTCGGGCTTGTCTGGGGAATGAACCTGGCCCGGCACGCTGTCATTCGCCAGTCACAACTGAACCAACTCTGGTGCTGGGCGCTGATAGCTCAGGGGTCGTTTATTCTGGTGGGGTATCCCTGGTATATGGGGAATATCCTCTTTACGTTCGCCGTTACCGGACAGGCGATGCGCTGGTTCAGTCTGAGAAGCCGCAACGATATGCTGCTGGCGCTCGCGATAGTGGTGGCCTGGTTGCCGCTCTCCACTGACAGCTATGGTCTGGCCGGAGTATTCATGTTGATCAATAGTTACCGGCTTTGTCGTGCCACAGAGCCGGTGGAAAGAACAGGCTATGCTGTACTCTGGGCGGTCATGGTTTTGCTTATGAATATCCATGATGCCGGGCAGGCTGTGGCGGGGTTGGCAATTGCACTTCTTGTTGTGGGTGTCTGCTCGGATATCGGGAAGCAGGTAAAGCGATTCTGGCCAGCGCATTTTTTTGTCCTGTTTTACACTATTCACCTTGCGGTGCTCGGTATTCTGGCCGGGTGACGGACAGAACGTAGTCGGGCGACAGGCAGAAGGATGATCAGGCAGGCAACCTGGCGTATCTTACCCGCACAGTATTAACTGCAGGAAAACCTTAACCTATGACGGAAGATAAACGTCCCACTCTCAGCCTCAAAAGAAAGCCGGGGGAGAAAACACCGGAATCCGGTGCTGATACAGCCCGTGTTGTCCGCCGTAAGCAGGTGGTGAATGTGACCACCCCGCCGGCATGGAAAGTGAAGAAAGAGAAACTGGCCAGAAAAACGGAACCGGTGGCACCTGCTGCCCCCGTGCCGACAACACCAGACAAACCGGAAAGGATCGTCCGTCCAGTTCGTTATCTTTGCCTGCCGGAGCTGCAGGATGCAATTGATACCCTGAAGGTGTGGTGGCCTGGGCTGTTCAAGGGGGAAGCGCCTCACCTGCTGGCCATCGGCATCCGGGAGGCCTTTTTTGAGGATATTGCCGAACGGGGAATACCGTTGTCCCATAAACAGGCCATTAAATGCCTTAAAAGTATTACACGGTCTGAACTTTACTTGTCATCGATGATCGCCGGTGCTGAACGAGTTGACTTACACGGTAACCCGGTGAGTGTCGTGACCCCGGATGAAGAAAAGTATGCTCAGCTGCGTCTGGAAAAACAGCGACAGCAACAGGCCAGAATTCAGAATGAAATCATTTAAATTGTATTAATTCTTTTTATTTAATCTGTATTCCCTTTTTAACTCTGCTCGCGTAATTGAATACGCTGGCAGAGTGATAATATCTGCACGTTACACTTTGTCATTGAAAAGGATATTTATGAAGCTTAAAACTGTTTTAGCAGCTCCGCTTATTACCGCCATGTTATTTAATTCCTTACCTTCATTTGCGAGCGACACGAGTTCTGCATTTACTCCCGAGCAGGAAAAGCGGATTGGCGAAATAGCCGCAGATTATATGCGTGCACATCCGGATATTCTTATCCAGATGAGTGAGTCGTTACAGCAGGAACAACAGGAAAAACAGGCCCGGGGATTAAAAACGGCCGCACTCGCACAACAGGCCCGGATAATGGCGGATAAACGCATCCCCTCCTGGGGAGCAGAAGGCGGATCTGTCATGGTGGTCGAGTTCTTTGATTATCAGTGTATCTGGTGCAGTCGGCTGGCGCCTGAGCTGGAGAAGGTCATGAAGGCCAACACGAACGTGCGCTACTACTTCATGGAGTGGCCGGTGTTTGGCAGCCGCTGGCCAGAATCTTTACTGGCAGCGAAAACCGGATTGCAGGTCTGGAAAGAAAAAGGCGAGGAGGCTTACCTCAAATATCACAATGGCATTTATAGCTCCGGACTTAATGAAGGAAAACTAACCCAGGATGCTATCGGGAAATATTCAGAAAATATGAAGTTCAGTAAAAACACGATCGATGAAATTAATTCCACGCTGACCGATATCAATGATATTGCCACCACCATTGGTTTGACCGGGACTCCGGGTATTGTCATCATGCCCGTTAAGGGGGCAACAGAAGATAATACGACGGTTTTCGCTGGAATGACTGAGGCTGAAAATATCCAGCAGGCGATTAATAAAGCGCAGGGGAAATAAAGAATGAAACGTTCAACAGTGTCTGGTCTCCTGGCGGTCTGTTTAATAGTTTCAGGTGGTGCAGTCGCTCAGCCAACGGTACAGGCAGGATTTTCACCCGAGGGTTCTGCGCTGCAGCTGGTGCTGAACACTATCGATACCGCACAGGAAAGTATTCGTCTGATGGGGTACAGCTTTACATCGCCGGAGGTCACCCGGGCGTTGATTCAGGCAAAACAGCGTGGGGTAGATGTGAAGGCTGTTCTTGACTGGAAAGCGAACAGTACAAAAGGCAGTGCTGGTGTGGCTGCAATGAATCTGCTGGTGAATGCCGGCATCCCGGTACGTACCGTCAGCCAGTTCAAAATCATGCATGACAAAGTCATCATCACTGACGGCCGTAACGTCGAAACAGGCTCGTTCAACTTCAGCCGGGCGGCGGCGCGCAGTAACTCCGAAAATGCTCTGGTCATCCGGGATTATCCTGTTCTGGCAAATACCTACCTGCAGCACTGGCAAACTCGTTGGGAGATGGGAAAAGACTGGAGTTCTTCGTATTAACCCCCTCGCTGAATAACCTGTTCATTGCGCCAACAAGGGCAGGTTATATAACAAAAAATAACATAGACTCTCGCTGCATCTGGCTACGTGTAGTATCTTTGTCCAAGTATTTTGTTAAATGCTTGAGGAGGCAGAGATGTCACAGGTCGTTAACGCAGTTACTTCCTCATCTAAACGTCCCTACAGAAAAGGGAATCCGCTTTCTGCTGCAGAGCGTCAGCAGAAAGCTGTTGCACGTAAAAAAGCCACGCATAAAGAAGTGAGGGTGTTTGTGCGTGACTCGCTTAAAAGCCAGCTTCAGTTAATGTGTGAAAATGAAGGGATCACCCAAGCGGAAATGATTGAAAGGCTTATCGAAATGGAATCAGCCAAGCTTGGAATAGGCGTAACGACGTCACATTCTTGATCCTACTGGCTATGAGTGCTAGATTACTGATCGTTTAGAGATTTCTGGTTGGCCACGCCGTAAGGTGGCAGGGAACTGGTTCTGATGAGGTGTCTACCCAGAACCAGAAAAGCAAAAACCCCGATAATCTTCATCTAGTTTGGCGACGGGAAGAAGATTAACGGGGCCTACTTAAACTGTATAGAAGCTGTTGCTCTATGCAGGGAGTATAGTTTTATGCTCAGAAAACTGCAATACCTTCTGTGCTCAGTGCTCCTTCCGTGCAACATAAGTGCGGGAAGGTGTGACTGACGCCAAGGCCCTGTTCTCTCATTACCGACAGGTAAAAAATCCTTTCCCACAATTCGTAGTGCCGAAGAAAAAAGGCAGCGATGAAGAGAAAGCGACACTACCGTTCTGTCGTAAGCTGATGGCGAAAGCCGAAGGCTTCACGTCCCGTTTTGATTTTTCCGTTCATGTGGCGTTCGTGCGTTCACTCGGTAAGCGTCATCGCATGCCGCCACTGTTGCGCCGTCGGGCCATTGATGCCCTTCTCCAGGGACTGTGTTTCCACTATGACCCGCTGGCCAACCGTGTCCAGCGTTCCATCACCAATCTGGCTATTGAATGCGGACTGGCCACCGAGTCGAAAACCGGCAATCTGTCCATCACCCGTGCCACACGGGCGCTGAAGTTTATGGCGGAGCTGGGGCTGATTACCTACCAGACCGAATACGACCCCCAGATTGGCTGCAATATACCGACTGATATCACCTTCACACCAGCACTTTTCTCGGCGCTCGATGTCTCTGACGTGGCTGTTGTGGCTGCCCGCCGCAGCCGCGTGGAATGGGAAAATCAGCAGCGCAAAAAGCAGAACCTGAAGCCGCTGGAGATGGACGAGCTGATAGCGAAGTCCTGGCGGTTTGTGCGCGAACGGTTCCGCAGCTACCAGTCCGAACGTAAACAGCATGGCCTGAAACGTGCCCGTGCACGTCGTGACGCGGAAAGAACCCGCAAGGACATTGTGACCCTGGTGAAACAACAGCTGACACGGGAATACGCCTGCGGACGCTTTACCGGTGGTCTTGATGCCATGAAGCGGGAGCTGGAGCGGCGAGTGAAAGAGCGCATGCTAATGTCGCGCGGTAACAACTACACGCGGCTGGCCACCGTCCCCATATAACCCTTCCTGTGTGAAAAATCCGGCTGGCGCCGGAGGGTTCCGCACGTCTGCTTCCCGCCACAGCTTATTATCTGAGCTAAGTGGCGGGGCTGTTAACCAAATCCCATGTTTTCCGACCATCAGAATGGCCAGAAATTTCATCGCTGGCGTCACTTTCGGCCGCTGAATTCAGTTATCCACAAATAACTGCAAGGGAAGTTTCCATAAGGTTACAACCGTTATGCTTACAAAGCGCCAGGCGAAGTAATTTCAAAGTGCGTGGTTTCTTTTAAAAACCAGATCTCTACTTCTTTTAAATAAAGACTTTTTCTCTCTTATAAAGATATAACCTGTTCATCGCCTGACCTGTGGACAGGCTCCTGAGAATGCCCGCCCTTGCAGCGACCTGACGGTCGCGCCGGTTCGGAAACAACATATGTACCTCCCGTCGCCTTGCGACGGGCCCCGGAACCAGTAGTTACAACATACAAACAATCCCTTATGGCAGAAAACCAGCGCCGTTCTGACATCCCGTGCCCCTCCCCACCACTGAAAAGCGCCGCCGCCCCCGGCCAAAGGCCGGGGAACACCATCGCTTATAATGATGGGTGTTGTAACTAACCTTCTTCATCGCTTTAGGTGGAGCTGCGGTGAGTTTCTGAGTACACGCTCGTAAGCGGCCCTGACGGCCCGCTAACGCGGAGATACGCCACGGCTACGGCTTACGCCTTGCCGGGACCACTCCGACCGCGTACAGAGGCATCTGAGACGTTTTTAGCGGGTATAGCTTTGCAGCTACCGTGTTAAGTTCCCTGGTGTCGCTGAGATAGTTGATGAACATCCCCCTAAGCGTCAGCAGCAAGCTGCCGCCGCTAAGGCCCCGGAAATCACGCCCTTTACGTCGTAAACGCCGTAAAGCCCGCTCACCGGGGTTAAAAGGGATTACTTTGACTTCTTCATTGCTGTTAGCGGGTTAAGGCTAATCAGGGCAGGGGGTAGGGTGGCAGAATTTATAGCCCGGCAACCGGCTACGCCGGGCTTTCGGCGCCATTTGACTCCACAGACACATGTAACCTCATCTGGCGCCTCCATGCCGCTGACGCGGCATCCAGAAGTTTCCCGATGCTGTAAGTCTTAACGTCTGCTTTGTGCCAAAAGCGGAAGTAACTAACAGCAGTCTGTGTGAAAATACGGGGAGCAGGTTAAAGGTGCCTGGCCGTTGTTGAGGTGGAGTTGCAGGGCCGCACCTTCTATATCCTAGAAGTCGATACATCTGACGGTGTTTGTTCTCTATCAACTTTGCTATTACGGCTGAAGTCGCCTCTGGATTGGCCCAAGCAGCTTACGCTGTTGGCAGAAGAGTTAACCCAGAAATCACTGCACTGGCCAAATCAGCGGTTAAAAATGCTCTGCGGCAAGGATGGCTATTCCGGCATTCCTCACCCGCAGACCAAATCCGTGGATAAGGGCAAGTTGCATGAGGAGTCGATAGAGCACTGGGCGGCAAGATTTCACAGTTGGATGACATCAATCTAACGGGCACTGTTGCAAATAGTCGGTGGTGATAAACTTATCATCCCCTTTTGCTGATGGAGCTGCACATGAACCCATTCAAAGGCCGGCATTTTCAGCGTGA
>JAWDXP010000018.1:0-40721 GCA_032477055.1 Dysgonomonas sp. | reverse complement strand
TAATGAAGAATAAATATCTTTAACCCATCTCGTCCGAGACACTTAGTGGTATACTTTTCAATTACTAAGTGGACTACTTTTCAATTATATTATACAAACATTTACCACAACCATCACATTTCTTATCTCCTTTTGGAACTAACGGGACTGATTTTGGTATTTTATAAGGTAAGTTACCCTTTACTTCAATTTCCGAAATTGTACTTATTTGATCAATATTACCTAATCTCCTCACGGACTCTAATCCAAATTTTTCGGCTTTTTCTTTATCCTTAATATCCGGTCGATTAAGACCAACTTTAGGAAAAATAGAATGCTGTCCTATGAATGCCCCTGCCGATATAATTGCAAAACCATTTGCAGAAACAATATCACGCAGTTCCAACAAAGCATCATCATAATCTCTGTTCCCATAAACACATACGATAATAGCAGGAGTATTCTTCCCTCGGAATTTATCCAAAGTATCTTTTGACACAGAAGGTATACGCCCCGAATAAACAGGGAAACCAAATATTATCAAATCGTCATGGTCAAAGGCTACTTCATTTTTCTGTCCATTTGTTGTATCATATTGTATGACATTCTCTCTTCCGGTGCCTTTTGCGATCGATTCCAAAACACTTTTCGTCGTATTTGTAGCACTAAAATATACGAGATTTACATTTTTACTCATCATGGTACTCTTTCAATAAAGATTTATTATTAATAGAATACAAATATAAAAATTCTACCTATTAGTAGATAAAATAACAAAAGAAATAATAAAGACAATCTCTATTATCCTTATTGCATTTTATTTACCTACGAGTATGAGAATTAATATCTACGTAATAGGCCAACAATCAAAGCTATGTTATAAATATCTTTTTTAGGTATTTTGAAGTCTTTATACAAATCAGATGCTTCCGATTTGCATAATATAGAGTTTCCATCATCGTATATCCGTTTCACAACAATACCTTGCGAAGTATCTAACACATGGTATCTACCCCATTGGATAAATTGGGATTGAAGTACCTGCAAACAAGCGATTTCATCTCCAGAGTGAAATTCAGGTTCCATACTATCACCTTTTACAATTAAAGAATAACTGTAGTTAGAAAATGCTATAACCATAGGAATATCTTCTGCATCCTCAGTCTTAACACCATTCAAAGCCGTAGATATAGTTCCTGCTGCTGCATTTAAAGATATCCGTGGTCTGGTCTCTATGGTTCTCAATGTTTTGCCACTATTTTCTAAATCTGCTTTCAACATTTCACCTTCACCTGATACCAGCCAATCCATATCAAGTTCAGGAAACATTGTTCGTATTTCCAGTAAAACATCAGAGCCAATAGATGATCTTTTTTTCAATGCGCCTGATAAATAGCCTTCCGATTTTCCTATAGCTTTTTCAAACTTATTACGTCCTCCATATCCGGTCGATTTCAAATAATCATGAAACTCTATCAATCTTTCAATTGCACTCTTACTCATAATAATATATATGTCTGATAAAATATTTTTTGAATTTTGGACTAGAGACATTAGCCTCAAAAAACAGTGTATATTCCAACTACACCACAGCCAAAAACACTCAAACACAACCACCTAATAATAAAGCGATAATACACATGAATATTTTACTTTGCTAAAGATATAGCTTATTATATTAATCTCAAAACATTCTTAAGAAAACAAAACAGTGAAAAAAAACAAGAAAACAATTAAACTTCTACATCATCGCAAAGATTCATACAGCTACTAATACAAAGACAAATAAAAGATTTTAAAATAAAGTTATTCTGAAAAATATATTCTTTGAAAAAAATTTATCTCTAATAAAAGATCACAAATCAATTTTCAGATATATAATATCCATATGCTAAACTCAATGAAAATAGAAATAACATCCGGAATAAGCCTCGAATTAGATAATACATCAACAAATATGGATAATCAAAAAACACAATATCCAATTACTTCTTCAGATAGTACATCAGAAAGCCTCCCACTAAATATCACACTCGATATGTTGAGAAGAAAAGTTAGAGAGATTATTATGATGAACCGAAGTAAAAGAGAGGCTATCGAATCAAAATTTTATGAGTATGATGCTTCTAATCCTACCAATCTCAACCCTAAATATTATGAAGAATATTGGTTTTTTTTAAACAAACTATAAAAAGAATATCTACCAATAATAATTATTAACATAATATCAGCTAAATAAAAAAACCACTCCTTTTATAATATAATTATTAAGGAGTGGTTTTCATATAAATAGGCTTACTACCCTCAAGTATTAACTAATTTTCATTTTAATAACATCCCCATCTCTATACAGTTCTCCTATTTCTAACTCCGCCAAACGAGCCTTAGTTGGAAAAACTTTTATGTCAAACTTAGCGCCGAATGCGCCGACTCTTGAAAAAATAGAATAATCACTATTTGTGTTTCTGATGTGGAAAAATATATTATTACCATTAATCTGAGTTTCATCAATTTGAGAATCTGCTGGCCTATGGAATAATTGAATAATACTTCCTGAATCAAAAAAAGACCAGTTACCAACTAGACTATTTTCTGAAGTCATAAATCTAATAGCTTTAGAATTCGGGTCTATCAATATCCGATCTCCATTCTTTTGACTTTCAAATTTACCTGTTACAATTAATCCACTAATCAAGTCCCATAAAATATTTCCTCCAGCAATACTAAAAGATCCATCAGCATTAAAGGAATGTAAACCCTTACCAAACATTGCAGCACCTGTATTACCATCCAAATGACTAACAACCTCTCCATTTTTATTTTTGAACTCAATATCTATACTATATAAATTAAATAACTCGGTAAGCGTGTTAAAAAGTAAACCTCTTTTCTCATTTCCAATACGAATACTTCCATTATTCAGATCATACATACTACCCTCATTTGTTATATCATCTACATAATTAATAGATTTTATAATATCCCCGTATATAGAACCTCCGGATATATACGCCATCCCATTAACAGTAGATATATCACGTCTACCTTCTTGTTCTGGATAAACAACACCTAATAATAAGTAATAATAGTCCTTATCTGCATCCGTTTGAATTTTTTCAGTACTCATATGCCATGTAGCCAAATAACTCTTACAATCTGCTTGAACATAAATGTAATAATCTTTATTATTTTCAGCTAGTATCTGCGCTAATGGGTCATTTATAGACCATGTAAATTTACTAATATCAGTTGGTGGATTTTCTCCTCCCCCCCACCATAATGCACGGTGATTAATATATCCCGCTGAAAGAATAACCTTAAAAGTATTATCTTCTTTATAAACTTTCATGGTTATCTTATTGGTGGTAAAGTCGCTACTTTTTGCTCCGACAGACAAATATTGAGTTTCTATAGTATTAGGGCGGATGCTTCCTGATTCAAAATAACCATCTGCATCAAATACTTTATTTTTTAACTCTCGCAAATTACGATTATTAACTATGGAATTGCGACGATTCTCTTCATTCTGAGTACTATTGTGAATATTATTTTCTACGACTCTATTCACCTGAGATTCGATTCGTTCCAACCTTCCCGAAACAATTTTCTCCGCCAAAGTTATTTGATAAGAGGGGATATCCTGATTTTCTCGATAATTAATAACAAGATTCTGCACCGATTTTACAGTATATTTTGTACCATCATCTGCAATAATATCACCTAATTCATTATCAATGATACATAAACTAACCGACTCTTTTAGAGCTTTAGCAACCAAAGGACTATTGGCAAAATATATCTCATCCAGATTTATAGTATAGCTAACCTTACTCCGCGAATTTTCTTCCAAGTATTTCCGGGCAGCTTCTTCTAAACGCTGCTCTGCCTGCAAAACAAAATTTTCAGGCATCAGGATATTTAGTAATACAAATTTATCTTCTTTCTGTGGACATATTTTACCTGAAGGTATAACATAATTACTTGACGAACTGGCATCTTTTTCCAATAGAAATTTCCAACGAGCCCCCTCATTATAATATGTATCTCCTGAATTTAATGGTGAAACTTCAACTATCTTAAATTCAGTCCCCCCACAATAACCGGTCTTCATACTCATTACAGCATCTTCCGAAGTCAAATAGCTATTCATATCAAACCCAAGATCATAGAGATAGACATAAAAATGAGATTGTTTCAACTCTCCATTTTCCTCTACACCATCTATAATCTCTCCTACTGCACATATTTCATCAATAGCATTACCTCGAGAATCTTCCATTCCTGTAATAGATGGATAAATATCATCAAAGGTTTTATTACCCGGGCGCACTCCAAAATAATCAATATTTGACTGATTAGCCAATATATAATCTATAGGTCGAGGTTGATTAAGAGTTTGCCGAAAAGATGGCAATTGCAGATTTTGAGTGAAACGAGGGAATAAATCAGAACGCAAATAATTCTGATCTATATTACGATTACTACCCTTTACTCTTAATTTAGTAACAATTGTATTCACTTCCACATCTCGCTGTATCTCATATAAGCCATTTCCTTTTCCATATTCTAATGTAATAAGTTCTTCTCCGACTTTAAATTCTGGATATGCCACTCCAACATAGATATATTTTCGAGATGTATCTAGATAAAAGAAAAAACCGAAATCACTATTAGCTCTTGTAAGTGCATTCCAACAGTTTTCATTTGATGGAGATATCTGAAGCGTTTCACTCTCTAATATTCTATCACTCCAATTTATATTTTCAATGGGCTGAGGATCATCAGAATCTTTACAAGGCATCCATATAGTCCATTTATCTTCACCTGTATATTGTCCATTTAAGTTGGCCTGTATTCTTCTACACAAATCATAAACATCTCCTGAAAAAGAGAAGGAATCCATTCCCGAATAATACATATCATCATTCAATACATAATCCATAAAGTCACAATCGACAAGCTCATATTGTTTAGATGTAAATGTAACAGAAGTCTGAAAAGCATCACCAGTAGAACCGGTAGAAGCCGAACGCTTTATAGAGGGCTCGCTACGTATCATATACTGCTCTCCTCTGAATTCTACATAACAATTAGGCGTTAAATCTAACTTATGAGCCGAATAAAGAGTCATAGAAATAATTTTTTCTCCCATCGAAGCTCCTGAATAGGTAAATTCTCTTGTTTCCAAGATGACTTTACCTTGAGGGTTGTATATCTTTAATAACATAATAGTTTGAGTATAATTAAGTTTGACAAAGCTGGTTTTAGAACTAATAAATACATTCGAGTCAATATCTAAGAAACTATCACTGAATTGATACTACTCGGATTAATTATACAAAAACGCACACTATCTTTCGTAAATGTTTCTGTTTTTTTTAAGTCCCGTTCTCCATTAGAATAGAATACATCTATTGACTCTCCTTTAGTTATAGTAAAAGTCAACGAATTTGTTGGCTTTCCGTATGTTGACACCCCAAATGAAAGTCCATGAGGACACATAAATTTAAGGGTTGCCTGTATAGCATCTTTCCTGATACACTGCCCTCTATACCGTTCTTTAGAGAATGTCATACCTTTATACAAAAGGCGTGCTCCGGTATTGCGGTATGAAGAAAAGATCTGAAAGACTCCATCTCTATTCTCTTTCATAAACTGATTCTCATTAGGCTGAATCAAATAAGAGATAAATTTTTGAAACTGTTCGCGTCCATATCCTCCATAATAAGTTATATCCATCTCAACCTCCTTATCTGCAAATATGGCTTTGTCTGGCACATAGAGATCTAAACCCTGCTCTTCTATCCAATTTCGGGTAAATGGAGTTTTCAATTCAGGCAAATCCAACAGCCCTCGTATAGCATTCACAGTTATTCCCCACTCCACGAAGATATCTTTTGCTTCTTCGCTGCCTTTCTGTATATAAAAATTATTTTGCATTTCGTTCTCGTTTATGAATTATAATACTTTCTCCTGTTGCTGTCGAATTATCGTATTGATATACATTCACATTACAGGTATTTTCAACTTCCAATACCGAATTATCATAGGTTTCAACATTTATTACAGAATGTTCGCCACCATAAATTATAGTTTTAGAATTATGCCTTACATATAAATTAAGTACACCATAATCAGCTATATTTATTTTCAAATGACTATCACCTACAACTACTACTGTATCCGAATAAATCTCTATTTCTTTATCCGAATCAATGAATATGTTATAATCCTCTGTTTTTCCTTTTAGGTATTGTCGTAAAATATCTAATGATGGGTAATCATGTTCCACACAGAAGTCCATTCCACGTTTATACATATTCATTAAAGCAGAAAAATCATCATTCCATGCATCTTGCCAAGGTTGGCAAAGATTTAATTCTATAGCTTTTTTCAATAATAAACCTGATATTTTTTTATTGTCTTCCATTTTCTTTAATTCATCATTTTACATAAACCCTTATTGCGGCACCATTATCTCCACTAGATTGCGCTATTACTGACTGAAATGCCCGATTTAGAGCCACAGTATTAGAGTTAATAGCAGATACTTCTGTAAGTATTTGAGATTGTATCATTTGAGAGGTTTGTAATATAGAAAGCTGATTATCATTGCTCATCATTATAGAGATAACCACATCCCGTATAGTATTCATATATGCTTCGAGAATCATAGCTGTATCCTCTGTCATCCCTTGTATGCCTTTAGACAATCCCGATAATTGCTGAGATTCGGCTTCTTTCTGAAAATACTTTTTTACATCATCTGGTAAATTCTCTAACATTTTAACAAGAAAATCCCCTTTGGATTCTAATTCAGTTCCCATCAGCACCATATCTTTCAGCATCTGCTCAGGAGTTTTTGTGAGGTTTCCTTCCGTATCTACCCATTTGCTCACATATTTGTCAATAGTTTTACCCAAGACATCTTCAATCAGCCTCTGCTTAATAATAGAACGCATGATATCTCCAACAACATCTTTTACCTTATCCCGATATGCTTCCGCAGCATCTCCACCTTGAACAAAAGCCTCTAACAGAGCATCACTTAACTGACCTGATAAAGATTTAATATCACTACCCAGCATATTTTCGAGTATGGAACCCAAGCTATCTTCAATCTGGTGTCCCAACTCTCGGTACTGTTGTTCAAGTTGTTTTACTTTTTCTTTATCAGTCTTTTTCTTATCTTTCTCTTCTTTGATTTGCTTCTGAATAAGAGTCTGTTGTAGTTTTAGTTGTGCAATTTGCAATTTACGGGCATTATAAGAAGCATCACCAAAAGCTTTGGTTGCGGTACGACCAAGTTCCTGATAGGCTATTTTCGACTCATCAATAGCCTTTTGCAGACGACGTATTTCTCTTTCATGCTTCCGATCCGACAAATTAGTTATAGAAGACACAATAGAAGTAACACCTTTAATACCCTGTGTAAGACCACCGATGATATCACCTGATGCTATTCTTGCAATTCCGGCACCAGCTTCTCCAACACCTCCTACAATTCCCACAATATCGGTCAATGTAGCAGATGTATCTGTATCTTCAGGCGAAAGAGCTGAAAAAAGAGAAACAAGCGAATTGCCCAGATCTGTAGCTTGTTTAGTAGCAGAAGATATTTGAGTTGCCATATTTGCCCAAACAGTAGCATTCTGAGCATCAAGACCTTTTAATTCACTCTTTAATCCTGCAATCTTCTGTTTTAAACCATCTGTTTCTTCTCCCGGTTGGGCTGTTTTAAGATTTTCTTCTTGAGTTTTTATTTGATTTTTCTTGTCTTGAATTAAGTTCTTATTATTTTGGAATTCATCAAAACTATTTCTTAATGCTTTAAATGGATTTTTTTCAAGAATTTTTTTCTCTTCTTTTTTCAGTTTCTCTACAAACGCCTCTATTTGTTCTTCTGTCCGGGCAATATCTTTTTCATCTATATTAAGATGTAATAATCCATCTCCATTTTCGCCTTCTCCTTTTCGCTTTTCTTTTGCAGCAACAATAGCCGCTTTGAATTTTTCAATTAAAAATGTAATTTCTTTTTCTGATGCTTTAGTTGCTTCATCAAATAAAGTTTTATATGTACTAGTTTTCTCTAAAAGGCCATCACTCAGTTTAGCTATTTCATCCTGTCTCCCTTTTTCAATTACTTTTTTCCTAGCATCATAATCAGATATAAAGCCTTTGTTTGCATCTAGATCAGATTTTGCTTTATCATATTTAGTTGTAATGGCATTCAATTTGTCTTCTGCAGTTTGAAAATCCTGAAGTAGACTAGTTAAGGTTTCTTTTGCCTTCACTCCATATTTCTTTTGAAGATCTTCACCCATTTTAGAAGACATATGATTATTTGACGCAGCTATTCCATCAAAATAGTCTTTAAAATTAGCAGCTGATATATCAACACCAGTTTCAGACTTAACAAATTCTTTCGCCTTATCATCCCCTAATTTTGACTTTATACTCTCATATAAGTCATATGCTTCTTTTGTTTTCTCTACTTGTTTATTTAATTCAGTCCATTCTTCTTTCTGTCCTTCTTGTAAGACTTTATGCAAATCATCAAGAACCATTTTGTCTATTTCTGTTTTTCGAGTCTTATTATTAGCAACTTCAGAACGGATTCTTTTAAAAAATGCCTCTGGATCAGATATATTTTCCTTTGTTAGTTTCAGGGCATCTAATTGATCTTTATAACTTTCAAAAGTCTTTTCTAAAGCAACATTCTTATCTAAAACAGGGTCATCATTCCAAATTTCTTTATTCTGCCTATACACCTCACTCAATTTCTTTATGAGCTCGATTTGATCTTTATATTTTTGGAGTATCTCATCTTTCTTGGGACCAGTCGCTTTCGGTGTAGTCTTTGGCAATTCTAATGGAGTATTTAGTTTTTCAGCTCCCTCTTTTTGCTTATCCATTACAATCTGATTTGCCACATATTGATCACGTGCCGCCAAAGCGAACGGATCGCTAGAACCTCCTTCAAACTCATTTTTCTCAAAATTATACTTAGCTCTTATCAATATGGGCTCCAAACTTTCCATAGACTGTTTCAATACAGAATAATTATTCCGTATATCAGCAATTACCTGAGGCATTGTCGTATTTACATTGATAGAAACCGAATCCCCTAAAATGCCTTGTAGTTCTTTTTGCCATTGGTTCATTTCTTGTTTCGGACTATCCCAATCGATATCTAACCCTTGAAGAATACCTTTTTGAGCGTGTTCACTCAAATCTCCCCAAGTTTTGATATAATTCCTTATACCATCTTCATTCTGTTTAACGTCCAGACCTTTTACAGACAAGTGAGTACGAATATTTTCAACAAACTCCTGAATAGCTTGGTCTGTCTTAGCTTTCTCTTTTTCAAAATCGGCATTTACTTCTCTGAACTCTTTCAATGTATCATCCTTTAGGCTTCCTCCTATTGCATGTATAAAACTCTTTTGTGTAGAAGACTCAGAAAAACTTACACCAGCTAATCCACTAGTACTTCTATTCATTAGATTAAATAAGTCTTGCACCTTATCTACTTCAGTTTTTTTAGCAGCAAATATCTCATCTATTTTCTTGAGGGTTCCGTCACTAAAGCCTTTCATATCCTCTGCATATTGTGCCTTTAAGCCTCCTTTAAAAATTTCATAAGCCTTATTATAGGTCTTCTGCACTTTCAGTTCTGCTATTTTCATTTTCTTTTCGACATCTCCAAGCTCATTCAGAGTTTCAAGAAGACTATCCGAAAAAAATCCTTTATCTTCATTAGCTAAAAAAACGGAAAAACTTTGGAATTCAGCCAAAGTATTATATTGATCCATAGCTGTATTCAACACATTTTGATCATCAGCACGCTGTCTGATAGACTCAGCCAATGCAGGTTCTATTTCTGACAATTCGTTCAATAGTCTTATCCGTTCAGAAGCAATAATATTACCATCTGTTGTACTCTGGGTTAATCCCATAAGTTCATAGAGCAGTCCATTAACATTCTGTTTTTGCTGTTCTATACCTTCTATTGTTTTAGCTGTTTCTATCTGTGAACGTTCTTGTTCATCAGTGTAATCAATATAGGCTGATATTAAACTTGATATTCCGTTCACTCCTGCTCCGACCAGAACATTTTTCCAGCCGTCACCAGATAAAAAGCCATCTAAAGCACCACCTGCAGTACTATCAACTATAGAGAACACTTGTTTTATGGCATCATCAAAACTATCATCTAATGTGACTTTCAATTTAAAGTCCTCATCCATCAGCGCTTTTTTAACCACCTCGACTATTTGTTCTACATTCGTATTTACTGACATATCTCCAATCATACTGATTGTAGATAATTGTTTCTCCACATTTCTGATCTCTTTGGATATTTGTGAAGCATCTATATTTAGAGAATAGGATAAAGATCCTGAATCATTATTTGCCATTTTGTTTAAGTATTTCAGCCATTGACATAGTCACTGGTTTTAAATTTCTATTTTTTAATGCTATTTCCTCTTTTTCTTCCTCTGTATGATCAGCTATTTTTTTTCCATACAATACCTTGGGAGCATCCAACATCATCAGAGAAATAAGTGCACACGGCATACTCATATATTGTTTTTTACTTACATGGTATTTTTCCATAAAAGAAGCCATCAGTCCGGCCTCTGTTCTACTGGGAAAACTAAGACTTCCTCCTGAGTCCTCTTTCTCGTCAATGAGTTTATCCTCTCTGCTATCTCGATATTGTGCAAAAAAAAACCTGCATCCATTCTCTGCACCACTTCCGACAACAAAATCGTGTACTCCTGCTCACTCAGCCTACGCAGTAATACGCGCCAGTAAATCCAATGAAATAATAGAATACTCCAATAGTTATTTAATATAGCAAGGGAGAGTACTTTCGCCTGTTCTATCTGATAGTAGCGCATAGCCCCCACTGTAGCTGCAATATCGGGGTTGACCTTTTTCTGAGAAACCAAATGATAAGATATACGCCAGTTAGTATATTTCTTCATTGGTCTGATCCGGTAAGTATGTTTACCTGCTTTAATTTTTACAGCTTTGTTTAGTAACAAAGCACCTTGTTCTTCCTGCGAATTTATTGAAGCTTCCTGCATAGTTCTGTATCTATTAAAAACAGGGAATGGGCGTATATCCCTCCCATCCCCTGTTTGGGTTTTAATTTTAAGGTTGTATCAAATTAACCGATAAGCATTACTGCTTTTTCTTCGAATCCGGCTCCGCCTCCTGCGTTAGCTGTTACCTGAATATGAATATTCAATGTTTCAGTTTTTGTTGCATTACCCGAAATGTTAGCAACCAATGACGCATTGGTGAATACAATTCCTCTTCCATTCTCTGATTGTAACCAAAACATACCTTCTTTTACAAAAGTTTGCCCTGTAAGACCTACAACATTATCATATGAAACATTTTTCTCTGCACCTAAAAGTTTGATGGCCGAGTCTAAAGACAAATCAGGAATATCTCCTTCATACACCATACCACTAGCTTTATCCCAAATCGAATAAATAGGAGTATCGAACTCTTCTACATTGATATCTGTTTTTGTAGGAGCCTCATCTGTAACAGACCCTGTACCTACCAATACAACGCCTAAGTGTGTCCATTCTGTAGAATCTGTTACCATTCCTCGTTCAGCCCAATAGATTCCAGCTTGACCAATTGATAATCCTAAATTTGCAGTAAGTGAAGCAGTAGGCTTCTTTAATGTTAAGTTTGCCATTTTTGTTTATTTTATAAGTTTATAATTAATTACTCAAGAAAGATCAAATTCATTTTCTTGTTAACATTGTTACATCAACATTTATCGCTTCTATATAATATTCGCTTTTATCAGGAAGTTTTTACCTTCTTCAATACGAGAAGTCTCATTTATCTAATATGTAGAATATCTTTAAGGAGTTTATCTCCTACTTCTGCTAAGTTGTGTTATTTGCACCATTATTTTATATCAGGATAATGGTTTACTACATAGTCTTAATCATTCATATATAAATCTGCATTCAACAACAAATCCATCATTCCACTCCTTTTGTTATAATATTAGATAACTTATATTGACTAATAATGAAAATAAGTTTAATTCATATTTATACTAATTCCGATAAACCAAACTTTAGAGCAAATTCATTGTATTCCCTTATTACGTTTTTCGCAACTTTTTCAATTGTGCTCTCTGGTGCAATATCTAAATATCCTATAATTTTATCACACAACTCCTCATCCAAATTATATTGAGTTTTAAGTTGCCTTTTAACCTCCTGAATTATAAATGACCTTTTTGATCCAACTTCAAACAGATTTATTTTTTCTAATAAAGGCTTATTCGCTTCTGCCACAATGAAAGCAATATCATTAGCAGTTAATGGTCTCTTCGTATTAACCTCCGATTTACTTTTCCTCCCCGAATATCTGATTTTTTCTTTCTCCGCTGGTTTTGATTTCTTTACAGCTTCCACAATTTGTCTGTTTGTATCTCCTTGAAATGTTTTGAATACAGGAAGCAGATTTTGCAAAAACTCTTCTACTTTATTTTCGGCAATTCCGATCGATGTAATAGTCTTCGTCATAGTTTCGGCAACTTCAGTGAATGTGCGTTCCGAGAATGTGCTGTTTTTTACAGTATCCTTCAAGTACAACAAGATTTTTTCCTCCATAATAAAAGTTGTATTAGTAACATTTGTTTTTGCAAATATAGACATATTTTTTATTTCAGTAAATATATACACTATTAAATAATGTTAAACAAACTAATATTAGTTGCTAAATAGACTATTTATTCTTTTCTTTGTCTTATAATTTCAGAAAATATAAAAACATGAACTTACATCTTTAAACATAGATAAAGTAAAAACATCTCAAATAAAGGTTTAGAATCATCTAATAAAGGAGAAAACTTTATCAACACAGAATAGTAAACTCATGCATATATAGAGAAAAACTCAAAAAATATCACTCCAAAATTCCCGAATTCGAATAAATCGAAAAAAGAATCATTCATCTTTTTTAAACACTATCCTTCGGATTTCCCGTCTATATCTTGTAAGACAAACTCAACAAGCAGTAGATATAGACACTTATCGAAGACCGTTTTGGAAAGATATAAGAGAATAAAAAGAATATAAAAAAATTACAAGCAGATGACAACTTTAAAATTTTACAAAGGGGAGTCGCTGAATATCAAATTCGCTGCCTATGACAACAACACTCCTGCGAAGTTAATGGATATTAGTAGTTATACTAAATCAGTTGAACTATTTACTCCATATTCAAATAAGATATCACCGACAATCTCAAACATTGACAAGAATACCTTTCAAATTGATTTAAGTGCCGAACAAACTCAGAATCTTAATGCTGGCGCATTCAATATTATAGTCAAATTAACGAAAGAGGATGAAGCTAAAATAGGAAAAAGTATTCCTTGCCAGCTACTGGATCCATATATGGCATGTGGTCCGGAAGGACTTGCTATGGATAATGGACAAGCAAAAATCGACATGAAGATTGATGCCAGTGCCATAAAATTCGATATGTTTTTTGGGAGTACAAACATTACTATTGGTGGTACCGAAGCTGACGAATATATCAAAGAAGCAGTAAAAGACAAAACTGACAGAAAAGAGTTTTTTAATGTATCTCAAATAAACAACAAGTTTGATTATCCCGACAAAGTAACAGCACGCAATGCTGTTACAGATACCCTACGCGCCTCCGGACAAGTAGTACTATTCAGGCTATTCACAGGAGACTGGTTAGCTCAACAATTCACTGGAAAAAACACTTCAGATTGGGAAAAGACTGAGTATTGGGAGGACTTTGGCTCTTCATCAAGAGTATTTGATGGAGGACGTGCCGACACTCTATATGGAGGTGCAAGAATTGTCGATTGTGGTGATGCAATCGGATAAAAATAAACAATTAACAATAATATAAATATTAAATTATGGCAGACAGATTTCAACACAGACGGGATACAAAAGCTCGATGGGCAGAGATTAATCCTGTACTCCTACAAGGGGAAGTTGGATATGAATTGGATTCAGACCAATATAAATTAGGAGATGGCATCCATACCTGGAATCAATTACCCTACAGAGGAGATCCTTGTTTACAACAAACAGGTAGTTCGCAAACGACCCCGATGTCCCAGGATGCAACAACTAAGGCTCTTGACTTACGCTCTCCCAAAAACAGCTTCTTAAATGTTTCTCAAGAAGTAAACAATTATCAATTTGTCAACTCGGCAGCAGCCAGAAATGCAGTACCGGCAAACCTTCGAGGAGCAGGGCAAATACTTACATATAGAGCCAAAATTACAGACACGAACTCATATAGCTGGATTAAGGAAATATTTGAAGGAACTAACATTAGTCAATGGGACACAAGTACATATTGGAGAAATATAACTACAAATTACATTCTAAATATTTCGGAGTATACTGATAAATACGATTACGAGAATAAAATCGAAGCTCGTCTGGCCGTGCCTCATGCTTTGAGAGAAGTCAATCAGATACTGATATATCGGACTAAAGAGAAAGTAGTAATAGAGTATTCAACCACTACAGACATATATAATGATAATGCATGGAAAGCCGACTCGAACTGGAAAGCAGTTGGTTCAGGTGGAGCATTAAATGTCTCAGAAGAAAAGAATAATTATGCATTTACCACATCACTTGAAGCAAGAGACTCAGTACAAGTTTCGGACAGAGTATTAGGTCAGATGATAACATATCAGCTAGATTCAAAAACATGGATTTTTGAAATGTTTGTTGGTAACAATGTCAGTTCATGGGGAAATAATGCAGATTGGAGACAATTTGCAACGAATGTAGATATATCAATTCTCAATAATGCTATTACCAATGCTGTAAAAGCGCTATCAGATAAAATGGCTGAAAAAGCGGATGGATGCTACATTAATAGTGAGAATAAATTACAATTAACATCAGAAGGAAAAGATGTCGGGAGTGCTATCGAACTAACTTCAGGTATAATCAATCTTAGTTATAAAGATAATACAGCCTATTCAACTGCTTTTGATGCCAGAAAAAAGGTAAAAACATCAGACAGAATATTAGGACAAATAATAACCTACAAGCTTTCTGATGGAACGTGGGTACTAGACCAGTTTATTGGTGAGTCTACCGGTTCATGGGAATCCGAAGGCAGTTGGGTACAATTCGCGCTTACCGGAGATTTATCTCCCTTATTATCAGACCTTGAAAGCGTTAAAGCACAGCTTGTACTCTTAGATGCGAATGTAAAAGGTAAGATAGATGGAGGATATACCGAAGAGAACATACTATATCTGACATCTAATGGGGAGGTCGTAGGAGATCCAATTATATTACCTGAAGGTGGGGGTGGCACAGGTCCATCCGGAATAGTAATGCGTGTACGGGCAGTTGGAGGAACATCCCTTGTAGTTGGAGAAGGCTCTGATGCGATTATCAGATACAACTTTACATCTATAGACCAAGAAACAGGAGATGATACCGGAGATGGTACAGTTATGATTACAGTCAATGGTATTCCCGCATTCAGTGGAAATATACATCAAGGAGATAATGAATACAATGTAAAAGACTCGTTGAACTTAGGAGCCAATATCATTCGAGTAAGAGTAACAGATGGTTATGAAAACGTTAGAAGTATTACCTTCAATGTTCAAAAAGCATCTCTTATACTTACTTCGACCTTTGCCGATGATATAATTTACAAGACTAGTCCTGTAGCCTTCCGGTACACCCCGATAGGCTCCGGAGAAAAGAAAATACGTTTTTGGCTTAATGGCATAGAAATAGGTTCCGAAACAACAACAGCATCCGGTAAACAATTGACAAAGAACCTAACAGGTCTTCTTTCAGGGGCTAACTCAATAAGAGTTGTAGCTGAAAGTTCTATCGAAGGATCCCAGTTGATAAGTAATGAGCTTTATTATGAGTTTATATACGCTGACGCAGGGGTTACTCAACCAGTAATTACAATCTCATACAGAAAGTTGGAAGTACCTCAGTTCGAGATTATCGAGATACCATATCTAGTTTATGATCCAGAAAGCACTACTACACGGATAGAATTGGCTATTGATAATGTTGTAAAACAATCTTTAGATGTTCCCCGATCCCGCCAGTTATGGAGCTATGCTGCATACGAACAAGGTTCTATGAATATGGAAATCCGTTGCAAAGGAGTGTCAAAGAGCGTAAATATCAATGTCATACCATCAGAATATGATATTGCGGAAGAAAAAGGTGATTTACGATACAAGGCTTCTGCTATTGGGAAATCTAATTTCAGTTCAGACAGGGCTTCATGGGCATTTGGTAGTTATGATGCAACATTCAAGAACTTCTTGTGGGGTGAAGACGGTTGGCAAAAAGATGAGAATAACAATAATCATCTTCGGTTAATAGGTGATTCTTCTGTAGATATTGGTATTACACCTTTTTCTAATTCTGCACTACTTAATGGTCTCACATTGACAATCGAATACGCAACAATGAATGTCACTGACGCCAATGCAGAAGTCATAAGTTGTATGTTGGGTGGAGTAGGAATCTCACTAACACCTTCTTCGGTAAAAATAAGTTCCGCTCAATCTATCCTATCTGCAAGATTAGATAGTTTGACCAAAACGAGTATAACATTTGTTGTAGAGAAAAAAGCTGAGTCCAGATTAGTATATCTCTATATCGATGGTGTAATGTCAGGTTCATTACAATATCCATCAACAGATAACTTTTCACAAAGTGTATCTCAACCATTGAGGTTATCATCAGGGAACAGGAGCTGTACAACAATGATTTATACTGTACGCTGGTATGAAAACAACCTCAACTATGATCAGGTATTCGGTAATTATATTTTCGACATCGAAAATTTCGATGAAAAGATAGAAAAATATAGCTTTAATAACGTTATAGATGATTATGGCAGCATTGATTACAATAAAGCATTAAACTATCTTCCATGTTTTACATTCATTGGAGAATTACCTACTTTCAAAGGTGATAAAAAGAACTGTGATGTTATATACGAAGATCGGCTGAACCCATTCAATTCATTTACAGCTATTAATGTACAGAATGATGTTCAAGGAACATCATCTCAATATTATCCACGCAAGAATTTTAAATTTAAGCTAAAGAGTGGATTGACTTTGTCTGAAACCGGAGAACATCTTAATCAATATCAAATGCAAGGTGATAAGATAGCCGCAGATGTATTCTGTCTGAAAGCCGATTTTGCGGAATCTTCCGGTACACATAATACAGGTATGGCTGTACTTATTGACGAAGCATTGAGAAAACTGAACTATAAGGTAAAACCTCAAACGCAGGATGACAGGATCAGGACAACTGTATTTGGGTATCCAATTCTTGTATTCCACAAAGAAACACCTTCATCAAACACTGAATTTATTGGAAAATATAATTTCAATGATGATAAATCTTCCGTTCAGGTATTTGGATTTACCGAAGGATGTGAATGTTGGGAATTCTTGAATAATACAGCGGACCGATGTTTATTTAAGGCTGCAGATTTTACAGGTACTGACTGGCTGAATGACTTTGAAGGGCGCTATCCGGACGGACATGAAGATGCTTCGAATCTAAGCAAACTGTGTCAATGGATTGTATCTTGTAAAGGCAATCCTTCTAAATTTAAAGAAGAGTGTGCAGAGCATTTTAATGTTGATTGGCTATTATTCTACTGCCTTACTACTGAAATCTTCGGCATGGTTGACCAAAGAGCAAAAAATCAGATGCTCACAACCTATGGTGAACGAGGAGCATCTGGCGAACTTCTATGGTATTTCATTTTTTATGACAACGACACTGTATTAGGTATCAACAACGAAGGTCAGATTGCATTCGACTTCAATATTGAATCAAAAGACCCTCATGGAGACGGACATGTATGGAATGGTTGGAACTCTGAATTATGGACATTGGTAGAAGCTGCCTATAAGGATGAACTAAAAGCATTGTATCAACGTATCAGGCAACAACAAGTTCTATCTACAGATGTTACTTTAGAAGTACTCCAAAACCGACAATCTGATAAATGGTGCCAAGCCGTTTATAACAGAGACGGATTCTTCAAATACATTGAACCACTCCTTAAATCCGGAAATGGAGCATATCTATATGCATTACAAGGAAGCCGTATGCGTCATAGAATATGGTGGACTAAAAACCGTTTCATGTACCTAGATAGTAAATATGCTGCCGGAGATTATCTAAAAGACTATGCAACAATGCGTCTTTATACTCCGCAAATATGGCAAGGGGTAACACCAAATGCTGATTTTAATATCAGTATAAACAAACCTGGTTATTTACAAGTTAAGTATGGTTCATATATAACTGATTCAATAAGAGGATATGCCGGAGGAGAATACAAAATAAAATCTCCGGCAATCCAATTTAACGATACTGAAACCATCATATATGGAATCTCAGCAGTTAAATCATTGGGAGATTTATCTGCAAAATATCCCGGTACTGTAGATATCACAAATGCCTTAGCTCTGGAAGAACTAATAATCGGTAGTTTAGTTAAAGGCTATAGTAATGAAAACCTAACAGTCCTTCATACAGGTTCTAATGAAATGCTGAAGAAGGTAAACATTGCCAACTGCCCCAACCTAAGACAATCTTTAGAATTAACGAAATGCTATTCTCTAGAAGAAATTGAAGCACGAGGATCTGGTATTACAGGTGCAGCTTTAACCACCTCAGGTACTCTCAAAACAATGAATTTGCCGGCAACATTCACCTCTCTGTATGTCAAGAATCAGCCACAACTAACGACTCTGACATTAGAAGGCTACACAAACCTCAATACTATTGTAGTCGAAAATGTTCCGGGAATAAATGGTTATGAGTTGGTGAAACAATGTATAAATACAGAAGGTAATAAACTTGGAAAGGTAAGACTTATAAATATTGATGCACGTGACACCTCTGCAAAAGTGATGATAGCTCTACTAGGTATGACAGGAGAAGATGATAACAATAACCCTACTGATGTAGCAGTAATCACTGGAAAAATTCATATCGATTCCATATCTCAGGCAACTCTAGCCAGAATCAATGAAAATATGCCAGAATTAAAAGTTACATATAATGTACTATTAGATGTTATAGATTTTGAGGATGATATTGTCAGAGCCATTGCCATTGCCAATTATGACTCGAACAAAGATGGCGAAATCAGTGCAGATGAAGTACAATACAAGAATATTCCTTCCGGTCTATTATCTGGTTCTGGAGCAAAATATTTTGACGAAGCTAGATATTGGGGAGGGACAGGGACTTTGATTGATAATGTTGATAGTCTTGAAAGATTATCTATTCAATCAGGACGAGCAGAGATATCTGACTTGCCTTCTCTTAAAACTCTTGGAATATATGCTTCACACGAAACTCTGGATACTGTACCTCAATTCAAATATACAACTGTAAAGAACTGTTATTCTATTGAGAAATTCATTCTTTCAGGTAGATATATCGAAACAGAAAGAAAAGGTATGATCTTAGCTAAACAAATAGCCAATAATATAACATTTTACAGATATGTATTACCATTGAGAGGATATGATCAAGTGACTATAACCGAACCTTTTTATGTGAAAAAAGATGATGCTAACGAGGTGACATACAATTGGGGAAAAGACTTATCAACTATTACTTTAACAAATGTCTACGATGTGCAACTCCCAATGTTAGCGAACCTAGAAACTGTAAATATCACCGGTGTATCATCAAACACAACAAATAGGCTGTATTTTGATGACCATCTACCTACACTACAAAATTTGATCATAGATGACAAAAGCGGTAACAACCTGACTACATTAACTTTAGGCTCAGGCATAAGGAATATCGAAATTAGGAATCTTACCTGTAAACCAGTAGCAGGATCTTATTTACGAATATTTGGCGCACATAGAATGTATGAACGTATAGATTTACCAGAAACATATCAACCTGCTGGAATAAGGTTTGCGAATGCAAACTCAGCAGGTCAGGCTATATCCGGTGTTCCATGGGCTGTGGACGCAAAACTAATCATAAGGTCTCCAAATATGATACCATGTACAGAGTTTACCAATCACTGGAATATGTTTCCCTACCATAGTTGGTACATTTATGTTCCGGATGGGTTAGTAAATGCATATAAATCTGCAGTAAACTGGTCAATTGTAGCGAGTAAGATACAACCTCTAAGCAATTTAGGGTAAATGTTTCAATAATAAAATAATATTTATGGAAGAAAAAGATAAAAAACAAACAGTAAGCAGAATGGAAGAACCCAACTATAGGGTTGAAGATCCTGATATTCCAACGCCTCCGGAAGGTAAAGCCTGGAAAAGAAAATCTGACGGGCTAATATTTTATAGTGCAATATATCTTGGATATTTACACTTTAAGAATGGAGAAAAATTGGAAGAACCAATCAAAGAAGTTCCTGAAGATTTCGAATTAGTAAATATAGAAAACTCTTATGATCTAATTTAAAATTTTCATATATCAGCTATCAGCACCCTGAAAATATTTTCAGGGTGCTTGCATTTAAACAACTCAATACCTATTAATTAGAAAAAAAGCATACCTATATTCTGTTTAACATGAATCTGACACCACTGTGTATAAAAGATTCCGCAACAGAGATCACAAATTGTATTATATTGTATGCCCTCCATACAAAGTAAATGTCCCTATTGAATCAAATAGCTGGACTTATACAGGGATTCCAGAAGAACAGGAATACATAGATTTTATGAATAATCTGGTAAAAACAACTTCTAAATCGGGAGATAAAGGTAAAGTTTCACTACTTGAACAGACTCCTATGTAGCACGTATACTCAATCTAACAGTCGTGAAGGTTGCAGAAATTGAGACACAGACAAGGTATTACATATATAAAATACAATAGTCTTGATGATTAAAATGAACGCACTACAAGAGACAGACGATCCTATATTCCGTATGGGAAAAGTACTTGTAAGCCATGCTCGAATTAGATCATTTCGATCAGGCTGTAGCAGATGCCACAATCAATAAACTATGTGTACGCGCAGGTATACAGGGGATGGTAGTTTCTGATACTGATGCTTCTTCTGATACATATCATGATGCAGATGTAGACCTTGCTTTATGGGAAATCCGTCGTGAAAGATGTGCCAAATTGGTTGGCTCGGGATTCCGTTATCATGATATAAAGAGATGGAAAAACCAAATCCGGGATGGAATGATAAGTTCTATTTATTTCCGATCCCTCTAGGTCAAACAGTTCTAAATCCAAATTTAGGACAAAATCCCGGATAGAATAATTAATTCTGATTATATTTACCTAAATTTTTAAATAATAATTAGTAGATGGTAAGAAGTAAATTAATAACATTGGGAGCGTTAAGCGTGCTCCCTGTTCTTAGTTATGGAGCAGAACTCCCAAACATTGTACTTATTAACCTAGATGATGTAGGTTATGGTGATTTTTCATTTAATGGAGCCTATGGTTACACTACTCCGAATATAGACCAGATGGCTGCTGAAGGTATGCGTTTCTCTCATTTTCTTGTGGGACAGCCTATCAGTGGCGCCTCTCGTGCCGGATTAATGACCGGATGCTATCCCAACCGAATAGGCTTTTCGGGAGCTCCAGGTCCAAATTCTCCATACGGAATTCATCCTGATGAAATGACTATGGGAGAATTATTAAAACAAAAAGGTTATAGCACTGCTATTTATGGCAAATGGCACTTAGGAGATGCTAAGCCTTTTTTACCTCTACAAAACGGATTTGATGAATACTATGGGTTACCTTATTCTAACGATATGTGGCCTTATCATCCTCAACAAGGTGAAATATTTAATTTCCCCGATTTACCTACAATCGACGGTAATAAAATAATTGGTTATAACACCGATCAGACCCGATTTACAACAGATTATACAGATCGCTCTGTCGATTTTATAAAGAAAAACAAAAATAAGCCTTTCTTCATTTATCTAGCTCACTCCATGCCTCACGTTCCATTAGCAGTGTCTGATAAATTCAAAGGAAAGAGTGAGCTAGGTTTATATGGCGATGTAATGATGGAGATAGACTGGAGTGTAGGGCAAATAATTAAAACTCTTAGAGAGTTAGGTTTAGAAGAGAATACACTTGTTATACTTACATCTGATAATGGTCCATGGGCGAACTACGGAAATCATGCAGGCTCGGCAGGCGGTTTGCGCGAAGCTAAAGCAACTACCTTCGACGGTGGTAACCGTGTACCTTGTGTTATGTATTGGAAAGGAAAAATAGATGCAGGAACTACTTGCAACAAATTAGCATCCAATATTGACCTATTCCCTACTCTTGCAGAAATTACAAATGCTCCTCTACCCAAAAAGAAAATTGACGGAGTGAGCCTCGTTCCTTTAATGAAAAACGAGAAAGAAGCAAATCCAAGAGAATCTTTTGTATACTATTTCAGACAAAACGATCTTGAAGCAGTAACCGATGGTATGTTTAAACTTGTTTTTCCTCACCAGTATGTGACTTATGGGGCATATGTACCTGGAAATGATGGGCAACCGGGTAAACTAATCAACGAAGATGTACAGAAATGTGAGTTATATGATCTTCGTCGCGACCCGGGAGAACGTTACGATGTTTTTAGTCAATATCCTGAAGTTGCAATAAAATTAATGAAAGTTGCCGACGAAATGCGCGAAGATCTGGGTGATAACCTGACTCGTAAAAAAGGAACAGGACGCCGCACACATGGGTTAACTAAAGATTATCAGTAAATATGAAGATAAATAACAGGTTACTATTTTCAATAGGAACTGTTGGTGCTTGCCTGCCCCTTATGGGACAGGCAACTTCACCTGCAGCTGACAAGAATCAGCGTCCAAATATTCTGTTTATCCTCTCTGACGACCATACATCGCAGTCATGGGGGATTTATGGTGGAGTATTGAGCCAATATGTCCAGAATGAAAATATAAAGAAACTGGCATCGGAAGGATGTGTTCTTGATAATGCTTTCTGTACGAACTCTATTTCCGTACCCAGTCGCGCAGCCATTATGACAGGAGCTTACAGCCATAAGAACGGTGTTTACACTCTTAGCGACGCCTTAATGCCGGAGGCGGATAATATTGCAAAGAGAATGCAGGCAGGAGGGTATCAAACAGCACTTTTCGGAAAATGGCATCTCAAGAAGAAGCCAAGTGGCTTCGACGATTTTTATGTTTTTCATGATCAGGGAGAATATTTTGATCCGATAATGAAAACTTCCGAAAATTGGATAGATGATGACAAAGGAAAACAAGGTGATACAATCAAGGGATTCTCTACCGACATTGTCACGGATATGACCATTGGCTGGATTCGTAATCGGGAACAAGATAAACCATTCATGATGTTTTGTCATTTCAAGGCGACTCATGAGCCATGGGATTTTCCGGAAAGACTCAAACACCTATATGATGATGTCGAATTTCCTGAACCGCACAATATGATGGAGTTTAGCACAGACATTTCAGGCAGAACTTTTCCGGGGCAACAACTCGAAAATATGGCATGGAGATGGGAAACAGCATCAAAAGATCCTTCGAAGTGGTGGTGTGTATATCCAGAGTTACCATTTTCGACTCAAGGATTAGATAAAGAAGCAGCCAGAAAGAAAACCTATCAGAAACTTATAAAAGATTATCTACGTTGCGGAGCTGCCATTGATGATAATATCGGAAGACTACTCAAGTCGTTAGATGAACAAGGTATTAGCGATAATACAATTGTAATATATGTTTCCGATCAAGGGTACTTTCTTGGCGAACATGGATTCTTTGACAAGAGGATGATGTATGAAGAGTCGCTGCGAATGCCTTTCGTTATCAAATACCCAAAAGAAATACCTGCAAATACACGGAATAAAGATATTATTCTTAATATAGATTTCGCATCCCTTCTTGCAGATTATGCAGGTGTAAAAACGCCTGAACTCTCACAAGGTAAAAGTTTCAGAAATAATCTTAAAGGAAAGACTTCTAAAGATTGGAGAAAATCGATGTATTATCGTTATTGGACTCAAGAGAAAATCCGTCCGGCTCATTTTGGACTGAGGAATAATCGCTACAAATTGATTTTCTTATATGGTGATCCTCTTGATACTAAAGGCTCTCAAAAAGATATCCATTCACCTACCTGGGAATTCTACGATTTACAAAAAGATCCTTATGAGGACAAGAATCAATATAATAATCCTGAATATAAAAAAATCATCGCAGGGATGAAGAAAGAATTATTAAGACAAAAAAAAGAAGTTGGCGATACTGATGAGGGTAGACCCAAAATGCAGGAAATTATAAATCAATATTATTGATTCAAAAATAATAATAAATAAGAATCCTGTATCTCAATAGAGATACAGGATTCTTTTATTTTCTGTCAATATAAAATTAATACTTATTTTACCAGTACAGTTATGGTACTCTTAATATCAGTAAATGAAACTCCGCAAGATAATGCAAATTTATCTGACCCTACTACCCAATCGTGAGCTTTATCGTCAAAGTAGGCAAGGTCTTTTACAGGAATGCTCAATTCTACAATCTGACTTTCTCCGGCATTAAGAACACTTCTTTAAATGCTTTCAGCTCTTTCTTTGGACGAGGCAACGATAGCTTGTTTTCTCCCAAATAAACGAAGAATTTATATACAACCGATTAATAATTCCCTGATTAACAACACTTCTCCTAAGGAATTAGCTGATTTAATCAACGAAATGATGAAGGAGTATATTTTATTGTTAATCCGTTCGCAACAGGCAGAATTGGAAGCTATGCACGAACGCACGTATGAGGTTTTCTTTATGATGAGGTTGCTTAGCGAAACTCTACGGGAATGTGAGGATTAAGAAGCAATAATTAATTTGGAAGCCTTTGAATCAATTTCAGAAGCTTTTTTATTGAAGAAAATAAAGAGAATAGCTATTTGAGATTTAAATTAGAAATTATATTCTGTTTTTTATGGCTTTGTTTGTGGATGAGGGATACAAAGATGGTAAGTATATATTCAAAAATGTATACATGTGGTGCAAAACATAAAAATAAAAAAAAGCTAACAATCTGTATTAAGGACTATTAGCTTTCTATTGGGCGGTATGGACGGGAAAGCCACCTTTAAGGTCTAAATTGCTGTGTTTCAATATGTTACCCTCTTGATTTTGCTTAGGGGGTACGAGTTGGGTTAAGTTATTTTTAACTTACTTTATTTCAACACATTAGCTTTCCAAATCTTTCCGACTGTTTGGGCGGAACGGACGGGAAAGCCACCTAAAGACCTTAAATGACTGGATTTTAATGCTTCATCCCTACGAATTATCTTAGGGGGTACGAATTGGGTTAAACAAAGCTAACTAATTCAATTACAGCGCTTTAATCTCCACGTCTCTATTGACACTTCCATTGTGGTAAGGCTGTACCCGAATCCTCGGATTACCAAACCACACATATTAAGTGAAAAAATCATCATTTATAAGTTTCAAAGTACAAATCAAAGTAAAATCTGCACTCTTGCTGCATATTACTGGCAGTACTTGCTGCCCTTGACGCCGATTTGTCTGCATAAAACTCAGGTTCAAAGTTACAACTATTTCTGAAACAACCAAAATATCTGAATAATAATATTTTATATGCAATGCAAGGTGCAAGTTTATCTATATATAGATACTTGCACCTTGCACATTTAATCATTTGTAGCAAAAAAAACAATTTTATTGTGTTTATATTAAAATAATTATCTACTTTTGCAGATGGCTTACTTTATAAGCAAAATTTTACAGTAATAAAAATGAAGAAGGTTATATCAATATTTCTGTTACTATTAATGCTGGTTATCGGGGCTCATCCCGTACTTGCTATGCATTTTTGTGCAGGAGAATTATATTCCTTTGGAGTTTTAAACAATGAAATAGAAGAGTCCTGCTGTGAAGATATGGAAATGCCACAACAGGGAAATGATTCCTGCCATTCTAACCAAAATGCACAGGAATATAATATATTACCATCTCATGAGAACTGCTGTGACATCCAAAAAATTGAATTTTCCACGGATGACTATCAGTATCAGGCTCAACAATTTAACTTGAATAATGTATTGCCAACATTTGAAAGCGTATGGTTAGCTCTTAATCTGCTTATACCTACAAATAATGAGGGCATAACAAAAACAAGTCAATACTTTCCGCCAGGAGGTTTTAGTTTACATAACATAGACCTGTTGACTTATATTTGCATCTATCGTATTTGATTTGATAAACCTTGTGGCTATATAGTCATTCGCTTGATTATGCATATCCTAAACCGAATATGTAGTAAGGTTGTTTATATCTATAACTAAAGATTAACAAATGTTTATCAAATCAAAAAACAATGAAACCTTTTTATTTTCTAATTGGTATAGCTATCTCCAATGGCTATATCATAGGACGTCCCGTATATACCCATTATAGTACGGATACAGTTCTAATTGATTCGGTTGTCACCCAACCGTCAGTGCCTCTTTATACCCATATTAAGTATCTGGTAGAGAATAAATCCGCTATTATACTTGATGTTCGCACAGAGCTGGAGTATAATGAAGGTCATATAAGAAATTCTATAAATATTCCACTTGATAAATTCAATGATTCTCTTTTTTTCCTACAAAAAAAAGAACCTATTGTTATAGTTTGCCGTAGTGGAAAGAGAAGTGAAAAAGCCAAGTCATTTTTAACACATCAAGGATTTATAAATGTCTATAACGGAGGTGGATGGGAAAAATTGAACGAATTATTATTAACTGATAAATAAAATATGTAGTATGCTTAACAGAATCATCAAGTATTTTCTCGATAACAGAGTTATAACATTGTTATTACTTGTTATCATCATTGTTTGGGGACTATCTACAGCTCCATTCAATTGGCATGGTGGCGTATTGCCACGCGACCCCGTCCCTGTGGATGCTATTCCTGATATAGGGGAAAATCAGCAAATTGTCGCCACCGAATGGATGGGACGTTCACCTAAAGATATTCAGGAACAAATTACGTATCCGTTATCTACTTCATTACTGGGGATACCCGGAGTAAAAACTATCCGCAGTACCTCTATGTTCGGTATGTCGTTTATTTATATCATTTTTGACGATAACATCGAATTTTACTGGAGTCGTTCCAGAGTTTTGGAAAAGCTGAACTCTCTACCTGCGGGAACGCTGCCTGTAGGAGTACAGCCCAGCTTGGGGCCCGATGCCACCGCTTTAGGACAAATATTCTGGTATACTCTTGAAGGACGTAATCCTGAAACAGGAGAGCCTACCGGAGGATGGAACCCCGATGAATTACGGACTATTCAAGACTTTTATGCCAAATATTCGATTTCGGCAGCCGAAGGAGTATCCGAAGTTGCATCTATTGGTGGGTTTGTGAAAGAATATCAGGTAGAAATAAATCCCAATGCCATGCGTGCCTTTAATGTATCCATCATGGATGTGATGAATGCGGTGCAAAAGAGCAATTTGGATATTGGTGCTGAAACGGTGGAAATCAATAAGGCTGAATATCTAGTCAGGGGATTGGGATATATTAAGAATGTTTCCGATCTGGAAGAAGCAGTTATTACTGTCCGCAACGGTGTACCCGTAAAAATAAAAGATGTCGCTTTTGTCAATCTGGGGCCAGCGACACGTCGAGGTGGTCTGGATAAAGAAGGTGTCGAAGCTGTCGGCGGCGTTGTGGTTGCCCGCTATGGTTCTAATCCAATGCAAGTTATCGACAATGTAAAAGCAAAAATCAAAGAGATGGAAGCTGGATTGCCACAAAAAACGCTGGCAGACGGAACTATATCGAAAGTTACTGTTGTTCCTTTCTATGACAGGTCAGGACTGATACAAGAAACTATAGGGACGCTGGAAACCGCTCTTTCTCACGAAATACTGATTTGTATTATTGTTGTAATAGTATTAGTCTTTAATCTACGTGCATCAGTTGTAATTTCCGCCATGCTCCCTATAACAGTATTAGCGACCTTTATAATCATGCGTTATACAGGGATTGAAGCTAATATTGTTGCACTGTCGGGTATTGCTATCGCTATCGGGGTCATGATAGATGTCGGAGTCGTCTTTGTAGAGAATATTATCCGGCATATGGAAATGCCTGAAAATGAAGGTATTTCTAAAGGGAAAGCCTTTGCGAATCTGATATATAAAAGTGTTAGAGAAGTTTCGGGGGCTATTACTACAGCTATGCTTACAACCATTGTGAGCTTCCTGCCGGTCTTTGCCATGCAGGCACAAGAGGGGAAATTATTCCATCCGCTAGCATTTACAAAGACCTTTGCACTTGTATCAGCATTACTACTGGGGCTAAGCCTGTTACCAACACTGGCCTATTATGCATTTTCCATTAAAGTAACTTCCGCCCAGATGCGTAGAATTGCTAATATTATCTTGATAGCTGGAGGTATTCTGTTGTTTGTCTTTACAGGTGTATTTGCTGCGTTAGCACTCACTCTATTCGGACTAAATAACTTCCTTGCCAACCGTTTGACGAATAAGAAGATACCTACTTATATAAATATAGGCATTGCCATTCTGGTTGCCGTCTATTACCTGACTATCGAATGGCTACCTATTGGCCCACAGGAAGGATTCTTTTTAAACCTGATATTTGTTCTTGTAGCTATAAGTATAATCTTAGCCTTGTTATGGATATTGGTAATTTATTACGAACGTATCTTACGTTGGTGCTTGGAACATCGTTGGAAATTTATGCTTATACCTCTGGTTACGGTATTCTTTGGTATTATGATATGGTTGGGATTCGATACAACATTCGGTTTTGTCGCCAAAGGGTTTGAAACCGTAGGCTGGAAGAGTTTCAGACAGACTACTTTCTGGCAGGCTTCGAGTGAACGTTTCCCTGGCATCGGTGAAGAATTTATGCCAAGCCTGAACGAAGGCTCGTTCCTTTTGATGCCAACCAGCATGCCACATACGGGTATAGAGCAGAATTTACAATTTATAGAAACACTGGATAAGCGTATTTCCAATATCCCCGAAGTCGATATAACCGTAGGTAAATGGGGACGTGTCAATTCTGCACTCGACCCGGCTCCAACCCAAATGTTTGAAAATACGATTAACTACCGTAGCGAATATATACTGGACGAAGATGGGCATCGGCAACGATTTAAAGTTAATAGTAATGGTGAATTTCTTTTAAAAGGTGGAGGTACTTATAATCCAAAAGATGGTTTCCGCCTACTACCTGCCGATAGTCTTGTTATCAACAGCAAAGGAGATTATTTCCGCCAGTGGCGCCCTCACATTAAAAAAGCGGATGATATTTGGCAGGAAATTGTGAACGTAACCCATATGCCCGGACTTACATCCTCGCCCAAATTACAACCTATAGAAGCCCGTTTGGTTATGCTTTCGACAGGTATGCGTGCGCCGATGGGATTAAAAGTATCAGGACCCGATTTGGAATCCATTGAGCAAGGTGGTAAAGCATTGGAAACAGCCTTGAAAGATATTCCGTCGATTCTTTCATCTACTGTATTTTATGATCGTGCGGTCGGAGCACCCTATATTGAAATAAAACTAAACCGTCAGAATATGGCGCGTTATGGCATTACCGTGGCAGATTTACAAGATGTGATCGGTGCGGCAGTAGGAGGAATGCCCCTGACCACAACCGTAGAAGGGCGTGAACGTTTTCCTGTGCGTTTAAGGTATCCGAGGGAATTGAGAGATAATCCCGAAGAATTGGCTAAACTGATTGTACCTACAGCAACCGGAGCCCAGATTCCTTTACAGGAAGTAGCAGATATAGAATATACCAAAGGAGCGCAGATGATCCAAAGTGAAAATACCTTCTTGCTTGGTTATGTTATCTTTGATAAAGTGGCAGGGAAAGCTGAAGTAGATGTTGTTAAGGAAGCTGACAAGATACTTAAAGATAAAATAGCATCTGGGCAGTTAGAATTACCCAAAGGTGTATCTTATAAGTTTGCTGGAAATTATGAACAACAAAAAAGGGCTGCTAATCGACTATTGGTTGTTATACCGTTAAGTTTGCTGGCTATCTTATTGATATTGTATTTCCAGTTCAAAACCGTTACAGCATCATTGATCCACTTTTCCGGAGTAATCGTAGCTTTTGCCGGAGGATTTATCCTGCTGTGGCTTTATGGAGAGCCTTGGTTTATGAACTTCTCAATCGGGGATATGAATATGCGCGACCTGTTTCAAATGCATCAGATAAACCTGAGTATTGCTGTCTGGGTAGGATTTATTGCTTTATTCGGCATTGCCACCAATGACGGTGTATTAATGGGTACATATATCCATGATACTTTCCTTGAACGTGACCCACATACCAAAGATGAAATTAGAGAGGCTGTAGTTCATGCTGGATTAAGACGAGTACGCCCTGCTGCTATGACTACGGCAACTGCACTTATTGCCTTACTTCCGGTACTAACGTCGACTGGTAAAGGAGCGGATATTATGGTTCCGATGGCCATCCCTACTTTTGGGGGTATGCTTATCCAGTCGATGACTATGTTCGTAGTTCCAGTGTTTCAATGTTGGTGGCGTGAATCAGCAATAAAAAAACACGGTAAAATAAAAGAATAAAAACAGATTGTATTATGACAACAATAAGAATCAAATATTTAACAATGCTATTAATGATGATAATGGCAACCGGTGCAGTTTCAGCACAAACTGCTGATTCGCTTAGCCATTATCTCAAAATTGCAGCCTCAAATAACCCCGGTGTTAAAGCCGATTTTATGGTTTATAAGGCATCGCTGCAAAAAATCCCACAAGCAGGAGCTTATCAAGACCCTGAACTTGAAATGGGCTTTTTCCTTGAACCGATGGATATTATCGGAGGAAAACAAGTTGCCGAGTTCAAACTGATGCAGATGTTCCCATGGTTTGGTACAAAGAAAGCTGCACAGACCGAAGCCACCCATATGGCAAAAATGTCATTCGAAAAATTCCGTGAAACAAGGGATAACCTTTATCTGGAAATATACACTCAGTGGTTTATCCTTTGCAGCCTTCAACAGAAATTAATGAATAACAGGGATAATAAAGCCCTGCTGACTCAGTTGGAACAATTAGCGTTGCGTAAATTTTCGTCTCCATCAGCTGGTTCAGGAGCAGGGTACTCAATTTCTGCCCCAACCCAGCCGACCAGTACACCTCCGGTTGGAAGTGGAGGTAGTATGTCCTCGATGGGAAGCGGTATGTCTTCAGCTGGTTCTCAAGCAACCACTCAGAGTACAAGTATGTCTTCGATGGGCAGTTCAGGTAGTAGTATGTCATCAGGTATGAGTAACTCGGCTTCGGGAGGTATGTCCGATGTATTACGTATCCAGTTGGAAATAGCTGAATTGGATAATAATATAGAAAGTATTCTTTCGGAAATAAAAGCGGAAAAAGCAAAGTTCAATGCTTTACTGAACCGTTCCGCCGACAGCGAAATACAAATACCCGAAGCCTTTGAGCAACTCTCATTCCTTTTCGATCCTGAAGCTATGACAAAGATTAGTGATCAGAACCCTATGCTGGGAATGATTAATGAAGAAGGGCTTGCCTATAAAGCTAAAGCCGAAATGGATAAAAAGATGAGTTATCCAATGTTCGGTATTGGAGTACAATATATGCTTAATAAAAAAACGGATGATCCGATGTTTGGAATGGGCGATATGAACGGAAAGGATATGATTATGCCGATGATTTCAGTTAGTATCCCACTTTATCGTAACAAGTATAAGGCACAACAACGCGAAAGTAAATTTTGGTGGCAAGCCAGTAAAGAGAAGTACGCCAATACTTACAATGCGATAGAATCTGAATTATATAAGACAAAGCACCTATTGGATGATGCTTCCCGTAAAATTTCGCTTTATAAAAAACAGTCAGACCTTGCTGAAACAACCTACAATTTGGTTGTACAGGAATTTGTTGCAGGAAAAAGCGATCTAACCAATGTCATACAGGTTCAACGGCAACTGTTGGATTATCAACTCAAAAAAGCCGAAGCAGTCGCAAGTTACAATACAATGGTGGCATCCATCCAAAAGCTGATTTCATTTAAGGATACAGAACAAAACGTAAATAACACATATTATGGAAACGAATAAATTTAAAAAGATAATCAATAATAATTATATCAAGTACGGATTGATACTCATTGCAGGACTATTTATCGGATGGCTGATATTCGGAGGCTCATCCAATAATCATAATGAAGTAACTGAGCATGTACACGAGGAAGGTACAGAACAAATCTGGACTTGTGCCATGCACCCACAAATAAGGCAAAATAAACCTGGTAAATGCCCTATTTGCGGTATGGATTTGATTCCGTTGAAAACGTCAGATAGCGCTGATGAGGCGATTGACCCAAAAGCAATTCAATTGTCAAAAGAAGCTGCCGCTCTGGCTAATATACAAACGACTGTAATCAGCCGCCAAAATCCGATAAAAGACATTCAGTTGTATGGTACGATACAAGCTGATGAACGATTGTCACAATCACAGACATCCCATGTCAGTGGACGGATTGAAAAACTCTTTATCAATTTTACCGGAGAAAGTGTGAAGCAAGGGCAAACAATTGCTACAATTTACTCTCCCGAATTGTTAAGTGCACAACAGGAATTATTGGAAGCTGCTAAAATGCAATCAGTACAACCTGCCTTAATTCAGGCGGCACGTGAAAAACTGCGCCTGTGGAAATTGACAGATGAACAGATAGCAAGGGTAGAGCAATCGGGTAATGTATCTGCATTGGTGGAAATAAAAGCCAATACTGGCGGTATTGTAGTAAGTAAAAAAGTGAGCCAAGGAGATTATATTAATCAAGGTAGTGTCCTTTTTGATATAGCCAACCTGTCACAAGTATGGGCTATGTTCGATGCCTATGAAGTAGATCTGCCCTTCCTTAAAGTCGGGGATAAAATTGATTTTACGTTACAGGCTGTACCCGGTAAAACATTTACAGGCCGAATATCCTTTATTGATCCGATATTGGATAGAACGACCCGTACAGCTAAAATTCGGGTAGAAACAGCCAACTCCGGTATGCAATTAAAGCCAGAAATGTATGCCAATGCCATTATCAAAGCCCCATTGAAACAATTCAATAATGAAGTTGTCATACCAAAATCATCTGTGTTATGGACAGGGAAACGTTCGATTGTCTATGTGAAACAGCCGAATACACAGTCTCCAGCATTTATGCTGCATGAAATTGAACTCGGCCCTTCACTCGGCGATTCGTATGTTGTGCTTTCGGGTGTAAATGAAGGAGATGAGATTGTAACTAACGGAGCCTTTACTATTGATGCCAGTGCGCAACTCGAAGGAAAACGCAGCATGATGAATACCGAAGCATCCCGTCCTGTTACTGGACACGAAGGTCACAATATGTCGGGTGGTTCATCAGGTACAAACCAATCCGAAACTTCAACTGGGCATGAAGGACATGATATGTCTTCTATGCAGAAGTAACATGCCATGATAAATGTGCAGAAACTATGTGAAATATCTAAGGAACGCATAAAAAAGCTACTAAAGTAGTTTATGACGCATTCCCCGATTACTGTAAATATAGAAAATAGAAATAATGGAATATTAATAATTTAAAATCAGAATAAAATGAAGAAGTATGTTTTAGTTATAGTATTGGGATTAGGCATCCTGTCTTTTAGTGCGTGCAACTCAAAAAACGCATCAAGTAATGATACTGCCAAAACGGAAACGGTGGCTCAATCGGGTAATGAACATCATCAGGATGAACATGCCATGTTGGGCGTACAGGGACTTTGTGAAACGTGTAAAGAACGGATAGAGACCGCAGCCAAAAGTGTCAAAGGCGTATCTTCAGCTATGTGGGATATAGAAAAAAAGGAACTACACCTGAATTTCGATCCACATCAAACAAATATGGATGCCATCAGTAAGGCGATTGCCAAAGTCGGACATGATACGGATAGGGATACGGCTGACCAGACAACATATGATGCACTGCCTAACTGTTGCAAATACAGAAAATAAATACAAATGATTAATCAATTAAAATAAAAATGAAATGAAAAAAATAATTTTGTTTATAGCAGCGATTACATTTTTATCGGTAAACAGCCTTAATGCTAACAATCAGGATAGCCTGCAAAAAAAAGATACAATACATGCCGGACATGGAGGACATCATCAACATGAAAAAAGTGAGGCGGTGAAAGATGCCCATGCTATGCTCAAAGTAGAGGGTAAGTGTGATATGTGTAAAAAACGCATTGAGACTGCCGCATTAAGTGTGGAAGGCGTGTCTTCAGCTATTTGGGATAAAAAGACGAAAGAACTACACCTTAACTTTGACGAAAAGAAAACGTCTATTGAGGCAATAAGTAAGGCTATTGCTAAAGTGGGACATGATACAGAGAAGGATAAAACAGATAAAAAAACGTATAATGCCCTACCCGGCTGTTGTAAATACAGGTAAATCCTGTTAGAAATATATTAAACGGTAAATAAATAACCGGGATATGCGAGTATTATATTTAAAGGGAATGCTCCGATTGAGCATTCCTCTTATAAAAAGAAGCCAGACATGAAACATACATATACAATAGGCGGTATGACATGTGGTCATTGCCGTTCCAGTGTGGAAAAAGCACTGAATGCGATTGAAGGCATTCATGCAACTGTTACTCTTGATCCTCCGGTAGCCATCATCAGGATGGATAAACACATACCTACGGAAGTTTTGCAGGATGCCTTATCGAAAGTTGGCGATTATACTATAGAAATTGCTCAAAATGTGTCACATAATAATAACCCTGATCATGTAGAAATGAACAGTATGCATCAAGGGCATGACCATACTGGTATGTCTATACCATTGGAACATGGCCACCAAAATCATGACCATGCAGGAGGACATATGGCACATATGGGAAATCTTAAACAGAAATTCTGGATTTCCCTTATCGTAGCAATACCGATTATTCTGTTTTCCCCCATGATGGGGATGAAACTACCTTTTACCCTTTCGTTCGAAGGTTCATATTGGGTAGTGCTGTTGTTAGCTTCATTCCTATACTTTTACGGCGGATGGCCGTTCCTCACTGGAGCTATAGGTGAACTAAAAACGAAAAATCCGGCCATGATGACATTGATTTCAATGGGTATCACTGTTTCTTACATATACAGTGTGTACGCTTTTGTTAGCAATTACATTCTGCAAGTGCCGGGCCACCGAATGGATTTCTTTTGGGAATTGGCGACACTGATTGTTATTATGTTACTCGGTCATTGGATAGAAATGAAGGCGGTCGGTAATGCAGGAAACGCATTACAGAAAATGGCTGAGTTGTTGCCTGGAAGTGCGCATCTGGTACAACCTGACGGAAGTATTAATGATGTTCCTCTTCAACAAATACAGGAAGGGCAGCATGTAATGGTAAAGGCAGGAGAAAAAGTGCCTGCCGACGGGAAAGTTATATCCGGTGAAACATCTGTTAATGAATCAATGGTAACCGGTGAAGCCAAAGCCATAAAGAAAAACGAAGGAACAACCGTAATAGGCGGCTCGGTCAATGGTTCGGGCTCTATCGTAATAGAAGTGACAGGCACAGGCGAATCGGGTTATTTGGCACAGGTGATGAAACTAGTAGGACAAGCCCAACAAGAAAAATCACGAGCGGAATCCATTTCCGATAAAGTAGCCAAAGGACTCTTTTATATAGCATTGATAGTAGGTATCACTGCATTTATTGTTTGGTATATTATCGACAAAGATATAAATATCGCATTGGAAAGGATGGTAACAGTGTTTATTATTGCCTGCCCACATGCTTTAGGACTGGCGATACCACTTGTCGTTGCTCGTTCCACATCATTGGGAGCTACACATGGCCTGCTGATCCGCAACCGCAATGCATTGGAAAAAGCAAAGGATATATCCGTTGTAACTATGGATAAAACGGGTACACTCACTGAAGGGAATTTCCGCGTTTCTGTTGTAAAAAGTCTTTCGGATAGATGGAGTGATGCAGATATACTGAAAACAATGGCGGCAATGGAAGTGCATTCTAATCATCCGTTGGCAGTGGGTATTTTGGATAAGGCTAAAGAGTACAAAACAGATATACCAAAGGCTGAAAATGTAACTCTGATAAGCGGAACAGGTCTATCGGGTACAGTAAGTGGGCAGGAAGCGAAGATTGTCACTGCTGCATATCTGGATAAAAACGCAATACTATATGATAAATCCCTGTTTAATGACTTGGCAGGAAAAGGTAATTCCATAAGCTACCTTTTAATCAATAATGAAGTTGCAGGCTTAATAGCTCAAGGTGATCAGATTAAACCGGAAGCAAAACGGACTGTGGAGGAACTTCATAAAGAAAACATTACCCCAGTCATGCTAACAGGAGATAATGAGGCCTCTGCAAAGTCTGTTGCCGAACGAGTAGGTATTAACGATGTATTTGCTTCCCTCTTACCTGAAAACAAAGAGAAAGTTATTTTGGAATACCAACATAAAGGTAAAACTATTATGATGGTGGGTGATGGGGTGAATGATGCCCCAGCTCTGGCTCGCGCAGATATTGGCGTGGCTATAGGCGCCGGAACAGATGTTGCAATAGATTCGGCAGATGTGATATTGGTAAAAAGCAATCCGTATGACATTATTCATTTTCTTTCGCTCGCAAAGAACACATCGAACAAAATGGTACAAAATCTATGGTGGGGAGCAGGGTACAATATTATCGCTATACCATTGGCAGCAGGAGTTCTCGCTCCTGTAGGTATTATCCTTAGTCCAGCCATAGGAGCTGTGCTAATGTCCGTCAGTACAGTGATAGTCGCTATAAATGCATTAATGTTGCGAATGAAATAAATTCTATTTATTCATTACCTGATGGAAATTTTAATTGTTTTTATTTGATTCTGTTAAGTGTCACACCGGCATATGAAATAACCTGATAAATTGGAGTATATATGTCGGTGTGCTTTATCATAATTTTGACGTTTTTAATAATAAAACTAAAATTATATTACAGGTATATTTTTGGCTTTCATATGCTTAAATTTAAATCTTTCGAATTTTAAAATGAAAGAATATAATTCAGAAATATTAAAAGTAGTACATACAGAATTGGAAATGGTTGATATGGAAAGTTGTAATATTTCCATAGAAGAAGCTGAATCGATGATAAATTTCTTGAATGATTGTTTGGAAAAAATGAGAAGTTATTTTCTTTCTTTAAACTCAATCGATTCATCTGATGAAATATGTTTTTTTAAAGAAATCAAACCCGAAGTATTAGGGTTTTTGCTATATTTCAATAAAGTACACACAATTGAATTAAAATGTCCAAATGGAAGTAATGATACATTAAAAAGTTACTATGAAAATGAACAAGAGAGTCTTACTTATTTTTTTGAACGGAACATAGATTTTTACCAATACTACAGGTCAAAATCAACATATTTAGACGAACATTATTTTCTGAGAAAGAAAAAATCGTATAAACTTTGCATAGACAGCGTTCACTTTATAATGGATAAGTATTTTTCAACCGGATATGATTATAAAGTAGCAAAAATTATCTGTAATGAAATGCTGCGCATTTATCTCAATAAAAAAATGCATCAGATAGAAAAACAAATTATAATAAATAAAAATAGATCTTCATTTCCGGTCAGTGATCTAAAATGGACGGGGCCATTAATCGCTTTAGTAGAATTAGGATATGGATTTGATTCAAGTAAATATGTAAACCGAGGAAAAGCCGATATTAAAGAAATAATGATAGGATTAGAAACTTTGTTCAATGTTGACTTAGGAGAATATTACAGAACATATATATCAATAAAGGATAGAAAGATGGAACGGGCTAAATATTTAAAAATAATTATAGAGAATCTCTTACGACGAATAGACGAAGACGATTCTTCTTAGATTTTCTTTTCATAGAAACTACCAACTTGGTAGTTTTTTTTTGCCTTTATCCTACCTATTCAAAATCCACTAAAACCGTTGATTTCTCGTCAAAAAAACTCAAAAAAAACATCAACCAAGTTGGCAGAAAAGTATTTTTCGACTTCCCAACTTTGCAGCAAATCAAACAGTTGCATTTATGGATGTCATAACAATAGAATCCCAAGCATACAAAGATTTAGTATCTAAAATCAATGCCATAGCGAAATTCGTTATAGATCATCAGGATGATGATACTACCGATCCAGACGAAATGTGGGTGGACAGTTACGAAGTTTGCACTTTCCTCAAAATCAGTGAACGTACACTTCAACGTTTACGCAGTAACCGGATGATTTCTTATTCTATTATCTCCGGCAAATCATATTATACCATTGCAGAAATAAAACGGATGCTTACTGAAAAGAGAATCCGCAGTACTGATGAATGTATGAATGACCTTATAAACAATCATAAATATCATGCTCAACAAAGACGAACTATTAAGACGAACAAATAACGGTCTTGATGTTTTCAAGCATTATATACCAGTCCAATGGAAAACAGGGCGTAATTTCCTCAATCCCTTGTATGAAGACCGTAAAGCGTCATGTAATGTGTATTTTGACCGTCGCAATGGAGTGTATAAGATTAAGGATTTCGGCAATGACGATTATAGTGGTGATTGCTTCTTTTTTGTTGGAAAACTAAAAGGCTTGAATTGTGGAAATGGTGCCGACTTTGTAGAAATATTAAAGACCATAAACAGGGATATGGCGTTAGGATTGAGTGATTCAGATTACTCACATACTCCGCCAATCGCATCAAACAAGCAACAGGCTCCACCGGAACCGCAAAAAAACAAACCGTATAATATTCTTCAACAAAAATTCACCCAAAAAGAATTGGATTTTTGGATGCAGTCAGGCATTACCCCTGAAATACTTAAACTATACAAAACAGTATCACTAAAAGAGTTCAGGAGTGAAAATAAAGACAATAAGCCATTTTATTATACTTCATCAGAAAATGAACCGATTTTCGGATATATGGGTAAAAGGCATGTGAAGATTTACCGTCCGTTTTCGGAAGTCCGTTTCTTGTATGGTGGTAATATCGGAGAGAATTACTGTTTCGGACTGGAGCAATTACCCGCCAAAGGAGATACATTGTTCATCTCTGGCGGAGAAAAAGACGTGATGACACTTGCCGCTCACGGATTCCACGCTATCTGCTTTAATAGTGAAACTTCTACAATCCCGGCAGGGATTATTTATAAACTGACGTTCCGCTTTAAACATATTGTACTACTCTACGATGCGGACAAAACAGGAACGGATAGTGCGGTAAAGCATGAAAAAGCATTATCCGAATATGGCGTTAAACGGCTTGTACTACCACTATCAGGAGAGAAAAAAGACAAAGATATAACCGACTATTTCAGTAAGGGCAATAGCCGGAAAGAGTTCCGGCAACTATTTCTCGATTTTCTTGATAACCTATATAACGAAACAATGACCATGCTGAAATCGTGCGAAATTGATTTTAACAATCCTCCGGCAAAAGCAGAGGAAGTTATATCTGCCGGCGACGTACCACTGGGCACACAGGGTAATATACTTTGTATTACCGGTGGCGAGGGTACAGGAAAAAGTAACTATGTTGCCGCCCTGATTGCAGGTTCGATAAGAAACGACAATCGTCCAATAGATACGTTAGGCGTTGATGTGCGGGATAATTCCGACCATAAAGCGGTTTTGCTCTATGATACGGAACAATCGGAAGTACAACTTTTCAAAAATGTATCAAATCTTCTGAAACGTGCTAAACTGGAAAAAAAACCGGAAGAATTACGGGCTTTCTCCCTTACCGGAATGTCCCGGAAAGAGCGGTTGCAAGCCATTGTTCAAAGTATGGATAAATACCATTACGAATATGAGGGCATTCGCTTGGTTGTTATTGACGGGATAGCAGATTTAGTATCATCGGCAAATGATGAAGTGGAAAGCATCAGGATTATGGACGAATTATACCGGTTGGCGGGAATATACCGCACTTGTATCGTATGCGTACTTCATTATGTACCCAATGGCTTGAAATTGCGGGGGCATCTTGGTTCGGAGCTACAACGCAAAGCTGCTGCAATCCTTAGTATAGAACTTGACAGCGATCCGTCCATATCGGTAGTAAAAGCGCTCAAAGTAAGGGACGGCAGCCCTCTCGACGTTCCATTAATGCAATTTTCATGGGATAAAGAATTGGGTATGCACATATATATCGGAGAAAAGCCACGGGAGGAAAAAGAAAAACGAAAAGAGAAAGAACTGGCGACGGTTGCCCGTGAAATATTTGATACAAAAAGGCATCTGACCTATATAGAGCTGTGCGACCGCATCCAACAGATAATGGATGTAAAAGAACGCACAGCCAAAAGCTACATTAAATATATGCGAGAAAAAGAAATAATAATAAAAGATCCGTCCAATCAAAACTACTTTATGATAGGGCATATCATCTAAAAATGGAATATTATGTATATAGATAAAGAAAATTTTGAAGCATGGATGTATAATATAATTGAAAAGTAGTCCACTAAAATAATTGAAAAGTATACCACCAGTTCAGTAAAATGTGAGAGAGCATCTAATAAAGCTCTGTATTTT
>JAWDXP010000017.1:0-43352 GCA_032477055.1 Dysgonomonas sp. | reverse complement strand
CTTGATTGTCACAGTTGTCGTAAAAGACTCTCCGAATTTCTTGCTGGTCGCATTCGTCGTTAACCCTTTGGTATGTGTCAGATAAGGAGTTCCTGTTACGGCGAAAGTAATATAATAAGGCGAGGTTCCCGTATTAACCGCTTTCCAGGCTGTAGTTCCTTTTTCTTTCTGTACAAACCTTACATAGTAAGTTCCGGGTGTAGCATTGGTCGGAATCAAACATGTCTCAGTCTTTGTATAAGTCCCGTTAATGTTGATGGTAGCTAGTGTCGTCGACTGTTTCGTATTAAGTATATACTTGACATTTCCGCTAGCATCCGTCAAAGCAATTGCATGATATCCTTCAAATTTACCTTTACCGGTATTCTTGATTGTCACAGTTGTCGTAAAAGACTCTCCGAATTTCTTGCTGGTCGCATTCGTTGTTAACCCTTTGGTGTGTGCCAGATTAGGAGTCCCGATTACTGTAAATTTTATGGAATTTGGAGTAGAACCCTTATCTACAACTTTCCAAGCTGTAGTTCCTTTTGCTTTATATACAGCACGTACATAGTATGTGCCGGTAACCGCGTTAGTTGGAATTAAACAAGTCGCATTTTTGTAAATGTACTCATTTGCATTAATATCAACAAGAGTTGTAGATTGCGTTTGGTCTAATATATACTTTACATTTCCCGATGCATCGGTAAGAGCTATAGTGTAATAGCCTTGAAATTTAGCATTCCCTGTATTTTTCAAGTAGATACGTGTATTAAAAGTTCCACCGACTTTTTGAGAGGTTGTATCATAAGTATAAAGAGCAGAAGACAATGTCATATAAAAAATAGGATTCCCTGTGTTTGGTTTTATACCCATTATCATTTCATGTCTTTGAGAATAATCACGCCCACCAACAATTAATGCATCTATGTTGAAATAACCATCGAGATAATTACCCCATCCCCAATTGAATGCGAAAAGACCATTTTTATCGTATCCTTCACATACAAAGGCATGTCCGCTTGTACTATAACCTGCATATAATATGGGGCGTTTAGCAGTCAACTCTTCCTTAATTTTATTTTTCCATTCTGTAGCAGGAGTTGTACCTTTCTGTATATATTGAAGTGAAGGGTGGTAATTAAAATTTTGTATTAAAGCTAAAGCTGCACGATATAAGGATGCGCCACTTCCGCTTGGGGTATAATCCATTCTAGCAGAAATACCTACATGATACATAAGTTTAGCTACTTCATTTTTTTGTGCTGTAGTCGAATTATTGTTGTAAATTTCAGACATATTAGCCCAATTATAGGTAACTTTAGTTAAATCTTCAGACGGAATATTAGTACCCAAAGATGTTTTATATGCTTCTGTAGCCTTTATTCCTTTAGCTGGATGGCTGTGATATTTCATGATTTGCGCCATCGCTGTAGCTGTACAGCCTGTATATGGAGTATTACTCCCGACTTTAGAAACGACAAGTTGATTATAGGGAGAGGTTTGATTCCACTTTGTTTTTACAAATGGAGCAACTGATGTAGCAGCCCTTAAAGACATCGGTACTTTACCGCTTTTATAATCATTCCACTCCTGGGTAGTATTTTCTTCTGCAGAAGCATTCTGTGAAATACCGGCTTTAGTTGCTGTTGCAACCTCATCTATCCATCCTTTGAAATTAGGAGGTAAACTGCTGGTGTCATATTTTCCAGTAGTCGAATACCCAATAATAGGCACATTCACATCATCGGCTGAGATAATAATAAATCCCTGATTGTTACCAATATTAAATACATAATAATAATTTTCAGTTTGTCCGCTGCGTAAGAGAGTCTCATCTTTACAGGTATATACCAGATTTAGAGACGAAGTGCTACGTAAGTTTGAAGTTCCTGAAAGGAAAGTTTGTGCGACAGTCTGTGCCGTCCGGACATCTATCTGTTTGGCAAAAAGAAATGAGCAAACAGAGAGAATCCCGACAAGTGTCAAGAAAAATCTCTTCATAATAATTTTATTTTAGTTAGTGTATAATGTGTGTTTTACAAAGTTAAAGAATGTTTACGATTGCAAAATTGTATTTATATGAACCGAGATTTTTCTCTACAAATATTTTGTTTGTTTAATGGGGGGAATATATTTTATGTTATTAATATATAAAAAGAAAACAGGGCAAACCCGAAGGTTCACCCCATGACTTTATAACGGATAGTTTGGTAAGTAGCTAATAGCTGATTCAAAGATATAGATTGCGTTTATTTGATCCAATAGCTATTATATAAACAACCTGTTTTATAGATATGAAGGAAAATACAATTATTATAATAGTTACTTTATTTCTCATCTTTTCTGATAAAAACCAGAGAGGAAATATTCGTGATTATGGTAAAAGGAGAAGCGTTTTACATTTTATTACAATATTGTCCGCTTTTTTTGTGGAAATTATGATATTGTTAGTTTTTTATTTACATTTGTTTCTGAATGAAAAGAGAACAGGGCTGACTCGAAAGCCAACCCCATTCAAGGAAATTGTAAAGTTTGGTCAATTTTCTTTACCGATTCAAAGGTAAGGAGAAAAGTTTTTCTATAAACTCTATTTATAGGAACTGTCTATTTAATAGATATACTTTGGACAAAGTATAAAATAAATCCCTGAAGATAGAAGTCTCAGGGATTTATTGTTTTATACTCTCTTAAATCTGTATTATTCAGCGAATTTAAGTCTTTCAAGTTTGTTCCATGCCCCTCGTGTAAAATCCGGAATTTCGATGGGTGCATTATTATTCAATACCGATTTTTCGGTCAATTCTACCAGGCAAGACCATTCTGCGGCATCATATACATCCATATCGAGTGGCAGACCATTGCGGAGGCAATAGATCAGGCGGTAATCCATTATATAATCCATTCCTCCATGAGCGATAGCTCCAAGTTCTTTTGCCCGTTTTCCGGCTTCTTTATAGAAAGGATGCTCATAAACCTGGAGGATAGAGTCCTGAGCAGCTTTACTCAACGGGCTATGCCCATTTACAGATTCGATACTCATTACAGGGCGTGGATACTTTTGGGCAAATCCTTCTGTTCCACTCACTACATGCAGGCGGCTATAGGGGCCGGGGCTGGTCACGTCGTGCTGTATCATGATTGTGCGTCCTTTTTCTGTATAAATAAGTGTTGTGTTCATATCTCCCATTTTGTAATCTTTCTTTGCTTCGGAAGAATCCTCACCAAATCTCTTTTTCGCATACTCGGTCAGACCAATTTGCCGTGTCGACATAGACACTAAGCGGTTCATCTTATCTCCGCGATGTATATTCATTATCTGACAAACAGGACCAAATCCGTGTGTAGGATAGGCATTTCCTGTATGTTCTTCATTATATTTTATACGCCAGGAATTCCAATATCCCGCCAAACCTCTTTCATTGCTCTGAGTTTGTCCAATGCCAGGCAAATAGCTTTGATTGTCTGAGAGGCGAGGGTTGAACATCAATCGGCGCAAGTCGTGAATATATGCACCTTCTCCGTGGATTATTTCACCGAATACGCCTTGTTGAGCCATGTTAAGGGTAGCAAGTTCGAACTGGTCATAACAGCAGTTTTCCAGCATCATGCAGTGGCGTTGAGTTTGTTCAGCAGTGTTTACCAATTGCCAGCATTCTTCGACCGTAGTGGCGCCCGGTACTTCGAATGCTACATGCTTACCCTTTTCCATAGCGTATACAGCCATTGGGGTATGAGTTTCCCAATCTGTACATATATATATGAGATCAATATCGGTACGTTCACATAATTCTTTCCAACCATTCTTTCCGGTATATTCTGAGGCTTGGGGATGATTTTGTTTTTTGATAGCTTCCTGTGCTTTGTCCAGATTGTATTGTTCGAGATCACATATTGCTTTTATTTCTACTCCGTCTATTGCCATCATGCGGTGTACTGCTCCTATGCCACGCATCCCTATTCCTATAAACCCTATGCGGACTGTGGGAATGGGTGCACATCTTAGTTCTAATACGTCTTTTTGTCCAGCTGTACGCGGAGGAACGGATGTTTTAATAATACCTTGCGAAAAGCTATTGAATACATTAAAGATAGTGCTGGCTACCAATAATAAAAAGAATTTTTTCATGGTTATAAATTTAAGATTCGTATTATATATAATATTGTATACTATTGTTGTTTCTGAAAATGGAGAGACAGAGACTTTTATTATAAGTTCGTTATAAAGAAAAAACACCTATCATTGATAGGTGTTTTTAACTTATTTTAAGCGAATAGTAGTTTTATTTAATTGATTACAATTTCGTCTACGAATAAGAATCCTTTCTGATTTTTGGCAAAGATTCGGATATATCTGGCTTTTTTATTATCGAGATTACCTGAAAAATCGCGGATAAACAAGCGGTCATGCTCGGGAGAGAGATCATTGTCAATTTTTAAAACCTTTTCGAATATCTTGTTATCTTCGGATAAAGAAACCTCTACAAAGTCGGGCATATATACACCCGGTCCTATAAGCTGCATAAACCGCGCATGAAAACTATGAAGAGAGGTAACCTCATTCATATCTATCGTAATATCCAGATCGTGAATAAAGCCCTGCCATAATTGGTCTCCATAGCTGAGTCCACCTGTCAAACCATCTACAAGAGCTGTTTCCCCTCCTGCCGGATAGGATGTCCAGCGTGTGCGGTAGTTGACTTTCTTACCAATGGCTTTATGATATCCTGTCTCTCTGGAGAAAACAGGCTCCTGCAAAATATTATCTGTAAAGATAGCAGCAGTAAGAGTAGTAGACTCACTAATATATAAGGTATCTGTATATTGTGGCGATTGAGTGTTGGGGTGGCTTCCATCCAGAGTATACCGTATAATTGGCTGATATTGCTCACTCTCGAATGTGATGGCAATTTGTTTCTTTATAGTATCCACCTCTTGGGTGATTTGAAGTTCATTCGAAGGTCTGTGAAAATTGACATCGAGGTATTCCAAACGTTCCAACTGATTAGGTAATCTTTTCTTGAAGCTTTCCCAATTCCGTATATTTTTCCCTGACCATAATACCTCTGATAAAGCAATAGCTCGTGGATATACCATATATTCCACATGCCGGAAATCGGGTATATACTCTGCCCATAAGTTTGCCTGTCCACCCAAGATATAAGGTTGTACTGTATCATTGATGACTGGTTCGAAAGAATATACCTTTTCTAATGTCGTATATCCCCCAATGGCTTCCGGTTCGGTTGCAGGATCTGCCTGATAAAAATCGAAATATAGGTGACTTCCCGGAGTCATTATGATATTGTGTTGTAAAAGAGCCGTTTCGGTAGCCTTCTCGTGTCCCCGCCATACCATGACTGTAGCACCCGGAGCAAGACCCCCTTCGAGAATTTCATCCCAACCTACCATCTTCCGTCCTTTCGATGTTAGGAATTTTCCGATACGTGTAATGAAATAACTTTGCAGTTCATCCACATTCTTTAATTCTTCATTACGAATTCTTTTCTGGCATTTAGCACAGGTTTTCCATGCCGATTTTCCAGCCTCGTCTCCTCCTATATGTATATATTCGGACGGAAATAGTTCTATAACTTCGGTCAATACGTCTTCGAGAAAAGTGAATGTGTCGTCATTCCCTGCACAAAAGTCACTATTAATATATGGTCTGCCCGAACATGACAAATGAGGATAAGCCACAAATACCTCTTCGGAATGTCCGGGCATTTCTATTTCGGGTATGATGGTTATGTATCTTTCGGCAGCATATGCTACGACCTCTTTTATATCCTCTTGTGTGTAATATCCACCGTATGCGCCGGAAGTTCCTTCATCTACAAATTTACGGTCTCCGTTCCAGAATTCTTTCCATGATTCTTGTGCACGAAAAGCTGCTTTCCGGGTAAGCAGCGGATATTTTTTTATCTCGATTCTCCATCCTGCTCCGTCTGTCAGATGCCAGTGGAAACGATTGAATTTGAACATAGACATCAGGTCAATATATTTCTTTACCTCTTCTTTTGTGAAAAAGTTGCGCGATACGTCCAGATGTAACCCTCGGTATGAGAAGCGTGGCGAATCGGATATCTTGACAGGCTGGAGGCTAAACTTCTTGTCCAGCTCTCCGGTTTTGAAAGCTTTGGGAGGAAGTAATTGTATCAATGTCTGCATACCGTAAAAAAGTCCGGCAGGAGTTGACGCAGACAACGAAATTCTCGCAATGCCTACACGCAGATAATATGCTTCATCTCCCTTTATCGTATCATTTAGTGACAATACAATGGCATTGTCGGTATTATCTTCTCCCTTACGGACAGAAACTTCATTATCCATAGCATTCGACAAGAATTTTCCTAATTTAATAGCTATTCGTTCTACTTCATCATTATCAGTCGCAATAATGATGCTTGTAGAACTGTTCCATATAAATTCCCTGTTACTTGTTTCTACATGTGAGGGTAATGGGATCAAATCTTTCTCGTCAGTCTTGGTTGAATCCTTATGAGTACATGATATCAGAATACATATACTGAATAATATGCCTAATATTTTAGATAAATGGTTCATGGCTGATTATTTTTATTACTCTTTATTACTTTTCTGTTTTCAGGTAAATTAAATGCAGGAATAGCATTAGTCTACCTATCGAAGCGGTATGAAAAAGCTGGAATTTAGTACATACCTGTCTCGTTAACGTCAACTTAAAACATTTCATTCCTACACAAATATAATTTTTCCTTTTGATATTTCCACTATTTCGGTGTGATAAAATTAACATATAGGAAGCAAAGATATAATATTTGTCAAAAAACTCTCTCGATAAAAAAGGTGTTTCGTCGATGAACTGTATAAATATTTTCACAATACCATATATTATAGTATATATTTATACTTGTTTTGTTAGAAAAATTATATATTTGTACCATTAATTAATAGATATTGGGACTACGCATGAAAATGTCAAGTAAATTGTTAATGTTATTAGGAGCCGCTATACTTTCGGCAATTCCTCTTTCCAGTTATTCAAAGAGAGAAGATAGTAGTCAGAATACAGGTCTGATGATATCAGCCTTAAGATCGGCTTTTGTTCCTGTTTATGCTGATGTAATACCGGATACCGGAATTAATCTGAGATTTACTTTGGACTTTGGATGGGTAGATGTAGCAGTTTTGGACAGTTACGGCTCTGTGGTATACAGCGAGTCTGTTTGTACAAGTTCTGCACCACAAGCCTTTATCGATACCTTCGGTTATCCGTCAGATATGTACACTGTTGTTGTACAAGACCAATCGGGGTATGTTATTTATTGGGATAGTTTTTCGCTATAATATAATTAGGTATAGGGATTAACATCCCTATACTTTTTCAGTGTTCTTTACCTATTTACAAAACAAACCTACACATATTAATTGTCGCAAATGAAAACCACTAGATTAGGATATATAATAGCTTTACTGCTATTGATGGGGATATATTCGTGTTCGGAAGAAGATTATTCTGTTGATGTACTTCGACAGGCACAGGGTGAAATGGACAGTGATCCGGCTAAGGCTTTGGGATTACTGACATCGATAGAAAACCCGGAAAATATGCCGCAAGACGAATACATGCAATATATAGTTGCACTGGTACATTGCAAGTATCAGGCGAAACAGGATATTAATAGCGATACACTGATATGGACTGCTCAGCGGTATTATGAGTCCAAAGATAATCCTAAGCTGGCATCTTTGGCTAATTTTTATTCAGGTCAGATCTATTTTCAGGATGAAGAGTATGGTAAAGCTGTGACCTCTTTCCTTCGGGCTGATAAGAACGCTTTGCAAAATAATCATTATCTGTTGGCTGGTCGAAGCCTCAATAATATAGGTTATATTTATTGGGATCAGGAGGTGTTGGATAGTGCTATTATCTATTTAGAAAAATCTCATCCTTTACTGGAGAAAGGAAATGCACCGGATGACTTGATTCTGCGATCGTTGATTAATTTGCACAATGCCTATGAAAACTCTGAAAGGTATGATGAAGCCTTAAAGTATACCTTAGAGGGGTTGGAACATGCAAAAAGTATCAATAATGAAAAATATACAGCCATATTTACACACAATGCAGGTGTGATTTATCAAAACATAAATGAATATGATACTGCTAAAAAACATTTTTTGGAGTCATTACCGGGTCTTTCTTCATTAGATACATATAGAGCTTATCTCAATTTATCCAGAGGATATATAGCCACAAACCGGATGGACTCGGCTCAGTATTATCGGGATATGGTTATAGATCTCTTATCTGAAATTGAGGATCCACATAAGCTAAGAAGAGTTTATGAGTCATTTTCTTCTTATTATGAACACATAGGAAACGCTCAAAAAGCTCTTGAGTATAGGGATATGAAAGATGCTATGGATTTGAGAATTAAAAATGAAAATAAAGCCAGAAAAATACAGGAAGCTAAAACAGAATATTATCTGGAGTTGAAACAACAGGAATTGGATTCTGCTAACAGGCACAAATGGATGATAGGGATTGCTGCCTTATTTACCATTGTAGGTTTAGTTATTCTTTTTTATTTTGCTTTAAAAATTTTGAACCGGAAGCACAAAGAAGATATTGAGTGGGCTTACCTGAACTGGTATCCGATAAGGCAAAAGCTGGAAACAGGCAGGGCATATTACAGACAAATTACAGTTCAACTCATTACCGAAAGGAAAGAGATTTATTTACAGGACAGACAAGAACTGAGATTGCTCGGTGCAGGATCGTCGGGTGACGGACAAAATATAATTGATTATCTGACCGAGATAGAAAACGAAGTAAAAGAAATGTCCAAAAAAACAGGAGAAGAACTTCTGAAATGGGCTAAAAATGAAGTTGACAGTTTACCGGCTGCAGATGATATACAGGAGAATCTGGTAGACCACGATATCTTATTGTTCAGCCTTTGTTCGAAATACTATACCAAAGAAGAAATTGCTATTATATTGAATATTTCGCTGGATGAGGTTAATATGTGTATTGAGGGGCTTATGGCAAAAATGTCTGAAGCCGGAAAATTTACTCACGGACAGATTTCCTCCATGCTAATGACAGATAACGAGTAATTCGCATCCATCACTATTATTGCATTCTACATTATAACATAAGCTTATTATATAAAGAAGAAGCGCCCTTATCATTTTGGTAAGGGCGCTTTTATTATAGAGATATTAAGCAGATTTGTATTTTTGGTATAACCGGTGTCCTGATCTGACATCCTACTATGCTTCTTCACAATATTTAAATACAATCTATTATAAATCGAACTTGCCTAAGAAGTCATTCATTCCCAGAATCAACAACTGGTAAAGTGCATCATTGAATACTGCCATCTCCTTTTTATTGACCGGATAACCTCCAAGCATGAGTGCTTGCACGTACATAATGCTCACAATGGCGTTGAATAGTGTCTCATCTTCTATGGAAATAAGGTTTTTGACAATCTCATTATCCTTATTAAAGCAAAGGACGGGCATATTCTCTTCTTTCTTGATAAAATTGTGCAAAGTCGCGGCAAAAGGATTACCCGCATTCGAGAGGTTCTGGATATTCTTATTATTCATAGCCTCGTCATTAGCCACATAGATAGCCGGGGTATCGGCAGGATCGAATTGCTTTAACTGGGCTTTACAGTATTGTTGCTTGAGCAGTTCATTCGCTCGTTTTTCGAATGACAAATACCTTTCATCTTCACCGACAGACACATCGGCAAGGGTATCAAGAATATCCTGTGGGGTTATTTTCTCGATACGCAGATCAGGAAATGTCATTTTTATTTTCTGTATCAGGTCAGTCTCGAAAGAATAAGCGGCATTGATCACCGTTTTGTCCTGCGATCCGGCAATACGCCTTATCTGCCGGAAATCATCAAGAGACGGTGTATAATATATTATATCATTATAAGTTTTTATCGAAAGAAAAGGCATATACCCTTTGTTGGTCTCGAAAGGGATATAATCGATAAACATTTTCAGCAACTCGCGGTCTTCCACAGCCAACGCCTTAATGTATATATGATGTATACTGATAATATCACTCAGCTTTTTCACATCGCGTAGCATCAATACTTTGAGATAGTCTTTGAAGCAGATACTCAATTCTTTCTTAGCTTCTTTCATTATCTCATCATCCATAAGTGATTCGCGCGAAGCGGTAGGACGAAGACTGTTTGTATTGATAACGCATTTCACAAACGATGTCCATTCGGGCAACAGGTTGTTTGCCTGTTCGCACAAGAACATGCGTTTCAAATATATCTTATGTTGTTTTGCTCCTGAAAACTGCACTTTGTAAGGCATAATATAGGCTACGCCGTTTATCTCACCCGTCTTGCTTTGCAGGCGGAATGCATCGAGAAAATTGATATTGAACGCCTGCCGTCCGTATTCGAGCAATTCTTCTTTCGAACTGTTACTATCCAGCCATACAGGATCGCCGCCTACCAGTATTTCCGTACCTTCATCAGTGATGAAGTTTATTTTGATAGGCAATGCACTACCAAAGTACAGGATGTTTTTCTTCAATTCGGCGATGTCGAATAGTGGCAACCATTCTTTCTTTGGAGAAAGGATCACACGTGTACCTGCTTCTGTCATGTGCGAGATCGGTTCTACGGTGTACGTTCCATCGGCTTTGCCTCGCCAGCAAACAGCTTGATCATTAACCAGCGATTTAGTCTCCACTACTATCTCATGGCTTACGACAAGGCACGAAAGCATACCGATACCGAATTTTCCGATATAGTCTTTTTCGTTGAAGTCACCTCGCTTCGAACTTTGCCCGATGACGGAAAGAAACTGGTGTACCTCAGCTTCGGATAATCCGATGCCGTTGTCCTCGAATATGATCTGAGGATAGCCGTTTATTTTATTTACATATATATTGATTGTTCCTTTATGGTCTTCGTCTATTGTGCGGCGTGCCGTAGCAGCATCTATACCGTTTTGCAACAACTCGCGCACAAATACATTGGGCGCACTGTAAATATGTTCCGAAAGGAGCTCTATCATTCCTTTCAGGTTGACTTGAAACAGATATTTATTTTCGTTATTCTCTTGCATATCTTGATTACCTCTTTCTTTTAAAAAAGCAGGGCAAATTTACAAAATATTCGGATAATATTCTGTAAAGAAAAATTCTTTAACCAGAGAGACTTGTATGCAAGAGCATTTGAAAATGTTTTAGTAAATTTGTATGTGTTAAAAATCGCATTTTAGAATTGACCTCATGGCGCAAACAAAATTTTATACGAAAGAAGAAGAGATTGCCAATTCATTGTCTCATGGTGTCGGCATTCTCTTGGGGATTGTTGCCGGATATATTTTGTTATATACTGCGGTAGAGAATGATACGCCATGGGGAACGGGATGCATAGCTGCCTATCTTTTCGGGATGCTGGCATCTTATGTTACCTCTACATGGTATCACGGCTGCTTTCATGAGAGGCGGAAAGCCTTACTCCGAAAGTTTGATCATGCAGCCATCTACCTGCATATTGCCGGTACGTATGTGCCTTTTACCCTTATTGTTTTACGGCATGAGGGCGCATGGGGATGGTCACTGCTTGCATTTACAGTCGTGGCTGCGATAGCAGGGCTTATCGTAAGTTTCAGGAGGTTGAAGGAACATAGCCATTTCGAAACGGTCTGCTTCGTCCTGATGGGGGCTTGTATCATGGTGGCATTTAAGCCTTTATATGATACATTGGACGCAACCGGACGAATAGAGGCTTTGTATTGGCTGATAGCAGGTGGTCTGTCTTACGTAGTAGGTGCGGTGTTTTATTCGCTGGCTAAGGTCAGGTATATGCACACCGTTTTTCATTTTTTTGTACTTGGCGGAAGCGTTTGCCATATTGTTGCAATTTACCTTATTTTGTAACGGTATTTTAATTTTTATTCATAACTATAGGGGCAAAGCTTTGCTTTGTCCGATAGCGGATAGAGCAAAACCCTATCGCTACATAAAATAAATATTAAGAACGAAGTTTCAAATTCTATTTCAAATTTATATATGATTATTGAGGTTGGAAATATAGAGCATGTTCAACAAATACAGGATATTGCGCAGAAAACTTGGGCAGTAACTTATCGGGATTTGTTGTCGGAAGATCAGATTGCTTATATGCTGGATATGATGTATAGCGACAAGGCATTAACGGAACAGATGACTCAATTGGGGCATCATTTTTTTATGATTCGTCAGGACGATGCAGATCATTGGCAGGGCTTTGTCTCCTATGAATTTAACTATGACGGTCAGACCAAAACCAAACTGCATAAACTTTATCTTTTGCCCGAATGCCATGGTTCAGGGATGGGGAAGATCCTTGTAAACAAGGTAAGGGAAGAAGCCCGAAAAAATGATAACGCAATAATTTTCCTCAATATGAATCGGGATAATAAGACGAAAGATTTTTATGAGCATATGGGATTCCGTATCGTGCGGGAGGAAGATAATTATATTGGCAACGGTTACTGGATGATAGATTATGTTTTCGAGATAGACGCCTGATACAATGATTTGTAGAAACTGTAAGACGGAACAGAATGATTTTTAAAGTAACTCTCTAATGAAGAAATTATTCGTTTTAATTGCCATATCTATGCTGTGCACTACTGCTTATCCGCAACAGGTACTTCAACTGATCGGGATAGAGGGGGATGACAGTAGTTTTTCGCAAGGATCATACAGTGTCATGTACGATGATACCGATGATAGAGCGTATAATGGTAAATATACGCCTTACAATACATTAGCTGTAAGCCGTAACGGTGATGAGGTGAAATTCTTCAGGCAAGTTTATCTGATAGTACCTACTGCACTAGGATTCAGGTATGTGGCTAATGAAGTAATCGAAATCCCTAATGACACTACTCAAGCAGAGATGGATTTCGAGAGATTTTATACTTTGCGAAGTTCCAAAACAAAACCTAAATTTCTTACCTCTAAAAAGGAGGTTGAGAATTATATTCGCTCATTGGATGTGTCGTTTGTAGATGCAATTAGTGTAGATTATGAGAAAATAACTTTTATTACACCCAATTTCTATATAACCGAAGGTTTCGAGTCGGAAGTGCATGGTGGTGCAGCATGGTTCGATGCCCGTGAGAAATGTAATTTCTATAAATTGAATCCGAAGTTTGGGCAATCATCCAATTATTTGGTGGATTATCTGGATCGGGATAAGTTGAATGAGATAATCATAGATGCGGTGAAAGACGTGTATTCAGAGGAAGAGTCACCGGAAGAGCCTATTGATGAAAATTTTTCTATGCCTTGGGCGGGTACTCTGGGAAATTATGAAGAAGTGTATTTTTCGTTTATTCATCTTAATAATCGCGTCAGGGCACTTCCTTTTGTGTTACTCAATGGTAATGCTCACAGATCTTTTCTGGCAGAAGGAATACTTTTCGAAGATGAGGCTTTAATAAAAAAGTTCGGTATAAAACAATATGGTGCGGAAACAACCGCTCTTAGAGATTTTGTTTCACCGGATGGCTCTACCCGAACAAGTATTGATGACAAAAAGATAAAGGTTTATGATAATGTTACTAATAAGCTTTTGGCCGAAACAGATATTCCGTTTTTCCGGAGAATCGTGATGTCAGAGTGGGCATTAGGTAAGTATGTGGAAGCTTGGGAAAAAGAATTTTGATAGTAGTAGGGGAAAGGCTTTGCTTTGTCAGGTAATGAATAGTGTAAAGTTCTGTTTCTACATTTATAAACAATGAATTATCTTCGCAGCAATAATAATAAAGGATAAATGAAAAAAGAGATTTGTGTATTGTTTGATATGGATGGTGTGATGATAGACACCGAAACCCAGTACGACGTTATTTGGAAACATATCGGGGACAGGTATAATGTAGGTATTCTTAATTTTGAAAAGGTAATAAAAGGAACTACTTTGCCTAATATTCTGAAAAAATATTTTTCGGAGCAAACGGAGGAGGAAAGAAAAAATATAGAAAAAACGATAGATGATTTTGAGACTAATATGCAGTTTCCTGAAATACCGGGTTCGTTGAAATTTGTGGATGAACTGAAAGCCAACGGTATTAAAGTAGGTTTGGTAACAAGTTCTACGCAAACGAAACTGAATGCTGTGAATGAAGTGAGGCATTTTGATGAGCTCTTTGATACCATCGTGTCAGCCGAAAGGGTAGTGCAGGGAAAGCCTAATCCGGAATGTTATCTTCTGGCGGCTAAAGATTTGAATGTTGATCCGAAAGATTGTGTAGTATTCGAAGATTCTTTTGCAGGATTGGAAGCAGGAAAAGCGGCAGGAATGACCGTTGTTGGGTTGTGTACAACTCATGAAGCTGAAAAGCTGAGAGGGTATACCGACACAATTATCCCTGATTTTAGGAATTTTGGTTTAGCAGAACTTGAGGCGATAGTGAAATGATACAGATTGCGGCAATAATTGGAGCTGTTCTGTTTTTAGCAGTGTCGCTGTTGTATACAGCTGTGACATTCGGTGCTCCTTTGGGCGAATATCTGATGGGTGGTAAATATAGAGTATTGCCGCCCAAAGTGAGGATGATGACGGGCGTTTCGGTAATTATACAACTATTGGTTATCCTTGTCTTATTGCAGGCGGGCGGAATAATTGGTGCGATTTTGCCCTCTCTGATTATAAAACCTTTGGGCTATTTTTTTGCTGCTTATTTTTCGCTAAATGTAGTGATGAATCTTTTTTCGAAAAGTAAAAAAGAGAAAATACTGATGACACCTCTATCATTGATTGCATCTGCTTGCTTATGGCTAGTAATAAGGGGAGTGTAGATTTTTTTTAGTTGTTTGTATCTGCTTTTTATTATGATTTTTTATATTTTTTTGATTGTTGTTAGGGCATATTGACTATTGTTCTTATTTTTGTAGTACGATATTGAGAATGAGAAAATAATATAGAGAAAGGGGGATTAATTTCCTATATTTTTATTACTAACAAATTTTTACAAAAAATGAAAAAGATTTTTTTACTAGGTGTGGGCGCCCTGCTCACAGCCTCTGGCATTGTGGCCAAACAAATCGACGTGAAAACTGCACAACAAGTCGCCGAAAATTTCTTCAATCAGGGACAAACTTTAAGAACTGCGACATCAAGTTTACAACTGGCGCATACCGAACGGGCAGAGGGGACGCTCCGTAGTAGTCAGGGGACAAGCAATTATTATTATGCATTCAATGCTGGTAATAATGGTGGGTATATCATTGTATCAGCAGAAGATGCTATCACACCGGTCATAGCTTATTCGAAAGAAGGTAGCTTTGACCCTAACAATTTGCCCGATGCTTTCAGGTACATGCTTTCGCTCACTACTGAGAATATCAAGTCTACGATAGAGACAGATCAAGGGGCTTCGAACGAAGTGGCAGATCAGTGGAACAGCTACAAGTCGGGACAGATCAGTAGTACGCTGCGTAGTACAACATCCGTTAAGTCATCGGTTTCGCCAATGCTCAAAACTGCTTGGCATCAGGCTGCTCCGTATAATGATTCTGTGGCTCCATATCCTACAGGTTGTGTACCCACTGCAGCTGCCCAGATTATGAAGTATTATGGACATCCAAAAGTTGCTAAAACTCCTAATTCTAATATCTTCCCTAAAGATATAACATATGATTGGGGAAATATGCTAAATTCATATACTGATGCTGCAACTACTCCGCAAAAGCAGGCAGCAGCTACACTGATGTATAGTCTAATTGTCGGAATGCAAGCGTACCCTCAGGGTGGTAATCTTGTAGTGCTACATCCCTTGGCGAAAGTTGCTCTTGTAGATTACAATGGGTATGATTCCAGAATGGGATTCAGAATGAAGGAGAATATGAGGCATAAAGAATGGGTTGATCTGATAAAAAATGAAATAACGAAGGGACGTCCTGTATTATATATGGCAACTTCTAGTGCAGGCTCAATAGGTCATGCTTTTGTCTGTGATGGTTACGATAATGCCGGATTAATACATATAAATATGGGATGGACAATTTCTTCATATAATGTTTATTATAACATTGATTCTCAGAATGGAGTACAGGTGAATAGGCCAGATGGAACCTTTAATTACGATGCAAACCAGTATATTTTCACTAATATAAGACCTGCTACGCTGGTATATGATTCGAGTCTCCCTTATATGATGTTAAATTCGGATATAAAGATATCAGCAGATGTTGTCAATTTGGGAGCTTCTTTCGAGACTAATATCGCTATTTCTAACGCAGGGGGGTGGACGATAGAATCGGAATTTGATTTAAAGCCATTTAATGGAACTTTAGGAGTTGTATTAACAGATGATGCAGGGAATGTAAAGCATGTGGCAGCACAACGAAACGTGACTGATTTTTATCCTTTTACTCCAATGATCGAACGTTTCCCTACATGTACTGCACCACGTACATACGGTACTTATAAGGTGCGTGCGGCATATAAAACTACAGGCAGTACGAACTGGACATTGATTTCAAACGAAGATTTGGTAGATTATGCTACCATAACATTAGCCAGTAACAATTTCTCGGCAGGAAACCTTGTCAATCTGACTTCATTCTCATTGGTAACTACCAAAGCTGCACAAGGAAGTAGTTTTGTCCCAACCAATATGTCTATTCGGAATAATGCTAGTACCGGAGAGTTTCACGGATATTGTGCTGTAGCTTTAACTGATATGAGCGATAATGTTAAATATATACTTACTCCGAATATGGCTGGCACATATACAGTGATAAGGGCAGCTGCAACTCTTCCGTTTGGTGGGTATGAGGATTGCTATGTACCATTAAATGCTGTTCCGGGAACTTATCGTCTACGTTTAGTTTACAAAACTTTGGGCGATTCTCCTAACGGTTTGTCAGACTGGAAGATGGTGAATAAAAATCCTCTTGTGTTTACATCACCATATGTAAACTTTACTGTAACAGCAGCTACGACTCGTGCAGCAATAGGTGAAGATATGGATTCTTATGATACAAAAGCTCAGGTATATCCTAATCCTGTAATTGATATATTAAATGTGTCGTCTGACGTACTTATAAAAGAGATTACTATTTATGATATGTCTGGAAAACTGGTGTTGAAAACTGTAGGAATGGGTAATCAACAACAAGTGGATGTATCGTCTTTATCTAATGGAGTATATCTATTGAAGGTAGAGTCTTTGAATGGTACTACAACTCACAAAATAAGCAAGCAATAATAATAGCTTGATTTATTGAGAATAACCGAAAGCTACTCCTTGCACAAGGGGTAGCTTTTTTATATGCAATAATTTGCAGGGACTGGTTTATAAATCTTTATTATAAGTACTAGAGCCTAGTGTAAGATAAGACAATAGGTAAAACAAAAAAGGTGTTATGTAAATAACACCTTTTCTTTATTTGTAATAATATAATGTTGTTTATTTAGCCGAATATTTGAAAGTATAGGTTGTACTTTCGCTTTCCCAATCGTTCCATGTTGCCGTTTCCGGATAGCCTTCAGCATTAAGTTTATAGTTAAATTGATCGACATAGTTTTGCCCATGTCCCTCCGATGTCATTTTAGTAATATTGTTTGCTTTAGACAAAAGGAAAAAATAGATATCATCCCTGTCAAACATATCATATGCTAACCAATGAGGCATGTTTATATTCTTAGATATCCCTGTCGTTTTATCATATTCAAAATCGATTCCATATTCATAAGACCACTCATCATTTGATTTTTCTGTTTTGATAAGGTTTCCTACCGCGTCATAATTGAAGATAAGAGTATCGTTGTGGCGAGCAGTGATTCTTTCTTTAACAAATCCTTTGCTGTCAACAATATAAGTCGATTCTAGTGTTTTTCCTTCATCACCCAGATAAAATCTGAAAATCGAGTCATTCTTATAACTGTATTCATATTCGTCGATAGAATGTTCTTCCGAATCTTTGTATTCATCTTTCATCTTAATCAATTTACCATCACTATCATAGAAAAAAGCATATGAATAGATGTAACTTTCTGAATTAGATGCTGTCGATTTTGCATCGATGTTGGTTAGCCTAAGCGAATTATCATATTTCATAACAAGGGTTTCATCGCTAACGCTCATCTCAGTTGGAACATATACTTTTGAGTTACTTTCTCCTCCGTTATCGTCATCGTCACTACAAGCCGCAAAACTCATAATAGATAATGTAGTTAAGCCTAATACTGCTTTTTTCCAAAAATTACTTCTTCTCATTTTTTATATATCTGTTAATATTTGTAAATAAGTCGGCGAATTTATATAAAAAAACTCCAGAAACAAAAAAAGGAGTAACATTCGTTACTCCTAAGAAGGTATATCAAAGGTTCTATTTATTTAGCATTTACATACTGTATAGTTGTTGTCCCTTTATATTTATTATCACTGTCAGTAGGCGTAAATGTTTGCTCAGTAGGATAGTTATCCGAGTTATAAGTATAAGTGATATTTCCTACAACAGCCATATTCTCAGCAGTTCCGTCCGATAGCTGTGTCGGAGAATTTTTGTAATCTGCTATTCTGTTTGTCAGTGTAACTAATAGCCATTGAGGTGATTTTACAGCAACAAACATTCCTTTTTTAGATGTATCATAGGTGTATTTATAGATATAATTGCTATTTTCATAGGTTTCGGAAGTAATATTTCCATTAGCATCATATTGGTAAGAAATAACAGTGGTTGTAGGAGGTACACTACGTGCGGGATTTGCTGCGTCGCTCGCGACCTCATTTTTGGTTATTCTTCCGTTATCATCTATCCATATTGTCTCTACTACCAATCCTGCCGTAGTTTTCACTTCTATTTCATTGCCATTATAGCTATACAGAGTCGAAAAAGGTGTCTTGTCTCCCTCGCCGCTAAGAGGAGTATATGTCATCTTTTCTACTTTGCCATCGGATAGATAGCTTATTGTAAGCTTCTTTTTCGAGTTTTTTTTACTATCGGTTGAAGACGAGTATGTGCTTATTATTTCAGTTACACGGTTCTTCGAATCGTAAGTATATTGCTCTGTTTCTGTATCTATATTATTTGCATTGCCATCAGGTGTATACTTTCTTACAATATTGCTGGGTAGCTGGTTCTCGCCTGTAACAGGAAGTTTATTGTCATCATCATCGTCGCTACAAGCTACGAATGAGAGAGAGAATACAGCCATTAAGGCAAAATAAAAAATTGTCTTGAATTTTTTCATAAATGTTTGTTGTTTTTAATTATTATGTGTTTAGTTAAACTTTTCTGCAAAGGTGCGTCAAGTAGTGAAACATGGCAATATAAATAATCATACATTATCTTAAAAAAAGTTGTAATCCAGATGTTACTTTGTTTTTATATAATTGATCTTCATTTCATAACCGTTTTTATTCAATGCAGGATCGATAGGCGTATAGATTTGTTCTAGCGGATAATTGTCAGAATTGAAAGTGTATCCATAATTTCCTTTCAGTAAAGCACTTTCATCTACCTTTCCTTCCGATTGCGTTTTCACCGGACTAGTATAGTTATTTGTAATACCCGTAAGCGTGATTAATAGCCATTGAGGTGACTTTATTGTATGGAAAATCCCTTTCTTTGCATCATCATATGTGTATTTGTAAACATATTCAGACGAAAGATATGTTTCTTCTCTTACATTATTATTTATGTCATTATATTTATATATCATTATATAGGGGATAGAAGAACTCTCCGATATAGGGTCTAGCTGTTCCCATCGTACAATTCTTTCGTTACTATCTATTGTAATAGTTTCGAGAAGAATATCCTCATTTCTCTTCTGAATGGTATTTCCTTCATATTTGTATGTATAAGTAATAGGGGTACGGCTATCGTTTTCGTTCAGATAAGTTTGTAGGACTTCCTGTACTTTGCTATCTTCAGAATATTTGATATTGTATTTCCATTTGAACTCGAATTGATTTTCACTTTGCACCGATGAGCATATAATCTCAGCAACACGGTTACTATTGTCGTACGAAAATGCCCATGTGTTTGTCTGTATAGCTTCAGAAGTACCCCCTTGCGTCTGCTTTTTCACAATCAGGCTAGGAAGTTGATTTTGTCCTTTCGTATCATTGTCGTCGCAGCTTACAAATATGATAACTAGTAACGAAATAAAAATAAAATACATAATGTTTTCCAACTTCTTCATAGTACATTGTGTGTTAGTTTCTGAAATATGTTAGCTTTACTCTTACTATAAGATAAGATGCAGATAATATCGAAATGTTGCAGAATGAATGTTAAAAGATCATTCTGTTTTTATCGGCATGTTGATTCAATTATAGTTGTTTTCTCTTTTTTATATATTATTTTTACCCCTTGTTGTTATCGGAAAAAACGAATAATGAGTATTTAGGATGAATTTATTGAATGTAATCTGGCCTGCTTTGTATGTGCTTGAATCTCTTTGGGAATTCTGGTATCTGGTAATAGGAACAGTTCTTATCGAAACGGTAGTAATTAAGTATGCATTTAAACTGTCGTGGAAAAAATCTGCAGTGATGTCACTTATTGGTAATGTTGTATCGGGACTTATCGGTACATGTTTAATGGTATTTGGGATGCTCTTTTGGCATCTTGTTTTCGATGGTTTATTTTCCGGGGCTACTTTTAGTAGCATTAATTGGGTTGCGACGTTTATTCTGATGTGCCTAGGGAGTGTTTTTCTTGAAGCATTTGCTGTAAAGATTATATACAAGGAAAAAATGAGACGTCTTTTTCTGCCGCTTTTGACAGGGAATTTTTTGAGTTATCTTTTTATTGCCATATTTATGCTTGTAGGTAATGGACATAATGTAAGTTGCGCCGGATAAGTATTTAATATTATGGAATGAATGTTAATAAATAAACTTATATGAAAAACTGAAACTATTATTACATATTTTTAGTCCAATTAATTTAATTGTTTTGCGATGAGAAGAGGTATTCTGCATGCTTTATCATTCTTGTATTTGTGTTTATTTTTCTCTTGTGCATCATATAAGAAGTTTGATTATGCGGCGATAGATTCAGTGAAGTCTCTGGAAGGAATTTATCAGAATGAGAATTATGCAATATCGGGTGGATTGAATGCGAATGATTATTCTCAAAAACTGTGGTTTAAAGAAAAGGATGTATTTAAAATAGAATTTCCTGATTCTAAAACTCTCAACTTGTCTTATCTGAGTGATACGGGCTGGAAGTTCCGAAAATCTTACAAAGGCAAATACAACCAAAAGAAAAATACATTTGATATCTGGCACAGCAGACAGATATGGCCATTTGTTATATTCATTGGATATAGGTTCGAAAAAGTTCGAATAGGTAAAGATGGAGGAGGGAGCTTGGTTGTAAATCATGCTAATGATAATATGGGTATGCTTATACCTCTTATGGCCGCAGGCGATAGGTACAGTCATATTAAAAAAATATCACTTGCTGATAAATTATCGTATGTTCCTTTTTATGAAAAAAAAGAATGGGGATATACGGATATGGATGGTAACATACTAATCGAGGCGCGTTATGATTCGGTCAGTCTTTTTGAGGGAGATATTGCGCGGGTTAACCTGAACGGTAAATGGGGAGTAATAGACCGAACAGGAAAAGAAATTACTCCTTTTAAATATTCTCGGATAAATCCTATTGGATCAAATATATACACATCTGTCTTTTCAGAAGAAAATAAGGAAGGTCTAATATTGCGGGATGGAACGGAGACTATAGAACCCATATATGATAAAATAGAATTCCATTTTGAGGATGAATTAGTATTGATTTATCAGGAAGGGAATCAGGGGATTGCAAATATATATGGAGTCATCTATCCTCCGATATTCAATCAGGTTCTTACTTATGGCAAATTTGAGGATCATCTGAAAAAAGAACTTTTGAGGTATATCGCTAAAGTATCTTTTCGGGGAGAATTATTTGCTGCCGATGCCGATGGCTATCTGTACAATATAGACTATGGGACTCTTGAAGATCGTGTAATGTTAGATTCTAAAATTCATTATACCGAGTTGTTGAAGAAAACAGATTATATAGAAGACTAAAAGCCCTAAATAGGGCTTCGGAGATTTACCAGCAAATATATAGCTGGTTATCCATCAGGTCGGTTTGAATATATGACCGGAGCAATACTTTTCGGATCTCCTCCAGGTCTGTCAACCCGTCTGCCGGAAGCCATAGGCGGTTGTTTCCTTTCATGGCAGTCTCCAGTATCCTTAAGATAACGAATATATAGCTGTCCATGTCCATGACAGAAATAGCATTCAGAGATTCGCTCTTTTTAGACAGATTGATAAGGTCGGCATTAGTGAGGAATAAGTCCATATAGTATAATGTTTTTGGGGTTGCATTATATAGATAAAAAAGAATATCAACTTTTGGCTTTTTAATAGAAAAAGGATAGTAGCTACTATCCTTTTTCTATTTTATTGCCAAGAAACCCGTACGGTATTTCCGTATTTCAGGATATAAAAATATCCATTCCAACAGACAGCAATCACTTCTTCTAGTCCCTCTAATCCTTCAGCCGGAAATTCGACATAACTCATACCATTCATAGCTGCTTCGATAGCGCGGCTTACAATAAAACTGTATGTTGCAACGCTAATAGTAGAAGCTTCGTTAAAAATTAAAGCACTCTTTCTTAGTTCTTCTAAATCGGAATTTGTAATGAAGAATTTCATAGTCGTAAAGTTTTACATAGTTAATACTTAATAATAGATAAAATATGGGATGGTTTATAGATTGAAGAAAATTAGGCTAGCAGATGCTTGTCTTTTGAACAAGTTGATGATAATTAGGTAGTCTGTTTATATCTTGTTTTCATTGTATATTCTAGAATTCGGTTTATGTATTTAGTGTGTGCCTAAATTGATAAATTTCGATTTTCAAAATATTCGTCTTTTCCAAGTCATTTCTGATATTTCTATGTTTGGGGTTAAGTTTGATTTTGTAATAATAAAGATTTAATTGGTTAATAAATACATAGTATAAATAAAAAAAATAAAGAACTCTTATGTGTATAAAATAAAAAAGGAGAGCATTTGCTCTCCTTTTTTAGGATGTTATTGCCAGCTAATTGAAATAGTGTCGTCATATATAGATGCACTGATATAAGAACTGCTTAACACTTCTCTGATAAGTTCAACTCCATTTAATCCATTGATAGGAATCTCTACACGATAATTTCCTTTTATCGCTGCTTCAAGCATACGCCCAATAATAAGGCTATAAGTCTCAATATCAATTGCCGGTTGGCTGGTTTTTAAACCTTCGGCTTTTCTGCTTAAGGTCACAAGCTCTGTGTTAGAAAAGAATAAATCCATAATTTGTAAAGTTTTTTTAAGTTTGTAAAATGATTAATATCTAGTAGAGATAAAAAGGATAGCATTTAGTTATCCTTTGTTTGTCAAAATAGAAACTTTATCACCATGACATTTCAACTGTATTGTCTTCTTCGTTAAACCCCATATGAGGCGTGTTCTGATTAGCTTGATTAATAGAATCCAGAACTCCCTGAAGTCCTTCAAGCCCTTCGGCAGGAATTTTTACACTGTTTTCGCCTTTCATGGCAACCTCCATTACACGGCTGATCAGATAGCAATAAGTATTTACATTAACAGATGCTATTTCTTTGAAGAAACGTCCGTTTTTTTCTATTTCACGTAACCCCTCGTAAGTAATAAAATGATTCATTGTTTGTGATTTTTTAGTGATTAATAGTATAAAGTGTAGAAGCTATTTTTCTGGACTATATATTAATATTCCGTCCAGAACATTTGAATTTCATTGCTTTCTTCATTTAAATACATTCGGATACCATTCGGAAAAGAATTAAATACTTCAGATACTTTCGCAATCTCAATGTTAGAGAATCCTGTTGAAGGAATGGTGATCCTAGTTTCCCCTCTCATGGCTGCTTCGAGCATACGACTAATCATATAGGAATAAGTGCTTGAATCTAGAGTTGTAGTTCTTTTAATGATGTTAGCTTGTTGAGTCAGATAAGCTAATTCTTTAGGTGTAATCGCAAAATGATTCATACGTCTAAAATTTTAAGTTTGTAAAATGATTAAATACATAGTATAGATAAATATAAGCCGGACTTTTTCGGATAATAAAAAATCTATAAAAATATTTTATACTTGATAAACAGCTTTCTTTAAAACGGAGCGTATTTGAAAGGTTATCCGAACATTTTATCCGTAAACAGCATTATATCTAGCATATATAACCGTTCTTTATCATTAAAATGGGGCAACAATTTTCGGTTTAAGTTAAATTTCATATCTTTGAATCAATACAAAGATTGTCAAATATCAACTATAAAGACACCAATCTATGACTTTTGATTACAAAATGATTCAAAAAGTTTACGAATCGCTACCCAAAAGATTAGCAGAAGTGAGAACGGCATTAAAACGTCCACTTACTCTGACCGAAAAAATCCTGTATGCTCATCTTTCTAAGGACGAGCCGATTAAGGACTACAAACGGGGCGAAGATTATGTGAACTTTGCGCCCGATCGTGTCGCTATGCAAGATGCTACTGCGCAAATGGCACTGTTGCAGTTGATGAATTCGGGACGTCAGCGGGTGGCAGTTCCCTCAACCGTACATTGCGATCACCTGATACAAGCATACAAGTCGGCAAGTGCCGATCTGCAAACAGCAGAAGTTACCAATAAAGAAGTATACGACTTCCTGAGTGAAGTTTCTAATAAATTCGGAATCGGATTCTGGAAACCCGGTGCAGGAATTATTCATCAAGTGGTATTGGAGAATTACGCATTTCCGGGAGGTATGATGATCGGAACAGATTCACATACGCCTAATGCCGGAGGTTTGGCAATGATAGCCATCGGGGTAGGCGGTGCCGATGCTGTAGACGTGATGGCTGGAATGCCTTGGGAATTGAAGATGCCGAAGCTGATCGGTGTGAAGCTTACGGGTAAATTGTCGGGTTGGGCATCACCGAAAGATGTAATTCTGAAACTTGCCGGAATATTGACTGTAAAAGGCGGAACGAATGCCGTAATCGAATATTTTGGCGAAGGAACAGCATCGCTTTCGGCAACAGGAAAAGGTACTATTTGTAACATGGGGGCAGAAGTCGGGGCAACTACTTCTATCTTCCCTTATGATGCTAAATCAGCAGAATACCTAAAAGCTACAGGACGTGAAGATGTTGCGGACATACTTGTTGCGATGGCAGATTACTTCAAAGCAGATGCCGAAGTAGAAGCCGATCCTGAAAAATATTACGATCGGATCATAGAAATCAACTTGTCGGAACTCGAACCATATGTAAACGGACCATTTACACCTGATGCCGCACATCCGTTATCAGAATTTGCAAAAGTGGTAAAAGAAAAGGGTTATCCGCAAGCTATGGAGGTAGGACTTATCGGTTCGTGTACCAATTCTTCTTACGAAGATATGACGCGTGCAGCTTCTATCGTACAGGATGCAAAAGATAAAGGAGTATCTGTTAAAGCACAATTTATAATAAATCCCGGTTCGGAGCAGGTGCGTTATACATCGGAACGTGATGGGATATTGCAGGTTTTCGAAGATGTAGGAGGCACTATCATGGCAAACGCTTGTGGTCCTTGTATTGGACAGTGGAAGCGCGAAACCGACAATCCTGATCGTCCAAACTCCATTGTAACCTCGTTCAATCGTAACTTTGCGAAGCGTAACGATGGTAACCCTAATACACATGCATTTGTCACATCACCCGAATTGGTTGCTGCATTTACTATCTCGGGAGACCTGTGTTTCAATCCGATGAAAGATACATTGGTTAATGACAAAGGCGAAAAGGTAATGCTCAAAGAACCCGAAGGGCAACAACTACCTCCGAAAGGTTTTGGAGTGGATGACCTTGGGTATATTGAGCCTGTGGCAGACGGAAGCAATATCAAAGTAGAAATAGCTCCCGATTCGCAACGTTTACAAGAGTTGAAGCCATTTGCTGCTTGGGATGGCAGAGACATCGAAGGCTTATCTTTATTGATAAAAGCAAAAGGTAAATGTACGACTGACCATATCTCTATGGCTGGTCCTTGGCTACGTTTCCGCGGACACTTGGATAATATTTCCGACAATATGCTGATAGGTGCAGTAAACGCTTTCAATGATAAGACGAACAGTGTGTTAAATGCATCGACAGGAGAATATGAGCCTGTCCCCCAATTGGCACGCGAGTTGAAAGCCGCAGGAAAAGGATCGGTTGTTGTTGCCGAAGAAAACTACGGAGAAGGTTCATCTCGTGAACATGCGGCTATGGAACCTCGATTCCTGAATGTGAAAGCTATCATTGTGAAATCATTTGCACGTATCCATGAAACCAACCTCAAAAAGCAGGGAATGTTAGCATTGACGTTTGTCAACAAAGACGATTATGATAAGATTCGCGAAGATGATAAGATAAATATCTTTGGTCTGGCAGATTTCCGTCCCGGTAAAAACCTGACTGTTCGTGTCGATCATGCTGATGGCAGCAGTGAAACATTCGAAGTAGCTCATACTTACAATGACCTGCAAATAGAATGGTTCAAAGCAGGAAGCGCTCTTAACTATATGAAAAGTAAATAAACATAGGGGCGAGGCTTTACTTTGCCCTATAAATGTAAATATAGGTTACTTGTGTACTAACTCCATTTTCAAAAAAAGTGATGAGAACAGTCGTTTCTTTTATAGTTTTCTTTATGATCTGCTTTGTGTCTTCTGCGCAAAGTCTGGATTATGATGCTATAAGCCGAGAGTTTATCGCAGATACAGCACGTGTTGAACAGGCTTATAGTGATGCAATAGAAAAAGATTTTTCGACCGTTGGTATGCTTCAATCTATGAGTAAATATGAAGAAGATTATGATGGCTTGCTGAATAAATACTATAAACTATTGCTGAATAGCTTAGACGAAGCAGACAAAGAAATACTTAGGTCTTCGCAACGTAATTGGATAAAACTTCGGGATAGTGAAAAAGAATTGATTGGAGTTTTGCATGCCAAAGTATACAAAGAAGCTGGGGGCGGTACGATGTGGAGTCTACTGGCTGCTGAGACAAGAGCGAATATCACGCGCAATAGAGTGTTCGAGATATACAGCTATTTGTTGTTCGGTGATATTGGTGTTGAATAAATCCTATAAAAAAATAGAAGATGCATATCTGTGTAATACTCTTTCCTGATTTTGAAACTTTGGATGTCTTTGGTCCGGTGGAGATACTAGGTAAGGTAGAGGATATAACTATCAGCTATCACTCACAGTCGGGCGGTTTGGTTACCAATTCTGATGGGATAGCTATACATACAAGTTCGTTTGCCGATATTGAAAAAGGAAGTGAAGGCGTTCTTTTTATTCCCGGAGGAATGGGAACCCGACGCGAGATCAATAATCAGGAACTATTGAGCACTCTGGTAGAACTAGCCAAATGCAGCCGATATATTCTTGCAGTTTGTACAGGTAGTGCACTGTTGGCTAAAATCGGAATGTTGGATGAAAGAAAAGCAACATCAAACAAGCGTTCTTTTGATTGGGTGAAAACAAGTTCCGATAAAGTACATTGGGTAAAACAAGCACGCTGGGTGGTTGATGGTAAATTCTATACATCGTCAGGTATCAGTGCCGGAATGGATATGTCACTGGGATTTGTAAGTGATGTCTACGGAAAAGAAATTGCAGAGCAAATCGCTTTTCGTATTGAATATAATTGGCAACAGGATAGTACGAAAGATGATTTTTGTAATCAGTAGTGAATCTGCTTTTCAGGAAATAGGTTAATTTATAGGTAAATGACTAATAACAAAGATATACTCAAACTGTCTCGTTTTTGTGGTGAGGAGCTTTTCAGAATAAAAGTCGCCACATGGGACATTCTGACAAGTGAGAGTACTCTGCCGACATTATCGCTCGAAATACATGCTGATGAAATTATCAGTCAGTGTGATGATACCCGCGAATTTCCGGTAAAGCCTAGATGGGAAATCATGTGTGATATTCCCGGTTTGGAAGATTCTCATTTGCAAAAAGGTTTTTCTATTGAAGTACCGGAAGAAGATAATGAACATAATGATAATATATTGTATTATTATGAACATGGGGTTACCTTCAATCAGAAAGTCGAGATTCTGGACAGACAAGACGACAAACTTTTGATAAAAGTTAGCGGAGAAACTCAGGACGTGAATTTTTATGATGGTTCGAAACCGAATACAAAGTTAGAAGCTGAACTTTGGTTTGAGAAATTCGACAGGAATAATGAAGATCATTTGAGATAAAAGTAGGATAGATTGTCATGCTGAACTTGCCGAAGCATCTTTTTTAGACTCTTCTTATTGTCAGAAACAATTGTTGGTAAAAATATCTTTCGTTTCTCTCAGGATGACAAGAGAATAAAATGAATATTTATAAGATAAATAATCAAAAAACTAAACATATATGTCACAAAAAATAACTATACAAAACGGAAAGCTCGTAGTTCCCGATCAGCCTGTAATTCCTTTCATAGAAGGAGATGGAGCAGGTAAAGACATCTGGAAAAACACCCAGCCCGTAATAGATAAAGCCGTAGAAAAAGCATACGAAGGTAAGCGCAAAATAAACTGGAAAGAAGTACTTGCCGGTGAAAAATCGTTCAACGAGACAGGTACATGGTTACCTGATGAGACAATGGCTGCTTTTCGCGAATACCTGGTAGGGATCAAAGGACCCCTTACAACGCCTGTCGGCGGAGGTATCCGTTCGCTGAATGTAGCTCTTCGTCAAGATTTGGATTTATATGCTTGTGTGCGTCCAGTACGATGGTTCAAAGGAGTAGCTTCTCCACTGAAACATCCCGAAAAGGTGGACATGACTATTTTCCGTGAGAATACCGAAGATATTTATGCAGGAATAGAATGGATGCAGGGAACACCCGAAGCTAAGAAGTTTTTCGAATTTATCCGTGACGAAATGGGGGTGAAGAAAGTCCGTTTCCCCGAAACTTCATCATTCGGAGTAAAACCTGTTTCGCAGGAAGGAACGGAGCGACTGGTGCGTTCGGCTATCGAATATGCTCTGGAAAATAAGTTGCCATCATTGACTCTGGTTCATAAAGGAAATATAATGAAGTTTACCGAAGGTGGCTTCAAGTTGTGGGGATATGCTCTTGCTGAGCGTGAGTATGGCGATAAGGTATTCACTATGCAGCAATGGGAAAAGATAAAGAAAGAACAGGGTGAAGATGAGGCAAACAAACAGCTCGAAGTAGCCAAGTCGGTAGATATGCTGATCGTTAAAGACGTAATTGCAGATGCTTTCCTGCAAAATACGCTACTAAAACCAACGGAATATTCAGTTATAGCAACCCTCAATCTGAATGGTGATTACGTTTCCGACCAACTGGCGGCGATGGTTGGTGGTATCGGTATTGCTCCCGGAGGGAATATCAATTATAAAACCGGTCACGCTATTTTTGAAGCTACACATGGGACGGCTCCCGATATTGCAGGAAAAGATATTGTGAATCCATCTTCTCTATTGCTTTCGGCGGTGATGATGCTCGAATATATGGGTTGGAACGAAGCCGGAAATCTGATTACCGAAGGACTTGTAAGGCTATACAGCGAAGGAAAGGCGACTGCCGATCTGGCTCGCTTCATGGAAGGTGGGCAGAGCTTGCCGACAAGTGCATTCTGTAAATTGCTGGTAGATACTTTATAATAATGGTAAAGATAGGGCTGTGCTCTATCCGTAATTGGGCAAAGGAGAGTCTTGCATGCCCTTATATCTTTTAAAATATAATAAAACAATGAACACACATAAAACCGGTTATCCTATGAAAAATCTAGTAAAGAAAATATCGGAAACGATACGGAACAATACTCAGATAGATACTGAATTGTTCAAAAAACATAATGTGAAAAGAGGGCTTCGTAACGAAGACCATACCGGAGTAGTTGTAGGTCTTACCAAGGTCGGTGATGTACAGGGGTATGACCGCAATGAGGACGGAACTACGCGTGCTGTTCCCGGACGCCTTTTGTACAGAGGGATAGATGTCGAAGATATGGTGAAAGGTGCACAGCGCGAAAACCGTTTTGGTTTCGAAGAAGTAGCTTATCTTATATTGGCGGGCGAATTGCCTACAAAAGAGGAGTTGGAAGAATTCTCTCAGATATTGAGCCATACGATGGATCTCAACCAAAAGATAACTATGCACATTCTTGACCTCGAAGGGCAGGATATTATGAATATTCTCGCACGTTGTGTATTGGAACTCTACACATTTGACGAAAATCCGGATGATACCTCAGAAGAAAATTCTATCGCGCAATCTATCAACCTGATAGCTACTTTTCCTACTATTATTGCTTATGCTTACAATGCATTCAGGCACAATCAGGGCAACTCGTTGCATATCCGCCATCCGAAACCCGGATTGTCGATTGCGGAGAATTTCCTGTATATGATCAAGAAAAACTATACTCCGCTCGATGCCAAGATATTAGACCTTGCACTGATGGTGCATGCCGACCACGGGGGAGGAAATAACTCTACCTTTACGGTGCGTGTGACCAGTTCGGCAGGAACGGACACTTATGCCTCTATATCGTCGGGTATCAATGCCCTGAAAGGACACCTTCACGGAGGGGCAAACTTACGTGTAGGTGATATGCTCAGATATCTGAAAAAGAATATCAAGGACTGGAAGAATGTACAGGAAATAGACGATATGATGCAGAAGATATTGAACAAAGAAGCCTACAATAAAACCGGAAAAATCTACGGTATAGGTCATGCTATTTATACAGTGTCCGACCCACGCGCAATGCTGTTGAAAGAAATGGCTCGCGATTTGGCTGTTGAGAAAGGGCGTGAAGACGAATTCGATTTTTATTGCCTGATCGAAGAACGTGCGATCTATAATTTTATGGAATTTAAAGGTAAGAAGTCGGGCAAAAGCGTTTGTGCTAATGTCGATTTCTATTCGGGATTTGTGTACGACATGATTGGCTTGCCACAGGAGATATACACTCCTTTGTTTGCTATGGCTCGTATCGTAGGATGGTGTGCACATCGTAATGAGGAACTAAATTTCAACCAGCGCCGTATTATCCGTCCGGCTTACAAAAACGCCTGTGAAAATCAGGAATATATTTCGTTGGAAGATAGAAAATAAGATATATGCTTATAAAGGTAAAAAGGACAATCCAATTGGATTGTCTTTTTTTGTTAGATATTCTATTTAATTATTTTGCTTAGCATTCTTTTTATCAGAAAGGATCTTTAACCATAAAGCGCACAAAGTTTTACGCGAAGTTATCGAAAAAAATATAACAGATTCGCATTTAATCGTTTATTACCTTTCGTTGCTCAGACTCGTATACTTCAAAGTATCTGTGAGACAGATATATAATTTTATCCATCTTATCGGCATTAATAAACTGTTTCAGGTTACGATCGCCAGCTATATTTTCCAGAATATATTCAAAATACTGAAAACGTGCATTATCTGTTTTGTTCAAAACAAATTCATCATCTTTCATCCTTTCATTATAGAACGATTCGGTAATATTTATAAGTTTATCCACGTCCTCGAAATAATAGACCTCATAATACTTTTTATCTTTTACTAGCATATCGCGTGTGTAGTTGTATTTAAAAAAGACAGATACAAAATCATCTTTTTGCTTTTCTGTCAGAGAGATGAGTTTCTCACTTTCCTCGTCTGTCATAAACTTATCATATAAATGCTGGAAATAGTCGCCATGTATATCAAACAGGCTTTCGTTTTTAATATTTTTGACTTCCCTTTCGTAATGCTCGTCTAGTTCCCTGATTACCGCATCGGGCGATTGCCTCAAGCCTTTCTTTTCGATAATCTCTTCTTTTTTAGCTGCAAACTCAGACTCGATATTTTCCAGACGTAATGACTGTTGCTCATTAAATCTATTTTTCAATATTTCTGTTTCCCTGCCAAATGTTTTCTCCGAACAAATTTCTTCTAATCTATCCAACGGGTATATACATACTTGATAAAATGAATCGGTAGATAATATTTTATCATCGACTTCATTCTCCAGACAATCCAGATAACTATCAAAGTCTTCGTTAGTTATCTCGGCTTTTGGCTCATTATATTCCTCACTCATTATTCGGTTCACTTTTTCTGCCAACTGTGAGCTTAACTCCTGTATGTTCGCTAACTGTTCTTCAGTAAACATTGGTGTATATCCCGGAACATTATCCGAAATCCATTTGGCAGTCTCTGCACTATTGAGTGCAAACTCTTCCAGTTCCTTTTGGGTTTCACAAGCTAAATAAGCATTCACAAAGTCAATAAAAGTATCATAGGCTTGTTGCACAGCTTCGGGTTGATCATTAACCTCTGCAAGAGCAGGCTCTTCTTCTTGACTTTGTGAATCAGAAGAAGAAAATGTTTTCATTTTTTCGGCTATTGCCAGACCTAAATCCTGAAGATCGGTTAACTGGTCAGGCGAAAGAGTTGCCATATATCGGGTAGTTTTGTCCATCAGATTCTTTAACCTGTCAGAATTGTCTACTATATATTTCTGCAATTCCTCCATTGTATCATATTGCAAATAACCTCTCAGAAAATCTAAATAATCTTCGTATGCCTGCCTGTCCTCGTCCGGTGAATCGCTTTCGGCATAGGTTGTAGTTGTCTCTTTTTCAGGCTTTACCTCCTGAGCATGTATGTTTTGACAAAACAATGCCGATAATATTGTGGAAAGAATAAGGATGCGAAACTTCATAACTCTCATACTAAGTAATAAATAGGTCTGAAACCTGAACTATTAGAATAAAATATAATTATCGGGTGCAATAGTATATCTTTTAGTTGAGATATACAAAAGAGGAGTCCAGTATCAACTTGTTTTTTTAATAAGAAATATTGTTATTTCATGTATATAGCAAAAAAGGACAATCAACGATGATTGTCCTTTTCTATTGTTTCTCTATTAATTATCCTCTTTTTCTTAGATAAAGATTTATGACTGCCGGAAGAAGGTCTCCTCCTTGATAAGGATCGTATTCTCTCTGTACTATATTAGCGTCAGGAGTTGCCCATTCATATCCATATTCATGCATCTGTGGAAGCGATACTGTAAATGGAGTTCCTCCATAATTGGAATTTGTAAAACCGCATATCATGTCGCGACCTCCTCTGATCAGGAAATTTGCAGAATATGATTCCATATAAAGAGTAAAATCTTTTGAAATTACTTTTTGAGTGTCTACATCGATGATGTTTACATTGATGTTCTGAGTTTTAAAATTTGCCATAATTAAAATGTTTTTTGAATTTAATAGTTGGTAACTTGATTGTGTACACATTTGTCTACAATACAGAGATAAAATTTGTGTGGCTTTTTATGGGTTTATTTTGATTTTGCATTTGCGTATCAAAATGAACCCATCTTACTTTTTGAAATTATATTGTATTTATTCACGAAAAAAGTTTGATGAAACATTAATTTTCATTAATATTGTCTGTGGAATAATTAACATATTGTTCTTTGAACGGAAATTCAGATGAGAACCCTTTCTGGTTCTTTTAGTATAAAAAGATTGTTATATAGGATTGTTCGTATTAAAAAAACATAGGAGGAAATGATTCTTCCGATATTTGTTGTAACACAATTTTACAGTATTTCTATTATATAGAAGCAATCTTTACAATAACCTAACTTTAATAAAATTATTATGAAAACTTTTGCAAAACCTTTTGCTTTGTTGATGCTCTTTCTGAGTATTTTGTTTGTTTTTCCTGCATGTAGTGACGATGACATTGACAATCCGGATGTTCCCGACCCGGAAATTCCGTATGATCCTGTTGAAATTCTGGATGATATTAAAATTCCTGTGAAAAGCGGGACTGCGACATCTTTTCAGGAAGAAGAAGAGATCGAAAAATCTTTCGATGGCGATATGAATACAATGTATCATTCGGCATGGGACAATTCGGCAGAAGATTATTTTCCTATAACACTGACTTACAATTTCGAGAAAGTCGACCTTATGGACTATCTTGTTTACTACCCACGTCTGAGTGGTACTAACGGATTGTTTAAAGAAGTAGAGATATATGTGGCTACAGAAAGTAAGCCGGAACTGACTTTATTGAAGAAGTATGATTTTAAAGGAAATTCAGGAGCTACGCGAATCGATTTTGACGAACCTCTTGTAAAACCTACACAAATACAGTTTATTGTAAAATCAGGAGCCGGTGATGATCAGGGATTTGCCAGTTGTGCAGAGATGGAATTTTATCAGACGAATAACCAGAACTATAATTATCTGCGCATATTTACGGACGAAACTGCTACCGTACTGAAAGATACTGTACAGGAAAGTACGATACAAAAAATTAACAATAAGTTTTTTAGGGAATTGGCTACTGCTATTTATAAGAAAGAATACAATACCGATTTCAGGGTAGCAGAGTATAAGGCTTGGCAACAACCTGACGTGAAATCGAAGGAAAACAAGACTAGCACTTATGGCTTGCGTGACAATCCGACAGGAATTTATGCCGCTAAGGATGAAGTTGTAATGGTATTTGTCGGTGATTTGAACGGGCAGACCGTGAGCCTTGCAATACAGGAATCGGGCAAAAAACTGGATGCTTCTTCTTATCCATTAAAAAAAGGGATGAATAAGATAAAAGCCCGTAATGCAGGTCTTCTTTATATTATGTATTACACCGAGACGGGCGAGGAACAACCTGTAAAGATACACATTGCCCAAGGGACAGTGAATGGGTATTTTGATAAGGCGAAACATACAAAAGAAGATTGGTCAAGGTTGTTAAATGCTGCTACATATGCCGACTTCGATGTCGTGGGGCAGTATGCAGTACTGACATTCCGTACCGAAGCATTCAAGCAGTTTACACCTGATGGTATGGCTCTTATCAATAAATACGATGATCTTGTTTATCAGCAACAAGACTTTATGGGGCTTGTGAAATACAACAAGATGTTCAAGAATAAAGCACATTTCCTCGTAGTAGATGAAGGCTTTATGTATGCAGGTGGATACCACACCGGTTATCATGCCGATACTCAGAAAGAAATATTGAACCTCGATTTGCTGAGTACGACTGCTGTCTGGGGACCTGCGCATGAATTGGGACATACACACCAGACGCGTCCCGGGCTCAGATGGGCAGGCATGGCTGAGGTAACTAACAATATCCATTCACTTTATATCCAGACATTGTGGGGCAATACCTCGCGCCTTATTGAGGATGACCGTTATAATACAGGATTTAACTCTACTATTACCGGGCGATTGGCTTTGAATGAGGAGCCTGATGTATTCTGCCGGTTAATACCTTTCTGGCAGCTGAAACTGTATATTATGGATGTACTGGGAAAGAAAGATTTCTACAAAGATATATATGAGTATATGCGTGTGACACCAAATGTATCGGTGAGTGACTCTGATCATGGTTTATCACAATTGCAGTTTGTAAAACAGGCTTGTGAACAGGCTCAGCTGGACTTGACCGATTTCTTCGTAACATGGGGATTCCTTAGACCTATCGATAAAGAAGTTGATGATTATGGTACATATCCGTTTAAGATTACTCAATCCGAGATAGATAATGTGATCGCTGAAATTAAAAGTAAAGGTTATCCTAAACCTGTGCATAACCTGCAATATCTGACAGATGAAAATATAAACCTGTACAAAACCAGTACACCTATTACTAGAGGTACGGCAAAATCATCGGGTAATAGCGTATTGCTCGAAGGATGGAGCGGTGTCGCTGTGTTCGAAGCATACCGAAACGGAGTATTGAGTAGTGTGACGATGGGTAAAACACTGGCTCTGCAAGGTCCGGTATCCGAATATGAGATATGGGCGGTAGGTGCTGCCGGAGAGAAAGTAGACGTTGAGATAACTGCCAGTGATAATAAAATTGCTGTTGCCAGTGCAGAACATTCCGTAGCACAACCTGGCGAAGGTATCGAGAAATCGTATGATGGTAATGTAAATACATATTATCATTCGCCATGGACAATAAACGAGGATGATTTCCCGATTCGTCTTACTTATAATTTCAGCGGTGTTGATAAAATGAGCTACATCCTTTATCATCCGAGAGCTTCGGGAGGAAACAATGGGAAGTTCAAAGACTTCGATTTATATATAGCTACCGAAAGTAATCCGACATTGACCAAATACGGTTCTTATGATTTCGAAGGTAGTAGTGAGGTTAGCCGTATCGATTTTGCAACTCCGATCGGTAGGCCGATTCAGGTACAATTTGTTGTTAATCCGGGTGTAGGCGGATTTGTAAGCTGTGGCGAAATGGAATTTTTTAAGGAATAAAATAAAGACTAAACACAAACTTTGTTCTGTTGTTAGTTTAAATAAGATGTAAGTTTTAAATGAAGAGGATAATCAACAGATTATCCTCTTCATTTTGTATGATTGGGGATAAGTATATGAGAATGAGTTTATATTATCTCCCCGGTCTTTTTCTCGGGATAAAAGTGCCTATTCTCAGGCTAATTGACTAACTTTGAAAAACGAGAACCGATATGAGGCACACGCTGTATTAATCTATAGTTTAACTTTTAATATCATGAAGAAAATCTTTACTCTTGTAATCGCAATATCATTTGCGATAAGTTCATTTGCCCAAATGAAAGGTGTCGACCACGTGGTGCTGATAGGTACCGACGGGTTTGGAGCTTTCATCCTGAATAAGCACAAGGGCAGTTTCCCGAATCTTGAAAAATTGATGGCAGAAGGCTCTTCTACACTTGAGATGCGCTCAGTGTTGCCTTCGTCCAGTGCAGTCAATTGGGCGTCTATGCTGATGGGGGCAGGACCGGAATTGCACGGTTATACGGAGTGGGGGAGTAAAACTCCTGAATTACCATCGCGCGAAATAGGCAAGTATGGAATATTTCCGGGAGTATTTGGTCAGATGAGGCAAAAATATCCTCAAGCCGAAACAGGAGTGATTTATTCGTGGGAAGGTATTGGATATTTGTACGAAAAGGAAGCGGTCAATTACAATAAGTTTGAAAAAGATGATGATATAAAAGTGCTTCAATCGGCAACACAATACCTGATGGAGAAGAAACCTGTTTTGTCATTTATTTACTTCTCTCAGCCCGATGGTGCAGGGCATTCGATAGGGTGGGATAGTCCCGAATATTTTGAGGAATGTAAAAAGATTGATGCGTATGTGGGTGATATCATGAAATCTCTGCATGTAGCCGGAATGGATAAAAACACGATTGTTATATTCTCGTCAGATCATGGAGGTGTTGAAAAAGGACATGGCGGAAAGAGTATGCAAGAGATGCAAGTGCCTTATATCGTATGGGGAACTCCGGTTAAGAAAAACCATAAGATAGAGGAGAGTACAATGATATATGACAATGCCGCTACGATGGCGCATATCTTAGGTTTCGATTGTCCGCAAGTGTGGATTAGCCGTCCTGTATTATCAATATTTAAATGAGAAGTAAAAAGATGAAGAAGTTAATATTTGCGATATTATCGTTTTTGTTGGTATTCTCTGTGAGCGGGCAGCGTAAGAACGTAAATTTTGATGCTAATGGAAAACTGAAGATTGTACAGTTTACAGATGTACATTATAAGCAGGGACAGAAAGAAAGTGAAGTTGCTATCAAATTAATAAATGAGGTGCTGGATGCCGAAAAACCCGACTTGGTTGTGTTTACAGGTGATATTATTTGGGCAAAACCGGTTCATAAAGGTTTGGATGAGGTGTTTGCTCCGGTGGTGGAAAGAAAAATACCCTGGGTATATCTTTTCGGAAATCATGATGATGAGTTCGAAGTCTCGAGAGCCGAACTTATGGAATATGCCATGCAAAAACCATATTGTCTTTCTCTGTCGGGAGATAAGAACCTGAAAGGTGCCGGAAACTTTGTCCTCGAAGTGAAAGATCATGCTAACCAAAATGTGAAAACCATTCTTTACTGTATGGATTCGGGTGCATATTCGCAACTGAAAGGAGTGAAAGGGTACGATTGGTTTTCTTTCGATCAGATAGACTGGTATCGCAAGCAAAGCGCTGCTTATACCAAAGCGAATGGAGGAACTCCCTACAATAGTCTTGCCTTTTTCCATATTCCACTGGCTGAATATGCTTTGATGAAAGCCGAAAAACGGGATGAGATAATCGGACATAAGGATGAAGATGAATGCAATGGTAAAATAAATTCGGGAATGTTTGCTGCTATGCGCGAATGTGGCGATGTGATGGGGACTTTTGTCGGTCACGATCATGACAATGATTATATCGGCACATACTATGACATAGCATTAGCGTATGGACGTTATTCGGGAGGGAAAACCGTTTATAATAATCTGGGACTGAATGGCTGCCGTGTGATTGAACTTACTCAGGATAAACGTGAGTTTACTTCTTATATCCGATTACTGGGAGGTGAGAAACTATTTCCTGTAAAATATCCGGACACATTTAAAAAAGAAGAGAGCAAAAAATAAATAATAATCCATTAAACGGATGAAGGCAGGCTTTGATAGTCTGCCTTTTATCGTTTACGAAATATTAAGAAGGGGGAAATGAACATTTACTTATCAAAATTATTGATAATTGATAATTTCATATTTACAAAGAAAATATAGAACTTGGCAGACGAAAAGATACAGAAACCGATTTTATGAAACAACTTACACTCATTATTGCAGCATTTTACGGACTATCGGGAGTGATATTGGGAGCATTGGGCTCGCATGCTTTCAAGAGTATTCTCTCTGCCGAAAAGCTGGTTAGCTTCGAGACGGGTGTGCGTTATCAGATGTATCATGCGATTGTATTGTTGATACTTGGTTTCTTTTTCAATTTTAGTAGCCCTATCGAGCGGTGGTCGTCGTTGTGTATCATGATAGGGACTTTCTTATTTTCTTTTAGCATTTATTTCCTGACTTTTACTGATCACTTTAATATAAACCTCCGTTTCTTGGGACCCATAACGCCTGTAGGCGGGATGTTTCTTATAGCAGGATGGTTGTTACTTATCGTATACTTTATAAAGTTTAGGTTATAATTATATATTTAGATGGCGTTATTTTTTTGAACTCGGGGTAGCCTAATGGAAACTAATTACATTTGCCCTTCTAATTCCAGGCTACTCCGCGTTTCATTTTATTCCCTTATTATTTCTCGCTTCAGTAAGTATTCTATTATAGTTTTGCTTTATAGACTATGGGGCTTGTCTTTGCCCGTTTTCGGATCGTGAAGATGTTTATCTTTACAACAATATATATTTCTGGCAGAAAAAAATCGATGAGTCTGTGGAACTTAGCCAGAGTATTTGTCCGTGAGATGGGGATTACACCTGCCCGGTATGTTGACAAACTGATATATCTCTAGCCGATTACAGGCTGAATTTTGGAACGGCTTTTACAAAAAAAGAAAGATGAATATTGTTTTTATTCCTCCAATATGGTTTATTTGTAGCACGAAATTTTTAATAGAGAGAAAAAATGGTACATCTGGTATATTGTGACGATAAAGAAAAGGTATTAGAGGAAATTCTGACTGGTAATAAAACTATGGTAGTAAGAGGTGCTGCCGGACGTAAGATCCCACATAGCAGAGTGTTCGCAGATGAAACGCTATATTTCATGAAAAAGGGTTCAAAGAAAATCAGCGCAAAAGCTGTGGTTTCGGATGTTCAGAATCTGGTGAAATTGACAGATGCAGAGATAATCGATACCTTAGAGAAAAACCAATCTAAGCTCAACTTATCGGACAAGCAAAAAGCACGCTGGCATAAAAAATGCCTTTGTCTGGTAGAATTTAAGGATGTGGAAGAGATAGAGCCGCTCGATTTTGACCATCAGGGAAATATGGACGATTGGTTGATTATCGACAAGATAGAAGATGTTGTTGTAGGTACAAGTATTCCTTACAATTACGATAATAGCAGATTTAATAAATAAAAAAATCTGTTATTTATCAGTGTGTAATTGTATTGATTATCTGATTAAGACACAAGATTAGCAGAATTGAAGATTATTGTTGATATTCTATTTTTCGGGTGATGAGTTTTTTATCACCATTGGCAATAAGAGTTTCAATGCATTCAGTCCAGTTTCCTGCCTGATCAAATTTTAAATATTCGTAAGAGAATGTTTTTTTGTCATTCATCCCATTTGTGACAAAGTCCGTTTTGGCTTTTGCCAATCCGTTTTTATCATAATCGTGATGGCTGTGCATAAAGAGAATAGTATCTATCCAGATTTTGTTATCTGTTATGTTATTATTTTTATCGAGAATGATCTCTAAATCTTTGAAATATTGATTTCCAATTATATGTTCACTTATTATTTTCTCATTTTTGTATTTCAGGTATATCGTATCTATACCATTTCCTGCATCTTCTAACGAAGTGTTAACAATCACCATATCGAGAGTATCGTTCACGTCATTTATAAAATATTCAAAAGTATGAGTCATCTTTTGGGTGAGATACTTGGAAATTTTTTCTGTCCGGAGAGGTCTGCCGTTTATTATATCCGTATTTTTTGTAGTGAATTTGTATTCAGGGGTAGAAGTCTCAGCTTCTAAAATGAATCCTTGAGGGGAAAAAGAGACTTTATTGGTAGATTCCCATTCTTTTTCGTTGTTTGCTTCGGACGAAAGGCCGTATATATTTTCGGTATATTTTACAGGTTTGTCTTTTAATCCTTCAAATGGTCTGTTATACTTAGGTTTAAAACATTGTGCATGACATGTTATTGCTGCAATGAGCAATAAAAACACTAGAAAAATCTTGTGCATAGTATTTTGATATTAGAAATAAAAATGCAAATATATAAAACTAGAAAAGAAAGAAGTTATTTTGAAGTGTGAAGTAGCTCCATTTTTATTAATATATATATTATAGATAATATCTAAAAGAATGAAAGATTCATTATATCTTAGGAAATTGAAAATACAATGAATCTATAATGTTAATAATTAACTGCACAGGAAATGAAAAATGCATTCAGTCTATTTACTATTTGTTTGATCCTAACCGGATTCGTGACAAATTCGTTTGCTCAAAAACAGTTCAAAGTTTCTTCTCCTAACGAAAAATTGAGTGCGGAAATATCGGTTGGCGATATTATCGAATACTCAGTACTACACAGCGGAGACCTGATGTTAAGTAAATCACCATTGTCTATGACATTGGAGGGTGGAAAATTGTTCGGAATAAAGTCTAAGCTTTCGGGTTCATCTGCCAAATCGGTTAATCAGTCCATAGATGCCCCTGTATACAAGCGTAGAACGGTGATCGATAATTTTAATGAGCTTACCCTCAGGTTTAAAGATGGGTTCAATATTATATTCAGGGCATATGACGATGGTATTGCGTATCGTTTTGTTTCGACCTTGAAAACTCCTTTTAAAGTAGCAGATGAGCAGGTCGTATTTAATTTCCCTGCTGCACAAAAGGCGTATGTTCCTTATGTTCAGTTAAAACGTGAGTCCCTTGAGTCGCAGATGTTCACCTCTTTTGAGAATACATACGAGTATATCAATATATCGGAGTGGAACAAGGAACGTCTGGCATTTTCGCCCTTGGTTGTAGAAGGAGTGAATGGTAAAAAAGTCTGTATTGCCGAATCCGACCTAATAGATTATCCGGGAATGTTTCTTTATAATGGAAACGGTTCGAACAATATTACCGGAATGTTTGCTCACTATCCGAAAGATATAGAACAAGGCGGACACAATATGCTGCAAGGATTAGTGAAAACCCGTGAAAACTATATTGCCAAATACGATAGAGGGGCTGTAGAATTTCCTTGGCGTGTGGTGATCGTATCGGAACATGATTACCAATTAGCTGATAACGATATGGTCTATAAATTGGCAACACCTGCTCCGAAAACTCAGGATTTTTCTTGGGTTAAACCCGGAAAAGTAGCTTGGGACTGGTGGAATAGCTGGAACCTGTATGGTGTAGATTTTGTTTCCGGTATTAATAATGAAACATATAAATACTATATTGATTTTGCTTCTGAACATGGCATCGAATATGTGATTCTGGACGAAGGTTGGTCTGTAAACCTCAAAGCCGACTTGTATCAGGTTGTTCCGGAAATTGACTTGAAAGGACTTGCGTCCTATGCTGCTAGTAAAAATGTCGGTCTTATCCTTTGGGCGGGATATTATGCTTTCAATAGAGATATTGAAGGCCTATGCAAGCATTATTCCGAAATGGGAATCAAGGGTTTTAAAGTCGACTTTATGGACAGAGACGATCAGCCTATGGTAAACTTTCATTATCGTGCGGCAGAGATCGCAGCAAAGTATAATATTCTTTTAGATTATCATGGAACGTATAAGCCAACCGGGCTTCAACGCACATTCCCTAACGTGATCAACTTTGAGGGCGTGTATGGATTGGAACAAATGAAATGGGGAGGAACATCTCTAAATCAAGTAGATTATGACGTAACTTTCCCGTTCATCCGGATGCTGGCAGGACCTGTCGATTATACTCAGGGCGCGATGCGTAATGCAACAAAGGGAAATTTTCGTCCGGTAGGCAGTGAAGCTATGAGTCAGGGTACACGATGCCGTCAATTAGCAGAATATGTTATTTTCGAATCTCCGCTTAATATGTTGTGCGACAATCCTTCGAACTACATGCGCGAACCGGAATGTACCGAGTTTATTGCCAATATACCTACCATATGGGATAATACTGTTGCTTTGAATGGAAAAATAGGAGAATATATAAGTATTGCCCGCGAAAAAGATGGTATATGGTATGTCGGTTCTTTAACAAACTGGGATGCAAGAACGTTGGAATTGGATTTGTCTTTCCTGGGAACGGGTAATTACAAAGCTGAAATATTCAAGGATGGGGTAAATGCCAATAAAGCAGCCCGTGATTATAAAAAGGAAACTGTGGATATCCCATCAAATAGAAAATTGGAAATATCAATGGCTTCCGGTGGAGGCTATGTTATGAAGATATTTAAAAATTAATTGTGATTTATATGTATTGAAAAAAGTTGCTCTATTGCAGGAACGCTATATCAAAAAAGAAAGATGTCTCCCTCGCGGAAACCGCTAAGTCTTTCAGAGAAAGTATTTTGCAAGAAGGAGGTTCTGATGAATTATCAAACAGAACTTAATAATTAATTAAATAAGCATAATGAAAAGATTAAGCCAATATTTTACAGGAAAAATAGTTTTGTTATTTTTCTTCCCGACACTTCTGATATATGTTTACATGCTTTTTATAAGCATGCCAGCAATAGCAGCATTTAGTTCCGGATTACCCATTTTCGATTTAAAGACAGGA
>JAWDXP010000016.1:0-45526 GCA_032477055.1 Dysgonomonas sp. | reverse complement strand
ACTATACCAACCAAGCCAAGTTAATCAACCAGATAAATTGAAACAATCCAACTATGATAATACAGAAACCTGTTTAGTCTTTGAGGGTTTTATGGATTATCTTTCTTATCTCACATTAAAGAAAACAGATAAGCCTATTGTCGATACCGTGATATTGAATTCTGTTTCCAATCTTCCCAAAGCTATCGACTTTATAAAATCCCATCCGAAAGTATATACCTATCTGGATAATGATGAAGCAGGAAGAAATGCAACCGAGCTTTTGAATAAGAATTGCTATGCTCTCATTGATAAGTCGGTTAAGTATGCCGACCATAAAGACCTCAATGAGTATTTGTGCAAAACACAACCAAAAAAGAATATTCAACAGGCGATGAAAATCAATAAATCTAAAGGTATTCGATGACAACGCAAGCGACGAATGGGGTACGGACTTTAGAAAAAGTCCTAGCTTATTAGGGCATTCTATTCACGCTCCGTTACACTTCACTAAAAAAGCCCTTAATAAGCCAAAGGTTTTCCCCCTTTGGAATCCTCCTGCGAAAGACTTCGAATAATAATCGATAATGAAGTCTTACAAAGATATATTTTTCATTTATCATTCAAAATCTAACTTAACATATATCATAACTATGGGATATGTAGTATTACATTTAGAGAAAGCCAAAGGAACAGACTCCGCTATGTCTTCACATATCGAGCGGACAGTCAAACCTAAAAATGCAGATGAAACAAAAACCCATCTGAATAAAGAACTGATAGAATTTCCTGAAGGAGTAAAGAACAGGACACAGGCTATTCAATACCGATTAGATAACGCCAGGCTAAAACGAAAAATAGCCAACAACCAAGTCAGAGCAATACGTATTCTTTTGTCAGGTTCTCCCGAAGATATGAAGCGGATAGAAGACAGCGGACGCATGGATGAATGGTGCAAGGATAATCTGGATTGGCTAAAAGATACTTTTGGAAAAGATAACCTTGTTTCGGCAGTCCTGCATCTGGACGAAACCACACCTCATATCCATGCAACAGTTATCCCTATCGTTACAGGACAAAGCCGAAAAGCTAAACTCAAAGAAGAAAAACCAGAACTAACTAACAACAAAAAATATAAGACAAAAGACCCGAATACAGCAAGACTATGTGTCGATGATGTAATGACCAGAGTCAAACTCAAAGAATATCAGAACACCTATGCAGAGAAAATGCAAGTGTACGGATTGGAAAGAGGAATAGATGGTTCGGAAGCCAGACATATAACACAGCCACAATATTACAGAGAACTGTATCAGAAAAACAAAATGATGCAGGAAGATATAACTCTACTAATACAGCGAAAGGAAGTCGAACAACAAAAATTGGAAGAACTCAAATCACAGGTAAAGAAACAGGAAGTCGTTAAGTCGGCTAAAAGTGCCATACTCGGTATATTCTCCAATTCAGAGAAAGATATGCTGGAAAATGAGAATCGGGAATTAAAAGACAAAATTGATAATCTGGATAAGGAACTGATAAAAACAAGGTCGGACAATTATACAAAAATTAGCCAGATGGAAGTACAAATGAAAAATGATAAGTCTATTGTTGAAAAGCTAAATGAGTATTTTCCCAAAGTTTCAGAAGGAATAAGAATCATTCGATTATGTGAAGTTATCGGTTTGGCTACCGATTATATCAAACACCTGTTATCTGGTAAAAGCCTGACAATAAATAAAGGTACTTTTTATTCGCCTGAACATAAACAGAAGTTTGACGCGAAAGATACAACCATTGCTATAAGCACTAATCCGAATGATGAAAAGAAGTACCAACTAAAGGCTGATAATATGGATATATCGGATTGGTTTAAACTCAAATACAAAGAGTTTCAGCAATCCATCGGAATTAATATCCAACAGAAAAACAAGGAGGATAGAGGAGTTAAGATGTAAAAGAGACAAAGCCGAGCTGAAATATAAGATTTTCGGCTCGGCTTTTTTATTCCTATTGATTAATTGCAAATTTGTAACAATAGAAATGAACGCAACGTTCCATTTCATTTGCAGTCATATAATATTGTTGGTTGATTATCCAATGCTTTTTAATATAGTTGTAGCTGTCTGCAAACTGTTCTAGGTAAACAATAAATAAGTCTGTATCCGAAAGCTCATACAAACAAATGGAAGAGCATTCAACTATTCTGTTTTTATCGAAAAAGTAAGTAACAGAGCCATTTTGTTTGTCGAAACTTACCTCTATCTGTTCTCTGTGGATGCCATCCGCAATCAACTCCATCAGGCATAGTGGAAAATCCTTGTATCTTTCCCGAACTTCTATGTGAGATTCGCTAATTGCTGTACATGCCTGTTCTATCAGGTAGCTGAAATCATTATTTTTGGTATTCATAAATGTCCGTTTTAGAGCCTGATTATCTAATCAGGCGGATATAAATATTAGAATGAATAACTTATATCTCTGCTTTTCCTTTGTAGGCTTTGAACGGACTGACAAAACCGACTGTAACAGAACATCCATACAAATATATAATTAAGTAGCGAAAAGTTAATTTCCATTTCTCTTTTTTACATACCTTTATAATCTTAACTTTAAGGTCGCAGACCTTTTTGTTTTGCAACAAAATACAAACCATTGAAATGAAAAAGTCTATATCCTATTTACCCAAACATAAGCAGGACGATTTGCACTATCTTGTAAAAGCCGTATTGGAAAAGATACCGCAAACCGAAATGATTATCCTTTATGGAAGTTATGCCCGAAACGATTATGTTGAGTTCGACCAGCGTCAGGAATTCGGTATAACAACGACCTATATGAGTGATTATGATATTTTGGTTGTAACAAGCGGTACATCGGATAAAAGTGTGGGTAATAAGTTGGAAAGTATAGACCATAAATATTATGAGAAATCAGATACACGAACGCCTGTTCAGTTTATTAATGAGGATATCAAAGAGCTTAACAAGCAACTTGAAGAAGGTAGATATTTCTATTCGGAAATAAAGAAAGACGGAGTTTTGCTATATGACAGTGGTAGATGCAAGCTAGTACGCAGACGTAAACTTAATTTCAAGGAAATACAGCAACAGGCACAGGAGTATTTTGATGTGAAATTCCATAGTGCTTCTGTTTTTCTTAAGAATGCAATATTTAATTATGATATAAAAGAATATAAGACAGCTTCTTTCATGCTTCATCAAGCTTGTGAGAATTATTATTATGCTATCAACTTAGTATTCACCCAACAGAACAGCAAACAGCATAATCTATCGAAATTACAAATTTCTGTAAAGAAATATTCGGATGAACTATCTAAGATTTTCATTAAAACTATACCAGAGGACAAAAGGCTGTTCAAGTTGGTTAAATCCGCCTATGTGGAAGCTCGCTATAATCCCGACTTTGTTGTAACGAAAGAGGATATTGATGCGCTTATTCCGAAAGTGGAAAAACTTGGAGAAATCACAAAACGCATTTGTGAGCAGAGAATTAAGGAGTATGGGGAGATGGAGTGAAAATTAAGAATTTTCATTATTATATACGATACTATATAAAATTCTGAATAGTTTAATTATAGTTTCATCATTTAATATCAGACTTCTCATTTTAAAGGTATTCATTATATCTATAGGGTTATCTTTTGTTTGGTTTTTATATAATGATATCATAATTTTTTCTACATCATCTTGATTGTTTGTAGTATTTAAGATATAAAGAATCAAATAAAAACAAACATCTATATTCCATGATTGAATTTTATCTATAACAAAATTATATTTGTCAAGATTTTCTTGATTATCATCCTTTTCCCTGTACAGTTTTATTAATTCTTCGCAAGTAAAAGAATTATCTATATAACGATTATCAATAAAGAAAGAACAAACATCACCTCCCTCTTTTAATATTTCCTTTATAAAATATTCACTACTAGCCGTTTTATTGAGTACTGGGAAATGAATAGATAAGTATGCAATAGGATCATCCGTAATTAAAATACTATTTTTCTCTTCTGTTATGCTTAGTGTAGGCAATAGTGTATCTAACATGAAAGATATATCTGAGCTAATATTGCCTTTCGAAGAATAAGTAATGTGTAGCAAATCAACGGTTTTTGAACTTAGAACTACTTTGCAATTTTTCTTTATCCATTTTGAGATATCTTTTAGCCAAAGAATAAAACCTTTTGCATCGAGTTCTTTCGTTTGAAGATATAAAGGAAGTCCATGTAGTAACATTGTATATTCATCTGGCTCTTTCTTTAGATATTCAATTTGCGTACTAATAGTTTGAACTAAGTATTTAGATATATATAGAGTTGGTAATTGTAATTTAAACTTGGATGTAATTGTAAACAATGCACATAGTGAACTAAAATCTAATACATAAGATGTGTGTTTTTGTATATTCTTTTTGGTATATATATTAGCAATTGTATGTATTCCAATAGTTTTCCTAAAGGTTCTTACAGTTAATAAATACAATTGTCTAAAATAATGGGATATTGAAAACTGTAAAATTGAAGATTCATAATTATAATATTTTCGTAGCAATTCTTCTTCATAATTTTTCTTTTCAGAGACATCATTACCTATAACTTTTAGTAGGGAATTTAAAGGATCTTTTTCATCTATCTTAAATGTTTCAAGAGGTAAACCTGAAGCAGGAGTACTTGCATCATTGTAAACGCTTCTAACCGCCTTTCCATATTTATCTTCGATGCGAATTATTCTTACAATTTTAGTTTGATTTCCATATTTTGCACTATATGGAATTTCATCATTCAATTTTTTATTTAGCAATAATTGTGAAAATTCTTTTTCACCCTCATTTCGTGAATTTATATCAATTAATATTGTATTTTGATTTTCTCCATCTATAACATAAGTAACATATGTACCCTCTTCAACTATCCTCTTATCTTTAAATTTATCTTTAATTTTGCTTTTTTTGCTATACTTTATATTTAGTCCTAACAATAACATTCTAATATTAGGTTCATCATATTTATAAGCTAATTCGATAGCCTTATCAATAGAATATTTCCTTTCTAAAACACTCACTATATAAGGTATATGTATTGAAGATGCTTTGTCTATTTCAAGAAACTTAGCTAAATAATAGTGTAGTTCTTTTCTCTTCTTATTTAATTTATCTAAACACCATATTACTTGGACTAACCATTTTTCACTTGGAAATTCTTTATATCCTAGCTCGCAAACCTCTAGAGATTTGTCCCAATTCAAATATTTTTGCCTAATAGTATATTCGATATAAAGTAAATGTTCATCAAAGAAATATGTTTTTCTAAAATATTCACAAAAATCTAGTAATAATGAAGTATCTGTTTCTTTAGAAGAAAAAAATAAACTTTCTATATAATAGCTTAACTCACGAGGATATAATTTTATTATATCTTTTGAAATGGTTTTATAAACTTCTCTGGCTCTATCATATTGTTTTGTAAAATAATATAGACTTCCTAAATATATAATAATTTGATAATTGTCCTTAAAAATAGTAAGCCAATTTCTAATCTCTTCTTCATTATTTACTGTGGAGTTCTCTAATAAACATCCAGTATATCCAATTACTAAATTTTTTATATCTATGGATGTATATTCTAATAGTTTTAGGCGATTAATTAATGATTCATCAAGTCTATTTAGGCGATAGATAACAGTAATAACGTGTATATAGGCAAGAAGGTAAGTATACTCAATTTTATTAATTAAATTAAATGATTGTATTGCTGTCTTTGAGGCTTGTTCATTATTTGCTTGTTTTAAATAAATAAAAGTTTTTAGAGCTAAAGTTAAAAATCGTTCATGATCTTGTTGTTCAACTTTTTCTAATAATTCAACAACATCAAGGGAGCTGGAAATATTATCTTCTTGTTGCAGAAAATTAGCACATATAAGTAGAAAGAAACTATTACCTTCTATTGGCATTTCTTCCATTCCTTTTATAGCATTTAAAAGATATTTTTTGTCTTTTTCGGTGGCGTACCTTGTAAATGAATAAATAGCGGAAAATATAGGATAAGAGACTTCTGTACCCTTCGTTGTTTTTAATATTTTCTCTAAAAGAATATTTATAATATTTAGTACATCAATATTCTCTTGATTTAGTTTAGATGTAAAACCCATATAATTATAACTTCTCATAAAAAGGGTAAAAAGCCAATTTACCAAGAAGATAGACTGATTGATCGTGTCAATATTTATCTCTAATTGATCAATTGTATTTTTTATTGATTCAACTGAAGGGAAGAGATCTCTCTCATATTTTAAAATTAGAGAAGTATCAATTCTATAATAATGACTGAAAATAAGTTGTTGAAATAATGTGTTTTGTTTCACAAATTTAGGGGTATTCCCTATTAATTCCTCAAAATCATTAATGTTTGTCTTGAAATAACTAATTGCCCAGATAATAGGGTTAAAAGGATCTTCTATTTGAAGGTCATCTAAAATCGGTTGTAAGGTCTGAAAATCCTCGTTATCGTAATGGGCAAGAATAGCTTGTTCCTTATACTCTTTAGGAGTTGGATTTAATGTGTAGCATGTTATAAAACTTTTAAACTTCTCTTCTTTTTTATCTAAAAAGGAGTAGCAAATTCCTTTCTGATAATGAATGAATGCTAGTAAATCATTATTTGGTTTGTTTTTACCTTTCTTGTTTAAAAAGTTATCTAACAGTTTCAACGCTGTTTTAGGTTTGAAATCCTTTAAAGTTTCAAAATAACCTCCTATCTCCCGTTCCCATTCATTTTGTAGGTCTGGGCTAAGAAGTTGTGCTATTTGCTTTTCAATCTTATCAACCTTATTTGAAATCTCGAATATTTCTTCTTTATAAGTTGCTTCAATCTCCAAATCTCTTAATTTATCATTTCTTTGAATATGATAATCAAATATTACTTGGAAGTTTTTTATTTCTTTTTCCGTTGGTAGTATTACATTAGACTCATTCTCCAATTTTTGTATTGCTTCTTGCAAAGTGTAGTCTGAAATAAATTTTAATTTTAGTATCTCATCTTCAAAAGCTTTATTTTCATAGAAAAAATGTTTTCCCACAATATTTGATGTTGGGTATTGAACTTTATAGTCTTCAACAGCTTTTTGATAAGTTATGTAAATTTCCTCAACAAAAAGTTTTTCTGTAGCAAATTGTTTTTGCATCTCCTTGTTGAACAGCTTTATAGTAAGTCTTGATATGAGTTTGTAATGAACTTCCATGTTTTAGAATTATTATCAACTGAACATTAATAAGCATCTAAGTTAATAAAATCTGTGGATTTGATTGTTCCACTTTATTCAATAAATTACTTAGAGCGGAAATCCATTGCGGTGGGGAAAATGTGGGAAAAGAATCATCTATTTGGGAACAAATTGGGAACAATCCCTTAAAAGAAAAAGCCTAATTGATTGATTTTCAATTAGGCTTTCATTTAAACCGTACCCAGAGCCGGGATCGAACCGGCATGGAAATGAATCCACTGGTGTTTGAGACCAGCGCGTCTACCAATTCCGCCATCTGGGCTTAATTTGCGAATGCAAAGATAGATATATTTTTGAATAAACCATACAAATTTTAACCTTTTTGGAAAAAGTATTTAATATTTTTCTTACAGGATAAAATATTATTATATTTGTTTAAGCGTATTTATATTTACGATTAGCATAATATAAGAAATGAACAATAACAATTATTGCGTTATAATGAGTGGCGGTATTGGAAGCCGTTTTTGGCCTTTTAGCCGTGAAGCTCGCCCTAAACAGTTTTTAGATTTTTTTGGAACAGGTCGTTCTCTGTTGCAAATGACAGTAGACCGTTTTAAAAAAATAATACCTTTAGAAAATATTTTTATTATCACTAATAAAAATTATGAAGAGCTTACCCGTCAAGAAGTTCCGGAGATAGATGCTTCTCAGATACTTTTGGAGCCTTTGAGGCGCAACACTGCACCCTGTATTGCGTATGCTAGTTATCATATTCAGGCGATGAATCCTGACGCAAATATAGTGGTTGCTCCTGCAGACCATCTGATTCTGAAAGAAGATGAATTTGCTTCTGTATTAAATAAATCTTTTGAATTTGTTCAGAAGAATCCAATGTTGCTAACATTGGGTATTACTCCTAATAGACCGGAGACTGGTTATGGTTATATCCAGATTGACGAAGAAAAAGTAGATGGCATTAATAAAGTGAAGGTTTTCACCGAAAAACCTAATTATGATTTAGCTAAGATATTTTATGAAAGTGGAGAGTTTCTATGGAACTCGGGACTTTTTATTTGGAATGTAAATACTATACTAAAAGCTTTTCACGAGAATATGCCGGAAATAGCTTCTATATTTGATCAGGGAATTAGTTTCTATAATACAGATAAAGAGCAGGAGTTTATTAATACGAATTATGTGTATTGTCCTAATATCTCTATAGATTATGCTATCATGGAAAAGGCTTCTAATGTATGTGTGATTGCAGCTGATTTCGGGTGGTCAGATTTAGGAACATGGGGTTCATTACATGAAATTTCGGATAAAGATAAAGATGCTAATGTAACTCTTAAGTGTGATTCTATGTTTTTTGACAGTTCACAGAATATTGTTGCTTTGCCTCAGGGAAAACTTGCGATAGTTCAAGGATTGAATAATTATATTATTGCGGAAGCTGATGATGTATTATTGATCTGTAAGAAAGAAGATGAGCAGCGTATTAAGCAGTTTGTGGCAGATACAAAGCTCAAATATGATGATAAATATATCTAAATAAAACAGATTTCTTATATAAAAAGTGACTGCTAAAGGGTAAGTCACTTTTTGTCTTTTAATGATTCTATGAATAAAATATCTATTATAACTGTAAATAGAAATAATGCAGAAGGGCTTGAAAAAACTATTAGGAGTGTTGTAAAACAAACTTATTTTGATTATGAATTTATAGTTATAGATGGTGCATCGACAGACGCGAGTGTAGATGTTATAAAAAAGTATTCTGAGTATATTTCTTACTGGGTTAGTGAGAAGGATAATGGAATATTTAATGCTATGAATAAAGGTATTAAAGTTTCTTCCGGAGATTACTGTTATTTTTTAAACTCAGCAGATGCTTTAGTTTCAGCAGATACATTAGCAAATATTTTTCAGCATAAGAAATATGTAGTACCCTTTATCAATGGGAATCAAATTAATGATTATGGGACAACAACTGGTAAAGTTCCGGCATTACACCGTCCTTTGACTCTATTTGATTTTTATAAGGGAACAATAAAACATCAGGCAACATTTATTCGTCGGGATTTATTTGATAAATATGGTTTATATGATGAGAATCTGAAAATTATCTCGGATTGGAAGTTTTTTCTGCAAGTGATCGGATTACACAATGAGCAACCTGTTTTTGTTGATGAAGATATTGCTATTTTCGAATGGTATGGTATGAGCACTAATATCGAATTGATAAAGAAACATCAGGAAGAGCGGCTGAAAGTATTCGATGAATGCATTCCTACATCTATATTAAATGACTATAAAAGACTTGATGAATTGAATGATTCTGCCTATTTAGTAGATGCAATACAAAAAAGTAGAATGCTTGGTTATATAGTGAAAGGCTTTTATAAGATGTTTAAAATATTCGGGGTTCTTTCTTAATTTTAATCTATTTTTTTGTAGCGACTATAACAAATTGCTTGTATTTGACATCTTCAATTTTATTGAATAATAATAAATTAATTAAAGACGTCAGACAATAAGGGCTTATAGATCGTATTCCTTTAATTGATTTAACTTTATATCCACATTTCTCAAACATTCTTATCATGCTTTTTTTTGTGAAAAATCGTAGATGAGTTTTGTCCATAACACCTGAATTCTTATACTCCCAATCTTTACGAAATACAAGATCTATCAATACTTCTATATATCTCACGTTGGGTATCGATGCAACGATATGTCCATCTGGGGCTAAACTGCCTTTTACTTTCGTAAGACAATCTTCTGGATATGCCATATGTTCGAGTACATCATTAAAAAATATGCAGTCAAAATATTGGGAAGGTAATTGAGTATAAACATCTTCAAAAGCGCCGATGATAACCTTATCTAATTTCGATTGGGCTACTTCTGCGACCTTTTCCTCCATCTCTATACCCCACGATTCTGTATTTTTTTTGTCCTTTAAGTTTGCAGAAAAGTTACCTAATGCACATCCTACTTCTAATGTTCTTTTTATATTATCGGGGATAAAAGGATAAATTTCATTACGTTCCGAATTGTAGTAATTTGTGTCCTTATTCATCTTGATGAAGCTGATTTATATTAAAATAATGATGGGGCAAAAGTAATAAAATTAAATATCAATGATACATTTTTCTTCAATGGAAACACCGAATAGTGCAAAATCATATTTTACTGGATCTGTTTCATCTAATAATCTGAGGTTCTGGGTCAATTCTATAGCCGCCTGCCAATCAGTTTTATCTCTGGATAACAATCCTAACTTTTTTGCTGTACGGTCGACATGCAGATCTAAAGGACAGATAAGATCTTTAGGTTTTATACTATTCCATAATCCGAAATCTACTCCATTGTTATCTTTTCTGACCATCCACCGAAGATACATATTAAGCCTTTTGCATGCAGATTTTCTATTGGGGTTGGGAATATGTTTGCGAGTACGGGGTGGCGAATCGGGTAAACTGAAAAAATAGTTGCTAAAATAATTGAGTCCTTCTTCTACTGTCATATTGCTTTTTGTGAAAAATGCAGTTTCCAGACTGTTATGGGTATTGTAATGGTGCTTTAAGAATTCAATGCTATACAGAAGATCCGTATCGTTAAAGGTTCGATGCTTGAATCCTAATAGTTTTTTGAGATCTTTATCTTTATGATTTAATATAAAATCATGAGGGGAGTTATCCATCCTGGCAGCTAATTCTTTTGCTTTCTTAATAATTGTTACACGCTGCCCCCATGCAAAAATAGCCGCAAAAAATCCCATAATCTCTTTATCCTGTTTTTTTGTAAACGAGTGAGGAATACTTATGGGATCGTTCTCAATAAATTGTGGGCAATTATACAAAAGTACTTTTTGTTCCAAAAAATTCTTAAGGGAGTCAAATTTTTGTGCATTCATTATTTGTAGATTACTTTTTATTTGTAATTTTAACAAATTCGGATGTTACATCTTTGTTATAGTTAGATACAAAAGAAATTACTAATATTTTTTTAACTTGTAAAATTATGAAAAATAAGATTAGAACCTTAATCCAATCTGTGATGATTGTATTTTTTGCACTCATCGTCGTTTCTTGTAGTAGTAAACTGACCCCATTATCATCTTCTTTATTTACTGCTACACCTACGCCTTTAGAATTGCAGGGTTCTAAGATCCCCGTAACGGTAAATGGACGATTCCCTGAGAAATGGTTTAATAAGAATGCTGAAGTTACTGTTACACCAGTATTGAAGTCGATAGGTAAAGAATTATGGGGTAGCTCTACAACATATCAGGGTGAGAATGTATCAGGTAATGGTGTTGTAATTTCTCAGAAAAATGGAGGGGTTATTACTCTTAAGTCCGAATTCGATTATGATCCGGAAATGATAAAGCCTGAATTATATCTACGTTTCACAGCTAAAATAAAAAACAAAGAAGTGACATTGCCAGATGTTAAGATTGCCGAAGGATTGATTACGACAGCAGGTTTGGCAGATGCATTCTCTAATAATCCGGCAGAGGCTCCTGATAATTTCCAGAAACTTATTAAAGATACTTACGATGCAAATATTCTATTCTTAATTCAACAAGCAGAATTGAGATCAAGTGAGTTGAATTCTTCAAACTTGGCAGCATGGAAAAATCTAGTGAAAAGTGCAGATAATGATCCAAAACAAAATGTGAATGTGGAGGTTCTTGCCTATGCATCACCTGATGGAGGTTACGAATTGAATCAAAAACTGGCAGAAAAACGCGAAAAAAACACAAGTACTTATCTGACAAAAGAGTTTGATAAAGAAAATGTAGATACAAATATTTATGCTAAATATACAGCACAAGACTGGGATGGATTTAGAAAATTAGTAGAGGCCTCAAGTTTACAAGATAAAGACTTAGTTTTACGTGTTTTATCTATGTATAACGACCCTGCTGATAGAGAGCGTGAAATAAAAAATATATCATTAGTATATAAAGAACTGGCTGAAACGATTTTGCCGCAACTTCGCCGTTCGCGTTTGGTTGCTAATGTAGAAACTATTGGTAAAACAGATGCTGAACTGAAACAGGCTATAAGTTCTAGTCCTACAAGTTTGACTGCAGATGAGTTGTTATATACTGCAACTTTACCTAATACACCTAAGGAGCAAATTTATACTTTGGTAACTCAGAGATATGCAAATGACTATCGTGGATGGAACAATCTGGGTGCATACTATTTTGCGAACGGACAAGAAGAAGCTGCTAAACAAGCGTTCGAAAAAGCTCAGCAATTGAGTTCCAATGCTGCAGAACCAAATATGAATCTCGGCTTATTGGCTTTGGCTAACAATCAGATATCAAAGGCGGAACAGTTGATCGGACGTGCATCAAATGCTAATACTGCAAATGAGGCATTAGGTTTGTTATATATCAAAAAAGGAGAATATAATAAGGCTGTACAGGCATTTGGTAATACAAAAACAAATAATGCTGCTTTGGCTCAGTTGTTGACAAAAAATTATAGCCAAGCTCAACAAACATTGGATGGAGTAGAGAATAAGACTGCTATCACTCATTATCTGGAAGCATTGGTAGCAGCGCGCACTAATAATGCCACTGCAGTTGCTAATCATTTGAGAGATGCTTATAGAATGGATCCTTCTTTGAAGAAATATGCAACTAATGATCTTGAGTTCGCTAAGTTTGCAAATAATGCTACTGTATCGGGGCTGATTAAATAATCACTCATCGATGATAATAAAAAGAGTAAGGCGGATGATAACTTTCATCCGCCTTACTTTATTATGATATTTTCGGAGTTTCTAATTATAAATTCTGCATTAATACTTGATTAATACTTGGGGCTTTAATAAAGTAACCTCTTTTCCTGAGATATTAATAAGTCCTTCTTCTACCAGCTTTTTCATCTCATTAGCTAATGCAGGGCGTGATACTCCCATATATTCCGCCAATTGTGTTTGGTTGTGTTCTAGCTTTGCAGCATGGCTTCCTTCTTTATGTTCGAACAGATAATAAACAAACCGGCTACGTATACTTTTATAAGATAGGATTCTAAGGCGGCTTACAGTACATGCATTACAATTACCTGTAACCCGCAGAAAATTTTTCAATAATTCCGGCTCCGAACTGATTAATTGGAATGTAGACTCTTTTGTAGCTTTAAATAAAATACCATCTTCTACAACAGTAAAAGTAGCAGGGAAAATATTATTATCATTGAATAGGTGAGGGGTCGCAAATGCTCTTGGACCTATTAGATTTTCAACTTTTACATTATTGCCGGATACATCTACAATATTTACTTCAAGGTTTCCTTTCAGAAGAATATACATGTGCACACATGGTGTGTCCTGACGAATTATAATTTCTCCTTTTCTTATTGGAGTGACTGTATAATCCAACTTATTTAGCAACTCCTTTTTGAACACCTCCGATATCCCTCTGAATAAAGGGATTTTATGGATAATTGCTATCTGATCTTCGGTTAAATATACTTCTTCTGTCATCCAACTAAACTTAAAATGTCATATAAAAATAAACAGTTTTTTTTATTCCTCCAATTATCCTGTTTTTTATTGAGAATTAATTTCTAATTAGGTATATAGATATTCAGAGTAAATACTTGCTTTATAAGTAGTGTAGCTTTATAGTTTTTGTATATATAAAAAGAGATTGATGAGTATACTCATCAATCTCTTTACTAAAAAAAACACTATGAAATCTATTTAGTTGGAATATACGTGAATACTGCCTTGTGCAGCTGGCAGATAATTAACACCAATCCATGTAATCATTAAGAGAATGAAGGCTACAGGCAACATCCAAAGCACAAATCGTTTGTGATACTGTTGCAATCTCATATGTATAAAGACTAGGTAAGCAGCAGCTGTTATGAAAGCCCAGGTCTCTTTAGGATCCCATGACCAATAATGTCCCCAAGCTTCTTTTGCCCATACTGCCCCCATTAGCATTCCCAGAATTAAGAATCCGAAACCTACATATACTATATTATCGATAAAGGTATAAAGATCGGAGTCTTCTTTGCCTTTGCCTAATTTCGATAATTGTATGAAGGCTGCAATAACAGATGCTCCAAACATCGCATAGGAAAGTATGTATACAGTCACATGGGGCACAAACCAGTAACTTTGTAATGCGGGCATCAGATTAGTTGAATGTATCTCGGGCTTGAAAATATTGATACATGCAAATACTGTAGCAATCACTCCGGCAAAAGATAACATCCATTTATATTTCCATTTACTGTAAGTGATAAAACCAATGAATGCAAGAAAGAAAGAGTACCACAGGCGGGTTTCTCCTATTGTTCTTAGCGGAGGACGTTGTTGCCCAAACCATAGTCCGACAATGAAGCTGCCAAAAATCATTATTCCGGCAATCATCAATAAATTTGATAATCCTTTCTTATCTGTCAAGTAGACTGAAGCTCCTGCTGCAAGCCAACATGTGATAGCGGGAATTGCAAACCACAGATATTCATCCCATGTCATTCTCTTACTCCTTTCTTTTTATTTCCTGACCACATTAGGCAAATTGAGCCTAATGCAAATAGAATAATTCCTATATATACGGGTACAACCCACGGATCATATACAAGCTCAAAACTACTGTATGTAGATGCTTTTCCGGCAGCATTATCATATCCGTACTGGTATATTACCCAGTTGCCTATTTTTAATGGCTTGTTTACTTCCAATTCGGTATGTTTACTTTCCTCATCTTTAGTAAAAACATTTATATCAGACATAAAGCGCTTTGGTTCTGGCTGAGTCATTACCATTGCATATTTTTCGGTAAGGGGTAGCATCATATACAGCTGCGACAAATTACCTCCACAAACCCATCCTTTGTGTATGTCACCTGTTTCTTTATCTTTTACTGAAATTAAAACGGCTGGGGTTGAACCCGGCATAGGTACTTCACGGTAAGTACTGTCATTACTTCTTACTGCCTGATGGATGTATTGATCGACCTGAATATCCCATCGTCCGATATTATCCTGAGGGTATCGTTCATCGATCTGGTAATATAGAGGTTTGCCAACTGGCTGAGGCTCTCCTGATTCCCTGTCAATAACAGTTAACTTCGGAGCATACTCTTCCATGACAAAATCGTTTAATTGTATAGCAATCGGTAATTCCAGTACATCTTTGTTATCACTATATACTCTCCATTCCGTTTCTCCTTCGTAGACGTACATTACATACCGTCTTAAGTCGGCTGCACCTAAACCTGCTGAGAATAATAAAACCCACAGACCTATATGATTAAAATAAAACGCATAGTCTCTTATATTGAATTTGATTAATCTTCTTACTATTAATGAGCCTAAAGACAGGAGGGTAACAAAGTAGATCAGAACAAAAGGCCAGCATGATGTTACTTGTCTTAGTCCCAATCTTGTCCAGATATCATGGGCATGAGGGTCTAATTTTGCTAATTGAGGAATAAGTCCCATAGCTATTCCTAAGATCAAAAGAGTACCTATTAGTGTAACAGAAAAGGGTACACCGGAGAACCATTGATAAAACTGGGTATTTCGGGCAAAAGCGAATAGTATAAGAAATATAATGACGGCACCGCCTATAATCAGGTTTATGGGATTTGCCATTAACAAGAAATTGAGCTTTCCTAAAATGATCTGTAAGGCAAATCCTACAACAAGTAGTCCTAATACAATTAGTATACTTTCAGTGTATCGCCATGGAGATTGCCAAATACGTTTTTTTTCTGTCATTAAATTATAGTTTCAGAATAAAAGAGCCTGATTTTTTCCTTTGCAAGAATAAATCAAGGCTCTTGATAATTATCTAATCTTAGTTGGTCAAAAACAGATATGTATTAATTCTGCGCTACTAAACGGTTATTAGCTTTCGCTTTTTCAAGCCATTTTGGAACAACTGTTTGTATCCACTTATTTTTGTTTTCAACTTCTTTTTTCATGTCCAGACCAATATACTCTTGCGCTTTTGCTTTAGTTGAGATATCAGGCATTGGAACATTTGCTACATTATGAGCAAATAATACTTTCTGAAGTTCCAGTTGAGCTTGTAACGATCTGTCTAGACTGTGAGCCAAAATACGTTGAGTTTCGACAGGGGCATGGAATGATGCTCCGTGAGAAGCTACAGCAAAGTCCCAACGCCATTGAGATTGTCTGATAAGTTTAAGGGCTGCATCCATTTCCGCATCAGTAGCTCCGTTATCCCAAGCAGCTTTTGCCATTACGTGAGCCTTGCTTAATTCTACTTCTACTCTGTCTCGTATCTCTAATGCTTTGTCTTGATACTGATATACATAATTACGAAGATTATCTTCGCTATCGCGGTGACATGTCTGACAAGTAGCACTGATGTTTTTAAGTGGGCTTACTATCTGGTGATCAGAATATTTGATTCCACCTTCTGCACGGTAAGGCATATGGCAATCGGCACAGGATAATCCGCGTTGAGAGTGAGGGCCCATCATGAATATTTCATAATCGGGATGTTGAGCTTTCAACATAGGAGCTTTGCTTAGAGAGTGTGTCCAATCTGTAAATTGGATACTATCATAGTAAGCTTCCATATCTTCTACTGTGAAACCTTTATCCCAAGGGAAATTAAGGTATTTGCCTTCTCCTTTGAAATGATATTCTACGTGACACTGAGCACATACTAGTGTACGCATTTCCTGAGTTGTAGCATCTTTTATATCTCTACCTTGACGTTCGAATGCTTCGATTAGTGCAGGGCGGGTAATTGTAAGATTCATTGTTACAGGGTCATGACAGTCTGCACATCCAATGGGATTGACAATTTCGGAACCAAGATCTCCCCATGCTGTTTTGTAGAAATTTTCTATCCCTATTTCGTTCATCATACGAGGAACGTCGGGACTTTTACAAGCCCAGCAAGTAGATGGCTGAGGTCCGTCTCCCGGATTCTCAGGGCATCCTGTGCGTAGCGTATTACGGTTGTCCTCAAGCGCATATTTATGTCCGCGTGGAGCTTTATAATCCTTTGCAAAGGCATACCCTGCCCAAAGTACTACCATTTCGGGACGTTGTTCTAGTACATCGTCTTCCATATTGCCCATATGTTTACTTCTGAAATCCATATCGGCAGTCTTTTTCCATGTTTCGAATTCACGAGGGTAGTTCTCTCCCCATAACTCGTTGCGTGGTTCTATTCCTTGAATGTCTATCTTCTTATTATTAAACAGGGTTGCAATCTCTGCCCTACGTTCGGTTACAGATGCCGCGAACAGTCCTAATAAGAAAACAACCACCATCACAGCAAAAAATATTGCCCATCCGATGATAGGTTTGTTTTTTATTGTTTCTGATAATTTTGCCATACTTCAATATAGTTTTTTAGTTATTATTTTTCCATTTGTTTTTTTAACCAATCGGGAATTGGAGATTTAGGTAGGGGAACAATTGCATTCGGTGCAGCAACTATACTGCTTTGAGTACCGTGTACAACATCCCGGTGGCAGTCCCAACAAGCTTTGGCGTTGCCATCTTGTACATCTTTATAACAAGTAAAGCCTGTATTTACCAGTTCCCTGTTCAGGTCGGCATGGCAACGGATACAGTTATCCATAATCACCGTAGAACTGGCTTCGCGTGCCCGTATCGCAATAGGCTCCTTGCGTGCCGTAAATACTGCTGCATGATACAATCCGTCTACCGCTTTGAATGCATACTTTTCGACAATGTTGTCATGAGGCACATGACAATCGTTACAGGTAGCCCACTGGGCATGTGAACTGTGTTCCCAAGTTGCATAATATGGTGTCATGATATGACAATTTATACAGGATTCGGGACTGTCGGAAAGGTATGAAAAAGCTCTTGACATATAGATTGTATATATTCCCAAGCCGGCAAATACTCCTCCTATGATAAACAGGGGAAGTATAAATTGTCGGGGAATATAATCAAGGAGTTTTTTCATAATGATATTTTAGTTTTTATATTGATCAATGTTATAGTTAGAATGCTAACTGTAATTGTGCTGCTATTACATTCGAATTTTCAGCGCCCCATCTATTTGAATAGTCAGAATAGGTATAGTTGAATTGTACTCTACACTGCGGATAAAAATAATAGTTTAAACCGAAAGTATAATCCATTACTTCACTATTAACATCTTTATTTTTATTGTAATAGTCGACTTTTGCTAACAAATTTAGTTTTTTAGGAATGAAGTAATAATATGCCAGACCATAAAGACCTTCCTTTTTGATTCCTCCGTCATTAGCATGAATCCATTCAGCGCGGGCATTAAACCTATCCGATTGATAGTCTGTACTTACTACCCAACGATTGCGAACATGGTCTACAACCGGATCTGTGATTGTCGTTTGATAAGTTGCTTCACCAAAGTAAGCTCCTCCGCCAATTCTGAATCCTTTTACAGGTTGAAGCATAATTGTACCTGCGAAATCTTTGGTATTGTTTACTTCTCCGGTGCTTACACCCATTCCCTGAAACATACCCATCGCATATTGTAATAAGTTGTGGTCACCCATATTTATTAATTCTCCTCCGATCTGTACTCCGGCATCTCTACCGAAGTTATTTTTTCCGTTTTGTTTCTTTAGCACGTCATCTGATCCTGCATATCCGATAAGGTTGGCAATCGTACGTGAATAAGATACTGTTTCTAATGTAGCAGGTACATATTGGCTTTCAAGAGAAATAGGTACTTTGAACTGTCCTAACTTTAGATTAAATGCTTGGTCTGCTGTCCATTCTCCCCAGAATTCCTGTACTGACGGATTGACTAATTCTATAAGAAATCCGTAACGGAAAGAATCGTTCAACTTACCATTTACAGAAATAAAAAGGTTTTTAGGCTTGAAGTCATGCTTGATATTGTTGACATCAGAGTATTGGTACATCATCTGTCCATTTCCCCCAAATTTCATGTATGGAGTATTAAATGCATCTCTTACCTTTCCTAATTTCTGAGTGGTAGATGATTTTTGTTCCTTTATTGTAGTTTCCTTTAATATATCTTCAGCTTCTGATTGAGTAAGAATATTTTTCTCAACCAACTTTTTTACTAGCTCATCAGAATTTTGTGAATAAGTTAATCCGGTTGATAAACCTATTGTTAAAAATATGAGCAAAATTTTCTTCATGATAGTTTAATTTATATTTTAGCAATAGTTAAGGTTCTATTCAATATCCTGCTTACTGTACTATAAATAGTTTTATTTTGTTGTAAATCAACTGATTTTCACTCTGCGTCTCTATTCACCGACAGAGGATTACCTTTTCATAATACAAAATATGTGAATTTTTACTATAAAAAGTGTAATAATTATTACACTCGACAAAAAAACGGATTATTTTTGCCCCATTAGAATAATAAATTTATTACAATTTGAACCATGAGAAAACTTTTGTTTTTATTACTGTTTGTCTTAATCTATTCGAATATCAATTCACAAGAACTAAAGTCTCCGGACGGAAATATAGTTCTGTCCTTTTCTCTGACAGATAAAGGTGAACCGGTATATAGATTTACTTATAAAGGCAAACCGGTAATTAAAGATAGTAAGATGGGGTTGGCACCTAAAGGATTGAAGGCTTTGAATACAGGTCTACAAGTTGACAATGTCCAAAATAAGAGTATAGATGAAATTTGGCACCCGGTCTTAGGGGAACAGAAAGACATTAGAAATAATTATAATGAGATGTGTGTCTCGCTTATCCAAAAAGAAACAGAGAGAAGATTGGATATTCGTTTCAGGTTATTTAATGATGGGGTAGGGTTCAGGTATGAGTTTCCTTTCCAACCTAATCTGCGGATTTTTACTCTTAGAGAAGAAACTACGGAATTTAATCTGATCGGAGATCATAAAGCTTTTTGGTTGCCGGCAGACTATGATACGAACGAGTTTCCGACTACAACATCTAAAATTTCCGAAATTACAGATTTGATTGATGAAGTACGTAAAGAGTCACTTGCTGCCAAAGCACCAACTTTTGAGCTTGCTGTGCAGACGCCTTTGATGTTGAAGTCGGATGATGGCTTGTATATAAATATTCATGAAGCGGCTTTGGTTAATTATCCGGCAATGCACCTGAATGTAAATGATAAAACTTTTTCTCTTAGCTCACACCTGACACCTGACCTGCGGGGTAATAAGGGGTATATTCAGTCGGGTACAGTATCTCCATGGAGAACAATTGTAGTGAGTGACGATGCTCGTGATATTTTGGCATCCAAATTGATTTTGAATTTGAATGAACCTTGCAAGATAGAAGATACTTCGTGGATAAAACCTGTGAAGTATGTCGGTGTTTGGTGGGAATATTTTACCGGAGGTGGCTCTACTTGGGCGTATTCGGATAATCAGGATGTGAATATCGGACAAACTGATTATAGTAAGCTGAAACCAAACGGTAGACATGGAGCAAATACAGAACATGTGAAATATTATATCGATTTTGCGGCTAAGCACGGCTTTGATGCCGTATTGGTTGAAGGGTGGAATGAAGGCTGGGAAAATAATTGGGCTTTTGTTAAAGAAGAAATCTATAGTTTTACGAAGGCATATCCCGATTTCGATGTCAAAGAACTACATCGCTATGCAGCAAGTAAGGGCGTGAAAATTATCATGCACCATGAGACTACGTCTTCTGTTGGCAGTTATGAACGCCAGTTACAGGATGCTTTCCAGTTCATGGTTGACAACGGATACAATTCGGTAAAGACCGGCTATGTGGGGCCTATTATTCCACGAAGTGAGTATCATGACGGGCAATGGATGGTAAATCACTATTTGCATGTTGCGAAAACTGCTGCAAATTATAAAATTATGGTAAATTCGCACGAGGCTGTCCGTCCGACAGGCTTGCACCGTACTTATCCGAACTGGTTTGCTCAAGAATCGGCAAGAGGTACGGAGTTTGAATCTTTTAATGGAAATAATCCTGATCATACGACTATTCTTCCATTTACCCGTCTTATGGGTGGACCTATGGATTATACACCCGGTATTTTTCAGGGAGATTTATCGGTCTATGGCTCTAATAAAGCTAAGTTGAGTACAACTCTTGTTAAACAATTAGCACTGTATGTGACAATGTACAGCCCGTTACAGATGGCAGCTGATTTGCCTGAAAATTATGAGAATTTTATGGATGCTTTCCAGTTTATTAAAGATGTTCCTGCCGATTGGGACGATACGAATATATTGGAGGCAGAGCCGGGAGATTATATAACAATAGCTCGTAAAGCAAAAGGGAAAGATGAATGGTATGTAGGTGCTATTACGGACGAAAATGCCCGCGAAACAATTATAGATTTTAGCTTCCTTCCAGAAGGGAAGAAGTACACTGCTACTATTTACGCTGATGGAAAGGATGCGGACTGGAGAACCAATCCACAATCTTATACTATCAAAAATCAGACTGTTACTAATAAAACCAGATTAAAGCAACGGTTAGCGCCTAGTGGAGGTCTGGCTATAAGTATTAAATAAGCTTTTCTTAGAAAAAGAAAAATATTGCCCTATAGTAGCAGATCGTCATTGCTTGAAGAACTAAAGAAAATGCATAAGCAGGATAGCATAATCTGTTACATTAATTTAGTTTCGTAGACCTGACAGAGGGGAGTGTCTGTCGGGTTTACTTATGTGTAGGAGAAAAGGTATTTGTATTTTTGCTATTTTTATCGGAAAAAGAAGATGCAATTTCCTGTTTTACATACCGAAAGGCTTGATCTTGTAGAGATTGGTGTCCAACATTTGGAAGACTTGTTTGTTTTATATGGTGATATTGAAGTAGTCAGATTCTATAATTTACTTCCATATACAAATGTAGATGATGGACGAAAATATATAGAGTGGTATCAGGAACGAATCGGGAATGGGCTTGCTATCCGGTGGGGTATTGCATTGAAGGGCGAATCGGGGATTATAGGTACAATCGGGTTTAATAATTATACAAGACTACATCGTGCTAATATAGGATATGATCTTCAAAAAAAGTATTGGAATAAAGGTTATATAACAGAAGCTTTAGAGGCTGTTCTGGATTTTGGATTCGAGACTTTAGAAATTAATAGGATAGAAGCAGAGGTTATGCAGTCCAATTTAGCCTCTGAAAAAGTCCTTCACAAACTAGGTTTTATAAAAGAAGGCATTTTGAGGGAATGGATGTTTTGGAATAATAACTATTACGATATGTCAATGTTCTCTTTGTTGAAAAAAGATTGGAATAGGGGTCGTCTTCTCTAATGTATCTCGCAAACGTTTGCAAAGAAGGTTAGATGTTTTATGGAATATTTATTCGGAGAGGAGTAGGTATTCTCCTTTCTTTGTATCAATAATTGATGAATTTTAAATTAATAAATTAACATAAAACAAATAGAACCATGAAAAAACTTATCGTTTTGATGTGTTTTTGTCTTGTTGGATTCGTAGCGAAATCACAAGAAATAACGTCGCCGAATGGTAATCTGAAATTATCGTTCTCTATTCAGGGTGATGGTATCCCGACTTATACACTTACATATAAGGGAAAAGATGTAATTAAGCCCAGTAAGATGGGGCTTGAGCTTGTGAGAAAAGGAGGAGAAATCACATTTGATAACCTTACTCCGCAAAACGTTTCTGACCCAAATAAGTTCGATCCCAAGACTTCTTTGTACAACGGATTCGCAATTGCAGGTACTAAAACAAATTCTTTCAACGAGGTATGGCAACCTGTATGGGGTGAAACAAAGAATATCCGCAATCATTATAATGAGTTGGCTGTTACTCTGGATCAGGCAAGTACAAGCCGTCAGATGCTGATACGCTTTCGTTTGTTCAATGATGGTTTAGGCTTTCGTTACGAGTTTCCCCAACAAGAAAACCTTACTTATTTTGTAATTAAAGAGGAAAGGTCTCAGTTTGCAATGGCCGGTGATCACAAGGCTTTTTGGCTTCCGGGAGATTATGATACACAAGAGTACGATTATGCAGAGTCTAAGTTGTCAGAAATCAGGGGGTTAATGAAAGAAGCTGTTACGCCTAATAGCTCACAAACTCCCTTCTCGCAAACAGGTGTGCAAACTGCACTAATGATGAAAACTGATGATGGACTTTATATTAATCTGCACGAAGCAGCTTTGGTCGATTATTCATGTATGCATCTTAATCTGGATGACAAGAATATGATTTTCGAATCGTGGTTGACACCCGATGCTCAAGGAAATAAGGGTAATTTACAGGCACCATGTAATACACCTTGGCGTACAGTAATTGTAAGTGATGATGCCCGTGATATTTTATCTTCTGATATTACTCTGAATTTGAATGAACCATGTAAACTTGAAGATATATCGTGGATTAAACCTGTAAAATATATAGGTGTATGGTGGGAAATGATTACAGGTAAGAGTACATGGGCATATACTAATGAGTTGCCTACAGTAAAGCTGGATGAGACAAATTATGCTCAAACTAAACCGAATGGCACTCACGCGGCTAATACCGCTCATGTGAAAAGGTATATTGACTTTGCAGCAGAGCATGGTTTCGACCAAGTACTAGTTGAAGGTTGGAATATCGGTTGGGAAGACTGGTTTGGTAATTCCAAAGACTATGTGTTTGATTTTCTTACTCCTTATCCCGACTTTGACGTGGTAGAATTGAGAGAGTATGCAAAGCGTAAAAATGTTCGGTTGATGATGCATCATGAAACATCTTCCTCAGTTCGTAATTACGAGCGGCATATGGATGCGGCGTATAAATTTATGGTTGATAATAACTACAATTCAGTAAAAAGCGGATATGTAGGTGATATGATTCCTCGTGGAGAGCATCATTACGGGCAGTGGTTGAATAATCATTATTTGTATGCAGTGACAAAAGCAGCTGAGCATAAGATTATGGTAAATGCCCATGAAGCGACACGTCCTACGGGTCTTAGCCGTACCTATCCTAATTTGATCGGAAATGAATCTGCCCGTGGGACAGAATATGAAGCTTTTGGAGGAAGTAAACCTTTCCATACAACTATTCTTCCTTTTACTCGCTTGTTAGGTGGTCCTATGGATTATACTCCGGGCATTTTTGAAATGGAAGTAAGTAAGTACAATCCTAATAATCATTCGCATGTAAATAGTACAATTGCCCGTCAGTTGGCATTGTATGTGACGATGTATAGCCCATTACAAATGGCTGCAGATTTGCCCGAAACGTATGAGAAGTTTTTAGATGCATTTCAGTTTATCAAAGATGTAGCTTTAGATTGGGATGATACTAAAATATTGGAAGCCGAACCGGGAGATTATATCAGTATTGCCCGTAAGGCTAAAGGAACCGATAATTGGTTTATTGGATGTACTGTAGATGAAAATGGATATAATTCTGATTTCTCATTTGATTTTCTTGATACAGATAAAACTTACATCGCAACCATCTATAGCGATGCGGCAGATGCACATTATAAGACTAATCCACAAGCATACACTATACGTAAGGTGATTGTGACAAACAAATCGAAACTGGCTCAGGAATGTGCTCCGGGTGGAGGATATGCGATCAGTGTTGTACCTGCAACTAAAGATCAGACGAAGGGGCTGAAAAAACTATAATGAATTATATTTATATAATATATTATGCTAGTTTTTTAAGATAGTAAAATACAGCTACTGTGATAAAAGAAATGGTGACTATTTATATAGTCATCATTTTTCATTTTATAACACTTGCTTTTTTTATATACAATAATATATGCCTATACTCGTTATTTAAATTAGGTGAAATATTGTTATTTTAACGAAATTTACAAAAATACAACTTGCTAATTGAGAGAAGAGAACAATTGTAATTAACATTTAATATTTTGCAAGGATTTTATGAGAATGTTCTGTATTTTATAGTATTTGCACTTTGCAAACTTACAAACTATAAACTAGAGAGAAGAGAGTATTATTTAATTTAAAGCTATTTTTTTATGAGAAATCTCAGAATTGTGAGAATAATAGGCTTGTTAAGCTTATTATTCAGTTTGTTTTCGTGTGACAATGAGTTACACATGTATTTGCCTCAAGGACCGCAGGGTGACAATGGTTTATCAGCTTATGAAGTATGGGTTCAAGAAGTGAATAAAGGAAATATTGTGTGGGATAAAAACTACACAGATATAAACAACTTTTTCCTCTATTTGAAAGGGGAGGATGGAAAAGATGGTAACGACGGAAATGATGGTCAAAATGGACAGAGTGCTTATGAGTTATGGAAAGAAGAGGTTGCTAAAGGTATAGAAGATACACATAATCCTGGTCAACAGTGGGCGAAAGATCAGACTACTATTCAGGACTTTTGGTATTATTTGACTGGGGCGAAAGGTCAAGATGGAAGCACTCCGACAATAGGCGGGAATGGCAATTGGTTTATCAATGGTGATGATACTGGTATTCCGGCGAAAGGTCAGGACGGTCAGGATGGAAGTGACGGTACTAATGGCAGTAATGGACAAGATGGTAGCAAAGTTACGATTGGTAATAATGGAAACTGGTTCATCAATGGGAAAGATACAGGCGTTCCTGCTTTTGGACAGAATGGAAACGATGGTAATGACGGAAATGATGGTCAAAATGGACAGAGTGCTTATGAGTTATGGGTTCAAGAAGTGGCTAATGGAATAGAAGATCCTCATAACCCGGGACAGCAATGGCCGACAGACAAAATTACAACTCAGGATTTCTGGGAGTTTTTGAGAGGGAAAGATGGCTCGGACGGTCAGGACGGAGCTCCCGGAGAAATAGGGCAACCGGGAAAAGAAGTGACTGTAGTGAAAGGAAAGCCGAATGTTATCTCTCAGTATGTAGCTCAGGAGTTCAGCGAATTTGTTCGTTGGTCCGATGGAGGGGTAGCTTTTATTGTGTATGACGATGAAGGTAATCCTTCTCCCGGTGCAAAAGTTAAAGGGCTTCCCGGAGTACAAGACCCAGATAAAGTATATATAGCAGATGCAAGTGGTCAGTTTATTGTTCCTAAAGAAGATTTACCGGTAGATCTGCCCTCGACAGATCGTTGGGGTGCTACAGCCGAAGTTGAATACTTAAAGTCGACGGGTGCTACGGTCACAGAAGTTTCGGCGTCGAATACATATGTTCCGAACAAAATGCACGTAAGACTTCGGATGAGGTCGAATCCATATTTATCAAATAGTGGCTATTTCTATGTATATCCTATTGTTGAAAGAAAAACAGATCTATCCGGAGGTTGGGATGTTATACCTGTATATTTAGGTAATCTGACACAGAAGATTATTGGTTACAAGTTAGATAATCAAAATGATCCTACATCTTATACCGATGCGTCTACTATCTTACTACAATATAATTATTTTAATATATCTAGTACTAGTAGCGTTAGTGGTCTGCGTTTGGTTAAATCCTCTAAGTATGTGAAGAATGAGCCTTATCCTTGGGATGGAAATGACCATTATTTTAATATCGTATTGGATAGCTATTATGGGGAAAAGCCTTGTGCAGATGCTGTTGTGAAAATGGCACCAGTACAATATGTCCCTTTTATCAAGAATGTGAAAGCATATAGCTATAATAGTACTCTCAATATTTTTAGTAGAATTGAGGGGGAGTTTGATATTGCAGATGCAGATATTGATTATAATTTATGCTATAAATCAAATTATTCTGTAGAAGCAAAGACCATAGGTACTAATAGTTTCGATTATTATGCTCCTGAACTTGAAGATGCATCTATTGTGAAAGCTTCGAGAATTTTTGAGATTCAGTTCTACCATTCTGATAATCCTGCTAGCAATGCAAGTAATAGAGCTACAATAGATATTCCTGCTTTCACAGTTGCGACACCTTATTTAGGGACGTCAGTTCAATTAAGAGATGGTGCATATAGCCGTTATTTTAAGGATTTTCCGAGTTTTGTTGGAATATTGAGGTTTGGGAATGAAGGAGGGGTAGATGTGCTCAAAATTGTTGGAGTGAATAATGCTTCATATAACTTCCCTGATGTTCCTGTGCAGAATTTACCATAATGCTAGTTTTTATTGTCTTATATTAATCATAATAAAATGAAGAATAATAAATTATATATGCGCCTATTGCTCATAATGGGAATTGTTTTGTTTCTTCCAGCTCAGACTTTAACAGCACAATCGGAGCGCAAAGAAAGCTCTAAAGCGTGGGAGCTGGGTATCGGAGGGTCTGTCTTCCAATTTAGCCGTACATCATTTAGTAATTTTAGCAAACTTGATGACGGATATAATTTTGATTTACGATTGAGTCATGCTGTCTGGGGAGGAAATATATATATTGCTCGTGAGCTAAATTCACACTTCTACATAGACCTGCAAGGTACAGCAGGATTCACCAACGAATCGTTAGGAAATGAAGATAAGAATAAATGGTTTTATATGGTAGGACCGGGGCTTCAATGGCGTATTGGAGAATATTTCGGTTCCAAATATGTTGATCCTTATCTTAGGGCTGGAATAAATTATATGTACAAAGATTTCAGTATTCTTTATAAAGGTCAAGAAGGACTTTCTCCTGATGATATGACTTGGATAATGGAAAATTTCAAGAATAAAGAAGGGGTTGATCGAAAGCATCTTATGCCTATTGCTGTCGGAGGAGGTTTGAATACCTGGTTGAATGACAATATTGGTATCGGATTTCAGGCAGACTATCTGATAATGCCCTATAAACATGTTGCAAATTCTTTGCAAGGAACGGTTCGCTTGATATGGCGTATCGGTGGAGAATCGAAGAAATCGGGTCCGCAAATTCAATATGTCGAAGTAGAAAAGATTGTGGAGAAAATTGTAGAGAAACCCGTCGTCGTCGAAAAAATTGTGGAAACTCCAGTCCGAGAAGAGGTTGAGATGGTGTGTGATTTCTTTAATAATATTGATTTTGAATTTAATGAAGCAAACCTGACTTTAGCTTCGGAAAAGGCAGTGAATGAGATAGCCTCAATCATGAAGAAAGATACAAGTCGTAAATATTTGATTACAGGGTATACTGATTCGAAAGGATCTTCTCAGTATAATATGGAACTTTCACGTAAACGTGCTGCGGCAGTTGTTAATGCCCTTATTGGTAGAGGAGTATCACAGTCTATGTTGAAATCGAGAGGTGTAGGAGATAAAATTTCATACATAAAATCAGGTGCCTCTGATATTGTAAGAAAAGGAGACCGAAAAGTTACAGTAGAATTGATTACTAATATGGATTATTGGAATAATATGCCCAACAATTGATAGAGTTAAAAAACTATTATTAGTGTTTTAAAAGTATAGGGGACGTTCATTTGGACGCCCCCTATCTCTTTCACTAATTAATAAGTTATTTGTTTGAGGAAGTAATGATCTCAGTACTTCTTTTGATAAAGTTGTTAAGACTTTCTCCCTTAAGCATATTGTTTGATAATAAAGCCAGGTCTACTAGTTGTTTTACGACTGAATTTTCACTGACATACTTGTCTACAGCTTCTTTATCCTTGCCTTCTACATCTGTCATGATTTGTTTGATAAGAGGGTGATTGATGTTTACAACCATTGTGAAACTGTCAGGCATTTCTCCGTAGAATGACATTCCTGTTTGCATAGCAGACATCTCTTTCATACGGCGCATATATTCATTTTGCGTTATCTGAATGGGTTGTGCCGTTTCTTTCAGAGGTTTATAATCAAATGTAAACTCTGCTTTCTCAATAGTCGGTAGCTGCGACTTGAATGCTTCATCCAACTCCTCTTTTTGTTTGTCTGTTAGTTTAGCTTCTTCCGCATCATCTTTTTTGATGAGGTTATCTATAATGTCACTGTCTACCCGGACAAAACGGCTTTTTTCGAATTTGCTTTCAAGCATTCCTGCCAAATGAACATCTAACTGACCATCCAGTAACAAAACATCATATCCATGCTCTTTTGCGGCATTTATATAAGTATATTGTTCATCTTTATCGCTCGCATACAGATATATTAATGTGTCATCTTTATCTGTCTGATTAGAAGATATCAAGATCTTGTATTCTTCGAAAGTGAAGCTCTTTCCATCCGTATTCTTTAGCAAGCAGAATTTCTGTGCGCGGTCGTAGAATTTTTCATCCGTCAGTATTCCATATTCGATGAATATTTTGAGGCTATCCCATTTTTCTTCGAATTGAGGCCTGTCATTTTTAAATATTTCTTCCAGACGGTCAGCTACTTTTTTTGTAATGTGATTAGAGATTTTCTTCACATTCTGATCACTTTGTAGGTATGATCTTGAGACATTTAACGGGATATCCGGAGAATCGATAACTCCATGCATTAATGTCAGGAATTCGGGAACGATTCCTTCTACAGAATCTGTTATAAATACCTGATTAGAGTAAAGTTGTATTTTGTTCTTGTGAGGATCTACATTACTCTTCAATTTGGGGAAATAAAGTACTCCGGTGAGTTTAAACGGATAATCAACATTCAGATGTATCCAGAATAAAGGTTCGTCAGTGAAAGGGTATAACTCCTGATAGAATTTTTTGTAATCTTCATCCTTTAGGTCAGAAGGTTTACGAGTCCAAAGCGGAGTAGTGTCATTTATGATGTTATCTTCATCTGTTTCTTCCGATTTACCATCTTTCCATTCTGTTTTTTTGCCGAATGCAATGGGTATAGGGAGAAATCTGCAATATTTTTTTAATAATCTTTCTATCTCCGATTTTTCAAGAAAGTTTTTGTTTTCATCATCTATGTATAGGATAATATCAGTTCCTCTATCTGCTTTGTCAGCTTTAGAAATCGTAAATTCGGGGCTGCCGTCGCATGACCATTTTACAGCTTCTGTATCTTTATAAGACTTGGTGATAACATCCACTTTTTTAGATACCATAAAGGCTGAGTAGAAGCCTAACCCGAAGTGACCTATGATAGAGTTAGCGTCTTCTTTATATTTATCTAAAAATTCATTAGCAGATGAGAAAGCTATCTGGTTTAGATATTTATCGACTTCTTCTTCTGTCATACCTATACCACGGTCTGATATAGTGATGGTGTTGTTTTCTTTATCTACAGAAATTCTAACAGTAATATCTCCTGTTTCTCCCTTAAACTCACCTAATGATGAAAGGGTTTTCAGTTTTTGGGTAGCATCGACGGCATTTGACACCAATTCACGAAGAAATATCTCGTGGTCACTGTATAGAAATTTCTTGATTATGGGGAAGATATTGTCTGTCGTTACCCCAATATGTCCTTTCTTTTCTTCCATATTTTAGATCTATTTTGATTTATTAATATTCTTGTTTTTCTAGAATCTTTTTCTTCAAAAAAAGTGCCATTTGGCTATCTACTGTCATTTTGGCAAATTATATATTATTTTTCTTTCTGATGCCTAAATTTATAGATATTATTTATTGAGCATTCTTTTACATATAATGGTACTTTCTGTTTTTTTATTTAACTGATAAACAGTGTTTTGGGTATATTAAAATAAATATTAAACTCTTAAAATACCTAAATAAAATACTTTTTCTTTTTTTTCGTAAAAAAACATTATAAATTTGTAGTGTTGGTTCGTGGAAAAAAATTATGTATGGTATACCATTTTACGGTGGTATACATAACCACAAAAAAGGAAAAGTTATGAAGACTAAAAGTACAAACACAAACGGTTTTGAAAATAAACTGATCGAGCTTCAGAACAATATGTTTAATTTTGCTCTAACATTGACAACAAACAGAGAGGAAGCTAAGGATTTGTTGCAGGAGACTACGCTTAGAGCATTGGATAATAAGGAAAAATATTATGAGAATGTAAATTTCAAGGGATGGGTATTTACTATCATGCATAATATTTTTGTAAACAATTATAGACGTATTGTTCGCACTCAGACTGTAGTTGATCAAACGGAGAATCTTTATCATTTGAATTTACCTCAAGATTCTGGTTTTGATACTCCGGAAGGAGCTTATACTATTTCTGAAATAACGAAGGCTATTAATAGCTTTTCAGATGAATATAAGGTTCCTTTCTCTATGCATGTGTCGGGTTATAAGTATGAAGAAATAGCCCAAACACTGATTTTACCTATTGGTACGGTAAAAAGCCGTATATTCTTTGCTCGTAAGAGATTACAGGAGATGTTGAAAGATTATAAGTACCAGGATAGAGAGTAAATCTCTATAAATTAACTTAATAAAGGTACAATAAGTTATAAATGATAGAAAAAGAGCCATATTATAATGGCTCTTTTTTACTTTTGGGGAGTAATAATAACCTATTGGAATGAAAAATTATATAATATTATTTTTAATGTGCATCTTTTCTGTAAGTATATCTGCACAAAAAGTGGCAGGTAAGAAAATTACAGTAGTGACAGCAAAGTCAGATGATAAAGTTATTGTAGAAGATATTGTCCTCATTGAATTTTGGGCTACATGGTGTGGACCGTGTCGTAAACTAGCTCCTATTTTGAAGGAAATATCGGAAGAGACTATTGTTAAAGTCGGAAAGATAAATGTTGATAATTATAAAACCTTTGTGCGACAACAAGGAGTAGATATTGTTCCTACAATGATAATCTATCAAGATGGAAAAGAAGTCGAAAGACTACGAGGGGCATATACCAAGGAAGAATTGATGGATATTTTGAATGTATATATTAAAAAATAAAAAGGGAGGGCAGCCGAATTCCGGAATTCTACGCTTACCCTCTCCTCTCAGTACACCCCTCTCAGATATTATTTTATTTTTCCATATATATCGGCTCGCATAGTAGCTCTTCTCAATATCGTATCATCGATCGTAGCATTGTCTAGCACTTGCCCAAAAGTCAAATATTTGTTCTTCATCGCTGTTGATGATATACGCTCAGTAGCCATTATTCGTAATTTGGTTGCTTTGTTTGCAGGTACGTCTACCGTGAGAACGAGTGTAGCCAGATCTTGAGGTTGGGTACTACCTGCAACAAAACTTCCTACAACCCCCGACTGCCGCGTAGCTACTAATAAGGCTGATTCCGGAGTAGTGCCAAGATCTTCGAAGGCAGCTATGGCATAACTTATCCAGGCAGGATCGGTATTACTATTATCAGAATCCCAATTACCTTGGACTAGTATCTGAAGATTTATTACCACTCTTATGTCATCGACAAATGCCGGTATATCTATTGTAAAATCTTCAAATTCTTTCCATAACTTTTTTAATGAAGTACCTCCATCGACAGACCATGTTCCTTGAGGATATGTGTCCCTTCTGTATATCATATAGTTTTGCGGATAAGCTGTACTCCCGCTATACTCCGATGGTATAAACCGGAGACCTCCCTTCATATCTACTCGCGAAAGCGAATTTAGCAGATACCAGTTTCCATTTATGGGTATAGGGACTCCTGTCACGGTCTGCCATTCGGGCGTAGCTCCTCCCCCTTTCGAAATGAGTACTTGTCCGGCTATTCCGGCTGATCCTAAGGTGTTGTCATCTCCTCCCACTAATAAATTGTCTGTTATGCGAACACTTCCATTTACATCAAGTGATGACGTTGGTTTCTCTGTATTAATACCGACCTGTGCATAGACATTCCCGAATAATACAAGAAATAATCCCCATATAATTGCTTTATTTACCATTGTTGCTCTTTTAATTTTTACGATTAAATATTTTTCTAAACCGGAATTTACTTTGTGGTATCTTCATATAATTCTAACTTTATAGTAGTCATATTCATAAGATTATTACTATTGGGAGTAGAAGATGGGCTTGTACCCAGATAATAATAAATTGCCCCAGGATTACTAGAGGGATAATCTCTATTGTATCTCATAATGGCAGCCACCTGAATAACATAGGGGTCGCTATTAGCCTTAGGTGGCAAATTCTCGAATGAGTCGAATAATGTTCCGGTAGCAAATGCATAGTCTGACCCCATGACCTGAAGAGGGCGCACGCATTTAAGCTTTCCATCTAAAAATACACCCACTGCAAAAACGGCATCTACATCTATGGAAAGAGATGACTGACCTACTGTTTGCAAAGTAATAACTAATCGGTTTACTGGACTTGTCGGTATCACTTCGGCTTTCAGATTACTCAATTCTACCCACCCATTTGCAGTATTCAACCCTGAATCTTCCAAAAATTCGGGACTAAAATTAGTATCTGAATAAGTTCTAAGAAAGCGCGCTCCATCCGAATCATTTAGAACGAAGGATTGAGTAATACCAAGACCTGTCGGAGGCTGGATTGTTGTAAGAGGTGCCCAGACAGGGTTTTTTCCCACTCCCTGAGATGCAAAGCCGTAACCGACTGATCCTGGACTTCCGGCAACCCCTTCTGCGTTACCTAGTTTTATCTCTTTTCTTACTTGTATTGCTCCATTAACATCCAGTGTCGTTTGTGGATTTTCAGTATTTATCCCCACACTCTGAGCATACGAAATATGTGTAGATAGGAGGAGTATAGCTCCTAATATTATATTTTTCTTATCCATTTTGTTGTTTATTAAATACGATATATTATATCAGTGAGTAATAAAGATTCTTTTTGTTTTTACATACACAGCGGTTTCCTTTATGGTTCGAAAACATCGACCCTTATTACTGATTTGTTCATGAAATTATTTGCTACCTCAACACCTGTTCCTGTATCAAATCCACGTCCTACGTATAGCGGCAAATCGGTATGGCTGGTGGTACCATCTATACGCATATATGCCACAAGTACATCATATTGTCCTATGGGTAAATCATCATACGACGATGTCTGGAAAAATGCTAGTTGGGGGTAATGCCCACTTTTTATATATCCTTGTCTTACACCCAATAGTTTGAATGTGTTGTGGGCAGCACCTTTTGCTCCAATGAATATACCACACAGAATGCTGCTCCAATCGGTAGAAGAGCCGTCATTGGCAAAAGGACTTTGTACTACTGTTTGAGTAGTAAACATAATTCGGTTTTTGCTATTTGTTGTGGTAATGCTGGTTGATAATCCATGCAGTACAGACCAGTCTGAACTGAGCAGTTCTCCTTCGGTTATGATTGGCGAATTTACTCCTGTTATCATTAAGCCTATCCTGTCTTCTGCAAACTGTGTATCTCTTAGGATGTAATCTCCTGTACTTAAGCTTGGTCCATTGCCTGCGTCTCCCCATTTGGGAGGTAGCCCTGCCCCCTGCGATATCAGATATTGTCCCGATTTTCCGGCTGCAATCTCGTCATTGGTATCAGTCCCTGCTCTAAATTCCCCTCTAATCTGAAAATCTCCGTTTATATCCAGGGTAGTTTGAGGTTTTTCCGTATTTATACCTACTTGAGCATAGGTATAGTTTACGGTAAACATGACTCCCCATAAAAATAGTCCTAGTTTTTTTCTTCTCATTTTATACTCTCCTTGTCTTTAAATGTTGTTTTGTTTATTAATTTATTCTGTTAAATACGTCTCCTTTTGTTCTCTAATACTGTTTACTCCTTATATAATTATCCTTCCCTTCGCTTTTTCTGATTTCTGTTTCTATGTTGTTCGCTTCCCTGATACTTCTCATTTAAGCCCCCTTCAGAGAGAAAAGGGGGACTTAAGTCAGAGAAAAATATGAAAATGAGGAATTATTTTCAGCAACTCTTATTAACATAGTATTTAGAATACCTAAAACAATCGAACAAATTTGCTGAATATATTCGCTCACATTATTAAATTGTGGACAAAACTAAATGATTGAGCCGTTGTAAGTAGAATGATGAGGTATGATAGGCGCAATAAAAAGGTGTCATTTCTGCAATAATTTTGGATAAAAGAGTTTATCGGGGTATTAAATCCGCAAAATACCCCGGTTACATCCTGTATTAGGAGTAATATTTTGGCAAAAAGCTAAAAATGACAAAAGATACGTGTAAGTGAGATATTATTTTTCTTTGAGAGCTATTTCGCGAAATTCGTTAGGGGTTAGTCCGTATTTCTGTTTAAACAAACGATAGAATGTACTCTTGTTGTTGAAGCCGGCAGAAGTATATACGTTTTCGATAGAAAGACTGATATTGGTGACTAATAGTTGTCGGCTATATTCGAGTCTGTAATGATTGATATATTCGGTGAAAGTTTTTCCTGTATTATCTTGAATAGCCTGAGTTAGATACTGCCTGTTGGTTGCTAGTTCCAGAGCAAATGATTCGCGAGAAAGTCCCGGTTCTCTATAAATTTGTTTTTCTATGATATAGTTTTCTATTTTATCAAATAATGCTGATTCTTTGGCCGGAATATTATTGTCGTTGCGGTCTTGATTCATATTCAGGAGGTCTATTTCTTTACGATATTTGTCCATATCTAGATATTGAGCATAAAGCTTTTCATTCTTTTCTTTTAGCTTATTTAGACTCGATTTTATGGTTATAACGAGAGAGATGAGTAAGATACATGCTACAATAAGAAAAATAGATACGGTTTGGGATTGTTTGGCTTTGGCCTGCTCTTCCACAGTTTTTTTCTCCAATTCATCGACATTATACATGATATAGATCTCGTTTATTTGTCGTGAAACATTTACTTGGTTTATAGAATCGATATAGGCTAGTACATCTGCTTTTAGCTGAAAAGCTTCTTTATATTGACCGAGTTCTGCAAGTATATGCGCCTTTATATCTTTGGTTTCAGGAATGATGTATTGGTGATAAGAGGTTTGAGAGAAGTGTTCTATGCATTTGTTTATCAGTCTGAGGGCTGTGTTATATTCTCCATTTCCTTTGTAATACTGTGCCAGGACGCCTTGGATACTATAATAGACTATATTATTTTCTACAAGGTTGTTTCTGTCTAAACTGTCACTATATGCCTGAAGCTTTTTAGCGTAAGGCTTTGCTTTTTCTATTCCGTCTTTCTCAGATAGATAACTAGCTGTTGTTATGATGTCGGCAGAGATACTCGATATATTCGAATAAATATGATATTCCGGATATTTTTCGATATAGAGCCTTACAGAGTCGCTATAATCTCGCGTTAAGTCGAAATCTTTCACTTGTAATGCAGCATTCATTAGTGACCCGAATGCTCTGAGATAATGAGTGAATACCCAAAGTGAGTCACCATTATTCATGCTTCGCAAATATTCTAACTCTTTTTCAAAAGTGTTTAGGGCATCCTGAGGACTGTTTGATAAAGAGTAAAATTTTCCTAATATATCATATCCATCTAAAATAGCCTTTCCGTCATTCAAATCCTGAGCCTCTTTTATGAATTGAAAAGTCTTTTTTACAATCCTTTCCGGAGAACCTTCAAACATTTCCCATTTCAGTAGATCAGCCTCAACTTCGAGTATAGATTCCTGATGATTACTCTTTTTGAAGTATTCTATTGCTTTTTCCCCATAAAAGCGGATAGTATCCATTTTATTACCTTTGTGGTAATGTATCTGATAGTATCTGAATATATAATAATAGGCAGATCCTATATTATAATTGTCTTTTAGCTCTTCAGCTTTATTTTTTAATGTTAAAGCAACCTCTAATAGTTGAGGGGCATATCCGATTTTGTTGCACTCACTTCTTAATGAATCTAATGCTTCTCGATTCATTTTTTCTTGGTTATTGTTATCAATTTTAGTGCATTTGATGCATAATAGCGGCAATAAGAATATGAATATTCCTATAGTTTTTCTTATATTTTTTGTCATTTTTTATTTCCAATTTAAATTTCCGGGGGAAGGATAAAAATACTTAAATTTGGGAGTAATAAACGATCTAAAACATAGATGAAGAATAAACGCAAATATAATTGAGAATAAAATTAAGGTAGGTTTAGTCTCTCCTTTAATATTTTGGTAACTGTTTAGAATACAAATATATTCATAATTTTCTTCTTATGGAAGAATGATTTGAAATTTAACAAAAGATAGAGTCTATAAAGTTTCCTGAATATTATTAAATACAATATTTAGTAGGTGGCGTACAAGATTCAAACCTTCTTCATCTATTCCGGCAAATGCATATTTAAGGGTTTCATTAACAGCTTCATTAGCTTTTCCTTCAATGCCTCTCCCTTTTTTTGTGAGAAATACTAAATTTGAGCGTCTGTCATTTGGTGCTATTTTTCGTTCTACTAACCCCAGTTTTGCAAGATTATCCACTAGTCGTGTCATACTTGGTTTGTCCTTAAAAGTAGAATCGCATAAGGCTTGCTGAGAAACCCCGTCCTGACGCCAGAGGAATGCAAGAACACTCCACTGTTCAGGAGTGATTTCTAGCCCTTCTTTTCTGAAGTTTCGATACATCTTACGATTTATAGCCATCGAAACTTTCCCGTTTATAATCGGGAATATGTATTCAAGTTCGATTAATTTGTTATTCTCGCTGCCCATAATTTGATGTAAATCTGTAAAATTGACACAGACAAATAACAAAGGTACAATATCTTTAGTTTTCTCGAAAAGTTTTTGTCAGATTTTGATATTAATGGATTATATCTTACCTTTGCCGCTCCAAAAACATTATTGTTTAATAGTTTATATAATAAATTTATGAATCATTACGAAACCGTTTTCATTTTGACTCCCGTTTTGTCTGATGTGCAGATGAAGGAAGCGGTAGAAAAATTCAAAAATCTTTTGATTGCTGAAAATGCTACCATTGTGAATGAAGAGAATTGGGGCTTAAAAAAATTAGCTTATCCAATTCAGAAAAAGTCGACAGGGTTTTATGCATTCATCGAATTCGATGCTGATCCTGCTGTAATCGCTAAGTTAGAACTTAACTTCCGCCGCGATGAGAGAGTAATACGTTTCTTGACTTTCCGTCAGGATAAATATGCTCATCAGTATGCAGAGAAAAGAAGAGGTATTAAATTGTCAACTAAACAAGAAAATTAATCATGGCACAACAATCAGAAATCAGATATTTGACTCCTCCTTCAGTAGATGTGAAGAAGAAAAAATATTGCCGTTTCAAAAAGAACGGAATTAAATACATCGATTACAAAGATCCTGAATTCTTAAAAAAATTCTTAAACGAACAAGGTAAAATCTTACCACGTCGTATTACAGGAACATCTTTGAAGTTTCAACGTCGTGTTGCACAAGCAGTGAAAAGAGCGCGCCATTTGGCTTTGCTTCCTTATGTAACTGATATGATGAAATAATAAAAAAAGGAGGATAAACAATTATGCAAGTAATATTAAAAGAAGACGTTATCAATCTTGGATATAAAGATGATATAGTAACAGTAAAAGACGGTTACGGACGTAATTACCTTATTCCACAAGGAAAAGCAATTATTGCCTCTGAATCAGCTAAAAAAATGTTGGCTGAAAATATGAAGCAACGTGCACACAAATTGGAGAAAATCAAAAAAGATGCACAAGAACTTGCTGCTAAATTGGAAGGTGTGTCATTGACAATCGGAGCAAAAACAAGTTCTACAGGAACTATTTTTGGTTCTGTAACTAATATTCAAATTGCTGAAGCTTTGGCTAAACAAGGATATGACATTGATCGTAAAGTGATAGTTATCAAAGATTCTGTAAAAGAAGTTGGTAGTTATAAAGCTTTATTGAAACTCCATAAAGAGGTATCAGTAGAAATTCCTTTCGAAGTAGTATCAGAATAAAATACTCTATAACTTCTAGAAAGAACGGTGACCTCAAAAAGGTTGCCGTTTTTCTTTTTTATGCAGAACTGATTTTGCTATATCTAAAAAAGAAGTCGTACTTTTGTTTTTCAAATAAAATTTAAATTTAAATCTATCGATGAATTTTGTAGAAGAATTGAGATGGCGTGGCATGATTCAGGAAATAATGCCTGGTACAGAGGAACAATTACAGAAAGAATTGACATCAGGATATTTGGGAATTGACCCAACTGCCGATTCTTTGCACATTGGACATCTTGTCGGTGTTATGATTTTGAAACACTTCCAACGTGCCGGACATCGACCGATAGCCCTTATTGGAGGTGCTACAGGTATGATCGGTGATCCATCCATGAAATCGCAGGAGAGAAATCTATTAGACGAACCTACACTTCGTCATAATCAAGAATCTATCAAGAAACAATTAGCAAAGTTTCTAGACTTTGAATCCGATAAACCTAACGCTGCTATCCTTGTCAATAATTATGATTGGATGAAAGATATTCCTTTCTTAGATTTTATACGTGATATTGGAAAGCATATTACGGTGAATTATATGATGGCAAAGGACTCTGTAAAAAAACGTTTGAGTGGAGAAGCTTCAGAAGGTATGTCTTTTACTGAATTCTCTTATCAGTTGATGCAGGGCTATGACTTTTTGCATTTATATAATAGCCTAGGTTGTGGGATACAAATGGGAGGTTCTGACCAATGGGGAAATATCACAACAGGAACAGAGCTTATCAGACGCAAGGCTGGAGGAGAGGCATTTGCTTTGGTATGCCCTCTTATAACAAAAGCTGATGGTACGAAATTTGGAAAAACCGAATCGGGCAATGTTTGGCTTGATCGTCGATATACTTCTCCTTATAAATTTTACCAGTTTTGGTTGAATGTAAGTGATGAAGATGCTGAGAAATATATAAAGATATTTACTGCTTTATCTAAAGAAGAAATAGAAGGGCTAGTCGCAGAACAAAAGAATGCTCCTCATTTGCGCCCTTTACAAAAAAGATTGGCAAAAGAAATAACTGTAATGGTTCATTCAGAAGAGGATTATGAAGCGGCTGTGAATGCTTCTTCTATTCTTTTCGGAAATTCAACAGCCGATAGTTTGAAATCTTTGGATGAGGAGACTCTGTTACAGGTGTTTGAAGGTGTTCCTCAATTTGAGATAAGCAAATCTGAAATAGAGGATGGCATATCTGCTATTGAACTTTTGACTCAAAAAACCAATGTTTTTCCATCCAAAGGGGAAATGCGTAAAATGGTACAGGCAAGTGGAGTAATGATTAATAAGAATAAACTGGAAGATTCGGAGGAAACTATTGATCACTCTTACCTGATTAATGATAAATATCTATTAGCTCAAAAAGGTAAAAAGAATTACTTTTTGTTGATTGCTAAATAAAAAGATTATAATTTTGCAGTAGTAATATAACTGCAAAATTGTCTCATTGTGTAATGGTAGCACTGCAGATTCTGGCTCTGCCAGTCTAGGTTCGAATCCTAGTGAGACAACGATATCAGAAGATAAAATAAATCCTAGATAAGAATCTTATCTAGGATTTTCCATTTGAACAAAGACGTACTAATTATTTTTAAATCTTAACCATACCGACATATCATGATTTCCACGATTGTTCCATGCATAGTAGGGTATAAGCGAAATATTCACATTCTGCGTATCTGTTTGAACTTCCCGATATAATTTTTTATTCCAGTCGTTCTTTGTTCTCTTTTGGGCTATACCTTCCAAAACCATAACTTTGCTACCTTCCATATAAATAGGTTTGGGTGTAAGTTGAATGTTAGTAGGAATTACCACATCATAAATAGATGTATTAGCTGGTAAATCGACTGACTCCATACAGTAAACCAAAGGTCCGTACATTACGGCAATCTGGTTGCGGGTTTCCTCAACCATAGGATTAGACTCTATCAGGCGGGGATGTAACGAAAGGTTCAACACAATTTCATCACCTTTTTTCCAGTTTTTCTTTATTTCGGCATAAGTTCCTGATTTCGCTGCAATGCTTTCATCCTTTCCATTTATTGTAATGGATGCATCATTACACCATTCGGGAATACGCAGGAATACTGAGTAATTATTTTTAGGAGCTTTGTCAATCTTTAGTTTGATAACTCCATCCCAGGGATAGTCTGTATCCTGAACGATACTTATATCTTCTCCTTTTGAAGTTTTTGTTTTCAGATTATTGCTTCCGTATAAGTTGCAATATACACCATTATCGGCGATAGCATAAGCATAACTATTCGCTTCTGCTATAGTACGAACCGTGTTTGGAGGACAACAGAAACAGGTAATATACTCCTGTCTGAAATTACCCCAACGGAGGTTGTAAGGAAAATCGGCAGTCTGGCTCAATGGGTTAGTGTAAAGATATTTCTTACCATCCAGACTTATACCCGATAGGATACTGTTGTAATAAGTCAGCTCCATAATGTCGGCATATTTAGGGTCTCCCGATAATTGCAGCATTCTGAAATTCCAGAGCATATTTCCAATGTTTGCACAAGTCTCATTATGAGCAGTTTCCTGTGGCAGTTGGTAAGCCCGTCCGTAGGATTGATGTACTTTTTGAATGCTATCGGGTAAATATGCCGTACCATCGGGTGATGTTCCGTCGTATAAAGCTCCACATCCTCCTGTGATATACATCTTTCGGTAAGTGACATCATCCCATATCGGGTTTAAGCATTCCAATAAAGTTTTATCTCCTGTTTCCAGATAAACATCGGCAACACCTGCATATAAATAATTGGCACGGACAGCATGTCCCATTGCTGTTTTCTGATCGCGGAAAGGAATACGGTCTTGGTTATCGTCTGTTCCGTTTTCTACCATTCCCCGAATGTCGATAAGGCTCTTTGATAATTCGAGATATTTAGGGTCGCGAGTGGTACGGTACATTTCTACTACTCCCATATAATGAGAAGGGCAGATAGCACTGCGGGCAAGTTCATTCGTTGCCGTTTTGTAGAAATTATACAGGAAATCTGTTGTTTTGATTGCTATATCTAAAAGAGCCCTTTTGCCTGTTGCCCGATAATGAATGCACCCTGCTGTCATCAAATGCCCCATGTTATATGTCTCGAAATGCAGACGCTCTTCAAATCCTTTTTTTGCTCCAGGATTATTCATATCTGCTACTATGGTTGCGGTATGAAGGTAACCGTCTTCACGTTGAGAAAGACGTATAGTCTCTATGAACTTATCCATCAGTTTGTCCAATTCGGGATTTTTAGTGATAGCATAAACGGCTGCTGTACCTTCGAGCCATTTGTACATATCTCCGTCAAAAAACGGAGGATCTTTGTGCTCTCCTTTTTCATAACCTGCCGCAATCTCAAAATTACGGTATGCGTGGCTTAATTCGGGATTGTCAAAAATTCGCCACATATTTAGCAGCATCGTATCTCTACAGACATTGAATCTTTCTGCCCAAAAGCCTTTTGTCCAAACAACATCCTGCAGATTGACGCTATGCATCTTCGAATACGGACTTTGGGTTGTATTGGTTAGTCCGCCTGTTTGAGAATTCGCATTAAAAACGCAACTCCCGATTAATAATGAAGCTATTATGCTTTTTATCTTCATATTTTAATAGTTATAATTTACATTCAAAATCGTATTTACCTGAACCTACCGTTTTTTTACTTCCATCAGGTAATATTACATTGGCTTTGGTATTAGTAGGTACTTCTACTGACAAATAGAAACTATCGTCCTTTCTTTTCCAGTATACCGAGATATTCCCATATAATGTTTCATGGTTCGCTTTTACCCATTCTAAATCTCCGACAGGCTGAGGCTGGATATTAAATTCTTTGAAGCCTTGCTGAACAGGCTCGATGCCTGCCAGACTTCTAAAGAACCATTCGTCGATTTGTCCCATCATAAAATGATTCCATGAAGCGCCTTTGCGAGGATCCCATTGTTCGGTGAGGGTAGTAACGCCATATTTAATCTGGAAACCATATCCCGGAGCGTCCGTATGATTGTGCATCAAGTACATCAATTCATTTTCGTTGTTCAAAGCTAGTGCCTGAAACAGATAGCGGTTACCTACATCACCTGTTGTCAGACGGTTGCCATGTTTGCAAATATCGGCTTTTAGGTTTTCCATAACTGCTTGTTTGTATTGTGGCTCAACTATCCCCATAAAAATCGCAACAGCATTACAGAACTGGCTCCCGTTAGCATATTGTTTGGTATTTGCATCGAAGAATTTCGAATTGAAAGCATTACGGATATGGTTTGCTAAAGTGCGGTATTTATTTTCGTCGCTCTTTTTGCCTAACATTTTAGCTGCTTCTGTTACCAGATACGCTGCATAATAGTAATGCGCAGTTGCTGAAACTTCAACGGGGCTGTTTTTCGAAAATCCCGCGCGGTGTTCACCGTAATCATACCAATCGCCCAAACCATGAGAAATTATATAATCTGTCGAACGGGAGGTCATATGATCGACGTAGCCTTTCATTACATCGAAATAGTTTCTTATTAATGAATTATCCCCATAGAATTTATAATATAACCACGGATTGATGATAGAAGCAATCCCCCATTCGGGCGAATCGTGGAATACATCGAGGCTTTCGTCAAATACAACATACTGAGGTACTATTGTAGGCACAAAACCTTTTGCATCTTGAGCATCTTTGATATCCTGCATGATTTTAGGATAAAATTGTGTCATATCCCAATTATAGAGCAAGCCGGGACCATTCAGATGAGTTTCTTCTAGCCATCCCAATTTTTCGCGGTGAGGGCAGTCCGTAAATACCGATTGCATATTGCTTCGTACTGCATTCTTTATTATTTCGTGAGCTTTATTGAATATCTCATTCGAAGATTCAAAATGCCCTCTTTCGGGTGTCGAGTTATACACGAAATGAGATTTAATATCCAGAATTACAGGTCTGTCAGAATCCGTTGTCAACATATCTGCACCATCTACCTGTATGTATTGAAAACCATAATAGGAAAATTCAGGATGCCATTCTTCTACGTCTTCTCCTTTTAGGATGTAATAATAAGTATGTGGACCTCCCGATTGTTTTTGTGATACTTTGCCTGTTTCGGTATTCAACAGTTCGCCGACTGTAAGTTTTACTGTTTGTCCTTTTTTACCTTTTACTTTTATGGCTGGATATCCCGATAGATTTTGCCCCATATTGAGTACATACGATGTGTCGATTTTAGTCATCGAAATCGCTCCGTATTCTTTCATCTTGCGGACACTGGTTATCTGTTGAGGGCGAAGTGTACCTTTAGGAGACTTTTGATTTACGACTTTCTTCCATGCTGTATCGTTGAATAGGGGTTCGTTCCAACCATTTTGCTCCAGTCGTGCGTCATAATCTTCTCCTCCATAGATATCGTTGAAAGTAATAGGACTGAGTGCATATTTCCATGATTCGTCCGAAACGATTACATCGGAAGTTCCGTCTTTATAATAGATATGCATTTCGAGAAATAGGGTAGGAGGGCCAAAGGTCACCCATAATTTACGGTAGCGGTTTCCCATTGCATTATAGAAGCCATTACCTAAAGTTACTCCTATTGCATTCTCTCCATTTTGCAGAAGAGTATCTATTTGGTAAGTATTGTAATAAACGGTTTTATCGTAATCACTCCACACAGGCGTAAATACATCTTTACTGACCTTTTCTCCGTTTATGGACAGATTATAATGTCCCAATCCCGAAACATGTACGATTGCTTTCTCTATTTCTTTGAAAATATTGAATGATTTTCGCAACATGATGCTTTTCAATGCCAACGGATTGATTTTATCGAATACTTCTTTATTTTCTTTTTTCTTGAAAGACGGTCCGTGAAAATCTCGTCTTCCGATAGGCAGGTTTGAGTCTTCACGGGTAATCGCTCCTATCCATTTTGCTTTGGATTGGGATAAATCGGGTGTAGTCTCGAAGAAAGATGATGCTTCGTCCGAAAGCTTTCCTTTCATATCCCATACTTTTACATGATATGTATATCGTTTCCCTCTTTCTAACCGTTTTCCTTTATAAAGAATGAGTTGGCTTTGACTGGATGCTTTTTTGCCCGAATTCCAGATTTTCTGACCGTCTTGTGTAACCTCTATCTGATAAAAAGCCTGCGTATCACCGTTGTATTCGGAGATTAGCTTCCATCCGAAACGAGGATTGAGATTATCCACATTCAACGGCTCCTGCCGCATTTCGCAGTAAAGGCCCTGTATCTTTACCGGAAATGCAGCCGTCGCACATAATAGTAAGCATATACTTGCTATTAGTTTTTTCATATTGTTATTATAAATAATTGTTTATCATATTTAGTTTCTTTTTAACTGCGCGGAATTATAAACTCCTTGCATCCCTTTTGACCAATGTCTCAAAAGGAACCAAAACCGCATTTTGCGGCTGCGCTTCTTGGTTGTTTGCATTACTGAAATGCTGAAACAAAAGAATACTTTTATCGGATAATTTCCTTTTGTTTCATGTCGCATTTCATTCATTCAAACTTTTCGCTTGCAAAGCTGAATGTCGCGATACTTTCGTTACGCGAAGCGAGGATTGGCATTTATCTCGCAGGCGGGTTACCTGTCCGATGCAGGCGGCGTATAGAATTAAATGTTGTCTGAGCCTTGCAAAGGCGAGTTTTATTTAATTCAGCCGACAAATCATTGACAGGTCGCC
>JAWDXP010000015.1:0-74568 GCA_032477055.1 Dysgonomonas sp. | reverse complement strand
CTAATGAAGAATAAATATCTTTAACCCATCTCGTCCGAGACACTTAGTGGTATACTTTTCAATTACTAAGTGGACTACTTTTCAATTATATTATACATCTCTTGGATAGAATTATTTTGCATTCTACTTTTTTGTATAGTTATTATTTTGAGAATGCAATTTAATAAATAGCCTTGATTTATAACTTACTTTTTACAAGTTAAACTAAACATTTACTTTATAAAACAGACAAAGAGGATAAAATTTGAAGATGGTATATAAAAGTGTTATTTAGGAAATAATATCCACCCATAATTATAAATCTTATTTAACTAAGCTCATTAAATATTCTTAGTTTGATGTGACAGAGGTAGTAATTTCTATAATTGCACCGCCCCAAGATTAAGATTGGAAATCTATTTTATTAATAATCTTAATTATAATACTAATATTAGTATAAATTATTTTATTGAATTCAATAAATCATCAAGATTCTTTTTATGTTTATTGATATTTTTTCGGATCTCTCTACATAGATTTTCATCAAAAGTTAAGCCGTCATTTCCAGACTTAAAATATTCCCTTCCATTTTCGTCTTTTAAAAGTTCAGCATGAGCAAATTTGTTACGCATAGCAATAACTTCATTTTTATAATCATCAGTAAAATCAGTTAGATTAGAAGTATTTGCTATAGAAGATAAGGCTTCAATTTTATTATCTGCACTAAATAAAACATTATCTTTTGTTAATTTTTTAAAATTCTTCTTCTCTTTATATTCAGTTGCTTTCTTAATTTTTTCATCTAAATTGGCTAATATTTTATCAAATATAGATGTTGCCAATTCATCATAATTACATCCATCTTTATCTAAAAACTGTTTTATTATATTTAAACTTTGACTGTCAAGAGTACTTGTTTCATGCATTATCATTCCGCGCATTGCAACGATATGCTGAAATTTTTTTATGGTTAAATCAATCAATTTTATAGTCTCTGCTTCTACTGTTTTATGATGTCCTCTTGCATCACCACTAGTCTGTAGGAAAGATATACGATTGATTTTATCTGTATCCTTCAAATCTGCTTTAGCTGTGTAGAATAAAATTTCTGTCAAAATAGAATGTTCTCTCACTTGTGTTATAATATCTTCGCCTGTAATCTCTCCCATGTGAAAGTCTGTGAGAATTAAATCGAAAGTATCGTCAAGATTATCGAAAAATTCCTTTGGTTTAGATGATCTGATAATATTAGGAGCGAATCCGTTTTCTTCTAGATGTGAAGAAATCGCATCAATACAACCTTCTTCTTCAAACTCGTCAATCAGATCATCAATCCACAAAATTTTGTACTCTACTTTCATTGTATTGTTATTTTAAAGTTTGCACCTTTATTATTTGGTATTACCTCAATCTTCCATTTCATTCTATCAACAACAGATTTTATATTGTATAGTCCAATACCTGCTCCATCTGTTGTGGTAAAACCAAAATCAAAAATTTGTAATATATTCTCATTAGGTATTCCCTTTCCGTTATCGGAGATGTCTAAGAATATATTTCCATTTTGTTTGAAAAATTTGAATCCAATCTGTTTTGCTCCTGCTTTTTCCGAATTTTGAATAAAATTATCAATAAAAGTCGTTATTTCTAAAGGTCTGAATTCTAAAATACAATTTAGATCAGAAGAATAATTAACACTGATATTTAAAGATGATTTGAGAATTGGATCTTCGATAGAATACATTTCTTTAATGTACTCATCTACAAATTGAATCAAATCTTGTTTAATCTCACTAGCTTTTAAATCAAAATTTGCACTAGTAACATAATTTGAAATGGATTCTATTTTAGAGGCTTCCAGAGATATGATTGAAATATATTTTAATATCTGACCATCAATATCTGTTTTAGCAATGTGCTTTAACAACCGATTAATATTATTCTTTATTCTACTAGAAGAGTGATTTATCTGGTGCTGTAATCCTAGAATTTGTTCTTTCTCCTTGCCTATAATTGAACGTTGAAAAATTCCTTGCTTAGTTTCTTTTTCTAACTTAGTTTTTGTTTCTGCATTTTGAGCTTCTGCATATTTTCTTTTTCGTTCCTCTTCTTCTCTCTTGAGCTTTTCTTCTTTTAACCTTAACTCTTTTTCTCTTGCATCCTGTTCTGCTGCTCTTCGTTTTATAACTTCCTCTTGCTTTGCTAATTCCTCTTTTCTTCTTTTTTCCTCTGCAATAATACGAGCTTTTTCAGCCTCTTCTGCATCTCGTTGAGCTTTTTCTCTTCTTGCTATTTCTTCAAGCAAGCGTCTTTCCGCTTCCTTTGCCTCTAGTTCCGCCTGCTCCCTTTTAAGTGTTTCTTCATGCAATGCTCTTGCAATTTTTTCAATTTCATCTTTTAGAGAATCATTACCTGTTTTTTCGGCTATTTCTTCAATATCTTTTAATATGTCAATTTTAACAGTCGCGGTATCTAATTCATCTGCGATAAATTTGGTTAATTCCTCGTTATATTCTAGTATTTCAACATCTTTTTCTTTTGCTAATCCCTTTATAATCTGAGTGAAATCAAGCTTGCTGCCAAGATTCGATTTTATAACATTTGACATCTTGTCTAAATCTTTATCCTGAGCAAGACGTTTTCGATATTCATCGGCAATTTCATCACTGACAAAGAAGTCTCTTTTTTTAAATCCTTCACCCCACAAGACCCCAACTACATATCGCTCTAATCGCCTATGGGCTTTTTCAAATGTTTCATGCAAAATTGTAGCTCCATGCGTTTTAACTAATCCACCATCTCTACTTGAAGTTTCCTTGAATTCATCATTATGGTTAGTGTATATTTCAACTTTCCCGATTAAGTCACGAGAGCCTAAATATCTATTGTACCCTTGCTGTTTTCTAGCATCAATGCCCCAACTGTCGTCCCCAGGTTCTCCATAAGGATATATTCGAAACCCATTCTTGTATAGGAAGATAGATCCATATTCGACAGACTGTATCCCCATCCTTGAGGTAAATGTATGTCTCGCAGATCTATTTAAAAATAAGAGGCTTATTGACGTACCTGCTAAAAGTGAATCATAGTTTGGTTCTCTTATTTTGTATATATTTATACCTCTATCTTTGATTTCAGTTACAACATCAGTAGATGAAATTATAACATCTATTTGTGTAGTTTTTTGATTTAAAGCATCTAATATGCTGTTTCTTAAGACTCCATTTATTTTATCTCCTTCTGCTCTAGATTTATCTTCTTCTATTTCTTTTTCACATATTATTTCTATGGAAAAACTATTCTGATTGGAGAATGGATTGATTAATTTTTCTAAGGATCTTCTTAGGGTTCGCAATTTTAAACTTGGCCATTCATCATTCAGGTTATTTATTTTTAAAACTGTTCCCTGTGATGAATTATTCGGAAAAAGATGATCTGAATACGGAAAAGATGTATGGTCAACATCAATTTCTACAAATTCTTTAGTTTGGTCTTTTTCAAATTTTGCCCATTCTACAAGTATTTGCTCACAGCTGTCACTATTCTTAGTTTTAGTAGTGAGTGTTAATTCCTGACCTAATCGATCACTAGAAAATCGTCCAATACCCTTGGCTCCTGCATAATATCTTCGCTCATGAATTTTATCTCGATAATTATCTCCTTTTTGCTGATCTTCACTTCCCTCTTTTTTTGCAGAATATGCAAGAAATAGCCATTTATTCTTAATGTCATCCAAAGTCATCCCTTTTCCATTGTCTGCAATTGTAATGGAATTGTTGTCAAAAGTTATGGTAACATGAGTAGCTTGTGCATCAAAAGAGTTTTTCACAAGCTCAAAGATTGCGATATAATCATTAACAATTAAGTCTTTCCCGACTATATTTTTTAATGCAGAACTAACTCTAAATCCTAACTTGTTGGACATAATCTATACTATTTTATTAAGAATAATTCCTGCTTGTTCTGCAAACAATGGAGGTATGGCATTTCCGATTTGGGTATATCTTGGAACTTCCAAAATCCTTCGTTTTCCACCTGTGGTATATTTTCCTTTAAACTCATAGTTATCAGGGAATGATTGTATCCTCGCATACTCTCGGACAGTTAAAATACGAGGTTCTTGATAGTGAATATAATCATCAGGAAGAGTCGTTATTGTTGGACTTTTGTCGTTTTTATCTAGTGGAATTATAGTATGTTTTTTTATATTATAAAAACTGCGAATATTCTTATCTAGATCTTTATTTCTCCTACATTTGGATTGTGATAATATACTTTGAAACCTTTTCGCTATATCTTGTCGATGATTTGCGAAACGATGACTATCAGGAATAATAGACGAAATATTATCCCTCATTAATCTTTGATATGCACCTAGTGGCTTTCCATATATACCTGCTTTAAAGCGTTTTGTGTCTGGGGATTCTACGACACCGTGTTCCTTTAATAAATCAGAGATTGCTTCTTCCAAATTTGTTCCAACCTGTAAATTTTTAGAGTTTAAGAAATTCTTCTTGTTTTCCATTAATAAAGAGAAAAAACTTTTCGCCAATGTTTTATCATGATTGGTTAGGTCTTTTTTTATTCCTATTAAAATAAAGCGAGTTCTTCTTTGAGGCACACCGTAGTCTGCAAAATTAACAAGTTCTCCATAAACTTGGTATCCTAGTCTTTTCAACCTTTGGGTAACATAAACAGAATAAGCAATGCCTTTATCTTTATTCTTTTTAAACTCTAAAGTAAAACCTTTAACATTTTCAAAGAAAATTATCTTGGGCTTAACCAAGCTAATGAAGCGTATATATGATTTAACTAGATTGTTTCGTGTGTCTTGTTCATTTCTGCGACCAGCCATTGAAAACCCTTGACATGGAGGCCCTCCTGCGACCATATCAATTTTCCCTTCTAATTTAAGTAAATTCTTCTTGTATTTTCGTAACACTTCATTTATATCGAGTGATTCTTTGGGTAACCAATTAGGCCAATCAAAATGATTTAATTTGTTAATTAGATTATATTCAAGTGTTTTAAATGCATCTGGGCTTTTCTCTATGGCAAAAACACCTTTCCATCCTGCGTTGTGTAGGCCTAAAGATAATCCACCACAGCCTGCAAACAAATCAATATATTTTTTAGGTTCTATGTCGCCCATTATAAGTAAAAAAAATGGATTTATAATACAAAAATAAATAAATATCTCTCAAAAGCAACCCTTTTTCGAATAGCATTTCTACTGTATAGATAATATTGTCTTTAATCAAAGATAACTGTTAATTCTACTAAGCTATTAATACAAAGAGGATAAAATTTGAAGATGGTATATAAAACCTTTATTCCTCAAAAAATATCCTTCTTTATATAGTTAACAAATTAAGTTATCAATAACTATAACAAATTCTTCATTGCTTCATCAATCTGACTATTTTCAAAACTATCTAAATAGATTTGAGTAACCTTTTCAGAACTATGCCCCAATGATTCAGAAATTATAGAAGTATTCACACCAGAGCGTTTTAGAACTGTTGCATAGGTATGACGAGCTACATAGGTCGTAAGAGTTGTTTCAATCTTAAGATGTTCTCCTATCTTTTGCAGATATTTATTGATAGTTTTTAAAATTCCGTTGATTCTATTGTACTTATCTTTCTCTGTTTCTTGTATCGAAAGAATAGGAAAAACATAGTCATTAGAATTATACACTATATTGCGATATTTTAAAATAATATCCATCGCTTTAGGGTGCATCTTGAATGAGAATAGCTTATTTGTTTTTCTCCGATAGAAACAAAGCCTATTCCCATCTATAATATTCTCATATTTTAAATACGATATATCAACAATGTTAATGCCACAACTGAAATAACTGAATAAGAATATATCTCTTGCAAAATCATAATATTTATGATTCCTGTAAGTAGATATTTTAGTTAAATCAAGTTTAATAATTTTCTGAATTTCTGTTTTAGTTATAGCACGTTTAGATGTTTCAACTCTAAACTTATTGACTTTAAAATCATCAAACGGATAATAGTCCTTATTGATATACTTATGTGCGATAGCTTGATTATATATAGCTTTAAGACCTCTCAAACGGTTTCCTATCGTATTTTTATGAAGTTTCTTTTTCTTCATCCAATTAGAATAATCAGTAAGAAATGAAGTGTCTATTTGCGTAAACTCTAAATCTTTCTCATTCGTAAATGCCATTAAGCAATTCAAACAACAACGATAATATTTAGCGTTCTTGATTCTGTCTTGTTCGAATAATTCTTGGATATAAGCTTCAAATTGTTTCTTAACAGTTGGGATAGTTTTCTTTTTTGATGTTATAGGCTCAATTATATCATCTAGAGTGAACTCTTTGTTAGATAATTTGAGCGTTAAAACTTTTTTCTCTATTTCCTGTTTTTTCCCATTGACAGCGATTTCCAAATATTCTTTGTTGGGGTATTCTGGCTTAATCTGATTAGCTTCAAAATCCCAAAAATCAACATTGATTTTCTCTTTCAGATAGATCAATTTCCTCTGCTTATTGTGCATTAATCTTAGGTAAAGAGGGGCTTGATTTTGTTGATTTTTCTTGTCTTTTCGACAGATAATAGTAATGGTAACACTTGAATTAAACATAACTCTTTGATTTTTAATTAATAAATCAGAGTTATGAGTTAAAAAGAGGTAGCATATTAGGTAGCACGGAATATTAAAATTGACCTATTATACTCCAAAAATGTAGACATAAAAAAAGTAGTCACTTTATTGTAACTACTTGATTTACAGCGGAGAGAGAGGGATTCGAACCCCCGGACCTGTTACAGTCAACGGTTTTCAAGACCGCCGCGATCGACCACTCTGCCATCTCTCCAATGCTCGAAAGCATCGCGCTTTTCTTCAAAAGCGTTGCAAAGATATGTACTTTTTTCTAAATCCAAAATATTTGAGGGAGATTTTGTCAAACAACTACTCTATTTTTTGCAGATATTTGTGAAAGCACACCATTCACATGCTTTTCCGGTAGGGGTTTGTGTGAAATGAACTTCTGGATCAAATATTTCCTCTAAACACTTCTCGAAAAGTTCCTTAAAATCGGATCTCCATTCATTGAAGTCCTTTATCTTCAATTTGCTGCTGGGAGATTTGTACTCTACTTCGGGAGCAAAAGCAGAATCGAACAGATTGCGTAAATAATATATGCCCGGTTCAAGTATTTTCTCCGGATGTTCCATCAAATAGAGATGAGCATACATAAACACTTGCATGATAGCTTTGGGACGGTCTTTCAGCTCTTTGTCGAATAGATCGGGCATCCCTTTAAATTGTAAAAATCCCCGTCCTGTTTTATAATCTATTATGCGGGTATGCCCTTTTACCTCATCTACGCGGTCAATAAAGCCTTTTAATGAAACAGTTTTTCCCGACGGTAATGTATATTGATATGTAATTCGTTTTTCCGATTCTATATAAATAAAAGGAGTAAGTTTAGCATCTGTTGATAGTATTTTCTTTACATATCGCTTGACAACTTCTCCCGTGAGAAAATTTTGTCCGGTTAGTTTTCTTACTTTATCAGTCTTAAAATAGTTTTCAGCAAAAGAGCGCTCTATTGTCTCCGTCAGAAGCTTTTCATCCTTTGCTATCTTATGGAGGAGGTCTGCTGTTACCATTTTCCCTTCGAAGGGTCGATAAAGCCATTCCATAACCGAGTGAAATATGCTACCGAAAGTGCTGGCTTCTATAGTTTCTGCTATATCATCCTGTTCTTCCATTTTTTCTACTACCGAGAAATAAAATTGCAGAGGGCAATCCAAATAGGTATTGATAGCACTTGCAGACAAACTTCTTTCATTATTGAGGAAAGCGTTTAGTTTCTCTATTGTTTGATCATTCTTAGGAACTGTAATCGAGAGATTCTCTGATGAAGAAACTTCATAAGTTGCCAGTCGTTCTTTTATATCGAACATATCAGGATAGAGATGTTTGAGCTGATAAAAATACCGGCTGGCTTCTCCTCCCTGTATCCCTTCTGTACGCGTGTCATATAGTAAATATATCCTCGAAGCTCTGTTGATAAGCCTATAAAAATGATAGGCAAATATGCTGTCCTGATGTTCGTATGTCGGTAATCCGAAACCTCTTCTAAGGTTGTATGGAATAAACGAGTTAGCTGCCCTTTTCATTGGGAATATGCCTTCATTCATGGACAGAATGATGAGATTATCAAAATCAAGAGCTCGAGTTTCTAATACACCCATGATTTGCAATCCAGCCAAAGGCTCTCCACTGAAAGGGACGCTGATACCTGTTATCAGTTTTTTGAGTAGCCTGAAATAAGTATCCACAGACATTTCTGCATTTACTCTTTTTAGGCTGTCCTCCATTTTGTTGATAGTCTTATAATATTCAATAATAAATTCTCTTTCGAGATCAGAGGAACGAGAAGTCTCCTCTTCACTTTCTTTTATAGATATGAAGAAAGATTTTTCTAAAGAAGATAGAATGTCTCTTAAATAAGAAGCAACATCTTCCCATTTCTCAATTGGTGTGAATATCAGTTTTAATAATGGATGCCTGCTTAAATCTGCAACCGAGATAAATACTTTGTTGTACTGAATAATTTCGCGTCTCAATTGTTTGGTTTCTTCAGGTAATATTTTGCTGATATATCGGTGATTCAATATGAATAAAACGAAACGAAAATAATAGCCCGTATTGTTATTTGAGATACGTACATTTCTTTGTAACTCAAATATATGATCCATAAGCCCGGCAATAGAAGAGTTGATAAGGTTATATCCCATTGTCACATTGATTCGTTCTATCTCTTCCGGTATAGAATAAAGAGTAGGCAATAATAAATTTTCGTCAGGAAGCACCAGTGCTGTTTTTAGAGCATCGTTGGAGGATGAAATATGCTTTTCTTCGATCAGCGATTTTATAATTGCATGGGCATATTTGGCTTGCCCGACAGATGAGGGAATACCTATTGCCTCAATAACGGGTTTTTCCATCGAAAGCTCTTCCGCGTCAAGACTGAATTGAGAGGGGAAAAGCATTCTGTTTCTATTGATAAAAAAAGATGCTTTGTTGTCCGGATCTTTTACCAAAGAAGAGGAGTAGTCCCAATAGAAATCGGCTATTCCTCTGCGTTGCAGATATATTAATAATTCTTCTTCCGACTTACTATGTCCGTTTAGCCCCACGAAGATAAGTTTTTCGAAAGGGAGGTCTATATCTTCTTTAGCTTTGGCCATTTCCGCTACATCACGGAATATCATGCCTTCATAAGCAAGCCCGCTTTCTCGTAATGTATTCCTCAGATTAGTATACAGATCGAAAAGTACCTGCCACATTTCGAGAAATTCCTTTTTGCGGACACTCTCACCTATAGGTATAAAGTTTGCCCAAAATCTTCGGATAGCAATTATCTGCTCTTCATTGAGATAACTGAAACCTGCATCTATCTCCCGTATGTCTTGTATGTTGGAAAATAATTGACTGGCATCTGCCATATATTTATCTACATCGTCGAAGTCGTTGAGGAGCATCTCTCCCCAAAACATAAATTCGTCGAAAGATTCCAGAGATTTACTTTTCTTGATATAAATGTCGTAGAGTAAAAATAACTGTTCTATACGGTCTGCAATATTCAGGTTGCTCAGTTTACCAAAAAGGTCTGTCACTGTCAGAATTTCCGGCGAAAAGATAGGCTTGTTTGCGATCTCCGAAAGATATTTCTGAAAGAATAAACCAGCTCTGCGATTAGGAAATACGAAAGTAAAACGACTCACCTTTGAGCCGAAATGCTTATAATATGTATTTGCAACATTATAGAGGAAAGGAATCATTTAAAAGAATCAGACCGTTTTCGGAATACTAATATATAAAAGAAAAATTAGGTTTGATTACAAATCCTAGCCGAAAACGCTGATGAAATTGTTTGTAGTTTAATAATTCCTCGCCATATCCGTTGTAGAACTCAAAAAACAAATATTGGTTTTCATCTTTGAATAAGCGGTAAGCTGCATTGACAATGATATTGGCATTGCCAAAACCTCCTGCTCTGTGATTTAATATCAGGCTGATATTATATTTGTTTTTTTGATTGTAGTTGACTGCCGATATTCCATATCCTTTATAACATACAAGATCTTTATTGTTCTCGCCATCAACGATTGGTATCCAGAACTTTGTAAAATAAGACCAATGCGAGGTAATCTTAAACATACCGTACAGACTGACCTTGTTCCAGCTGCGTGACGATATACTATCTTTACCATTGGACTCGTGTTCTAGCTGAAAAGCCAGATCACCCAGATACCTGTTGTTGTAAACAAGGGGTTTACCGATACCGACAGTAGGATTGAAGTTAATATCTCTGAACGGAAATGATTCTTTAAATATGTCCCAGAATGCTAATTGGCTATAGGTTAAGAATAAATATGTTTTGAATGGAAGAACACTATTTGTCAATCTTTGGCGTACACTAATCTGGAATTTTGCATCAGAATTGTTCCTGTCAGGTTTGTTAAACAGGTCTGTACCTATCACAATGTAGTTATCCTTAAAAATGCCGAAAGCCGGGGCATCATCAAACTCTTTGATTATGCTATCTGCAATAAGTTCCTTGTCGGGTCGAAAGAAGGTGGACACTACTCTTTCGGTACGATCGAAGTGTAACCTTGTCGTATCTCGAGGGATGATTATCTCTTGTGTTCTATTCTGAGATGAGACAGAAAGACTGGATAAAAGGATAAATAAGAATAAAAACGAGATAAATATCCTGTTTTTTTTTACTCTGCTGCTTTCCAACACATTAATGTATTTTTGGTGAAAAAACTTTGACTAATATTAATTTTAACAAAGATGATGCCAATTATGTTTTGCTTAACTCTTTTAAAACCTCGTATGCTATAGGACAAGTAGAGGTGTTTTTGACTGTAAGCATGTAAATCTGACTAAATTTCTTGCGGTCTGTGTGTGGATATTCCCTGCATGCTTTGGGTCGTGACTCATAGATGGAGCAATAATTATCAGGCATCAGGAAAGGGCAGGGCATGGAATTGAAAACATAATCACCGTCTTCATCTATGCGTAGATAACGGTTTACAACATCCGATGGTTTAATACGTAAAGCCTTTGCCATTTTTTCGATGTCTTTATCATAGATCGCCGGACCTAATGAACGGCAACAATTGGCGCATTCGAGACAGTCTATTTGTGATGAGTGAAGTTCGTGTAAGTCATGCACTATCGAATCCATCTTTTCCAACTTTTTTTTGTTTTTTTTATAAAAAGACAAAAAAATCGGTTTACTTTTTTCTGCCATAAGTGGCAGGTCTTTATAATTCTCGGATTCCTTTTTCATCAGGTCTAGTAATTTCGCCTACCAGAGGGACTCTCATCCTTACTATAATTTCTTCGCGGGAGTAGTTGTGTCCTAAAAGGAACATTAGCTTTGCGACCATTGCCTCTACTGTAGAATCGTATCCACTGATGACTCCTACCTTGAGTAGTTCTTGTCCCGTTTCGTAACGTCTCATGTCTACTCCTCCGATTTCGCACTGTGTGACATTTACGATGATAATACCTTTTTTTACGGCTTCCTGTATGGCTTCCAGAAACCATTCTCCCCGGGGAGCGTTTCCCGAACCATATGTTTCCAGTATAACAGCTTTTATCCCTTTGGTTCCTAGAATTGCTTTAATGGTTGTTTTGTTTATTCCGGGAAACAATTTCAGGATAGCAATATTGCCATCCATCATATAATGAAAGATGGTTCTTTTCTCGAAATTGGGTTGAAATATCCTGTTTCTGTCGTAACGAATATGAATGCCTGCTTTACCTAAAGAGGCGTAATTATAGGTTTTGAACGCATTGAAATTATCTGCATTGACTTTGGTAGCCCTGTTGCCTCTTAACAAATCGTTCTGGAAAAAGATACATACTTCGGGCACGATCGGATTCCCTATCGAGTCTTTATCAGCAGCGATTTCCATGGCTGTGATAAGATTTTCCTTTGCATCGGTTCTTAACTTTCCTATTGGTAATTGGGCTCCGGTAAATACGATCGGTTTTTTGAGATTCTCGATCATAAAGCTTAGGGCAGAAGCCGTATAAGCCATTGTATCTGTACCGTGGAGAATGACAAACCCATCGTGGTTTTCATAGTTGTCTTCTATGATACTGACCAGCTTCCGCCAGTGCATAGGTGATACATCGGATGAATCGATTGCTGGATTGAAAACTATAGTATCTATATGGAATTTTAGCCTTTGCAGCTCCGGCATATGACTGTTGAGATGACTGAAATCGAATGCTTCGAGAGAACCGGTCTGGCTGTTTTCGACCATACCGATAGTTCCTCCGGTATATATGAGTAATATATTAGCATTAGCATCTATCATCTTGTAGCAGGTTCTGGTTTGCAAAGTTAATTTTTTTTGTCGTATAAAAAGTAAAATGATAGTTGTTTTTATTCTATCATGCGTGTTTTCATTCTTTTTGCTTTCATTTTGATATAAATGAAAAAAGAGGAAAAGGTGTTTTTATTCAGCCTGATGTTTAAAATTACTAACTGAATCTGCTTAAGAAAAAGAAACAGACTGTATAGAGTTGATCTATATGAGCCTGTTCCTTTGGGAGTTATTGAGGAGAGTTATGATTACGCCTTTCTTACGACGGACATAAATACTGTTTTTTTACTTTCTATTTCCATAGCCCACCATGTGAATTCGTACCAACGCCATATTCCGGGCGATACTTGTACTTGCAAATTAGTTGTGAGAACCTCTGCTGCGCCGGTAGTCCAGTAAACCACATCATTGTTATCTGCACTCAAATAATTGTTGGATGCCAGAGTAAGATTTAGTGTGGTTTTATTTTCATTTACAACTGTTGCAAATGTCTGAAAACTTACTACCTGCGAATTAGATGAGATGTTGTATATACGGGGACGATAATAAGTTTGTGTATTGTATGCCACATCCATTCTTAATCCGTCTATCACAGGTAGCTGATCGGGATAAGAACTGGAAAGAAGTGTCCCGTCGGTGACTCCGGTTGCAGGCATTGTACCGATAAAAGTCAGATATTCACCTATACCTAATACATTTCCGCTGACAGATACCTCACACTGATGCCCGAATACATCTATGTCGAAGACTGCGGGTTCGGGCGAAGAATAGTCAGGAGTTCCTGAGAGTGTATACACTAGCTCGCCGTTTCCATAACTTAACTCTCCGGATTGGAGTGTTTCCGTAAGACCCGTATTGCTTGAGGAAGATATAGGGTCTCCTGCCGGATAGCTGCCTCCATTTCCTCCGGTATAGGGAACTATCATTATTCCTTCGTAAGGTTGGTTGGCCTTAAATATGGTAGGACTGATTGTTGCATTGTTGCATTGCAACGCAGTAATAGATGGATTAGTCGTAGTTCCGGCGTTGAATCTTTTCCATTCCGAACCGTCCCAAAACATATATCCTTCTACTTTAAGTCCGCTAGCTCCTGTGTTGTAGACAAGGATACCTTTCTCCGGATTTTCGATAGTTGCTTTGTCTGTGTTTGAGTTTAAAGCAACTCTGGGAAAGATGACTCCTTTGTTTGTACTCGATACATCTAACATAGAAGATGGCACCGGATTGGTAGTCCCGATTCCTACCTGTGCATTTGTGATTCCAATAGTTGTAAATAGATAACCTATTAGTAAAATAATACTTCTTCTCATAATAAAAATAATACCTAAATTAAGTTTGATATATACGTAATGATGTAGATGAAAATTGATTCGAACCCCCTTGTTTTGATCTTTTTACCTTCTTTGTATTTTATACTTCTCATCAAATCGATTTCAAAAATAGTACAACTTTTTAATATAAAAAAGTTTATAAAGTGTTTTATGTGTTATTTTAACACAATATGTGATTTTGCAAAAAAAAAAATCCCTGTTCTGATTGAAGTCCAGAACAGGGAAATATATGTTGTCGAAAAAAATAATTATTTACATAATACCTTTTTCTCTTAGCTTTTGCTGCCACTTCCAAGCCGATGCCATAGTGTTCTCTATAGGTTCTTTAGCTGTCCATCCTAGCACATTGTTCGCTTTAGCCGGATCAGCCCATATTTTAACGATGTCTCCAGCTCGGCGTCCTACAATTTTATAATTGACTTTTACACCCGATACTTTTTCGAAAACATGAATGAGTTCGAGTACTGACAACCCTATCCCGGTACCTAGGTTGAATATTTCTACCTTTTCGTTCGACTTGTCTTGCAGCATTCTATCCATAGCTGTTACATGAGCTTTGGCAAGGTCTACCACATTGATGAAATCGCGTACACAAGAGCCGTCAGGTGTATCATAATCGTCTCCGAAGACGCTTAATTCTTTTCTGATTCCCATAGCTGTCTGGGTGATGAAAGGAACAAGGTTTTGAGGAACACCATTCGGTAGCTCTCCTATCTCTGCCGTTGGGTGCGATCCTACCGGATTGAAATATCGTAATATGATGCTTTTTACATTTGCCCCTGATTTGATAAAGTCCTGAATGATTTCTTCATTTATCTGTTTGGTATTTCCGTAGGGTGATGCAGCCGGTTTGATAGGTGCTGTCTCATCAATCGGGTTCGAGTCGGGCTCTCCGTATACTGTGCATGACGATGAGAAGACGATTCCTTTTACATTGAACTCGGGCATCAACTCCAATAAATTGATAAGGGATATCAGATTGTTTTTGTAATAGAGCAGAGGCTTCTCTACAGATTCTCCTACAGCCTTACTCGCTGCAAAATGGATGATACCGCTAATCGGAGAATATTTCTCGAATATCTGGCGAAGTGCAGTTTCGTCGTTACAGTCTACTTTCTCAAATACGGGGCGAATGCCTGTTATTTTTTCTATACCATCTATGCTATCTGCTGTAGAGTTAGACAAATTGTCTATAACGATAACTTCATATCCGGCATTCTGTAACTCAACGACTGTATGAGAACCGATATACCCTGAACCTCCGGTTACTAAGATTTTCTGTTTCATGTGATTTATAGTGTTTATGTATTGGTAATTAATCTCGTTTCATTTGTAAATGTGGAATACCATCTTCCAGATATGTGTCGCTCGTTTGCCTGAATCCATGCGATTCATAGAACTTCTTTAAGTAAAGCTGTGCAGATATCGTAATCTTCGTTTCATTAAGCAATGTTTTTTCCAATTCGATAGCTCTTTCTAATAATTGGTCTCCATATCCGTATCTGCGATATTCTTTTGCAACTACTATTCTGCCGATGGAAGCTTCTTCGAAATAGTCTCCACGTTTGAATAACCGGCAATAAGCTACTAATTTGTCTCCAAGATATCCTTGTACATGTAATGCTTTTTGGTCTTTATTGTCAAGGTCATAATATACTGTATCTTGCTCTACTATAAAAATAGAAGTGCGGAGATATAATATCTTGTATAGTGAATGAATATCGAGTTCATCGAAACTGTTGACTAACCAAGTAAGAGTGTTAGGCATAGATATTATGAAAAAGTGAGTAGCAAACTTACATTATTTTTTTTTGTTGACGAAATTTGAGACATTACAAAAATGTGAAATTATGATTTGTTACAAAAATCCTATCTTTGTAATTATATCTTATCAAGAATGTCACAAGAAGTAGTCCGCCATTTATTCCCGAAAAACGAAAGGTTATGTTCACAGAAGCGTATCGATGCACTCTTTTCGAATGCCGAATCTTTTATTGCATATCCTTTAAGAATCGTATATATACTGAAAGAGGATGGTACGGATGAAGAGGGGATACCGCTTTCGACTCTTGTCAGTGTCTCAAAAAAAAGGCTGAAAAGGGCTGTAAAGCGTAATCGGGTAAAGAGACTGATACGCGAGGCTTATCGGTTGAACAAGCAACCATTGGCAGAGCAATGTGTTATACATAACAAGCAGATAGATATTGCTTTTTTGTATTTAAAAAATGAGTTGCCTGATTATCCCGAAATAGAAAAGGCTATTCAGAAAACCATAACTGTTCTGATAAATAGAATATCGGAGAAAAAAGAATGAGAACAATAATCCGCAGAATATTTTCATTTTTGGTATTGATTCCTATTTACTTTTATCGATACTGTATCTCCCCGCTCAAACCTCCTACTTGCCGGTATGCCCCCACATGCTCCGAATATGCGGTCGAAGCGGTAAAAAAGTATGGTCCGATAAAGGGTTTGTGGCTTGCAATGAAGCGGATCTCACGTTGTCACCCATGGGGAGGCAGTGGGTTCGACCCTGTTCCTTAGATATTGTAAACACTATGAAGAAGCTGCACCAAACTACTGATATAGACACGGCATTCATATTGAAAAGGGAATATGATAAAGGGCAGATGGATAATTATCATGTTGCAGAGAAATATTTGGAAAAATCTTTATTGGTTGCTCAATTATTAGACAGTGACAATTTCGATGCCTTAAGCCTTCTGTATAGATTGACAGAATTGTCCGAGATTCCTTTTACTTATGAAATTCCCAAAGTGAAAGTTTGGCTACAAACATTAGTCGATATGACTTTTTGTGGCGAAGGGTTTTCTTTAACCAAAAATACTGACTACATTCTTTCTTGTTATAATTCCATGATTACGAGTATTCTCATAAAGTTGCAATATGCTGAAACGAATAAAATAGAAAAAGGAATAGAGTGGATTTTGAATTATCAGCATACGAAACGAGGACAAAAAAATAACTGGAAAGGGACAGGTGTCTTGAAGTATGGTGGTTGTATGAAGTCTACCCCATGTTACATTGGGGTTGTGAAAGCCATGATAGCTTTATCTGATTATAGAAAACAGAAATCTTACCTACCTAATATTGTATTGGAAGAAAAATTGAATGAAGGTTTGGAGTATATCTTAAGCCATGCAGTCTATAAACGTTTGAGTACGGACGCACCGATTACGAAAGATATTGTTAAACTTACATATCCTTTTTCGTATAAAGTGAATATTTTAGAAATTCTAAGATTATTGAATGATAATGAGTTACTACATGATAAAAGGTGTGACTCTGCAAAAGAGTATCTGATATCAAAAAAGAAGAAGATAGGTATGTGGCATCCGTCTTCTATCTATACGCACAAGGATTGGCAACCATTCGACCGCGTGGGTAAACCGGGTGTATGGTTGAGTCATGAGATCGAAAAATTATTAATTTAACGGTACGTTTTTAGGCTTAAGTATCGATTGGGATTCAAATAACTTCGGTATTGAATTTCCATGTTTTCTCCTCTCCATCAAATATAATTCCGAATGATTCGGGCGAGGGCAGATGAAGATAGCTGAACTGGGTGTTTAAAGCCTTACGTGCTCCTACCAGATTCTCTACTTTTGCATTCCATTGCAGGACTTTGTTGTATAACTCATTAGTCATATCCATGTTGGCTGTAGAGACAGCTTCATTCAGTGCTTCAACTAACAAGTTGATTTTTAGTTCTTCAAATCGACTCGTGAGTTCGTTGTATTTTTCCATGTAAAGTTTCGACAATTTATCAGAATCCATAAGTGTCACGTTTTAGATGTTAATATTAAAAGCTTATTTTGTAAAACGTCTCAAATCACATTTTTGTTTAAGGTTCAATGGGTTATGAGGATAAAATGCGATAAGTCGGTTTTGTTTAGTCTTTAGAGTTGAATAATTCATATTCTGCCGCTGCTTTTTCAATTAGTCCGATGGTTTTATTGCTTTGTTTAGAGAATAGTTCAGGCTCGGCTGTAATTTTATGTTTTCTTACTACTCTTTTCCATGTTCCTATTATTTCTCCACCTTTAATTATCATTGGTCTGAATACACCATTACTTACGATTACTTTTTTATGATGCTCCGTGGTTAATATGTGTTTGCGGTCTTTATAACTTACAAAATATTCGTCGAAAGCTGGTAATAGATGTATTTGGTTTGCATTGATCGGGAACTCCGGTTGAGAGTTTTTGAACCAATATTCTTGTCCGTCTATATTTTCGATCCAAAAATCGTGTCGGATCAGTTCCATCCCTAGTCTGGCTTCACGCGTGGTTAATCCCGACCACCACAAAAAGTCCTGAAAAGTGGCGGGACTATGGCTTTGAAAATATTTTCTTGCCAATTTCTCTAAAGCCTCTTCTCTGCTCAGGCTACCTGTTTTTTTGACTTTTTCTTCAAGGAGGCAATAAGTCTGTTTCTTGTTAACGACTGTGCCATTGCAAACAATGCCTTCGAGCTCTGCATGGAACATGATGTGTTTGAGCCTTGTGTCTGTGATCTCAATACCTGCCTCTGCAAATTTTGCACTCATTTCCACTCGTGTCAGGTGTTGCCCTTTTTGCAGTTCCTTTGTTATGAGAGAGTAGGCTTTGTGCAGGAATTCCGGTATCAGTTCCAGTTCTTTATCATAAGATCGTATACTTACTTTTACGCGCGGGGCAGATAATTCGAGCATCCAGTGTATGTCTTCTGCTGCTACAAAATGCCACGTAGGGCGTAAAATATGTGTCTGTATTATTTCTCCTTTATTTAACGAGTCCTCTATCATCCGGTCCGGAACTTTGGGCAAACGTGCACCTATAGCCCATTTCCCCATATTGAAGTCTTGCGCTTGTATAGCTCCCATCCAGGAGACAATGCTACCGGGGGTTAAAGTTTCGGGATTTGCTGTTGTTAGTTTATGGTTATTTAACCTGCTTGCTATTATCTTCTGTTTCATCCTGAGGCTCTCATTTGATTTCGTAAATATACATATATGTTACTGAAATAGCGAAATAAGAGTCGGATGTTTTTTAGCGGTTTTTAGTAGAGAGTATCAAGAATCTCATCAGCTAAGCCTGTTGATTCTTTGATGATTTTGCGCTCTACGTTATTTTTTATCAATCGGCGGGCAATTTCTGTTTCTTTCGAGTTGTCCTCTTCTCCCTCAGACTGACAGTCCTGATATAGTTGTTCTAGCATTAGTGGAATATCATGTTTTAGCTTGGCTATTCCCTCCGGTGTAGAAAAATCTATATTGTTGAATGTCCCTAATTCTCTGTGGATAATTAAGTAATATATACCTCCCAGCATAACAGCTGTTCCTACATTGAAACTGACTTTGCAGTTTGCTAATGCTTTTTCAAAATATTCTATGATCAGCTGAGAGTTATTGTCCCTGTTTTGTGCAGCCCTTTGCGTGATAAAGTTTTTCTCATTCATCTCCCATGCTATGAGCTTTTGCATGGTGTTACTTTCTAGTAATGAGTCTATAAGTCCTACCATTAAGTTTTTAGCGTTTTCTAGGGGATGGGCCTCGCTATTGAACTGGAGGGAATCATTGAGCCAATAGTCATAATTCCGGACAAACTTATCCAGAAAATCATTCATATCCTTATACCTGTTGTAAAACACAGCATTTTCGGCTTTAGCCTCTCTCATCAGCCGGCTCATGGTAAGTCCTGTGAATCCATGCTTCTTAATGATTTTATTCGCAGCATTGAATAAATCCTGTTCCAGATCCGCTTTTTTTCTTCGGTGTCTTTTGGGTGTGTTGTTGTCTTGAGTATCCATCGTTTTTATTTGAATGTGGGGTTAGACCTATTCTGTAATTAATAGCTTCGGTAACTTTTCTCTCTAATATATAGTATATAAATTCAGAAGAATCTGAATCTCTTTTTTGACTTGCCTGAAGTAACTCCTCTAATAAAATCCCTCTTTGTGATTATTGAACTATGGAAGTTTTGGGATGAGATTTATAATTTTTGAATATTCAATATGGACAAAAGTATAAAAAATAGAATAATAAATGTATATTATTTTCGAAATTTTTATTTTTTAGCAGATTGAGTTCAATCGGAATGCAATCTTAATTAGAGAGTTTCGGAGATTTATGTGATTAGAAATAACTGACGATTATATCTTGTGCCCCTACAAATCTTTTTAATAACGTACACATTTCTTCTACACTTTTTTCAAGATTCTCTTTTCCATCATATGCATTAATGATAGTTAGAAGGTTTTTTGTTTCTAAAGCCAGTTTGGTTCGTTCATTATCACTTGTCGGAGTCCCGACTCCTCCTGTCGCGTCTCGGTAAACCGGCAATCCCTCAATATTGAGTAAGCCTCTGCCTATTGCCTCGAAATGGTCGGAGTCTTTGCCAACACCCAAAGTTAGAGTATTTCCTTCTATCTTATCTGCATCAAAACCCCCAATAGAATATCCTGTTCTTATAGATATCAGGTTTATTATATCTACTAATGTGTTTATTCTATACAAGGGTAGCTCTCTTATTATTCTGCGGCATAAAGCTTCGGCCGATGGGCGATAACGGTTGGGGTCTTTTCCTAGTTTCTTGTATATATCCCGTGTTGCCTTTATGGCGGCGTTCGTTTTGATATCATCTAAAGAATGTGTGCTTTTGTATTCCTTGCAGAGACTATCGAGAATTTCCCATAGGTCGGCATTGTGTTCTGTGTTAATTGTTTGAGCAGAAATTGCTGCTCCTGCAAAATCCGGACAATTTTTATATATTTCGGGTGATACCTGTATTGCGACCATTTTTTATCTGTATTGAATAAACAGATGCAAATTTATTATTTTGATTTAATTTTTTTTCATAAATAATTCGTTTAAAGAATATTTAGAAAAAATAATTGGTATTCTTCGAAACTTTTGTCTAACTTGCGACCAGTAGAATTGTTTTATAGTTTTTATGGACATTTATGACATACACACCCACGACGTTTTAACAACAGACTCAGATGATGACGTCCCGAAGCGGGAAGTTTCTTATATCTTAAACGTATATCCCCTTGGTTTTGAATATGCAAAAGACAGTGACGAGTGTGACTGGTTTTCTTGTGGCGTACATCCCTGGTACTCGGAAGATGCAGAGCCTCAGCTCAAATTTCTTCGCGAAATAGCCGGAGATAGCCGGATCGTTGCTATCGGTGAGGCAGGATTGGATAAGCTAAAAGGTCCGGACTTGTCTGTGCAGAAAAATGTATTTGAGCAACAAATCCAGCTTTCCGAGCAATTGCAGAAACCATTGATTGTGCATTGTGTGAAAGCTTGGGACGAGTTATTGCAGATACATAAGAAATATGCACCAAAGCAGCCTTGGATTATACATGGTTACAGAGGGAAGCCGGAGCAGGCACGCCAATTAATTTCTCACGGTTTTTATATCTCATTAGGGGAAAAATTTAACTCCGATACTTTACGGGAAATTCCGGTCGACAGATTATTCTGTGAAACAGATACTTCAGATACAGTTATTGAAGATGTGTACAACGAGGTAGCTTTGATTTTGGAGATTCCTGTTGAGGTTCTGACATCCCATATTGCAGACAATGTGAATAGGGTTTTTCCACTGATTAAGTCGGGTGCAAAACTTCAAAAAAGCATTTTGTAGTCTAATGTAACCGGAATTTAGTTCTTCTTTTATTATTAAGGAAAGTTTGTTGACAAATTTATTACATTTGTTGGCTGAACCTGTTTTTGTATGAATGCAACCACTCTTATTGAAATTTTAGATGCTGTGCCTCGTATAGAGGCTCTTATGTTTTCTAGTCCTGTTAGTTGGCGTATTAAGGACAACGAGCATTGGGCGGTGATAGGGGCTAATGGTGCAGGGAAAACCTTACTGATAGATATATTGATCGGAAAGCATGCGTTAAAATCGGGGATGATCTGCACACCGGACAATCGGAGTGTAAGCTCTATCGTAAAAAGTGTAGCATTCCGTGATATATATAGTCTTGTCGATTTGCAAAATAGTTACTACCAGCAACGGTGGAATGCGGGAGATGAGCACGAAATGCCTGTAGTAAAAGAGCTTTTCTTGAAAGGTGATAAAGTATGGGTGGATCAATTGATAAGAACTTTCGGGATAGAGGACTTGATAGATAAACCTATCAATCTGCTGTCCAGTGGAGAACTTCGCAAAACTTTGATTGTGCGCTCATTGTTGATAAAGCCACATATCCTGATCTTGGACAATCCTTTTATCGGGCTCGATGTCAAATCCCGTGCTTTGTTGAATGAGGTATTGGAAGACCTTGCCCGGATGGAGAATCTCCAGATTGTACTGGTATTATCACACCCTAAAGACTTGCCGGATTTTATAACCCATGTTTTACCTGTCAGGGAGAAAACTCTTTTGTCTCCGATGATGAGATTAGAATTTGCTGGTGATAAAGAATTTCAGGAGAAATTATTCGAGAGGGAAAGAAAGTTTTCTCTGTCAACAGTAATCGAAGATGCCGAATCGGATTTTTCTTTCGAAAATGCACTGGTCTTTAAAAATATTCATATTAAATACGGAAAACGTAATATACTCAAACATCTCGATTGGCAGGTGCGGAAAGGCGATAAATGGGCATTGCTCGGAGCGAATGGTTCAGGCAAATCGACACTGTTGAGCCTGGTTTCGGGAGACAATCCGCAGGCTTATGCCAATGATATCACTTTGTTTGACCGCAAGCGGGGTACAGGAGAAAGTATCTGGGATATAAAGAAGCATATCGGATATGTTTCTCCGGAAATGCATCTCTACTATCTGAAAAATGTCAGATGCCTCGATGTTGTGGGCTCAGGATTCTTTGATACTATCGGGTTGTATAAAAAATGTAACGCCGAACAAGAGAAACTAGCATTGCATTGGATGGAGGTATTCGGAGTTGAAAATATACGAAATACTTCGTTCCTCAATATATCGACAGGAGAGCAAAGGCTGGTTTTGCTGGCTCGGGTTTTTGTGAAAAATCCGGAGCTGTTGATCCTCGACGAACCATTGCATGGGCTCGATATTGCGAACAAACAATATGTGAAAAAGATAATTGAGGATTTTTGTACTCCGGATAAGGCTCTTATATATGTAACCCATTATGAAGAGGAAATACCGGACGTTGTAACTCAACGATTGGTATTAACAAAATTGAACTAATAAGCCGTCAGTTAGGCTCTTTCTTTAACTAGAATTTAGCAAAAAACTATTTACAATCCCTGTTTTTTGTGTAAGTTTGTGCCGATGAAAAAAGCTGCCTTTATATTCATATTATTATATATTCTTGTGTACCCTTCTTATGCGCAAGAGCCCCGCTTTATTTTCGATAGAGACAGTACGGAGGTCGTAGTGCCGCCTCAGGATAAGAAACAGCCCGCGCCGGCTCCCCGAAATGCAGCTGCAGATTCACTTTCATTCGATTCGTTAAGTAATGTTCTTCCCGATATTCCGGCATGGAAAATAGATGCCCGTTCGGGAGAGCGTATACCTGTGCCGATGGATACCTTATTTGAAGGCTATCATCAGCGCGCTTTGGTCGATGGACAAGGTGTTGCTATGGGATATCTGGGAAACTGGGGTTCTCCGGCTCAATCAAAAATATTCTTTGAAAGAGGGGAGAGGTCGGAGTTCTACTTTCTCGATGCCTTTGATTACACTTATGTAAAACCTGAGGACAAAATCTTTCTCGATACCAAAAAACCTTACTCTAATTTTACTTATTGGTCAGGCGGAGGGCGTAAAACCAAAGAAGAACGTTTCACAGCCGAAATGTCATTGAGCTTTAATAAGAAGTTCAGTATGGGGTTTGACTTTGATTATGTATATGCAAGGGGAAATTATCCGGACTTATCAGACAAGCAGATAAATTACGATGTATTTGCCAGTTATAAGACCGATCAATATCAGATGCATGTCTTTCTGGCAAACAATAATTATACGAATAATGAAAATGGAGGACTGAAAAGTCTTGCTGCCAACTTTTTAGATAGTAAGGCAGAGAATTTGGATACCTATATATCTGATACAAGGAATAAGATGAGGGGGCGCAGGATGTATATGACCCACAAATATACGATAGGGTATGATAAAGAAAGTGCAGATTCGACTACGATAGAATTTATACCTGTAGCCAGTGCCTTTTTTACTACGAATTATGCCGACCAGCGCCGTAGCTTTACCAGCAATCAGGTGCAGTTGCTCGATGATTCTCTCTATAACTATATAAAAGCTGCCGATTATGGCTCGAATGGTCTGCCGACGGGTGGCGATGGAGCGTTTTCTGCACTCAATGACCGGATGTCTTATTATTCATTTAAGAATACGCTAGGTGTTTCTCTGAATGAAGGTTTTCGCCCATGGGTGAAATTCGGATTGACTGCTTTTATAGAACAGGATCTTAGGAAATATACCCTGCCAAATGCAATGTTTCCGTCTTTAGCTACGAATGAATATTCCCAGAAATCTACAGTTATCGGAGGTATTCTGTCTAAAGAAAAAGGGGAGTTCCTTAGGTATAATGTGTCAGCAGATCTGGGCGTTCTGGGATACAATCTGGGAGAATTCCGACTGAAAGGAGATGTGACGACCCGGTTTAAATTGTTTAACAAAGATTTTGTGATAGGCGCAAATGCGTATGTGAAAAATCTAAAGCCTAAGTTTTACGAAACAGACTTTATCTCCCGTTACTATCGGTGGACTAGTAGTGCAGGGACTGCTGAAGAGTGGGGAGCGCAGGGATATAAATATGAGTATAGAGAATTTAGTGATATCAAAAGGATGTATGTTGGAGGCGAAATATTTATACCCTCTACCAATACCCGCCTGAGCGGAGGACTCGAAAATATAGAGAATTACTTGTATTACACCAAACGACCTGATGATAAATCCACTGCAGGAAAAATAATACAGAACTACCCTGTAGAGTTGAAACAGGAAACAGGAAACTTTCAGGTGTTATCATTACGGTTGGATCAGAAGCTGCAAGCCGGAATATTCCATTGGGATAACCAGATTGTACTTCAACATAGTAGAAATATAGCAGCACTTCCTTTGCCACGGTTCAGCGCTTATAGTAATATTTATATTCAAACGAAAGTCGCAAAGGTACTTAGTGTACAATTAGGGGTAGATGCACACTTCCACTCGAAGTATTATGCTCCGGGTTATGATCCTGCACTCATGCAGTTTTATAATCAGAGTGAAGAGGAGATCGGCAATTTCCCTATTGCAACGGCTTATGCTAATTTTCACTTGAAGAGGACTCGATTCTTCGTTATGATGTATAATATAGGAAAAGACTTTAATGATTCACGTTACTTCTCGATGCATAATTATTTGGTGAATCCGATGTTATTTAAATTTGGACTGTCCTGGAATTTTACAGATTAAAGAAAAATAGTTTATTTTGGACTTCTGAAGAAAAGGTAGTCTTAACTAAAATGTCTGTATTTGAAAAAAACAATCATAATATTTCATCTTGTAGCCCTATTGGTAATTGCTCTGGTCTTCGTTATTAGAACTAAGCAAGAGAAAAAAGAGGTGAAAGATTATCCCGAAATGGTGAGGGATGGGGCTATCAGGGTAGTAACTAATATAGACCCGAATACATACTTTGTTGCCTCTGACAGCATGTCGGGATATACAAAAGACTTGCTGGATGCATTGCGAAAATATTCGTATGTAAATTTTGAAATATCCGTAGAAAATAGTTTGGAAAAAAGTTTTGAAGGCTTGAAAGACGGTAAATATGATCTTGTAGCTCGTAATATACCCATGAATGCAGACCTGAAAGACTTATTTGGTTTTACAAAGCCTTTGATTTTCAATAAATGGGTATTGGTACAGCGCAAAGCCGGGAATAATGATGGTAAGGAGCCTCTTCGGAATCATCTTCAATTGGCAAAGAAATCGATTTACGTACCCAAAAATTCTCCCGGTATATTCAGGCTTCGGAATCTTTCGGACGAGATAGGCGATACGATTTATGTTGTAGAAGATTCGTTGTATGAGGTTGCCCAACTGGCAATGATGGTCGCAACCGGAGAGATAGAATATAGTATTGCGGATTCCCAAACTGCAAAAAAAGTACAGGATAAAAGCCCCGAACTGGATATTAAGACCGATATAGGATTTACCCATATGGAGGGGTGGGCTGTAAGAAAAGAATCAAAGGTGTTTCTGGATTCGCTGAATATGTGGATCGATAGATTGAAACAAAGTAAAGAATACGATAAAATCCTGAAAAAGTATTATAAATAACTGCACTTTTCGTTCAACTGACCATTTTTTTATAAAATCTCCCAATATGTCTGTATTATTTACAGGAAAATGCGTAAAATTGTAATCTAGACTTTGCAATATCAGAAAAAAAAGAATTATCTTCGTAGGATTAATATTGAAACTTGTGGAGTCTTTTTTCAGAACGCATAAATATCTGGTAGATCATTTGGGAAATACAGTCGAGAGACGTCTGATGGACGAAGTTGACTGGTCTCATCGCCTCATTGCAATAAAAGGAACAAGAGGAGTAGGAAAAACGACGTTTTTGCTACAATACGCCAAAAAATATACAGACTTGGATAAGCATGATTGTTTGTATATCAATATGAACAATTTTTCCTTTACCTGCCGTACGATTTTTGATTTTGCAGAAGAGTTCTATTTTAAAGGAGGAAAGACTTTACTGATAGATCAGGTGTTCAAATATCCTAATTGGGCAGCTGAATTGCGGAAGTGTTATGACAAGTTTTCTGATCTGAAAATAATATTTACGGGTTCTACTGTAATGCGGCTTCATGAAAATCCGGATATTGCACCTATCGTAAAGCATTATAATCTCAGAGGATTTTCTTTTAGAGAGTTTCTTAATATCGTAGCCGAGACGGATCTCGAACCGGTAACTTTGAATGATATTATTACGAATCATGAGCAAATAGCTCTTGATATTTGTTCTAAAGTGAAGCCTCTGGCTTTTTTTAGAGATTATATACATCACGGATATTATCCTTTTTTTCTGGAAAAACGAAACTTTTCGGAAAATCTGTTGAAGACTATCAATATGATGTTGGAGGTAGATGTACTGTCTATAGCACAGATCGAGCAATCTTATCTTTCGAAGTTGAGAAAATTGCTTTATCTGCTTTCGCTGACAGCACCGGGAAAACCTAATATCAGCCAGTTGAGTGTAGAATGTGAGATTTCGAGAGCTACGGTGACCAACTATCTTGATTATCTCAAAAATGCTCGCTTGATTAATCTGCTTTATCGTGAGGGTGAAGAATTCCCTAAAAAGCCCGATTTGGTATATATGCACAATACGAATCTGATCTTTGCGATGAAGCCGGGTATAGCCGATGAGCAGTCTTTGAGAGAAACATTCTTCTACAACCAGTTGCATCATAACAATTCGAAGCTGAAAAAAGGCAATAAAGCAGGAATATTTTTAGTAGAGGATGGAGATGAGAAATATACGTTTAAAGTAGATGGCTCAAAAGCCAAAAACAATAAGAAAACGGATATTTATACAACGGCAGAGATGATGGAACAAGGAGAGGGAAATACGATTCCATTATGGCTTTTTGGATTCCTGTACTGATACTTTTTAGAGAAAAAAATGATTTAATTATATACAAAAAACGGAGTAATAAAAGATTCTGATTAATAACTATAATCTTTTCGTTTAGGGCTCAGGTTTAAAATAAATTTCAATAAACAACTAAATAATCAACTATTACAGAGTATGGCAAAAGAAAAAAGATTTTTAACCTGTGATGGTAATCAAGCTGCGGCGCATATATCATATATGTTTAGCGAAGTAGCTTCTATCTATCCTATCACACCATCGTCGACTATGGCAGAATATGTGGACGAATGGGCAGCAGCCGGACGTAAGAATATTTTCGGCGAAATACTAAAAGTGCAGGAAATGCAATCGGAAGCAGGTGCTGCGGGTGCATTGCACGGATCGCTACAAGCGGGTGCATTGACAACTACTTATACCGCATCGCAAGGTCTCTTATTGATGATTCCTAATATGTACAAAATTGCAGGGGAGCTTCTTCCTTCTGTATTCCATATTTCGGCTCGTGCTCTTGCTGCACAGGCTTTATCTATCTTTGGAGACCACCAAGACGTAATGGCTGCACGCCAGACAGGTTTTGCAATGTTCTTTTCCGGATCGGTTCAGGAAGTTATGGACTTGTCGGCTGTGCCTCACTTGGCAACACTGGAAGCCCGTATTCCTTTTATGAATATCTTTGATGGATTCCGTACTTCTCACGAAATTCAGAAAGTGGAATTGATGGATCAGGAAGACCTTATTCCTCTTGTAAATCAGGAAGCTGTAAAAGAATTCCGCCAAAGAGCATTGAATCCTGAAAATCCTGTAACTCGTGGTACAGCTCAGAACGATGATATCTACTTCCAATCGAGAGAGGCATCTAACAAATTCTATGATGCAGTTCCTGAAATTGTAGAAAAATATCTGGCTGAAATCACTAAAATCACAGGACGTAAATATGGCTTATTCGATTATTACGGGGCAGAAGATGCTGACCGTGTAATCATCGCTATGGGTTCTGTAACAGAAGCTATCAAAGAAACTATCGATTTCTTGAACGCTAAAGGAGAAAAAGTAGGTCTTGTAGCAGTTCACTTATATCGTCCGTTCAAAGCAGAAGCATTCCTTGCAGCTGTTCCTAAAACAGCTAAGAGAATTGCAGTACTTGACCGTACAAAAGAACCCGGAGCAGTGGGTCAACCATTATATATGGATGTAAGAGACTGTTTCTTCGGAAAAACAGATGCTCCGACTATTGTTGGTGGTATCTATGGTCTTTCTTCAAAAGATACTACTCCTGCACAAATCATGTCGGTTTATGAGAACTTGGCTATGAATATGCCAAAGAACGATTTCACTATCGGTATCGTAGACGACGTTACTTTCAAATCTCTTCCTCAGAAAGAAGAAGTTGCGGTTGACGAAACTACTTACGAAGCTAAATTCTACGGATTAGGTTCTGATGGTACAGTAGGAGCAAACAAGAATACAGTAAAAATTATCGGTGACAACACCAATAAATATTGTCAGGCATATTTTGCATATGACTCTAAGAAGTCGGGAGGTTTCACAGCTTCTCACCTTCGTTTCGGTGATAATCCTATCCGTTCTACTTATTTGGTAAACACACCTAACTTTGTGGCTTGCCATGTACCTGCATATCTGCATCTTTATGATGTGATGAAAGGTCTTAAAAAAGGCGGGACTTTCCTTCTTAACTCGGTGTGGAGCAAAGACGAAGTAGGTAACTATCTTCCTGATCATATTAAGAAATATCTGGCTGAAAATGAAATCAACTTCTACATGATCAATGCAACCAAGATTGCAACAGAAATAGGTCTTGGTGGACGTACAAATACAATTTTACAATCGGCATTCTTCAAAATTTCGAACGTAATACCTTTCGACTTGGCTGTAGATCAGATGAAAAAATTCATCGTAAAATCTTACGGACGTAAAGGTGAAGACATTGTAAATAAAAACTATGCAGCTGTAGATCGTGGTATAGAAGTAGAGAAAGTTGAAGTGCCAAAAGAATGGGCAAATATAGCAGTTGGCAAACCAGCTGAAGATGATGCACCTGAATTTATCAAAAAAGTAGTTCGTCCTGTAAATGCACAACGTGGTTATGATCTTCCGGTATCGGTGTTCGTAGGTCGCGAAGACGGTACATGGGATCATGGTACTACAGAATACGAAAAACGTGGTGTAGCAGCATTTGTCCCTGTATGGCATATGGATAACTGTATCCAGTGTAACCAGTGTGCTTATGTTTGTCCTCACGCAACTATCCGTCCATTCGTATTGGATGCTGATGAGCAAGCTAAAGCTCCGGAAAGTGTAGCACTTCTAAAAACTCAGGGAAAACAGTTCGAAGGAATGGGATTCCGTATTCAGGTAGACGTTCTCGACTGTCTGGGTTGCGGTAACTGTGCTGATATCTGTCCTGGTAAAAAAGGAGAAAAAGCTCTTGAAATGGTTGAGATCGGAACTCAGTATCCGGAACAAGACAACTGGGATTTCATGATTAAGAATGTAACCAGCAAAGCTCACTTGGTAGATATCAAACAAAATGTGAAGAACTCACAATTTGCAACTCCATTGTTTGAGTTCTCTGGTGCTTGTTCTGGTTGTGGTGAGACTCCATATATCAAGCTTGTGACTCAACTTTACGGAGATCGTATGTTGATTGCTAATGCTACAGGTTGTACATCCATCTATGGTGGTTCGGCTCCTTCTACTCCTTACAGAAAGAATGCAGAAGGAAAAGGTCCGGCTTGGGCTAACTCGCTGTTCGAAGACAATGCTGAGTTTGGTCTTGGTTATGCTTTGGCAAATATCACAATGCGCGATCGTATCGAAAAATTGATGAAAGAAGCAATTGCAGGTACTGAGGCTTCTGCCGAAATGAAAGAATTGTTCCAGTCATGGATTGATAACAAATCTGATGCGGAAAAGACTAAAGAACTTGCACCACAAATTGTGAAACAAATAGAAACGTGCAAAACTAAAGGTTGTGCTGTTTGTTCAGAATTATTCGAACTAAAACAATACCTTGTAAAACGTTCTATATGGATCTTTGGTGGTGACGGTTGGGCTTATGATATAGGTTTCGGTGGTCTTGACCATGTGATTGCAACAGGTGAAGATATTAATATCCTTGTTCTCGATACAGAGGTATATTCAAACACAGGAGGTCAGTCTTCTAAATCGACTCCGGTTGCTGCCGTTGCTAAATTTGCTGCTGCAGGTAAGAAAATCCGTAAGAAAGATTTAGGAATGATTGCTACTACTTACGGTTATGTGTATGTAGCTCAGGTAGCGATGGGTGCAAATCAGGCTCAGTGTCTGAAAGCATTCAAAGAAGCAGAAGAATACAAAGGACCATCTGTTGTGATAGCTTATTCTCCATGTATCAGCCACGGTCTTCGTAAAGGTATGGGACATGCTCAGGACGAAGAGAAAATGGCTGTAGAATGCGGATACTGGCACCTATGGCGTTACAACCCAATGTTGGAAGAAGAAGGTAAGAATCCATTTACATTAGATAGTAAAGATCCTGATTGGGATAAATTTGATAAATTCTTAGGAGGTGAGGTTCGTTATACTTCTCTTCAGAAATCAAACCCAACAGAAGCAGAAGAGTTGTATGGCGCTGCTAAAAACAATGCTCAATGGCGTTGGAAAAGCTATAAGCGTATGGCAAATGCTGCTTTTGATTCATTTGATGAAACAAAGAATACTGCAGAGTAATTCTTTTAGAATATGAGAGAAGCCGTATCAATTGATACGGCTTTTTTTATTGGGGAAAACTACTGACAAATATCTCCGCTTGTTCTAGGAGTGCCGCAGTGGGAGATAAGATAAATTGAATTTTATAATGTATATTTGTCAGAGAAATGGGTTATTTAATCCACTTCTCTGACATTATAAACTTTTGCAAATGAAAAATCTTTTATCTATTTTATTTTTTACTACTTGTTTCTTTTGTGTTTACTGTCCGCATATTATTGCTCAAAAGCAGAAAGATAGTTTTATGATAGAAGGGCATTTAAATAATCCGAATCCGTCATCAAAGATATTGTTGATCCGTAAAGTCGGGGAGACTGTAAAAGTAGATTCAGCCAATGTGCAGAACGGAAAATTTCATTTCGAAGGAGAAGCGGATTACCCTTTTCCTGCCCAACTTATATTATCTCAAGGTAATGAGAGTATGCCGTCGGATCAGGTAACGGTGTACATTGAGCCGGGAGTGGTAAAAATAGAGGGTGAAGATAAAGTTAGTAATGCTAAAGTTTCTGGTTCTAGGACGAATGACCTTAATCTGGAATTCCAGAATAGAATGACTGGAATCAGACAGAAGGGAGAATCGATACAAAGAACATTTGCAGATGCATCTTCGGAACAAAAAAATTCTAAAGCATTTATAGACTCTCTGGATAGAGAATATGCAAATGTGATACAAGAATACAACAATATGGCTTTGTCTTTCATTGCAGAGCATCCTGACGAGATATTAAGTGCATATATGTTAAGGTCTGAGTTAAGGATGCATCCGGATAATAGAGCAGCCCATAGTGCATTCACGGGGTTGTCCGAGTCTGTCAAAAATACTCCTGTCGGAAAAGATATCGGAGAAATAATCAATAAAAGCCGTAGGGTAGAGATCGGGAAAGATGCTCCTGACTTTAGTATTAAGGATATGAATGGTGATATTATCAATCTGTCCGATTTCAGAGGAAAGTATGTTTTACTCAACTTTTGGTCTCCCGATTGTGGGAATTGTAAAGAGGAGATTCCGATTCTAAAAGAAAATTATAATAAGTATAAAGATAAAGGCTTTGTAATTGTGAGTATAGCAGTCGAAGATGAGTCTAATAAACAAAAGTGGCTGGATGCTATCAAAGAGTATAGTCTCGACTGGATAAATGCTTCTGACCTGAAAATGTGGCAAAGTCCTATCTTGGAATTATATAACATAAAAGCTGTTCCGCATAACCTGATTATTAATCCTAGCGGAAAGATTGTTGCAAAAGAATTGCATGGAGATAATCTTAAACAGGCATTGGAAAGGATATTATAAATGAAAAAAGTCGGAATCTTATGGAGTGAACCCTAAAAGTTAGACAAACTTTTAGGGTTTATTTTATGGAAAAAAAGAAGCGTAATAAATTTAGTATCGAAGATCGGGAGCGTGCCGTTCTTTTAGTTTTGGAAGAAGGGTATAGTTGTTGTTCCGTAGCCCGTATTTTTTCTACGGCGGATCGTTTGATTGGCCGTTGGGTTTCCTGTTATAAACAGTATGGTGTAGCAGGACTATCTTTAAAGAACCATATGCGTTATAGTGGAGATTTTAAACTGTCTTTACTCCAAGATATGTTATTAAATCATTTATCTTTACACCAAGCATCCATCAAATATCATGTCAATGATAGTGTTATCCTGAGCTGGAATCGGAAATATGAACAGTTTGGAACATCATCCCTTTATGAAGAAAAAACACGCGGCAGACCACCCAAAATGAGAAAGCAAAAGAATAATCCCATAGAGAAAAATATCCCATCAGATCCTTATCAGGAATTGGTTGAAGAGAATTTGCGTCTGCGTATAGAAAATGAGTACCTAAAAAAGTTGCAAGCCTTAACACAGAAAAACAAAGGGCGCAAGCCATCCAGGAGTTAAGGCATATTTTTCCTCTTCCAACAGTACTGGAAGTCGTAGGGATGGCTAGAAGTACATTTTATTACCATAAAAAGCAATTTGATAAACCAGATAAATACAGTCGGGAGAAAAGAGCAATATCAACCATTTTTCATAAACATAAAGGCAGATATGGTTATAGGCGTATTAATATTGAAATGAAGAATAGAGGCTTTATTATCAATCACAAGACAGTTTTAAAACTAATGGATGAATTAGGCATTAAATCTCAAGTTCGCAAGAAGAAATATCGTTCTTATAAAGGGCAAAGCGGTAAGGTGGCTGACAATATATTGAATCGAAATTTTAAAGCAGATAAACCTAACCAAAAATGGGCTACAGATGTAACAGAATTTTCTTTATTCGGAGCAAAACTATATTTATCTCCTATAATCGATTTATATAATGGAGAAATAATCAGTTTTAATATAGCTCATCATCCAACCTTAGAGCAAACAATGGATATGCTTAAAAAAGCTTTTAATAAGATTCCTGATAATACGAACCTGGTTTTACATTCTGATCAGGGATGGCAATATCAACATAAAAATTATCAATATCACCTCAGACAAAAAGGTATTATACAAAGTATGTCCAGAAAGGGAAACTGTTTGGATAATGCTGTTATTGAGAATTTCTTCGGGCATCTAAAATCTGAATTGTTATATTTGCAAGAATTTGATTCAATGGAACACTTCGAGAAAGAGCTGGAAGAATACATCTATTATTATAATAATGATAGAATTAAACTGTCTTTAAACGGATTGAGTCCGGTAAAATACCGAACTCAATTTAAATATAGTTAATAATTTAGTGTCCAACTTTTGGGGGGCACTTCATCTTATTCCGACTTTTTTATTATTATTAATGAAGAACATTATTTTTTTACTTCTTTATAAGTAATGGTGGCAGAGCTCTCTATGGTTTCCTCACTAAAATTACTAATCCATTTAGATGTGAATGCTGACGGATATCCATTACTTCCGTTAGTATAAGTATAAGTACTCGATTGTTTTCTTGACGAATATTGAAAATTAATTTCTGCTATACTTTTATTCCATGTAAGAAGTATACCTGAAAGGTCTTCACTGATCTCAAATAATGAGATCATCTCAAGTTTAGACATATTTATGTCTTTGCCTATCCCTATTACATTATTTTCATAGGTTATATCTGTAGAATTGAAAGGGTTTCCTTCTCTTGTGGAAGTAGATTCTATTAGGTTTCCTTCCGCATCGTATTTGTATACAATGTTATCTATGCCTGAATGATCATCCTCATATACACATCCACTGGGTTTTCCTTCCGCATCCGATGTAAATATCCACTTTATGTTATCATCACTATCATCGATGCTGACCGTCAGTTTATTATCTGAATAAGTATATATATAATCTGCCTCTCCGGTATAAGTTTCCGAACCGTTATTTTCTTCCCATTTTTCTTTTACCTTAGATATACGCGATTGTGTGTCGTATTCTATTTCATAAGAATATTTATCGTTATAGGAATCAACTGTATTTATACTTTTTATTTTCAAATCATTGTCATACGATATAGTATAAGAATAATTGTCTGAAAAGATTATTTTTTCGGGCACGTATAGTGTTGAAATCTCTTTTCCGTTATCGTCATCATCATCACTACATGAAGTCACACCCATACTTAAGGTTACGGCTGCAACAGCCATGAAAGCAATTTTAAAATATTTTTTCATATTTAGTCTTTGTTTTTTTAATTATAGTGTTAAATAAATTATTGTTCGATTATTTTATATTCTATCTTATGATTTAAGGTTATTCCGTATTCATAAACATAAGAAACCGGATATCCGACTTTGTCATAAGTATATTCGTATGTCTGAGTTCCATCCTCGATAGCTCCATCCGACATGTAATGTGTAACTGAAGTGAAGTTATTAGGGGTACTTATTACACCCAGAGAATAAAATGCAGCCCACTGAGGAAGTGTAATATCTTTCAACATACTTTTTTTGTCATCATATGTGAACTGTGTATAACTGCCATCTTCATTTGCAAGTTTTAGCAGATTACCTTTATCATCATATTCAAATTGTATCCAGGTATTCATGCCTTCTACGTCTTCATGATACTTATCGATCATGCCTTTGGCATCGAGTTTAAATACATCTTTTCGGGCAATACCATTTTCGATGTATGCGGCTTCTACCGTAGTTGCATCTTTATAATTGAATGTATATTCTATTTCATTATCACCTTCGAGTATTATAAACTTAGACAATTCACCTTTATCATTATAAGTGAAATTGCAGGTCTGATTTTCACCGTATTGGCTAGTGTATTCTTCCTTGAAGCTTTTTAGCCTGTTTTTATCATCATATTCAAAAACAGAATAGAAGAATTCATTCCCGTCTTTAAACGCAGTAGACTTTGTAATAAGGTAGACAAATGATTTTACACTGGCAGTCACAGTATATGCCTGAGTCGAACCATCTTCTGCAGTGACAGTGTAAACTACCGGGCTTGTGAAATCTGTTTCTACACCGGATACCGGATTAACAGTTGCTTTATCCGATATTTTTATTTGTGGTTTTAGTTTGCTAATATCTGTACCGGCAGGAAGTGTTATTGCGATTGTTTTTGTAGTTTCATCTATTTCAGCTTTTATATGATCTATCGTAAATTCGATGATTTGTTTTTGATTACTCTTGATAATATCATCATCGTCATCACTACATGAAATTGTACCTGCTGTTAAAGCCGTAAAGAAAATAGCCATAAGTGCAAATTAAAAAAAACTTTTAATCCTCATTCTCTAATTTGCTTTTGATTAATTAAATAAGTATGAAGTAAAGGTATAAAAGGCCAAAAGTTTAGTTTTGACCTTTTTATAATATATTGGTATAATTATTTCTTTATTTCTTTATAAGTAATAGAGGCTGTATATTCTACTGATTCTTCGCCATTGCTACTATTCACTAATTTATATGATTCCGGATAACCATTACTATTCACCTTGTAAGTATAAGTATCGATTTCTTTTATTGAATGGTATGAATATTCGGTTTTGGCAACAGATTTGTCATTGTATAATAGCAGGCTTATAACTGAGTCATCCATCTCCTCCAATGAAAGAGATATAGCCATTAGGCTTGGTACATTAATGTTTTTTCCTATACTTATTACTTCTTCATTATATGTTATATAGTAAGGAGATACATTTTCATCTTCACCTATTCGTTGAATTACTCTTCCTTTATCATCATATTTATAAGTGATCTTTTTTTCGTCGTTGTATTCATCACTATATACGCTGCTAGTTGGAAGTCCATTTGAATTCAGTGTGTATACTCTGGTGCCTTCTATTTCTCCTTCCTTAATAAGGACAGTCACTGTATTGTTCGCGTAAGTATATGTGTATGTTTCTATATTTGTATCCCATGAATAAGTTAATTTTGAGATACGTCCTTCGGCATCATATTCCAATTTGTGAGAATAATCAGAGTCATTATACTTTTCTTCAATTCCGGTTATTCTTAGCTTGTCATCATATGAGATTGTATAGGATGAAATAGAGCCTTCGTCATCTATTGTAATCTTATCCGGAACGAATAAAGATGTAGTGGTTCCTCCACCGCCATTATCATCATCGTCATCGTCACTGCATGAAGTCATGCTGGTAGTTAGTGCTGTAAAGAAAACAGCCATAAGTGCTAATTTAAAAAAACTTGTAATTCTCATTCCCTAATCTTTTTTAGTTAAACGCCACAAAGATAAGATAAATAAGAGAATTTTCACCTTATTATTATATTCTTTACATATTCTATTACTTGAGGTATGGATTTTTGCACTTCTGGCGTCAGATTCATACCTACTTCACTGATGTCTGCGGCAGAAATAACGATCAGATGTACTTCGGGCATTTGATCGGTAAGTTGCATAATCTCCAACATGTCTCGTAAGCCAATTTCATGGGCGCTCATCAATGGTGGAAAGTCAGATGCATATTTTGGACGGATTACACGGACAGTGCCGGGAGGGTTGTTGTCTAGTGTCGCATCTATCATAATGATGCGTTCATAATTTTCGAGCCAGCTTATTAAATGAAACCCTCCGGTTCCACCATCTAGGAGGTCAACACCGGAGGGCATATCTTCTTTTTCGAGGGCGTGGATTGCATGAATGCCCACACCCTCATCTTTTAATAGCAAATTTCCTACACCTAATATCAGTGTTTTCATCCTTTATCAGCAGTGTTTGTTACAGGCTTATTTTGTTTTGCCAATTTTTCTTCGAGTTCTTTGCGCTCTTTTTCTTCTTCTGCTTCGGCAACTTCTTCTTCTATAAATTTCCATCCGCCAATCATAGATGAGGTTACGCCACGTCGCTCTATATAATCGTGATAAGCCACAATGTATATATGCCCGATAGCAAACAGAATGAAGAACCATGTAAGTGCATGGTGTATCTCACGTACGAATAAGTCTCCTCCTAATAAAGGAACTATCCAACCGAATAATTGAGGTAACAGGGATGTACTCATTTTGGCATACAATCCAAATCCAGTAATACACTGAAGCAGGAAAGCAAGAAACATAAGGAAATACGTCAGGCAGGCGAGTGTATTATGCCCGATACTGTCCACAGGCTTATTCTTAATCATGAAGATATCCACTTTCACTACTTCCCAAAACTCTTGCCATTGAGCCTTTGTCAGAGGAATAAAATTTCGCCAACTGGCATATTTATTTCCTACAAATCCCCAATAGATACGGAACATGAAGTTGAAGAAAAATATAAATGCAGTCACGAAGTGTATAAAACGGGTGGTCCCGAACCAGAAGGAAAAATTTGCTTCCGATACACTCATAATAGCAGGAGGGTTGGCTATAATAAAGCCTGTGATGCACAGAATAACTATACACAGGGCGTTCACCCAATGGTAAAGCCGTACCGGTAATTCCCATACGTACACTTCCCGCAGATTTTGATTACGACTTCTCATAACAAAAAGTTTCAATTTTTTATATCTGTTCCTTCATCCATTTGTAGGAGTTAACCTGTGTGTAACTTCGTTTATTAGAAGCTTGTAGTGGCAAGGCTTGTCTCTGCCCGATTACGGATAGAGCAGAGCTCTATCCCTACGAATGATGAAAAAACATTTATACAAATAAATAGCCTAAAATGTATCCATTTGATGAACATATTTACCGTCTTCGTCATACAAATGCACAGCACATGCAAGACATGGGTCGAAAGAGTGTATTGTCCGCAATATTTCGAGCGGAAGTTTAGGATCATGCACAGGAGTACCTATCAGTGAGGATTCGTATGCCGACAGCACTCCGTTTTTGTCTCGGGGTGAGGCATTCCATGTCGTAGGCACGACCAACTGATAATTTTTTACTCTATTATTTTCAATAACGACGAAGTGCGCCAAAGCACCGCGTGGAGCTTCGGTCAGACCTACTCCCTGAGCCTGTTTTGCCCATGAATCTTCTTTCCACTTTTCGTTATTCATCATGCGTGAATCGGCTTGAACATTCGCCTCCAGCTCATCAAAAAATTCCAATGCCCAGTCGGCATTTAGTTTCGATTCCAATGCGCGGGCTGCTGTTCTTCCCAGTGTAGAGAATAGGGCATCTGCTGTGAGGTTCAGTTGCTTCAATGTATCATCTATCAATGACTTTTGTGGCTCTTTACCAGCGGCATAAGCGACGAGCATTCTCGATAATGGACCTACTTCCATCGGTTTGTCCTTCCATCGTGGAGTTTTTATCCAGCTATATTTATCTTCAACATTCAGGTGTGAGTATGGAGGACGCGGACCTGTATAATTTAGTTTGGTTTCACCCTCATAAGGGTGTAATCCTGCATCGTTTCCTTTTGTATACTCATACCATGAGTGATATATATATTCCTGTATCTCTTCGGGAGAATTGGCATCTACCGGATGCACTTTTGTTAAATCCCTGTCGAGGATAATCCCCCGAGGCATTTTCATACTTTCATGATTATCATATCCCTGAGTCGGGAAATCTCCGTATGCCAGATAGTTGCTAATACCGCCGCCTATTTTACCCCAGTCTTCTTTATAGACTTCGGCAATCATCATAATATCGGGTATATAAACTTGGTCAATAAATGTCTTGGCTTCTTCCAGACGTTTGCGGACGAAAGCGAGGCGTTCGGCATTTATAGAATTTGCTTCATTCAGGTTGATACTGCAAGGCATACCTCCAACCACATAATTAGGGTGAGGATTTTTACCTCCGAATACGGCATGTACTTTCACTACTTCTTTCTGCCATTCCAAAGCCTCCAGATAGTGTGCAACAGCGACCAGATTTTGTTCGGGAGACAATTTATAGGCAGGATGCCCCCAATAACCATTGGCAAAAATACCGAGTTGTCCACTGGCTGCGAATTTTGCGATTCTGTCCTGAATACCTTTGAAGTATCCCGCTGAACTTTTAGGCCATGGTGAGAGTTGCTGAGCCGCAGCAGAAGCTGCCGCAGGGTCAGCTTTCAGTGCCGATAAAATATCTACCCAGTCCAGAGCATGCAAATGATAGAAATGCACTACATGATCATGCATATAAAGTACATTTGCCATAATGTTACGCACTAACTCTGCGTTGTGCGGAATCTTGATATCCAAAGCATTCTCCACTGCGCGAACCGAACAGAGCGAATGTGTAGAGGTACATACTCCACAAACACGTCCTACGAATGCCCATACATCGCGGGGATCACGGTCTTTCACAATCGTCTCGATACCACGCACCATCGTTCCCGAACTGTACGCATCTTTGATTACCCCGTTTTCTATTTCTGCTTCTATTCTTAAGTGACCCTCTATTCTGGTAATGGGGTCTACAACTATTCTTTCAGCCATGAGTTTTCAAAGTTTTTTAAAGGTGAGACGTATGATCCGATCCTGGTTTTTTATTATCGTTTTCGGGTTCGTTTTCTATCAGTTTTTTCTTTCGGATGTTGGTCGCAACGGCATGAGCAGTTACTCCTACCACAGTTGCCGCGCCCACTACAAGTCCTATTTCGTCGGCAGTAGCTTCAATTCCGAATCCTTTTATTGAAGGAATTCGTTTGTAGAATGGGTCTTTGTCCCAGAATCCTTCTTCGCTGCATCCTATGCAAGGGTGACCGCTCTGTATGGGGAAACTGGTTCCCTCATTCCATTTGATAACACCACAGGCATTATATGTATTAGGACCTTTACATCCTACTTTGTAGAGGCAATATCCTTTCCGTGCATTTTCATCATCGAAACTTTCTACGAACAATCCTGCATCGAAGTTGGCACGACGGTAGCATGTATCATGTACACGACGCGAATAAAATGCTTTCGGACGTCCGAGGCTATCCATCTGTGGCAGGCTTCCGAATGTCAGTAGATGTACAATAACTCCTGCCATCACTTCTGCAATAGGAGGGCAGCCCTGTACATTCATTACGGTTTTTCCTCTGATTACTCTGCGAACGGCTTTTGCCCCTGTAGGGTTGGGATATGCCGCCTGAACGCAACCGGCAGAAGCGCAGTTACCCCACGCAATAATAGCTTTTGCTCCTTCTGCAGCCTCTTCTACAATCTGTTTGGCGCTACGCCCACCTATACAGCAGTATGCTTCGTCTTCGGTAGGGATAGAACCTTCGATCATAAGGATGTATTCTCCTTTATATTTTTGCATGGTGTCATGCATCGATTTTTCGGCTTGTTCGCCCGAAGCAGCCATTAATGTTTCTGTATAATCGAGCGAGATCTGGTCGAAAATCAAGTCTGCTACAATAGGGTGGGAGGAGCGAATAAATGATTCGCTACAACAAGTACATTCCTGAAGATGCAGCCAGATAATAGGTAATCGTGGCTTTGTCTCCAGCGCATTTACGACTTGAGCAATTCCTGAGGTTTCAAGTCCCATGAAAGCCGCCATTGTCGTACAGAATTTCAGGAAATCCCGGCGAGAAACGCCCTTTTCCGAGCATTCTTCAAAAACAGAGGGTTTGTTTTTTTCCATAATTCATGAGTATTTTAGTTGATTCTAAGTTGCTTTAATTAAGTTATCTCAGCAGATACGGGGCAATTGGTCTCCGTTCAGCATATCGATAATCCGGTAACCACCATATAATGTTTTCATTTTTACAGAAGGTTTTCCTTCATCTGCGATCTTCCCAATGATCATAGCGTCTTTTCCTTCCTCATATTTGTTCAGGATCGCCAGAGCATCATTAGCATGCTTTTCGGGTAGAATGATTAACACAACTCCTTCGTTGGCAATGTATAGTGGGTCTAATCCCAACATTTCGGATGCTGCTTTTACTGCTTCGGGAACAGGAATAGATGTTTCGTCCAATTCTATTTCTACATGGGCTGCATTTGCAATTTCGTTTAACGTTGTGCTGACTCCTCCCCGCGTAGGATCTCTCAATACATGAATTTCATCTATATTAAGAACCAATTCGTGAATCATATTGTTTAATGGGGCGCTGTCACTTTTCAGATTTGTTTCGAAGTTTAAGCCTTCTCTGGCTGAGAGTATCGTGATTCCGTGTACACCTATCGGGGCACTGCAAATAATAACGTCTCCGGCCTTGGCTCTCGACGGTGAAATATCTATGCTGTCGGGGACAATACCTATGCCGCTTGTATTGATAAATATTTTGTCACATTTGCCTTTTTCCACCACTTTGGTATCTCCGGCTACAATGCTGACGCCAGCCCTGAGGGCTGCATCCTTCATCGAATTTACTATATGCTGGAGATCGGATAATAAAAGACCTTCTTCGATAATAAACCCTGCCGTCAGGTAGAGTGGTTTTGCTCCGCAGCAAGCCAGATCGTTTACTGTTCCGTTTATTGCCAGATCACCAATATTTCCTCCCGGAAAGAATATGGGATCTACAACAAATGAGTCTGTGGAATATGCCAGTTGCCCTTTCTCTACGGAAAATACACATCCGTCATGATCCTGCCCTAATAGAGGATTACCGAACGCCTTGTAAAAGATATCACTTATCAACTTGTGAGTCAAGCGTCCTCCACTTCCATGACCCAGCAATATCCTGTCTGAATCGTTAAAAGGTATGGGGCAGTTTAGTTCCATATATTCAATTTGTAAATAAGTCAATTAGCAAATGTGCCAATTAGAAGTACTTCCTACCGACTACTAACTTCTGTCTGCTGATTACTTATATCTGTAATAAGCAGCACATACTCCTTCGTCCGAGACCATAGGAGCACCTATAGGATGTTCAGGATCGCATTTTGTCCCGAAATAAGGACAATCTGCAGCCTGTTTATTACCTTTCATAATCTCTCCCGCTATACATAGCGAAGATAAGTTATTCTTTATATGATTGTTGTATTCTTTATTACACTTCGGGAATTTTTCGGCGGCATCATATTCTGCGTATTTATTATTTAGTTTCAGTCCGCTTGCAGGTAAGATGCCTATTCCACGCCATTCTTGATTTACAGGCTCGAGCATTTCATCCATCAATGCTTTAGCTGCCTGATTACCATGTTCGGGTACAGCCCTTTTGTAAGCATTTTCGACCTTTGCTTCGCCTGCTTCCAATTGAAGGATGCAACGGTATATTCCATATAAAAGATCGACCGGCTCGAATCCCGAAACAACCATCGGGCGTTTGTAACACTCTGCCAAGCGGTGATATCCCTCGTTTCCTGTGATGGCGGATACATGTCCTGCTGTGAGGAAACCATCAACTTTGTGGTCTTCCTGAGATAAGATAGCATTGATAGCAGGAGGAACAGTGAATAAGGATGTCAGTATCGAAAAATTCTTTAATCCTCTCCGTTGGGCTTCTTTTACTGCCATGAGATGTACAGGGGCGGTTGTTTCAAAACCTACGGCAAAAAATACAATTTCTTTATCGGGATATCTTTCGGCGAGATTAACGGCATCTAAGGTCGAATAAAGCATTCTTACATCTGCACCTTTTGCTTTGACACTTAATAGGTCTTCCTCCGAACCGGGAACACGCATCATGTCGCCGAAAGAGGTAAATATTACATTGGGGTGTTTAGCTATTTCGAGTGCATGGTCTATGATCTTTGTCGGGGTAACACATACCGGACAGCCCGGACCGTGCAAAAGCTTTATTTCGGGAGGAAGCATTTCCTCTATTCTGTATTTGGTGATGGAATGTGTTTGACCTCCACATATTTCCATGATATACCAAGGACGTGTTACAGTTTTATGTATCGCCTGTACAAGAGTCTGTACCCGTTCGTTATTTCTGTATTCGTCAAGGTATTTCATCATTTACTACTTTAGTCTGCCTAATTTTCTAATGACTTTGCTATGGCTTCGAAGTCGGCTAATGTTTGTTCGGCATGCTCATTATCTATGACTGATATTGCCATACCTGCATGAGCGAGGATATAATCCCCTTCCGATGCATCTACCCATTGTATACATATATTTTTGATAATACCCCCAAAGTCTACTTTCGCCATTTTCAGTTCGGGTACGGAAGTATCAATACTCATTATTTTTCCCGGTACAGCCAAACACATAGTATTAAAGTTTTAATGTTCGATTTTTCAAATGTAAGTTTTTTATCGTTTAATTACTAATAATTTTTTACTTTTGTTATAAATCATATCTTATTTTTTTAATAAAATATAGATATAAACAATCTTGATTTTTTATTGATATTGTTTATTAATATAATTCGGACAAGTAATTATTTGTCATTTATGATTTGGATAACGGTTAAATTTATATGCTATGATATTTAAAACCTTTCCTCAAACACCAGAGTTTTATAATGAGGATGTTAGCCCGATAGTGCAAGATACGATTGACCGATATGGGATGGATGAATGGATGGCAGGGGTTTTGACTACAGCTATACATGGGCACTTGGGTATATATGCCATTATTGGCGTTAAGATGGGGATAAAAGCCATTGAGTATCTGGGAACAGAAGCCGGATGTGTCAGAATATCTTCCGAAGCTGGGCAGAAACCTCCTGTCAGCTGTATGAACGATGGTTTGCAGGTAAGTACAGAGGCTACTTTGGGGCATGGTCTGATAGAATCATTGCCAACAGATAGCCCACAACCCTATGCGGTGTTTTCGACTACTGAAAAAAGGATTGAAATAAAACTTACGGATGAGGTAAATGAAATGGTAAAGAAAGAAATAAAGACTGCCATAGAAAATTTTGGATATTCGCCTGATTATTGGGCATATGTGCGTAAACTGGCTATCCGGTATTGGAATGAACTAGACAGGAATAAAATTTTCGATATTAAAGAAAAATAATGATTACCGAATTAATTATCCGTGGATTGGTGCAGGGAGTAGGCTTCCGTCCTTTTATATATCATCTGGCAAAAGAGATGGGTGTAAAAGGAACTGTATCGAATTGTAGTAACGGAGTAATTATTCGTGCTGATATAGAAAGCAACCTTAAAGAAATATTTATTAACCGGATAAAAACGGAATTACCTACGGGAGCTTTTATTCATAGCATAGATGATATAGAGCTTCTCGGAGATGAGTCTTATGATGACTTTTCTATTATTGATAGCGTGGAGGGTTCGGAAAAGATCACTCAGGTTGCTCCAGATATGGTGGTTTGTTCTGACTGCTTGAAGGATAGATATGTTCAACCTCATCGGAAAGGTTATCCTTTTATAAATTGCACACATTGCGGACCACGGTTTACGATTATAAAAGATCTGCCTTATGACCGTGTTCGTACAACAATGAAGGATTTTGAAATGTGTGAGGAGTGCAGGAAAGAGTATACCAATATTTCAGATCGTCGTTTCCATGCACAGCCTATAGCCTGTAACGATTGTGGTCCTACGTATTATACTACCTATTATGGAGCGGAGTATCGGGATTATGCCGAAATTCTCGATTTGACTTCTTCCCTCATAAATGCAGGTAAAGTCATCGCTGCAAAAGGAGTTGGTGGTTATCATCTGATTTGTGATGCTACTAACGAAAAAGCTGTCTCCCGTTTGCGAGAAATCAAGCAAAGGGATACGAAACCGTTTGCTGTAATGTTCTGTGATATGGATAGCCTGAAAGGTTATACCCAAATAAACGAAACAGAAGCAGAGTGTCTTTTTTCATATAGGAGACCTATTGTATTGCTTCGCCAAATAAAATCTTTGGCAAAAGGAGTGAATGAGGGTATGAAAACTTTGGGCTGTATGTTACCTTATATGCCTATACATGACGATTGGTTTGAGAAGGTGAATACCTCTGCTTTAGTGATGACAAGTGGTAATATCAGCGATTTGCCGATAGCTATTACTCCCGAAGAAGCCGAAAGTCAGTTGAAAGGAAAAGTAGACCTCATTCTGCATCACAACCGTGATATTTATAATCGTGCCGATGACTCTGTATTGCAGGTATGTGGAGGTCAGCCTTGTCTGATAAGGCGGTCGAGAGGATATGTCCCCGAGCCATTTTTTACTGATACAAATGTGGAGGGTATATTAGCTTTCGGGGCAGAGAAAGTAAATACTTTTTCTTTAGGAAAAGAAGATACAATTATTCAAAGCCAGTATATTGGTGATCTGAAAAATTGGGAAACCTATGATTTTTATCAGGAATCATTGGAACGTTTCCGGCACTTGTTCAGATTTACACCTTCTCAATTAGTCTGCGATCTGCATCCCGATTATTTATCGACCCGAGAGGCTGAAAACATGAAATCCAGATTAAATCTGCCATTGCTAAAAGTGCAGCACCATCATGCACATGCAGTAGCCTGTATGTTGGAATATAGTATCAATGAGCCTGTGATTGCTGTAGTCTGGGATGGAACCGGATCGGGCGATGATGGAAAGGCTTGGGGAGGTGAGTTTTTTCTGTGCGACAGAAAAGAGTATACACGTACTTCACATTTTAATTATATCCCGATGCCGGGAGGGGATAAAGCTTCTTTGGAACCTTGGCGAATGGCTGTGGCTTATCTGCATCATTATAAAATAGAGATACCTTATTCTTTTATAAAAAGAGTGGGAAAATCGAAAGTAGATATGGTACGAATGATTATCGATAAAGGCATCAATACACCGTATACTTCGGCTGTCGGGCGGCTGTTCGATGCGTTGGCTTCGATAGTTGGACTGTGTGATACGGCTACCCGCCAGGCTGAGGCTCCTGTATTATTGGAACAATGTGCTGAGGATGATTATTCAGTTAGATACGATATTGATGCCCAGAGTTTTGTAATATCTGTAGAACAGATGTTGAGGAGTATTCTGGAGGATATGGAAAAAGGGATGTCTGTCGAAAAAATATCGGCCAAGATTCATAATAGTCTGGCTTATCTTATTTTGGATAAAGTGAAGATATTAAGCAGCCAAAGTGGAATTAATAAAGTCGTTATATCAGGAGGATGCTTTCAGAATAAACGATTGGTTGAGCATCTGCAACGGTTGTTTCAGGATGAAAATATATCTTTATATATTCCTTCCCGTATTCCTTGTAACGATGGGGGTATATCTGTAGGACAAGCGGCTATTGCTGCAGCAAGAACAATATAAAAAGAATAGTATGCACGAATTATCTATTGCATTAAGTATCGTTGATCTGGCAGAGCAACAAGCTAGGCAGAATAATGCATCTGAAATAGAAGAATTGGAACTGGAGATAGGTAACCTGGCAGGGGTGGAGTTGCAAACGCTAATGTTTGCTCTCGAAAGTTCTGTTAAAGGTACTATGCTCGAGAATGCAAGAATTGTCCGTCATGATGTGATAGGAGAAGGGCGTTGTGGAGATTGTGAACATATTTTCCCATTATCTACATTTTTTGAGGCTTGTCCACAGTGTGGCTCTTATTGTATTAATGTGCTGAAAGGTAAAGAATTGCGTGTTAAATCGATTGTCGTAAAATAAAAGTATATGGAAAACAATAAACGTATCATTGATGAGAGCCTGATTATAGCTGTTGAGCAGGATATATTGCAACGCAATAATACAGTTGCGGAAAAGAACAGGAACTTCTTTAAAGAAAAGAATATTTTTTGTCTCAACCTGATGAGTTCGCCCGGTTCGGGGAAAACTACTTTGCTGGAAGAGACCATCAAACGGCTGAAAGGTAAGGTTACTGTTTATGTGGTAGAGGGTGATCAGCAAACCTCTAATGATGCCGACCGTATAGCAGCTCTAGATATTCCCGTATATCAGGTGAACACGGGGCAGGGTTGCCATCTGGAAGCGGATATGGTGAGTAATGCTTTAGAGCATATACAACCCGAAAACGGAGCTATTGTCTTTGTTGAAAATGTAGGAAATCTGGTTTGTCCAGCCATGTATGATTTGGGTGAAGCCAAACGCGTAGTGATAATCAGCACGACCGAAGGAGATGATAAGCCTATCAAATATCCTTATATGTTTCAGGAGTCGGATATATGTGTGATTAATAAAACGGATTTAGCGCCTTATCTGAATACAGATATAAATGTATTGAAAGAAAATGTGCTTAAAGTAAATCATAAGTTGCAGATATTCGAACTTTCAGCCTTACGGGGAGAGGGAATGGATAAATGGTGCGAATGGCTGCTAAATAATAAGGGTGAGTGATATTCGAAGTCTAAAATAAAAAGGACAGGTTCTTTGCCTGTCCTTTTCATTTATATCTTGTCTGGTGTTAGTTCGTCGTTTTCTTCGTCCTCGGGCTCTTCCTCCTCCTCTTTTACAAGGAAATAACTCAATTCGTAGAGAATATAAAGAGGAATGAATACTACTCCTAAAGTGAATGGGTCACCCGAAGGTGTTATAAAGGCAGCCAAAACCAGTAATATAACAATGGCGTGCCTGCGGTATCTCCTGAAAAAGGCTCGTGTTACCAACCCTAGTTTCGATAGTAGCCAAGAAATAAGAGGTAGCTCGAACATGACTCCCATAATGAATATCATCATCAGAAAGTTGTCCATATAAGAATCCAGTGATATCTGGTTTTTTATATCAGGGCTTAGCTGATAAGTTGATAAAAAGCGGAAAGTGATGGGGTAAATAATTGAATACCCTAAAAAACACCCTATAAAAAACATGAGAGTGCCGAAAATAAAAGCGCTTCGGACTTTATTTTTTTCATGTGAATATAATGCAGGATTGACAAATCTCCATATTTCAAATACCAAGTAAGGAAAGGTCAGAATAAGAGCCATCCAGAAAGAAGTACTCATATGTCTGAAAAATTGGGATGCAAGATTGATATTTACAATCTCGATATGAAAACTTTCATCACAAAAATCGGGAATAAAAGGGATGCTCGTTGTTAGGATACATAAATATCTGTATAGGAAAAAATCTGCACGCGTAGGACCCATTACATATTGGTCGTACAGATAAGGCATTGCGATAAAACTTGCAATAGCAAAGATAAATACAGCAATTAACGAACGGAGGAGCATCCATCGCAAATCTTCGAGATGATCCAGAAAAGTCAGGCTCTGCTCTTCAGACATATACCGTGATTATTGCTTTTTGTCGTCGTCTGTACCTGTAATATCTTCTTCTAGACCTTTCACACCGTCTTTGAAGCTTTTCACGCCTTTTCCTATGCCTTTCATCAGGTCAGGAATTCTTTTGGCTCCGAAAAGAAGAAGTACGACTAAAGCAATGATTATGATTTCACCTGTTCCCAGATTTCCTAAAAATAGTAATGTTCCCATGTCTTTTTCTATTTACTTAGTAGCGGTTATTTCTACAAAGTCTGTTTTGTATTGACTAGATTGTTCTAGGTTTATTTTGTTATACACCCAATTCTATCTCTTATGAATTAGGATATACAAAAATAATCTTTTTTTCAGGGTATAGAAATAAATTGAAAATAATTATATCTGTTGATATAAATAAAGCTGTACCTAATATATAATCTTTATTTTTTTTCTTCTTTTCTTGCTTTAAATGGATAAAGAATTGCAGTAGCAACTCCATAGAATATTAACCAATGTCCCGAAAATCCTCTTGTCTCTACCGCTCTCTGATAATGATACTCTTTTTTTGTCAGCTTTTTTCTTACATATCCTTTTTCGTGTAGGACATATTCATTGTCTATTATACCTACAGAATCAGGATGATTGCTTAAGAATAAAGTAAAATTTATAAAACCATAGATCCAACATGTAATTGCTATTATCTTTAGTGGTTTAGGACTATCTCCCAAAATGTCGTTAAAAAAAGTTTTAGCTTGATCAGAAGAAGAAGTCTCGGTATCCTCTTGATTATTTACTCTTGATTTCTTTTTATTTATTAATAATAGAATAGCAGGAAGCCAAATAATGAATATTATCATACCAAGATAACTTGTGGCTGGGTACTCATATTCGATATCAACACCAGTAATAGCAAAGATATGTATAATAAGACTTAACAATAGTCCGAAAAAAGCAATAAAGAAAACATGAATAAAATCTTTATTCATGTTTTGAATACTTAGATTCACTATAAGCTAGTATTTGTGGAGTAAACACAGAGAAGATAAAGGGAAAAGTAATAGTGTTTTTAAGACAAAAAATAAAGGCAGTAATTTACTGCCTTTATCTATGAATAAGAATAAATGATTAAATTCCTGTATAAAAATCGTTTGCATATATAGTCGGCTTCCATTCTATGATAGGAAATGTTTTATCAAATCTGAAAGGCCATATTCCAATCATTAAATGTGCATCGGCATTTATTCTGCCATAAACATCCGAACTAACTTTGCTAAGGTCATTCATCTCAACAGTTGTTCCGATTCCTAATTTTGCACCTGCACCTACAGAAGCTATTCTGGTGGTGATGAAAGTCAATGAAAGACCTGCAGAAAATTGTAACCCAACTTCGGCATTTGCCCTCATATTCCATTGAAGGTTGTTGTCCCAGCTATAAGGTTCGAGAATGATATCACACTTCGGTTTTTGTGTCGGATTAGTAAGAACGTATGAAATCTCTCCTGTTGCATGTATAAGTTTTGCATTTATACCTGCATTTAGTTCCAGATTAACATAAGGTCCGGCAGAAACGGTTGGCGAAATAATCAGTCCTGTAGGTCCCAGAGCTATAGGGGTAATAGGTATCGAGAAATAATCAGCAGGATCGAACTGATATCTAAGTCCTCCTTGGGCATACACATTTGCATCGATTAGGACATCTTTTGCATACAATGTAATGTTGAACTCTTTAATTCCGGTTATACCGAATTTGATCGTATAGTCAAATGCTGGTGTAAATCCGGCTGTTAAAGATATTCCTGACTTAAATTCTACTACCGGTAATTCGGGGATAGGAAGATTATGCGTACCCGAGTATTCCAAACGGGGAAGCATTACGGTCGCTCTTGTTCTGCTTATTTCTTCATTCAGAACTTCATAAGAAGGAAATCCCGCTACATCTTGTATAATTACATTCGGATTTACCATCCCGTTTCGTAACGAGCCTTCGGGGTATGATACCGGATCTATTCTTCCGGAGATTGTTCCCGAATAGATAAATTCTTCAATGGCAATAGGAGTTATACTTACATGCCATTCTCCATTTATAGAAGATACATCTGTAACCTTTCCCATAATATTCTGCAAATTACTACCATCGTATTTTGCTCCTACAAGGATGGCTCCGGCTTTGATCTCATCTGCCTGAGCAGGTTCCGATTCGAATACTACAAGGTCTTCACTGATGCTCTTTATCTGCTCTGTTGAAGTAGCATCCAGTATAACACTTGCTTCATTGATAATAAGGTCTCCGACTTTTTTCCCTTTTGGGATTTCGGTATTTATATTATCTGTTTCGTTAAAAACGTCGTCTTGACTACAAGATTCAAGAAATAGACTTAATGCGATCAGCGGTAAGATGAAGCGCATAATTTGTGTGAAGTTTTTCGCTTTCATAATAATAACCTTTTAGAGGTTCGACAATTAGTTTATTCACTTTACTAAATAGCGTTAAGCTTGATTAGTTAATTGTGAAATTATATTAAATATTCTTTATCTCCTAATTTTTTATTACATAAAATGATCTTATGGTTACATATTTGTGTCTTTTTGGTGTGCTTTTGTCTATTGTAAGTTGTTCTATTATATTGGTTTACGTAGCTGGCTGAGGAGAAGTGTTATTTTGTGATTTTTTTTGCAAAAAAAATGGTATGATAAAAGACAAAGCCTGCTTTTTTACGTAAAAGATAGATTGTTGATTGATGTTTAAGATTATAGGGAAGTAACAAAAAAGTAACTCAAAACGGTGTTTTTATCACATAAAAGAAAAGGTTGTCATCCCGACAACCCAGTTCTTAATTATTAACCTTAAATCTAATACTATGAAAAACACAATGCAAATTTATATATGTATTGTTAAAATCAAAAGAAAAAGAACAAAATTTTTTACAGAAAAGAGATATTTAACTTTGATTAGGATGGATGTGTTAAAATTACGCATTTTTTACACTTTTATTAACATGTAGAAAATCTTATATGTTTAATACAAAGGGGGATAAGATTCGTAGAAAGTGTAAAGATAGTGGTATTTACTTAGGTTGTAAAAAAAAATCATAAGGGATTTTCCTTATGATTTTCGTAAAATTATCTATATTTTCTCTGAAAAAATTTGATAACAGTGACTCTGTTTTATTTGTTATTAAGAGTCATGTTCAAAATTATCAGATATTTTTTGTATTGCTCTGGAGTCAATACACTTTTTGCATTTGCAAGGTTGAAAGCCATAGCTTTCTTTACTTTTGCGTCAGAAATTTCACCTTCTGTAGTAGCTGTTCCTGCTTTTTGTGCTGAACGAGCGAATATTTCTTTCAGATATTCTTTTTGTTCAGAAGTAGCACCCAGATAATTAGAAAGTGCATTTACTTTTTCTGTTTCGTTTAATCCTGAAAGCAGATTGTACTCGTTGTTAGACGCAAATGTTGTCGTGCTGAATGCGGCAACTACCGCAACTAGAATAAAAAAACGTTTCATAACCTAAATTTTGTAATTAAACAATCTATAAAAACCTTGATAATTGATAAATATAACCTAATAAAAAAAGACAGAATACCCATATTGAAATTTTCATGGTATATTCTGTCTAGATTTATAGTGCAAAGATATGCATTTTTTGTTAAAGGAAAAAATAATTCGAAGAAAAATATTATTTTGTAACTATATCTTAATAATTGGAGTTATTTTGATTAGATATATTTATGTAATGATATACTTTATCTATATTCATTGCAAAGAAGGTGTATAGCCGGAATGTTATTATTTTTGTGAAGTGAAACTGATTAGATTTTTATGAGAGGAACTCTGGTGTGTTTTTTATTCTTATTGGTTTGCCTATCCGGTAATTCGCAGAATTATCATAAGCAGGATAAGACAGGACTTATAAAAATACTCAGGCAAAAGTGTTATCTGAAAGGAGGATACAATTGGGAACGTGTTGGTTTGGCTTCTTCGGATACTACAAGATGGCAGAACGATGAGGGATGGATTGAGAAGCTACGTGGAGTAAAATGGACTGATAAAGGGCAGAAGCGTCTTGTCGCAATCGGATGGCGTGGAAAAGATCTAGGAGGTAAATGGGATTTGTCGGAATTTGCTCAATTACAATATTTTGAATGTTCTGATAATGGTATAGAAGAACTTATTATAGATAAGAGTAAGTCTTTGTTGACTCTCGATGTTAGCAATAATAGGTTAAAGTATATAAACTTACGAAGCAATAAGGTTCTTCTTGAATTAAATATAAGCTCTAATGGTTTAAAATCCGTAGATGTAACAAACAATAAGAAGTTGCAAAGACTGAATTGCAGTTATAATGGTTTAGAAAGTATTAGTTTGGAGTTTAATGGAGAATTAAAAAGCCTGGATTTGTCATATAATAGCTTCGCGAAACTGAATGTTTCCAGTCAGCCTTATCTTGAAGAACTGTATTGCCATTCAAATTATTTGAAAGTCTTAGATTTATCATATAATGCACGTTTGAGTAGTTTATATTGTGATGGAAATACCTTAGAAGCTCTTAATCTGGATAAAAACACTTTTTTAAGCAAACTCTCTTGTAATAATAACCGTATCACAGAATTATATCTGGAAAAGCACCATCGTTTAGAATATTTGTCTTGTAAAGAGAACACAATCAGAAGTCTGGCTTTGCCTAAAGAGTCAGAATTGAAAGAGCTGTATCTTTCGGGTAATAATATTTCAAATATAGATTTATCAGGTGTGCGAAGGTTGGAGGTATTGAAAATGAACAACAACAATATTCGTTCGATAATACTTGATAATGCCTCTTTCCTGACTACTTTGGATTGTTCTTTTAATCAGCTTGATGATCTGAATGTCGCTTATAATCTAAATTTAGACTCACTGAACTGTTCGAATAACCAGTTAACAATACTTGATGTTACTAATAATGACAAGCTTCGCTATCTCTATTGTAATGCAAATAAAATCTCTCGGATAAGTTTTTCCGAACGTTCAGGTTTAGAGGTGCTGTCCTGTAATGATAATAATTTGGCGGTACTGGAATTGCAGAAGTTACCTTCTCTAAAATCATTGAGTTGTGTCGTGAATAATATAAATACTCTGGATTTATCTAATACTCCCCGATTGGAAGCATTGTTCTGTGCCCGAAACAATCTGGAATCTTTATCATTGTCTTTTGTGCCTTCACTAAAGATATTTAACTGTACATCAAACAATATTCAGGATTTGGATGTCTCCCGTTGTTCTCGCTTAGAGACTCTGTATTGTGGTAATAATCAGTTAGATAAATTGGATATAAGCGCTAATGCGGTTTTGAAAGAAGTCAACTGTTCCGAAAATGGTATAAAGTCTTTGGATATTTCGTCCAATCATCAATTGAGTACATTGAATTGTTCATTTAATAAACTGACAACATTGGTTGTCCCATCTCATCTTTCACTAATGTATCTGGATTGTTCGGATAATCTGATCGAAAGTCTGCATATAAAGAAAAATACGATAACTAAACTAAATTGTGTAAATAATAAACTTCGCTTCTCTACTTTAGATGTAGCTAATACCTCTGTACGAAGCTTCGTGTATTCCCCACAATCGGAAATATCAGGAGGGAATAAGGGAGTTGGGGAAACGATAGACTTGAGCGCAGAATATCTGGTAGATGGAAAAGAGACAGTTTATGAATGGTACGAAAGCAATGAAGAGATACTCTTTGACGGAAAAAGGGGCAGATTCTTGATTCCGCCCTATTTCGAGGGGCTGGAAATTACATGTAAAATGGTTAACGAGGCGTTTCCGGATCTTACGCTTTATTATACTATATATATAGGGGAGGAAGAGGCCGAAAACGAAAATTAACCCTAATCTCTCTTTATATTTTCATACCTTTGTGCGTATTAACAATAAAATAAAGAATGGCAACTCCATATTTGCAGGTCGATGAGCTTACCAAAAGCTTTGGAGACTTAGTATTATTTGAAAATATATCTTTCGGTATAGCCGAAGGGCAACGCATAGGATTAATTGCGAAAAACGGAACAGGCAAAACTACATTATTGAATATTCTGGCAGGAAAAGAACCCTATGATTCTGGTTCTGTCGTTTTTCGGCGCGATCTCAAAATAGCCTATTTGGAGCAAGACCCGCAATATCCCGAAAACCTCACGGTCTTGGAGGCTTGTTTTCAGTCCGGTAATGAGATTACAAATCTGATAGCTGAGTATGAACGGGTGATGGCATCTGATGACCACAGCAATCTCGACAACATATTGCAGCAAATGGATATGCTCAAAGCCTGGGACTATGAACAACGAGCAAAGCAGATTCTGTCACAGCTAAAGATTCGCAATTTTGACCAGAAAATATCTGAACTTTCGGGAGGTCAGTTAAAGAGAGTTGCTTTAGCGAATGTACTTATAACCGAACCCGAACTGATAATATTGGATGAGCCGACCAACCATTTGGATTTGGATATGACCGAGTGGCTGGAAGAGTATCTGCAACGTGCAAGGCTCAGCCTGCTTATGGTTACGCACGACCGTTATTTTCTGGACAGGGTGTGCAATGAGATAATCGAAATCGATCAAAGGAGTCTCTATCAATATAAGGGTAATTATTCATATTATCTCGAAAAAAGACAAGAGCGTGTCGATGCTCAGAATAGTGAAATAGACAGGGCAAATAATCTGCTGAGAAAAGAATTGGATTGGATGCGCCGCCAGCCTCAAGCCCGTGCAACGAAGGCAAAAGCCCGTATCGATGCTTTTTATGATCTGGAGAAAAAGGCACAGCAAGCACGGGATGCAGGCAGTGTCCGTCTCGAAATGAAAGGAGCATATATCGGGAATAAAATATTTGAAGCAAAGCATGTGTATAAATCTTTCGGGGATATTAAAATTCTGGAAGACTTCAATTATGTTTTTGCCCGTTACGAGAAAATGGGAGTCGTGGGGAACAATGGTACAGGTAAATCGACCTTCATTAAGATGCTGATGGGAGAAGTTCTTCCTGATAAGGGTGAATTTGATATTGGTGAAACGGTAAATTTCGGATATTATAGTCAGGACGGATTGAAGTTCGACGATCAGATGAAAGTCCTTGATGTGGTCCAAAATATAGCGGAAGTCATTGATTTGGGTAATGGAAACCGGCTTACAGCTTCGCAGTTTCTGCAACACTTTCTCTTTCCGCCCGAAAAGCAACATAACTATGTGTACAAGCTGTCGGGAGGAGAAAAAAGGCGGCTTTACCTTTGTACAGTACTGATAAAGAATCCTAACTTTCTGGTACTGGATGAGCCTACCAACGATCTGGATATTATGACATTGAATATCCTCGAAGAGTACTTGCAGAGTTTCAAAGGATGTGTAATTGTAGTATCTCACGACCGTTATTTTATGGATAAGGTGGTCGACCATTTACTGGCTTTTAGTGGTAATGCCAAGATAAAAGATTTCCCTGGAAATTATACGCAGTATAGGGATTGGAAGGAAATACAAGAACAGATAGAGAAAGAAAAGGCGCAGAGTGAAAAGCCTAAAGAAGAAAAAATAAAACAAGAAACTCCCCAGAAAGAAGAGAAGAAAAAGCTTTCGTTTAAAGAAAAAAGAGAGTTTGAAGAACTGGATGCTCTTATTCCTCAACTGGAGGAAGAGAAAAAACAGTTAGAAATAGAATTATCCAGCGGTACTCTGTCGTCAGATGAACTACTTGCTAAATCGAACCGGATAAGTGAACTGATAGATGAGATAGATGAAAAGACCATGCGCTGGATGGAATTGAGCGAATGGATGTAACACATACAATTTATTGAACTATGAAAAAGACTTTGTTTCTGTTGTTTTTGATGTTATCAGTAGGATATGGTTATGCACAAGTCCTAGGAAAGAAGATTAATGCTATTCCTTATGATTTGGAGGTGTATAACAATCCGGTCAGTTATACTATAGATAATAATGTATTGGAGATAACTGCTTTGGGAAAAACAAATCTCATCAATAACCCGAATGAAAAATCGAAAGTGAATAATGCTCCCATGATATTGTTTGAACCCGAGGGGGATTTTACTTTAAGTGTAAAGGTATCGGGCGACCTCAAAGCAATATATGATGTTGCTGCCTTAGTTATTTATGATAATGAAAATACATGGGCAAAGCTATGCTATGAGAATTCGGTATTTGAAGAACCCACCATCGTTTCAGTCGTAACAAGAGAATTTTCGGATGATTGCAATTCCGAGAAAACAGGAGAATATGCTTATCTGGCAGTTGTGAAAAAGTCGGATGAATATTCTTTCTTCTATTCACAGGATAGAAAGGTCTGGAAAATGATCCGCCACTTTAATCTGAAAACATCGGGTAAGATAAAAGCCGGATTTGCTGCCCATGGATCAAGAGGAAATGGATTTACTGGTATTTTCTCGGAGATTATTTATAAAGATGGAGCTATTGATGATATGAGAGATTTAAATTGAAAATGATGCAATTGCCTGAAGATTTTATAAGTACTGTAAAACCTTTATTAGGTGAACAATGGGAGTCATTTAAAGATGCTTTGGAAGAGGCGTCGCCTGTTAGTATTCGCCTTAATCCTGCTAAGCCAACAGATGGCACATCATTGGATATGCCTGTGCCTTGGTCGCAAACAGGTTTTTATCTGAATGAGCGTCCTTCTTTCACTTTCGATCCGTTGTTTCATGCCGGTACTTACTATGTGCAGGAGGCTTCGTCTATGTTTATAGAACAGGTATTCGAGCAATATGTGCAGGGTGAAGATGTCAATATATTGGACTTATGCGCCGCTCCGGGCGGTAAATCTACTCATATAGCCTCCCTGATTTCCCGAAATAGCCTGTTGGTATCTAACGAAGTTATTCGCCCCCGTGCCAATATTTTATCTGAAAATATAACTAAAGCAGGTTTTCCGAATGTGATTGTGACCAACAGCGACCCATCGGATATGGGAAAGCTGGCAAATCTGTTTGATATTATCCTTGTAGATGCCCCTTGTTCCGGAGAAGGGATGTTTAGGAAAGATCCGGAGGCATTGAAAGAATGGTCATTAGCTAATGTTCAGCTATGTAAAGAACGTCAGCAGAGAATCGTTGCAGATGTGTGGGATTCATTAAAGCCGGGAGGGATACTGATCTATAGTACATGCACTTATAACCGTTCTGAAAATGAGGATAATGTTATCTGGATTAGAGATACTCTGGGGGCAGAAGTCCTTCCTTTGAAAATAGATGAGGAATGGGGTGTTGCTCCGTCTTATGATAAAGATTTGCCTGTGTATCACTTTTTTCCTCATAGGGCAAAAGGTGAAGGCTTCTTTATCGCAGCTTTGCGGAAGAGTGGAGAAATGGTTTCTAATAATCGGTCATCCGGTAAAGGTAAAAGAAATAAAAAGGATAAAAGGCAAAAGCTAAAAGATCTACCTCAAGAGTTTAAGAACTATCTTCTTAATCCCGAAGAGTATACTTTTTTCGATAAAGAAGATTCTTGGTTCGCTTTCCCCTTGGTACATCATGAAGTCTTTCAAGAGATAGTATCTGCAACGAGGCTTGTTTCAGCCGGGATTTATGTAGGAGAAATGAAAGGTAAAGATTTTATCCCTCAACATTCTCTTGCTATGTCTCTTGATCTGAATGAAGAGGCTTTTTCGTGTTATGAGATAGATCGGGAGACTGCAATAAAATATTTGAGGAAAGAAGCTATGTCTTTTCCCGATCTGCCAAAAGGCTATATTCTACTGACTTATAAAAAAGTACCTTTAGGATTTGTGAAGAATATAGGGAACAGGGCTAATAACCTTTACCCGAACGAATGGCGTATACGTTCAACTTACTCCCAACAAAAAGATGAACAATAAAAAAACGGAGCAATAATATTGCTCCGTTGCTTCCTCATTTTCACCAACATTAAAAACTATTCTAATTGGTAAGTGTAGAAATAAATATTGCTATTCCTATAATACCTAGAATGAAAAGACCACTATATACCCATAAAGGTCTTTTTGCTTGTCTTTTTATGTCCTCATTTATACCATTAGTCCCTAAATAATGGTCGGGTACAGCATTTCCACATTTTCCACAAGCAGTCACATATTCATTCCCGTAAGGAATGATTGGGATCCAATATACATGGAAATACTTGTGATAAGGCAGTACGCCTACTGCATGATTCTCTCCACAGAAAGGGCATTGGGTTGCTGTCCCAATAAATTTGCCTTTCGCGGCTTTTGTCCCGTAAATAATCATAACTCTTCTCGCTCATTAATAATTTGAAACAAAGATATATAATAATTGTGATAAGTTTAAAATATTTAACAATTTAATGAGTAAGAAAATGCAATTTATAGAAAAATATTGCACCATGTATCAAATTGATATACACTTCTTTCTCCGAATTTCTCCAGCTTTTTTCTTACTTTACTAACATCTCTTTCCATACCCAGATGCGTTTTTGAAAAGAAGCAGTCTGCAAAACAAATAACCTGTTCTTCTATACTGATCGGCATCATTTCGCGATGAGGGAGGGGGAGATCTTGCTCTATTATTTCAGCGAGCTTCAATCCGGCTCCTGTATGCCTTTCGCATACCAGAGCATGACGGGGAAACTCTTCTTTTTGAAGTAATTCACTACCCAAATATCCATGAGCCATGTAGGGATGCTCTCCATAGCATTCGATAGAAGGGGCATATGTCATAAAGATGCCTATATCATGCAACATCCCCGCCTCGCTTACAAATTGTTTGTCGATATTTAGCTCCGGATGATTCTCTGCAATCTGTAAGGCTTTGCGAGTGACATCTGTGCTATGATCGATGAGTATATTGTATAGTGGAGAATTTTCCGTATAATGTTTTTTAATTATTTCTATAGGATTCATGTCTTTAACGTTTTTATCAAAAAGTAATAAAACTTATCTTTACATAACAAAAGAAGATATTTATGCAAAAATCCTTTCCTGCTATATTTTTATGTTTGCTCTTTAGTATTTCCTTATTAGGAAATAACAATATAAAAGTAGGAGCCGATCGTGTGGATGAGTTTTTACCATTGTTAAGGAACAAAAATGTGGCCTTGACCGTTAATCATACCAGTTGTTTGTCGGACGGAACTCATCTTTTAGATATGCTGCTTTCAAACAATATCAAAGTTAATAAAATATTTGCTCCCGAGCATGGTTTCAGAGGAGATGCTGATGCCGGGGCAAAAGTGGTGAATGGAAAAGATTCTAAGACGGGTCTTCCGCTGATCTCGCTGTATGGAAGGAACAAGAAACCAACAGCAGAAATGCTGAAAGATGTAGATATTGTGATATTTGACATACAAGATGTAGGTGCACGTTTCTATACTTACATCACAACCATGCATTACGTGATGGATGCCTGTGCTGAATTTGGTAAACAATTTATTGTGCTGGACAGACCTAATCCTCACGATTATATAGATGGTCCGGTATTGGAACGAAGGCATAAGTCTTTTGTGGGTATGCATCCGATTCCTGTTTTGCACGGCTTGACGGTGGGGGAACTGGCACAAATGATAAATGGCGAAGGCTGGCTGACTAATAAGAGAAAGTGTGATTTGACGGTGGTTGCTACGGATGGCTGGAAACATGGCGAACCTTATTCTTTGCCCATAAAACCATCGCCTAATCTGCCTAATGACCAATCGATAAAATTATATGCTTCATTATGTTTTTTCGAAGCAACAAATGTCAGTGTGGGGAGGGGAACCTATTTCCCATTTCAGGTGGTAGGTTATCCGAATCCTAAATTTGGAGATTTTACGTTCACACCCAAGTCTCTTGCAGGGTTTGACACCAATCCTTTACAGAAAGGTAAATTGTGTTACGGGGTGGATTTAAGGAACGAAAAACTGGAGAGTGGATTTACACTTTCTTACCTGATAGATTTTTATAAAAAGTCGGGATTGGGCGTACAATTTTTTAAATCGCGGCAATTTATGAATATGCTTTCGGGTACGAATAAGTTGCAGCAGCAGATAATTGCAGGCACCAGTGAAAAAAATATTAGAAAAAGCTGGGAGCAGGATTTGAAGAATTATAAGGAGAAAAGAAAAAAATATCTTCTTTATCCGGACAAAAATTACAATTAAAATAATAAGGATATGAGTGAAAAGAAACAATGTCCTTTATGTGGGAAAGATGTAAACGGGGATGATGCTCTATGCGAAGACTGTCAGAATCATGTAGATAATCAGTATGCTACAGATTTTCTGGAAACAGAAGACCCTTCAAGCCTAATTGACGAGGATGAGTTGGAACTGGAAATAGAGCAGCAGATCGGGAATATACTGGATGAGCCTGTTCCGGTGGTTTTGCCGGAAGAAGAACCTGTGGCTACAAAGAAAAAAAAAGGGTTGTCCAAAGGAGTTATATTCTTTTTAGTCGGATGTTTGGTTCTTATACTGGTGGGTGCGCTGGGTTCTCTCAAAGTGATACAAGATAGGAAATCTGTTGAGAATGAAGAACGTTTCTGGATGAATTGTGTAGAAGAGAATACCCCGGTCTCGTATGCTAAATATTTGGTCGCTTTTCAGAACGGAAAATATGCAGAAGAAGCGGATAACCGAATCAGAGAATTCCGTAAAGCGGAAGCGGATGCTTGGGAAAAGCTGAAAAAATCGCGTGATATAAATGATTTTTATGCCTATCTGAGTGAAAATCCTAAAACACCTCATATCCGGCAGATCCGTTTTCTGATGGATTCGCTCAGTTGGATATCTGCAACGAAAGATGATACTAAAGATGCTTATAAAGCTTATCTGGAGAATGTTAATTTGGGTAATTTGTCAGGAGAACATGTCGATAAGGCAGAAGAGAGGTCTAAATATTTGTCTGAAATTGTAATACTGGAAGGCGCAGCTTTAGATAGCCTTAAACTGGAAATAGGTAAAATAGCGAAGGGTATGTCACAAATCGATACCGATGAGTTAATTAAGATATTTGCTCCGGAAGTTTCCTACTTCGGCAAGGATACGATAAATACGAAGTTGGCAGAAAGTATTGTGAAAGAAAGGAAGGATAAGAAGATAAAAACGATCTCATTTACTCCTCAGCAGAAAACGATAAAAGCCCAAAGAGACAATCTGGGAATATCTTTTGTAGAGTTGAGCCTTAATAAAGAGACGGTATATAATATAAAGATAAAGAAAGGCAAAAAGACAGAGGATAAGAAAGAAAGCGCGACAGAGAAATGGAGGTTGGAGCTTACTAAAGATTATCTGATACGGAAGATAGAATAAATGTCCTAAACAAAAATAAAGTTATGAGCAGGAGGGTAGTTTTTGTATTAATGCTGATGATGGTAATCAGTATTGGTACTTCTTGTAAACAGAAAAGTAATCATGAACAAACGCAGACGATAGGGCAGAGTGTCGACTCCTTGCTGGCTATAAAAACGGATAAACCTTTCAATGGGATTATCTTGATAGCAAAGAATGGAAAAACGGAATATTTAAAAATATCCGGTTTTTCGGATATAGAGGAAAAGACGCCATTCAAAATAGATGATCAGTTTGTGGTAGGTTCGGTCAGCAAGCAATTTACTGCTGCAATTGTATTGCAGGAATATGATAAAGGACGTCTCGATCTGCATGCGCCTATCAGGAGATATTTGTCGGATCTGCCTGAAAGTTGGGCAGATACTGTAACAACGCATCATTTGATAACTCATACACATGGAATTGTATCTTTAGATAAACCGACAATATTTCCGGTAGGAACACAGTATGATTATTCACAGATCGGGTTTGATTTGTTGGCGCAAGTGGTAGAAAAAACTTCGGGTAAATCTTTTATTGAGCTTTCTTCTGAATTGTTCGATAAATGTGGCATGAGTAATACATTTCATCCTGAAAAGAAAGAATATAAGAATCTGGTAAAAGGGTATGTGGAAGGTGAGCATGAGAAACTTGAATATACAAATGAAAGTTTAAGGCAGTACCCTGCCGCGGGAGCATTTATTTCATCGGCAGAAGATTTATTTCAATGGAGTCGGAACTTCTTTGAAGGAAAGTTATTGAAAGAAACTACATTCCAATTGATGACTACCAAACAAGATAAAGCGATCAGAAATCATCCTATGTTCGGACTAACAGAATATGGTTACGGAATCACTGTAGATGACAAAGATGGAATAATACAATGGGGGCAAACAGGCTTTGCTCCGGGCTTTGTCTCAATGAATTTCTATTTTCCACAGACTAAAACAAATGTGATAGTTCTGGAAAATATAAATTATGACACATATGATATGAAGAAAACATTTTACTATCATATGCAGATACTTGATCTTGTGAGAAACGAAATGTTATAAACAAAAAAGAGAATCAATATTGATTCTCTTTTTTTATAGATATAAGGATTTATTAATCTTCTTCTTTTTGAGTAGCCTCGTATTCTTTCAGTAGTTTGTCTTGTACATCCGATGGCACAAGTTCATAACTTGAGAACTTCATATTGAAAGAAGCACGCCCTCCTGTCAGTGAACTAAGCGTAATCGAGTAGCTGGACATCTCTTTTAGTGGTACTTTGGCATTTAGTACTTCAATGTCTTTGTCACTTTCCATGCCTAGTATAATCGCACGGCGGTTTTGAAGGTCACTCATCACATCACCCATCTTATCAGCAGGAACGAATACCTGTACATCATAGATCGGTTCCAGAATCTTAGGACCTGCATTTTTGAATGCTTCGCTAAATGCATTTCGTCCGGCGAGCATAAATGAGATTTCGTTCGAGTCTACAGGGTGCATCTTGCCATCATAAACCACCACACGCACATCACGGGCATATGAGCCTGTTAACGGACCTTGCTCCAAGCGTGCCATGATGCCTTTGACGATGGCCGGCATAAACCGTGAATCGATGGAGCCTCCCACAATACTGTTGATAAAGACAAGTTTTCCACCCCATTCTAGATCATAGGTCTGTACATCACGCGATTGCACTTTAAACTCTTGTCCGTTGAATTTATAAGTTTCGGGCAAAGGCATACCTTCTGTGTAAGGTTCTACCACCAAATGCACTTCACCGAATTGTCCGGCACCTCCCGATTGTTTTCTGTGACGATAGTCAGCGCGAGCCGCTTTGGTAATTGTTTCTCTGTAAGGTATTTTAGGTTCGGAGAAAGTGATAGCAATCTTGTCATTGTTCTCAAGTCTCCATTTCAATGTCTTTAAGTGGAATTCCCCTTGTCCCGAGACAATAAGCTGTTTCAGTTCCTTAGAGTTTTCTATCAGCCATGTCGGATCTTCTCCATGCATTCTGATTAATGCTTCATTCATCTTTTCAGAATCACGCTCACTTACAGCTTTTATCGCGCGGCGAAATTTAGGATTAGGGTATTTGATAAAGTCGAATTGGTTTTCAGTTCCTTTACCATTTAGGGTATTACCTGTTTTTACATCTTTCAGTTTTACTGCCGCTCCTATATCTCCGGCAACCATTTCCTCTACTTTAGTTCTTTGCTGACCTGCTACGGAAAACATTTGGCTGATACGCTCTTTCGAGCCTCTATCTGCATTAAGAAGATCATCACCTTCTTTTACTTTACCGCTCATCACCTTGAAGTAAGAGATATCTCCTACGTGAGGCTCAATAGCTGATTTGAAAAAGAACAGGCTTGTAGGTTGAGTTGAATCCGGTTTAATTTCTTCTCCGTTTGTGTTGACAGGCGCAGGTAAGTCTTGAGGATAGGGAACTACATTGCCCACAAATTCCAGAGTACGCCTTACGCACATATCTCTCTCTGCACAAACACAGAAAATAGGGAATATATCGCGTTCAATTAGCCCCTTACGGATTCCGAAGCGCATTTCCTCCTCAGTTAAAGTACCCTGATCGAAGAATTTTTCCATTAATGCTTCCTCATGTTCAGCAGCAGCTTCTACCAATTTTTGACCAAGATCTTGTGCTTTTTCCTTTTCTTCATCGGGTATTTCCAAAACTTCGGGAACGCCTCCTTCAGGTTTCCAGCGATACATTTTTTGTTTCAGGACGTCAATAACTGCATTGAAGTTTTCTCCTGTATTTACAGGATATTGTACTAATACAGCTTTCTCCCCGTACCGTTCTTTAAGCTGTGATACTACATTCTCAAAATCAGCTTTCTCCTGATCTAGTTGATTTACTACGAATATAACAGGCTTTCCTAGTTTTTGCGTATAACGTAACTGATTGATTGTACCTACTTCTAGTCCATATTGCGCGTTTAATACCATGAGTGCTGTATCAGTAACGTTCAGAGAAGTAACAACGTTGCCTATAAAATCGTCTGATCCGGGGCAATCGATAAAGTTAAGTTTCCTATTCATCCATTCAACGGAGAAAATACTCGAAAAAACCGAATATCCGTATTCCTTTTCGACCGGGAAATAATCGGTTACCGTGTTTCCTTGTTTTACACTACCTCTTCGTTTGATCACTCCTGCTTCGAATAACATGGCTTCGGCAAGAGTGGTTTTCCCGGAGCCGGAGCTCCCAAGGATTGCAATGTTTTTGATTTCGTTTGTTTGATAAGTCTTCATGGTATAAACGTTATTTATAAGGTTTGTAAATATTTAATACCATTGTCTCTACAATGAGAACAATAATGCTTTGTAAAACGCATTTTTCCAAATTTAGTAAATGTTCTTTTTAAATAGCAATATTTTATAGAGAATTTGTAAGTTAAAAATTGTCATCATGTTATGATTAAATAAAAGAAAGCGTAGAATTTAATTCTACGCTTTCCACACCTTAATTATATATAGTCTGTTTATTTCGCTTTTTATGAGTGCTGATTGATAATGCCTCTTAACCACTTTACAAGTAGCATAATTGCCAAAGCTGCTATAAGGCATGCTGTAAAATTCATAATAAAGTAATAAGATTTATTGTCGAATAAATCCCATGTGCCGGCAACCATACCACTCAGCTTGTTTCCTATGGATGTAGATAAGAACCATCCTCCCATCATAAATGAAGTAATATTACGTGGACTTACTTTAGATACGAGGGATAATCCTATGGGGCTAATCATGAGCTCTCCTACAGTAAGTACTCCGTATGTCCCTATCAGCCATAAGGCGGAAGCTTTGTCTGTATATATATCGGTAAATATGACAGCCATAGCCATCACAAGGGAGGAAAGTCCTGTAATGAGCAAGCCCCATCCCATCTTTGCCGGAGTGGAGGGTTCTTTTCCTCTGTTTCGTAAACGTGAGAAAAAACTTAACACTAAAGGTGTGAGTATAATAATAAAGAAAGGATTTACCGATTGGAATATTTCGGTCGATATCAGGCTTACTTTTTCTCCTTCTGCAGGTAGTTTTTCTTTGGGTTGATTGATAAAGTAGTTCGGGTAATTGTATGTCTTCTCTACATTCCCTTCTGCGTCAGTAACAGCTTCTAATTTGCTGTTTAATAAAGTGACAGAGTCTTTTACATATTCAGACTCCTGAACCATACCAAAGGGTTTCAATGCTTTTGCTGCAGATGCCGATACGGAACGCTCTGTGTAATTCTCGGCAAAGGTGGTTAATGCAGTAGCATTTTGTTTAAATACAGCCCAGAATACTATCATAATAGCGAAGATTGTAACCAGCGCTTTTATCTGGGATCGTTCTTCTTTTTTGGCACGAGGTATAAGTGAGCCATAGAAAATAATGACAGGTATACACCCAAAGAGAAAAGCATCATTGGCATCGGAACCAAAAACATCTCCGGGTATCAACCAACCAATCACTCCGCATAATATAGCCGGAGCAAATACATATAATAATACTTTCTTTATATCAGAATTCGATTCTGCAGATTTTTCGATAACATCAGCATCTTTAATATGTCTGGTTCCCATTAAAAATACGGCAAGTCCGACTAGCATACCAATACCTGCTACAAGGAAAGCATATCCCCATCCGTAAGTGTTTCGCATATAAGCAGCCACGAAATTACAGATGAAAGCCCCTATATTGATACCCATATAGAATATACTGTAGCCTGCATCTTTCTTTTCCTTATACTTTTCTTCCGAATATAGCTTTCCTAACAGTGTCGAAATATTAGGTTTGAAAAATCCATTACCTATTATTATCATTAATAAGGCAATCCACATGGCTGTGTTTCCGGGAATGGCTAAAGTACAATAACCGGCAGCCATTAATATGGCTCCTATAATAATAGACTTACGATATCCTAAGATCTTGTCGGCTATCATACCACCTAAGAATGGTGTTAAATAAACTAGCCCGAGGTATGTACCTACTATATCATAAGCTTCTGCTTTTAGTAGATTCATCCCATCACTGGCTGTAAGATATAGTGTGAATATACCTAGCATGAGGTAGTAGCCAAAGCGTTCCCACATTTCGGCTAAAAATAAATATCTTAAACCTTTGGGGTGTGATATGTTTTCATGGGAATTCATTATTCTTTCTTTTTGGTTTTTAAACTTTTTTCTTGGTGTTGCAAAGATATAATACTCCTTAATAAAGATGTATTTACATATAATAATATTTTGTTAAAATGTTATGCTTTCTAAGTGAAATTATGTATTTGTTAATATTTAGGCGTGTTTTATGAATGCAATTGTATTGATTTTTTATATATTTATACATATAATATAGAAAATATTTATAATTATGTGACGTGTATATATTTTCTTAAAAAAGTCATTTTTTTATCAATTCGTTGATTGGTAGTGTTTTGTGGTGTTTTTGTCGTTGTGTTTTCAATATTAATCTATCTGTTAAAATGTGTTCAATTATTTCTAAAAAAGGATATTGTTTTGTGAAAATAGTGTGAATGTGATATTTTTTGTTGTCATATTGATAGTGTATTGCTTTAATCGATTGTCAAATTTCTAAATTGAGAGGCACGTCGGCTTTGTATAATTATGTTAAAAAAGTAAGACGTTAAAAAGGAAAATTGTATTTTTTTTATACATATATTTGCTACGTGGAACAGAGTTGATTTAAGAAAATCTAACATTTAATTTAAACTAAACTTTCTATGAAGAAAAAGGCTATTAACCTACCGCAAATGCAAGGTTCGGTAAAACGGCTTATGTTTGCGTTTCTCTTTTTCTCTGCGTGGGCGGTGCCCAGCATTAATGCCGGAAATACACATGCGGGAGAAAAGGTAGCAGAAGAAACAATTCTGCAGGATAATAAAGTTTCAGTTAAAGGTACTATTACTGACGAAAGTGGTGAACCTTTAATTGGTGTAAGTATTAGGGTGAAAAACTCTTCTCAAGGTACGATTACTGATGTTGATGGTAACTTTAATTTATCAGTACCTAGCACTAATTCTACATTAGTGTTCTCTTATATGGGATATGCAACCCAAGAAGTGCTAGTAGGATCTAATACCTCTTTCAATATCGTGATGAAAGATGATGCTCAAGTATTGGAACAGGTTGTCGTTACAGCTATGGGTATCCAAAGAGATGCAAAAAAACTAGGATATTCGGTTAGTACAATCGGTACAGATGAGTTAGTGAAGACTTCTTCGCCAACATTAGGTTCTGCCCTATATGGTAAAGCATCGGGGGTACGTATCCAGACTGCGCCGGGTGGTGCTGCGGGTGCGATCTCTATAAACGTGCGTGGTTTGAACTCTATTACAGGTAATAACCAGCCACTTGTAGTTGTTGATGGTGTGCCTATTCGTAACTCTAACGCTAATGACGATGGTTACTGGACAGACCAACGTATCAATTCAAATGGTTTAGCTGATATCAACCCTGAAGATATCGAAAATCTTTCTATCTTGAAAGGTGCATCGGCATCGGCTTTGTATGGATCAGAAGCTGCTAATGGTGTAATAATGATTACAACAAAGAGTGGAAAAGGTACAAAAGGACTTGGTGTAGACGTAAGTGCTAGTTTGACAGGTAATTTTGTTGCTTACATGCCTGAATATCAAACAACTTATGGACCAGGGACTGTTATTAGAAACCGCTCTGGATATAAAACTATTGGAGATTTGGACAATCCGGGTTGGGCAGATGGTTGGTATGCTCGTGAGTCTAGAAACGGAACTGTACATAATAGTGTGATGACTGCTACCGGACAATGGGGTCCAAAATATGATGGCAGTGATATCTTATATTATGACGGAACTGTTCGTAAATATAATTCTTATGGCTCAAATCAATGGAGCGAATTATTCCGTACAGGTTTCACTCAACAGTATAATGTTGCTGTATCTAATGGTAATGAAAAGGGTAATATGCGTTTAGCATATACATATATAGATGATATGCCTACCCAATATAATTCCAGCTTCAAAAAGCATAATTTCAATCTGACAGGTACTTATAATATATCTCCGAAGTTGAAAGTGGCTTATGGTGTCAATTATATTATACAAGACATAAAGAACCGTCCATATCGTATTAGCCGTTTGACTAATAACTTCGCAGGAATGTTTAGTGCATTTGATGATATGGATTACATCAGAAACAGTACAGTTACCAGCAGAGGTTATCTGAACCAGTATTATGATGAGAAATCTCATTTAACACCTGATGAAGGATATGAATGGAAACCAGCTGTTTACAATCTAGTTGATGAGTATCTTTGGAATGTTTTAGCAAAAGAGCAATTAGAAAAAAATAATCGTTTAATTGCGAATGTAACTCCTAGCTGGCAGATTATTGACGGACTAACATTAATGGGGCGTCTTGGAACAGATTATTCAACTGAAAAAATAGAAAAGAAAGAAAGTACAAAACAATCTAACCTTTTCGGAGAATATTCAGGAGCTTATGGTTTGGAGAATAGACGTTATGAAACTGTTACCGGTGATATAATGCTGACTTTTGACAGAAACATTACTGAAAAAGTAGGATTAACTGCAATGGCAGGTTGGAATGGACGTACTTTCAATACATATAATTCAATTACAAGTACTGAAGGTGGATTATCAGTAGAAAACTGGTTTCACCTGAATTCAAGTGCTCGTGCAGCAAGTGCTAAAATGAAAAAGCAAGAACTGCTAAGAACAGCGTGGCTTGGAACACTAGGTGTATCTTATGACAACTGGTTATATCTGGATGGTACTGCCCGTCAGGAGAAAATTTCAACTTTAGCTAAAGGAAACAACTCATTCTTCTATCCTTCGGTAAGTGCTAGTGCTATTATTTCGGAAGTATTGAAAGAGAACAAGCCTATGTGGTTAGACTATGGTAAGGCTCGTATATCTTATGGTATAGTGGGTAATGCACCTGAAATATACAGGGCTACACAGGCTTACATTCAAAGATCGACTAGTGGTTATATTTACAATACCCTCCCTACTAAAATAGGAAATGAGAATATCAAACCGGAGAAAAAATTCGAATGGGAATTTGGTTTGGAAGGAAAGTTCCTAAGTAACCGTATCGGATTCGAGGCTTCTTTCTATACTAATAGAGTTGAAGATCAGATATTGGAAACAACGATGCCTGCATCTGCCGGAGGAACAAGCATCTTATTGAACGTTGGTGAATTGAAAAATAAAGGATTCGAGCTTTCTGTATATGGAACTCCTATCCGCACAAAAGATTGGAATTGGGAACTTCGCGGAAATATCTCATTCTATAAAAATGAAGTTACAAAACTGACAGAGGGTGTCGATCAGATCGAGCACTGGAATCTAGATGGTGGTGCTGCTTACATGTATTCTGTGATAGGCCGTCCAATGGGAGATATCTATGCTTATGTTCCTAAAAAAGATGAAAACGGTAATAACATTGTTGCCGCAGACGGATTCTACGAATTGTCGGACAACCCTGAAAGAGTGGGTAATGCATTACCTAAATTTACTGGAGGTTTTGCTACAACAGTGGCTTATAAAGATTTCTATTTGGATGCTGCATTAGATTTCCGCGTAGGTGGCGCTGTAATGAATATTCCTTATCAATATATGATGAGCCGCGGTAGCCTTGTACAATCAATGAAGTATCGTGATGCTGCGCATGGTGGTTTGACTTACTATTTGGATGCAGATAACAATTGTGTACCTTTCTCAGGAACAGTAGGTCCTAACGGAGAAAAAGTATATGATAATGGTATCATCTTGCCAGGAGTGAAAGCAAATGGAGAAAAGAATGATGTTATGATCGGTGCAGACTATTGGTACAGTGAGACATATGGTTGGGGAAGCAAAAGTGGAAATGCACATAAATCTTATTCTCAATCTATTTTCGATAATACATTTGTGAAAATGCGTGAACTAGCTATTGGTTATAATCTGCCAGAGAAACTTGTTTCTAAATTCGGTTGTAAAAAATTACAGGTTTCAGCATTTGGACGTAACTTGTTCTACCTTTACAAAAGAATGCCTGCAATGGATGCTGAAGCAACTGATGCAACCAACTGGATAGGGCAAACTCAAATTGGAGGTTCAACAGCTACAACCCGTTCTTTCGGGGTGTCGTTACGTGCTAGTTTCTAAAAACAAAATTTAATAATTAAAAAGAAGAAGAAAATGAAAAAAATATTTTCACTGCTATTAGGATTAGCAATGATATACAACTTCTCCTCTTGTTCCGACGATGACTATACTAGCAAGTATCCGAATCCGGAAGAAACACCTACTGTTTCTTGTGAGAAGCTTATGACCGGAATCTTCTATACCGGTGCTCGATATACGTACAATTCTTATTATCGTATGTTTACATGGGAAAATGCTGCATTAGGTAGATATGCGCAAACAATAGGTTTTACAAATTCAGAAGGTAATAGGTATTCTGTTAGTGATAGCTATGCCAACGTAAGATGGGAAGATTTTTACAAAACATTGACTCAATTCAGAGTAATGCAAGATACTTATGAAAAATTGAATGATGATGATAAAAAAGTGTATAGAATTTTCTATTGTTTATCAGAGATTTTTATCTATGATCATTTGGCTCAGGTTATTGATGCTTTCGGTGATGTGCCTTTCTCTGAAGCCGGATATTTGGGACTAACAAATAATGTGTTGGAGTCTTACCCTGCCTATGAGAAAGCTACAGATTTGTATATAATGATATTAGATAACTTGGGATCTTTGAGTACAGAGGTGCAATCTATTAGTACAAATTTACCATCACAGACAGAATCTAAGTTAAAAACTCAGGATTTTATCAATAATGGAGATCTTACTAAATGGATCAAATACTGTAACTCTCTTCGCTTGCGTTTGGCTATGCGTGTTGCATCTCAAGGTGAATTATCATCGAAAGGACAAGGTATCATTAGTGAAATTCTGAATAATAATCAATCATTAGTTGATGAATTCAAGAATAATATTATAGTATTGTCGGATAATGAAGGTGTCTCATCTACAGCAGATCCTGCCGGTCTAAATTATGGTGATGGATTCCGTGACGGCTTTAAAGATCACAGCCGTGCTAATCAACAGATGTTAGATGTAATGATGACAGAATCGACTTTAGGCGAAAATGATCCACGACTAGTAATTCTGTATTCTAAAAATGCAGCAGGTCAATATAAAGGATATTCTGTTCGTGAATCACTATCTGAACAGACTGGTAATGGTGCTGCGCCGGAGGCTTCAAGAGTATATTCACGTATAGACTCTACTACAGTTATTTATAATAGAAACCTGAAAAGCCCTATTATAACTGCAGCTGAAGTTTATTTCGCTAAAGCAGAGGCTTATCAAAAAGGATGGGCATCAGGCGATGCTAAAAGTGCATTTGTTAGCGGAGTATTAGAATCAGTAAAATTCTATTATGATCAGAATAATGATGCTATCAATACTCAACTTACTGCATCTCCAGTTCGAAAAGTAGATATGCCTGCAGAAGCTGATATAATAGCTTATGCAAATAAGCTTTGGGATGCAGCTACTAATAAAGAAGAAGTCATATTGACTCAGAAATGGTTGAACTATGGATTCTTACAATCGGCTCAGGCGTGGAATGAAATTCGTAGAACGGGTTATCCTGAACTTTATTTTCCATCAGATGATTTGTCTACAATCTTGAAGACTCCTCCTGCCAGAGTAATCTATCCTTCTTCTGAAAGAAATTACAATGTGGCTAATTATAAAGCACAGGTTGCTACAATGCCTGATGGTGATAGTTTTTATACAAAATTGTTCTGGGCTAAATAATATTAGCTTATAAAATAAGGAAAACCTATCCATTATCAATTATTGATATGGATGGGTTTTTTTTATCTGGTATATAAGGCGAATTTGCGTATGGTCTTTGTAATTCTTTGTGTTTTTTGTCTTACTGAGATTTAGAAAGTTTTGGAGTAAGAAATATTTTTTATGGAAATGTTTCTTTTTGAAAAAAATATTTCTTATTTTACTTTCTTTATTATTACTTAAAGCTCAATGATATGAAACGAATAACGACCATGAAAACTATTATTCTTTTATTATGTATATGCGGTTTTGCTTCTTTTTATCCGATAGCACTTCAAGCCCAATCTGACATTGATGTAAAGAACAGATATTTATTAGATCAGTTTATAGATGCTGTTGCTGTTGGTAAAGGAGGCGGTGTTCGTGCTTCTTTCAATTACGATTGTGTGAAACAGGAGATGCAATTTGTTGAAGATGACGAAATCCTAAAATTAGATCCGATCAGTAGTGTTGATACTATGTATTTAGGCAAGCATAAGATGGTGCGTTATGCTAACCGTTTTGTAGAGTTAGCGTATGCATCTCCTCAATATAACCTCTTCATTGATTATAAAAGAAGAATAATAAATGAGGGTAAGAAAGGGGCTATGGGAACTAAAACGCAAGGAGGTGTCGAAAATATAGATATTAGAAGATCAGCTGTTGGATTGCAGGGGACAAAAATGGCTGATATAAATGTGTATAATTGTAAAGATGAGTCGCGTTATATGTTTGAACAGAATAAAAAAATGAAGCAATTCAATAATTTGGATAGTTTTTTGAAAATATTTCCCGGGAAAAAAGAACAAATAAAAGCATATGTCAAAGATCACAATATTTCTTTTAAAAGGACGCCTGATGTTATTTCTTTGATAGAGTTTAGTCTAAAATAAATTGATTAAATAAGACTCAAGAGATGTTCGTTTGACGGAGTTTTTTGATATTGGAAAGACATTATAAAAATAAAAGACTGAATAAATATTCAGTCTTTTGTTTTGCGGAGAGGAAGAGATTCGAACTCTCGATACCCTTTAGGGGTATACACGCTTTCCAGGCGTGCCTCTTCAACCACTCGAGCACCTCTCCAAAGCTTTGTGGATGCAAAGATAACAGTTATTTTGGGATTGACAATAAGAATTTGAATTAGGTTGTTCTAGAACGAATTTAGCTAATTGTAGAAGGTTTGTGCTACAAATGTGCTACAAAAAATGAAGGCTAATGTTGAAGTTATTGCAGAAACTTATAGACCAAACAACAAAGGGGAAGTTCCTCTAGTATTGCGACTTACGAAAAACAGAAAACGAAAATGTTTTAGACTTGGGATTACTATTGACCCGAAATATTGGGATAAAACCAAGAATAAGTTGAAACAAAACACTCCGAATAGGGAATATATCGAAAATCTTATAACGGAAAAGACCTTAAAATATCAAAGGCAGATTTTAGAATTTCAATCCATAGATAAAGACTTTAGTCTAAACAAGCTGATTGATACCGTAGAGAAAAGGACTAAGAATATTTCGGTTGAAGATTACCTAAATCAAATCATTCAAAATCTCATGTCTGAAAATAGAGTTGGTAATGCGAATCACTATAAAGCTTTACTTAGTTCATTACAGAAATTTTGTCAGTTATCCCAACTACTATTTGTTGATATAGATAATTCTTTTCTTAATCGTTATGAAAATCATTTATCTTCATTAGGGAATAAAGGCAATACAATAAACATTAAAATGCGTACTTTAAAAGCTACTTTTAACAAGGCTATCAAAGCAAATGCTGTCAAACAAGACTACTACCCATTTAATGATTATAATGTGTCTAAACTTAAGGAAGACACAGCTAAACGTTCTATAACTAAAGATGAAATGTTGAAGATTGTATAATATAATTGAAAAGTAGTCCACTTAGTAATTGAAAAGTATACCACTAAGTGTCTCGGACGAGATGGGTTAAAGATATTTATTCTTCATTAG
>JAWDXP010000014.1:0-105865 GCA_032477055.1 Dysgonomonas sp. | reverse complement strand
TAATGAAGAATAAATATCTTTAACCCATCTCGTCCGAGACACTTAGTGGTATACTTTTCAATTACTAAGTGGACTACTTTTCAATTATATTATACAAACTTAAGAAAATATAATTCCCATTATAAAGAATTTTCAACCATACAAGTCAATTCATAGGTAAAACAATATATACATATAACTTCTCACTTATTGACTTCTAAGAAAAATCATATTTATCCTCTAATTCCAACTTCTTTATCCGGGCACGAATAGCTCCGTTGTTACGACCAAAAATTTTGCACAATTCTTTTACAGAGGAGCCTTCACAATACAGAAGTTCTAGTTTATTATCATCTTCTTCTGTCCATTTTTCATAAGCATTAGGATAAGTATACTTTATTGGTCTACCTGTTATACTTGAGGAAATATGTTCTTTATATACTTGCCTGATGAAATCAAAACTTTTATTGGTAAAAGAAACAGGTATTCTATAACAATCACCAAAATCTCTGGAAACGATTCTCAGATCATTATTATTGAGAATATCATCAATCTTAAAGAAATAAACATTTTCTTCTACAGGACAATTATCCCTGTTTTCATATACGGCAATCAATACCGGGGTTTTCGTAAAAGATTGCATATTTTGATGTTTATATGCATCCTCCTCTAAGAAGTCAAAGTATACCTCCCCTTTTTCTTTCCTGAAACTCCGGCATTTGACATCTATTTCAATATTGCCATAATTCCGGACAATAAAATCGCCTCGTTTGATAGGCATATTTTCAGAGTTAGCCGTATAAAGTTTAAAACTTCTCTGATCCTGATTTAGTTCCTCCAGTATAAACCCATCATCTCTTGCCTGTTTCTTAAATAACTCTTGGGCTTTTATCCCTGCGCGATACCAGCCTTGTGCAAATTTCTGGTATTTGATACTCTCCGAAACCTTAAATGGCCGCCAATGCTCTTCTCCCTGATATATAACGGAATCATCATTAATGAACTCAACATATGCTAATTCTTCAATGACCTCTACATAGCCATGTTTCAATTCTCCGTCTTCAATATTTATAACATGAAATCCCATAGGTCAGTCAATAGTTTGTTATTGTTTGTGATAAATATTTATTCCACCCTGTCTCACTACAAAGTTAAATAATTTCATAAACAGAATTAACACAGACCGCTATATTATTGGCTAAAATATGCTATACAACATGTATAAAATAAAAAAGGCACGATATTATATGATATCGTGCCTTTTCAAAAACTATTAATTACCGCAAATAAAAAATATGATGCTAAACCTACTTTTATTTCATTTTTTCTTCCAACATCTTGATATAATATCCTCCTACTACCGAACGGGCTTTAAATCCACGCCAATTAGGAGAATCCGTAAATATCCAGTCGGACATAGGGAGACGATTTATAGTTTCGTTATAGAACAAATACATTGGGTCTATAAATTTCTCAAAGGTTGCTTTATCTTTTGCCATAGTAGCAGTCCACATCACCCAATCCGACTTTGTATAAGTCTCACGATTATCTAACGGAAGACCGTATTTATTCTGTTTAGTCAAATAATAGGCTATTTCCTTTTCTACAATCTCCTCAGGAAATATATTCAGTTTCATCAATTTATCCCAGACCATATTATACTTCTGGCTCCAAGTTCCCGGTTTGTCAAAGGTGAGACGATAATGATCACCATCATCCGCCATCTTCATCCATGCCTGAGCCATCTCTTTTGCTTTGGCTGTATATTTTTCTGCTTGTTCTTTTTTACCCAACATATCAGCCATACGACCATAGCATGCTACTCCCATAATGGCTTTGACCGAAAGATTTACATTGTGTGCAAAATGTCCTGCAAAATCGTCTGTACACAACTGATTTTCGGGGTCTAATCCATATTCTACCAGATAATCAGTCCATGTTGTCAGTACATCCCAATGTTTTTCGGCATATTTTGCATTCCCTTCCATAGCAGCCACAGCAGCTGTGATAATAATCATATTGCCCGATTCTTCCACAGGCATATCGCCTCCGTAAGTTTGTCCATTCGCCAACGGATAGGTACCTACATCATGCGCAGGAAATGGCTTAGTCCATTTACCGCTCTCGCTATAGTAATAGATATGGTTCATCAATCCTTTTGCCAATTCAGGATTATAATACAAGAAAAGAGGAGCGGACGGATAAGTTATATCTACTGTCCCGATAGAACCATTACTGTTATTTTCTTTCGATAAGAACAACAGGTCTCCGTTAGGTGCCTGGACTAATTTATGAGCAGCAATTGACTGACGATATGCAAGAGCACAAAGCTCGGCATATTTTTTACCACCGGCTTTAGTTGCGGTTTCCATTAATTCTTTATCGAAAGCATAACATCTGCTGATAAGGTTATCATATTCCTTATTGGCTTTATGGAATTCTCCCAAAATAGATTGGTCACCTGTAGTATTCCAATAAGGGCGCAGATTCTCGCCAAAGTACTGAATAGAATAGATATCATCATATCCCAGCATGATTTTTCCTGCAGCAGCATCCTTCACTGTACCCAGTTTACGAATAAGAGCAAGCCTATTATCCGGATCTTTATTTTCGTTTTTCTTTTTCTCACCTCCTGTAAATGCAGCTCTCAGCACTTCGCTATCATCAATTTTACAGACTGAATTTTCTTTTTCGGCAGCCATATAAAAGTATCCCCAATCGATACGAAGATCATCTCCCTGCTTAGCTAGTATAGGTTGATCTACACTACCCGTCTTAAGGAATACAAGCCCACTATCTTCCAAAGTTTCACTTGTCGATTTTTGCAGAGGTTTATCTAAAGCCCAAGCAGGCGATGCTTCAAAATAGATTTCGACATCATGTGCTTTCCCGTCATTAGAAGCCACTTCGTACGAAATATAGTTAACCGGGCGGGCTATCAGTTTCAGATCATCCATAAACAGAGGTGCAGAGAAGGTCAATTTCAAATCTACCTCACCACATGTAAAGACATAATGTGTCTGAGTAGCCTGCACATCTACCGATTTTTGAACAGCAGTATTAGGAAGTAAAGCTTTACCATATACCTCTGCCACGATACCAAAGTCCAGAAGTCCATTACCTACACGGTTGTAACAATAGGCTGCAATTACATTCTCACCTTTCTTCAAAGATGCTAGTGCCTCTCCGGTCAATTCCAACAATACATTTTTACGGCAAGCATTCCCAGTATTTACAACCTCTATTCCATTTACATAGATAATAACATCATCATGGGAATATTCCAGAAATACTTTTTTAGCCGTTATATCTTCTTTCAGGTCAATTGCTCTTCTCACCCATATATAATCCGAATCCCATTGTGTTTTTGCAGTCGGTTCATTCTCCACGGTACCAAATGCAGCCGCACCGGTTTTCCAGCTATCATCCTTGAAACCTTTATTCATCCAGCCGTCAGCAGGCTTTGTTGTAACATATTTGCCAGTCCAGCCCCCCTGCTCCGAAGTTGGTACAATCGTTATCATAGGTACATTCTCTGTACCCATAAATCGATACACTTCATTATCGACCTTCAATGCTCCGATCAGAGGAAAATCTTTTTCCGTCCAGTGTTTTACGCTCTCATCATAAAGTTTGTCTGTCATCGACCATGCACTGGTATACGGGTCAATCGTTATTAACGGATAAGCAGGCGCCCGCAAATCACTTTTAATGACATCGTAGCTTACAACCTTCTCCTTATTGTTGCAGCTCCATAGCGCAACAACACAAAGAGATAGATATAACAGTTTTTTCTTCATATTGATTTTATTGTTTAATAATACATAAGTTTCATGTTACGACAGACAAAGTATTCTATGCTAGTATCCAAGCTGAACAACTCTACCATTTTAGAGACACTCGCACACCATCCGGATCATTCTCAAAAGATATAAAGCATGTTTTACTCCTAGCATCCCAATCCCATTTTGCATCTGTCAATTCTACACCCTTAGCACCCTTAATCATACAAGAAGAAGGTTTTTCGGGCAATAATACACGCATTACATTGGTTGTGTTAAGAGGGCTTTTGGCTACGAATGAATATTCCTTAGCAGTCCTATTTTCTTCATATACACGGCAAGCACCGGCTAAGACCTGTGGTTTCTGTTTATCATTTATACGCCCTACATTATACAGAAAGGCTTGTGTTCCGGGCTGAATCACTTTTTCGAGAAGAACAGGGAGTTCAGGATCGAAAAGGTCTATAAATATGCCTTTTGCCACATAAGGATTATTATCTGTACTTTCGTCTAAAACAGATATTAAATCATAATTTCCCCTTGCCAGATAAAAATTATTTTTGAAGATCAATTTTCCGGCTTTTGCCTTCTGTTCATACATCATTTTTGCCACATCCAGCAATTTCTTATCACTTCCTACATTCAGGACAAACTCCTTCGGATCGGCACGTAGAACATACACTATACCTTTACGGAAAGTATATTCTCCTTCTTGAGGGGATAAAGGAAGATTCATTTTCTCGAAAAGATGTTCAGAAGGAGCGCTATAGCTATTTGATCCCGTATTCCACCATTCCTGTACCGTCTGGTAAGGATCATTATCGCGACCACTATACACCAATACTCCACCATTTTTCACCCATTCGGACAAATGGGTATGCGCATCAGGTGACAGAGGCTTCATATTCGAATAGGTCATCAATAATACTTTCGTATTTTTCAATGTTTCTTTATAAGGCAGATTCTCTATATGTACTGTACCGACGGGAATGCCCCTCTTTAGGAAAGGTAAAGCCTGCCCATAAAAGTTTGCCAATTGAGGGTCTTCATATCCTGCATGTGTCGGAAATCTCTGAAACATCAAAGAGTTTGCCATCAACACACTGATACCACTACTTCCAGTAACCTTATCAGATGAAAGTGGCATATCATTTAAGGCATTGATCATTACCTGCATCTGCGTAGAATAGTGTCGGGGAATCCTCTCTTTCTCTTCGCTGTCTTTACTGACATTATATAATCCTTCATAAATACGATCGGGCCAAGGCATCACCTCATAGTCTGCAATATTCGGATACAATAATTGAGCAGTAAAAGTAGCTTCATAGTTCTTCTTATAATCAACCCAATCGCGAGGTCTATCCTCGATAGGGTCGGTCAGGAAAAACATTTTACGTCCTGTCGGAGCTGTCATAGACTCCATCGAACCATATTCCAGAAAAGCTGTTTCAAACACTCTTTCCTTAACTACTCCATTAAAATAATTCGGTTCACGCGAAGTTCCTGTCCATACCTGAGCTATATATCCGTCGACACAGGGCAATGAAGCCAGACTTGCTTCGGGACTGACAATCATCCATTGCGAATAATTTACCAGCGAATGAGTAGGCACATAACAACGAACATTCATACCTTTCGTTTTTCCATATTCCTTCGCATACGTAAATACATCATTCAGGGCATTATAATACAATTGGTATTTTAACTTATTTGCCAGATATGTATTTTCAGGCGACTCGTGCTGAGGACGCCAGTCAAATCCATAATAATTTTTCCATTCCTGTTTAAAAGCTTCACTGTATCCTGCCCTTGCCCAAAACTCCGGCTCCTCCATATATATAGCATCGATACCTGCATCTATTACTCTTTTCACATGATTTTCCTTTAGGTATTTCAAGAAGTTTTTACTCGGAACAATATAAGGAACCAAATGTCCATGCCAGATAGTATCTCCATCTTGCTGAACCTGCCCTTCATCAAGATGCCATTTTCCATCCCATTGTCCTGTAAAATAATCCTGATATTCGCCCCATGCTATCCCTGTCATAAAATGAGTCGCATACCCCCTGTCCCTCCACGATTGTACACGGTCTTCGAAATTCATTGTTTTAGTCTCATCCGAAGGATTTCCCCCTACCCCATATACAATAGCAATATCTGCCCGGGTATCTGTAACAGGTTTCCACTCACGAGATGTTTGAAAAGCGGTCTTCTCTTTGTTTGTCGTCTGTGCTGATAATTGATCGCCTAACAATATAGGAAAGATAAGGCAAATAATGTACACACTCTTTTTTAGCATAATCATGGTATTTAGTTATATGACGTTTGTAAATAAGACTACCCCATTCTTTGCAGGAAAAAATCGGATAATTTCAGTTTGGTATTAATTTTTCAGGAAAATAACAGTTTTATCTAAGTTACACAACTAAATGAACATTAGACAGTAAAAAGTTTACTCTTTCCTGAATAGTACCTACAGGCACAATTATTAACTCATAGCCTAACTCTCCATACACAGACATCATCATATCATATGTATCTACTGCCTCTTCGAAATCTTGTTTCCGTTCATTATCATTTTCATATACATCCTTCCACGGCGGAAAGATAAAAACCTTACTATTGTATTGATAATCACGAAGTGCACATAATAAAGACAGAGTTACATCTAACCCGACAAGCTTCGCATAACCGTATGTATCGGGAATACCTCTATCGAAAAAGTATATTTCTTCCGATCTCTCTAACGATACATAATCGTTTATAGAATATTCCAACATTAGTTCAGCATATGCCTGTGCATCTTTCCACGGAATAGCATCTCCCCCGATTGCCAACTGCTGCTTTATTATTTTTCGACCTAGCTCTTCGACACACTTATACCCCTGATTTCGGAGTTCATACAACACTGAAGTTTTGCCGGATCCCGGACCTCCTGTAAGAATAAAAAAATTATCTTTTTGCATCATCATCTTCATTTTTAACAATTAAACAATACAACCAGACATAGGAGGTTGCTCTATGCCTAATATATTTAAAACCTGAAATGTAATTTGGATTAATTATATAGTGAGGAAGTTTTTGGAAAGACTAATGTAATATTTTTATATGACATAACTAGTAAATACTTGAAAAACAAATTCATCAAAAGGCTTGTTTATAATGATATAATATAAGAAATGATGAGTATGAGCCTGAAAGAGTATCAAGAAAAAAGAGATTTCGAAAAAACGCCTGAACCTAAAGCCACAAAGTCTAAGGAAAATAAAAAGAGAATATTTGTTGTACAAAAGCATGATGCGAGAAATCTTCATTTCGATTTTCGTCTCGAAGCAGACGGCGTATTAAAGAGTTGGGCAGTTCCTAAAGGACCATCAATGAATCATAATGATAAAAGACTAGCCATCATGGTAGAAGATCATCCTTTAGATTATGCTAGCTTTCAGGGAGAAATACCTGAAGGAGAGTATGGGGCAGGAACTGTCGAAATATGGGATTCGGGAACATGGGAGCCGGACGAACACCATCAGGATATCGAAGCGGCCTTAAGAAAAGGCTCGCTGGATTTTTTCTTACACGGAAAAAAACTACAAGGGGAGTTTATCCTCATCAAAACGAATTATGAAGACGCTAAAAATAGCTGGATGCTCCAAAAGAAAGAGGATAAGGATGCTATTGATAAAAAATATGATGCAAAAAAGATATCTTCTAAATAAAAATATCTTTCACACCTGACAATATCTATAATGGTATATTGCGGGTATGGCAATGTATCCCTCCTCCCATCATATTCAAGGCCAAAGTAGATATAGTTATTACCTTACGATCAGGAAATAATTCCGTCAAGATTTTTTCCGCTTCTTCATCTTTTTGCTTTATGATATCGGGAAATCCTTCTTGCCAGTATTTCTGAGCAATGACAACATTATTCGAGATGAGAAAATTACAATAACTGAGGGCTGGCAATACCTTTATAACTCCATCAGGCAGTGTCGAACCATCAAACATTTTCCCTCCATTAGCATCTATAAAGAATTTCAAACCATCGTAAGCAAAATCACCGGGAACAGCGTCTAAGAACATAGGCTCGGGAACAGGCATCTTTACAATCTTGAAAGGTTTCCCATTTATATCAGTAGCCTGCGAAACTACGTTGTATGCTTCATCTAAACGCTCTTTATTCAGTCGAGCCAACGCACTTTTCTCAGCTTCCTCATCCGATATATATGCGATCAAAATTGTTTTCTCATCTACAAATCTGCACATTTCATCTATATGTCCGTTTGCTGTGGCAGCCCGATAGGCAGGTTGTCCTTCTACTCCGGGAATAGCCCCTTCGAGAACATTCTCATCATCATAAGTTGCACGTGGAATCCAGATGATCTTTTCCAGATTTAATAAATGCTTAAACTCTTCTTCAACTTCATCTTTTGTTTTATCAGGATTCCGTTTCGCAACCTCTGTTTCCTCAATTGCCATCATCACACCCTGTCCATTAAATTCCCTGTCTCCTCCTTCACTAACCAACCATGTACTTTTTCGATCAGTTATTTCTTCAATCCCTGCATGAAACTTATTAAAATCACGCATCCCTTCACCAAAAGAGAAAGATGGGTCATTTGGAATAAAACAATATTCATTAAAAACAAAATCAGCAAACTGTTTATTTCCATTATCTCCGATCAATACCTCTGCACCAAAATCCCGAGGATAAGGGTTATCTATATTATGCAAGTAAAATCTGATCAAACTAATATCAACATCGGTTTTGATCAACCTATCTTTTGCTCGTTGTAATATTTCTTCATTGTTACAAACTACAATAACTTCCACATTCCCAACAAGAGCTTTGACAACTTCCCCCGAAACCTCATCTGGCACTAATCCCTTACCTGATTGTTTCTCTACAGGCCAAACTATCAGAACAGATTTCTGAGGCTCAAATTCACCCGGTACTCTATATTTTTTCATATCCTGTCTATTTCTTCTTCACACAAAGATAGGAAAGAGTATACTAGAAATCTTACATAAAAAAGATAGTATAAGTTCCAGCTAATATAAATATCCCTAAATAACATAGAATCAATATAGTCCGAGTTACCCGATTTTTACGATTTTATCGAAACGATTGTCTAAGCAAAGACTGATATCATTAGAGACAAATTTACCATTATAAAATATACTAAAGATCGTAGCAGGAGTGGGTGCAGATTGTGCCTGCTCCATTGTTTTTAGTTTGATGATGTTTAGCGGAATATTTCGCTTAGCTACAGTTTTCGGTAGTATAGTATTGATGTAAAACTCAGTAAAAGGGCAACGAATAGAGTAATAAACAGTTAAGCCGTTGTTCTCGTCACATTCTCCCATCAACACTGATTCCCTGAATGTTGGATTATTGGCATCCTGTTTGATTTTCTTTATAAATAAGCTTATTCCATACGGAAGTTTCTGGCATTCTTCAAATCCTTGTCGAAGCAACCATTTTGTATCTGACATATAGTGTAGCTTTTTGCTTCCTGCAATAGTTACCAAACCATCTTTTCCCGACTGTATAGCATCATCTATGGCAGATTGTAAAAGGGCTTTTCCATAACCTTTTCCTTTGTATTGTCCGGCGACCCAGAAACAATTTATAAGCAGATAATTAGGTGCATCTATCGGAGCCCATCCTTTTTCGGCAGGAACATATTCGATAAAAACTTTTGCCCGCTCATTGAGACGGCGAAAGACAAATCCATTCTGAAATTCTTTTGTTAGCCAATCTTTCTTTTGCTCATATCCCTCCTTACACTTCTTATCGGAGAAAGCGCACCAAATATGTTCGTCTGCAATATTATTTTCGGTTAATGTAATAAATTCGGTGTTCATGGTTTCAAAATATTGATAGTTGTTGATTTGTTGATGGTTCATAAAAATTTATTCCCGATGGAATATCCAGTTTTTCAGACAGTTCACAGAATGTATCTTGTAATATCCTGTAATTTGGACTCATACATTCATACTGCTCTCCGAAAATATTCTGATAATTCAACTTAATATCTGGAAACTGTTTATCCAAAGCATTGTAGAAATAATCTCTCGATCCTTTACGTAAAGTTACTCCAAACATGGGTATAATGTATGCAGCCCCTGCATCTTTTGCTCTTTTCAGTATAAGCTCAATATTTTCTTTCGTGTCATTGATAAAAGGCAAGATAGGCATAAGTGTAATACCCGTATAAATTCCTTTTTTGGCTAAAAACTCGAGTGCAGCAAATCGTTGAGACGAACTTGGAGCATGAGGCTCAATCTTTCTGGCTAATACATCATCTGCCGAAGTGATTGTAAAACTTACCGCAGCGTATATCTTAGATATATTCTGAAGTATATCGTAATCTCTTTCTACCAGACTACCTTTTGTGATGATGTGTACAGGGAATTTATGATAATCCAGAGTTTTTAAAGCATCGCGGGTTATACCAAGCTTTTTCTCTATTGGCATGTAAGGATCGTTCATAGAGCCTGTCCCAACTGTTGCTCTTATTTTTTTCGAAGCAAGTTCTTTATTCAGTAATTCCAAAGCATTCTTTTTTGCAGATATGGTAGATATGTCACCTATACCATAACAATCGCTTCGGGTATCGCAATAGATGCAGCCATGTTGGCATCCTCTGTAAAGATTCATATTGTAAGTAAGACCAAAATAGGGGTCTTTACTTTTCAATTTGGATAGGATACTTTTTGCTTCTATATACTGAACCATCGGCTAAATGAATTGATATACAAATATATCAACTCTACCGATATAACTTGTCATCCTTTCTTGCTATGCTTGTTTTTTGATAATATTCCATTTCTTTATTCCGCCCCATAAGTAAAGGAATCCTATAAAAAATGCACCTAATGTGTTTGTTAGTTCCAATGAAAAGGATGTGTTTGTAAATACCATTTCTATGATACCTAAAACTGAACGCAAAAGAAATACAGCCGCAATTCCGAATACCGCAAGTTTAAGAAGAGGCAACTTTCTTATCCGTCCGTCCGCAGAAAGTGCATATAACCCGAATACAAAAAATACTAAGGCGACAACTATAGTAATAATATAGGGCAGAGATGGATGGAGTTGTGCCAACATATCCATCTCTTTGTTTATACCATATATCTGAAATACTTTCTCTAAAGATACCATTGCCAATAGATGGGCTATTGCAAGGAAGAAATTTAAATAAGCTGCGATTCTAAACATACTGATTCGAGATTTAATCTTGTTTGTGCAAATGTAAGCTAAGCAGAGATTCTCTATTGTGAAATAAATGTCATACTTTTGTCCAAAAGCGACATTCTTACCTGATGTATATAGTAGCCGGATTTCTTAATATTTTACAGAAGCAATTCGAAAATATTAATATTGATATAAGCAGAATATTGGAAGAGTTTGGGATGAACCCTTCCGATCTGACGATCCCTGTGAAAAAGATTGATGCAAATGTATTAGGGAAATATCTTGAACTATTAGTCTCAGAAACAGGTAATGACAGGATAGGTCTTGAGACCGGTTTTGCTATTCCGTTTGTAATCACAGGAACTGTCTTCAATTTGTATCATAAATGCGAGAAGGTAGAACAGGTATTTAATAATCTGGATATTTTTGACCCCACCCTGAACGATATAACTTACTATTCTACCAGAACAGAGGGTGATTTATTCTATTATGAAATAAAAATTGATCCTGAATTCACGATAAAATATCCTGTAGCCGCCAGGCAATGGCTCGAAATGCAATATGGAATATCTTTGCAATATGCACAGAGCTTTACAGGAAGGTATATCCATCCCCTTCGGGCGTGTACTGCATATCCGTACCAGGGAGAGGCAGATAGGTTGGAAGAGTATTTAAATTGTCCGGTATCGTATGAGCAAGATAAGTTGGTGATGGTTTTCAAAAAATCGATCTTGGATTTACCTGTAACCACAGCCAATAAAGTCTTGCTACCTATGCTGATTAACTTTATTGATGAGATTCGCGAAATAGATGAAGGAAAAAGCTTTTCGAACTCGGTCAGGCGTTATTTATTACATGGTATTTCGAATGTTGATTTGAGTTTGAAATCAGTAGCTTATCATTTCAACATGAGTGAAAGAAGTATCCAAAGGAAATTAAAAATTGAAGATACCTCTTATCAACTCATATTAAATAAGCTGCGTATTGAATTAGCCGAAAAATACATAAGAAATAAAGTGCCCTTTGTAGAAATAGCTTTTTTGCTCGGATTCGAAACACAAAGTGCCTTCAATAAGTTTTTCCGAAAGCACTTTGGTTATTCTCCAAGCCGAATGAGGTAACTATCGGACAGGCATGACTATTTTGGTCAGTAAATCCTCGGTAGGGAAATTTTCACCATTGTAGTAATATTCGAATGAGTCTCCTATAAATTCATATCCATTGTTTTTAATCCAATCGATCATTTCCATATATACAGGAGCCATGTCTTCATAAATACCTCTGTACATACAAGAGACCAATTTCGTTTCGGGTATCATTACCGATTTTATATCATCTTTTTCCGGTAATAGTTTAGTAGTATCGAAGCAAACTTCCACATCTACTTTGTCTTCTGTTATCCGTTCGAATTGTGGATATTTCAGATAAGGTATATCCGCAGATATTTCGCCTAAGCTTTCTATATAGCCACCTACTTTCATAAATCCACCTCCGATTATATTCGGTAAATTTTGCACACTAGTAATTGAACGTATAAACAACACAGGGTGTTCCGGTTTTTTTGTTACTTGAAAATCTGTTATTCTTGGCATAATTTTATTCTTTTGGGTTAATAAATTATTAGTTGTGTATTTCGATTGATTATAGTCTGTAGGGATAGGGCTTTGCTTTATCCGTTATAGCAGGTAGATTAGAAGCCTACCCCTACATAATCATATTTATTTTTTGTATATGAAAATTATAACGGTTGGCAGGTCGGACAGTAGTATATAGCGCCTCCCATATAGTTTTCTTTTACAATTGTGTCTCCGCACCTCGGGCAAGGCGATTTTGCTGTCTTCGAAGAGAGGATGGTTTTGTATCCGCCTTTGTTCCCGAATATATCAGTCTGTGCATCCCGTCCTCCGGCTTCGGTCATCGCTTTCAGAGTAGATTTTATAGCATTAAACAAAGCTTTCTTATCACTTTCCGAAAGTGTTTTTATTTTTCTTTTGGGATTTATTTTAGAATTGAAAAGAATATCCTGTAAACTGCCATTACCGATACCCGGAATACGTTGCTCCGTTGCTAATAATGCTTTGACAGATATATTTTTGGTTTCTTTGCTAATGAGGCTTTCGAAATATTCTTCATCAAACTCATCTTCCAGAGGAGAAACAGTATTGAAGCTTTTTTCATGGTACGGATTGTCGCTAGTTCCCCTGAATGGTTGTATTCCTCCGTACATAGCAATGTTGAAGGATAGAAAAGTATTGTCCTCGAATGTCAACATAACCTGATATTTATCGGGCAGCTTAGAAGACGAATCCCCATATTTCATGATGATACCGTCACACAATGTCAAAGTCATATCCCCGTCCATTATTATGTCTACAAACATACCGGCTCCTTTCCCCGATATGATTTTTCTTCCGGTCAATAAATTTTTATAATCATCTAATGTACCATTCAGAAAAAGCATCTTACTCGGATTTTCCGTTATAAATACATTAGAAATCGTCTTTCCTTTCAGGTTATCATTTATTTGCTTTCCTAAATTTATTGTTTCGGGTAATTCTAGCATGGCTTTTTATTCTTTTATTTTTTCAATAGGTATATAAATGTCAGTCAGTAAATCGGTTGGAGGAACTTCGCGCGGTGTATTGATATACACCTCAAAAGTCAATGGCTGCGATTGACGATATCCGCTTTTGGGTAACCAGTTCAAATAGATAGAACGATAAACATCTGGTAATAATACGTATTCTCCTTTGTGCCTGAATATAGCATATAAACCTCCTTCTAAAGGAATTTTTCCGAATATCCCTGAAGGTTTTACGGATTCTTTGGCGGTTATTCCCAAATAAAAACGGCGGTGTTCGGTTTTAGTAACTAATGGTTCGTCCATACTCAAACTAACATATTTGTTGTTTGAATTTGCCAGATCATTCTCTTTTGCAAAATCAATTAACTGATCCCAGAGAGCTTTATATTTTTCGATGGTTGTATAAGCTGTTCCTACTTCTGCACAAAGAATATGAAGCTCTGATATCTTCTTTATTTCCGGAATAATTTCCGTTTGGTAATCTTTTAAAGTATCTACAACCCAATTTTTTAATTCTTTTCTATATTCGGATGGAGACATTCCAAACCGTTTCTTAAATGCTTTGGACAAACTGGATTTGGTATATACCGCAGAATCCCGTATGATCTCGGTAGAAGGCAAGTCTGTCGATATCAACTGATATGCAATATATTCGAGCCGTAATCTTTGAATATAATTGCCAATATTTTCTCCTTTTATACTTTTGAATACTCTACGGAAATGATAAAATGACATTCCTGCAATCTCTGCAAGTTGTTCTCCCTCTAAAGCCTCAAATAAATGCTGATTGATATAGACGAGAACTTTGTTTATAATTTCGAAATGTACATTTTCAGTTTGTTCTTTTTGCTTCCATCGCTTGAGATTCGGCATACGGGCAGAGAGTATTGAGTCCAACTCCTTGGGCGTGTAATTGGTAGAGGCATACTGATTATACTGGTCTGTATATTTCACCCATACATCTATCATCTGCTGCATGGTGTAATCGACTGTGTATTTTCCGTTTTCCAGACAATAAAAACAATAATCATGATTGTTTGTCTGGTCTGCATTAGTCCCAAAAATCTTATCGAGGGGTATGTTTGTGGGCATACCACAACTTTGGCAATATCTGTCTGAGTGCTTTTCCATACTATCTACAAATATGAGGAATATTCTATTTTGTCGGTTGTCCAAAATAGTCATTTTTTTAATGTTAGATTCATTTTTTTGATATTTTTCTCAATATGCTGGTATACCCGAAAAGAACTTCTGTCTGCAAATCTTTGAGTTTGGTCTACAAATTACGTGGTTTGGTCTACTTTCTTGATTCTGCCCGATTTTCTCTTCTATTTTTACGACCAAAACAACTAATCATTCTCAACAAGACAGCTAGTCTAACTTATGTTATGGTATTAGGAATAAATGAAATTTTCGAATACCGGAAACAGTATACTTATACATATTAAAAAAATTAAGAAAAGCATTATGAGAACAACTCTCGGAGTAATTTCTATTATTACAATGTTGGCTTTCTTCTATTCTTGCAGTGATGACGACGACTCTGCAATTGATCTCGAAGGAGTAGAAAATATCAGGACTATCGATACTCTCAGAGTCGATGATATGAGAAAAAATTACCAGACACTTCTGTCCTATCTGGGAACACCGGATGATGAAGTTGTCACTATGGTTAATCGGTTTAAGTATGATGTGGTATTAACAGTTATCAGCTACAAGGTAAAAGATCCGTTTGGCAATCTTCGTACTCTTTCTGGGGTCGTTAGTTATCCGGTATTGCCCGATTCGGAAAAAAGTAAAAAACTTCGTATCTATTCTTTTCTTCATGGGACGATAGCATCAAATGATGAATCACTCTCGAGTCTGGGAGGGAATGATATGTTAGGTGAACCTATTATATACTTCTCTGCACACGAAAAAGGATATATTGGTGTTTTCCCCGACTATTTTGGTTATGGGGTAGACAAAGACAATATGCATTATTATGGACACGGAAAGACGTTAGCTGCGGCTTCGAGAGGGATGATCGACGCTATTCCTACTTATACAAAGCAGAGGTCATTGAATTTAGATTTCGACAAATTGTATATTTCAGGCTATTCTGAGGGAGCTGTCGCCGCCTTATCAACATTGAAGAACTATAGTGAAAAATCTTCACGGTTTAAAGATTTTGTCACGATAGGAGGAGCCGGGGCATATGATACTAAGCAAACTTTCTCATCTATCCTTGAACAAACAGAAGGAACTACCGAACATGTTGCATCTTATGCCTGGATAATGATGGCATATAATAAAGTATATAATATCAATCGGGACTATGCTGAAATATTCAAACCGGAATATGTAGATGTCCTGAAGAAGCATGATGGCAAAAATTCAATTTTCGAAAGTATGGATGCCTTACCAACTATACCTTCGGATTTATTCCTTCCCGATTTTACCAATGGTATAATTAACGAAGGTGAGAAAGACTTTATCAAAGCCCTTGAGGATAATAATGTAAGTGACTTTGATGCTAAAGGTTCTATCTATCTGATACATGGAGATCAGGATTCGTGGGTTCCTCCATTCAATACCGATCTAGCTTATGACCGTTTAAAAGCCAGAGGAGTAAATGTTGAAAAGCGGGTAGTAGAAGGAGGTACGCACGAGGATTTAACGACTCTTGCTTGGAGAAAAATATTCATAGAGGAATTGAATAAATAGATTAAATACTTTTAGAACTGAGAGACTTCTCTTATTATTTACTCTAACTCTCTCATTAATGAAAATCGTTAATGAATAGTTTCATAGATCATTCTCTATTTAATTAACGATTCTACCTTTGTTTAATACTTTTCGGAAAGAAGTGTTGGTGTATCTCCCTGCTAACACTTCTTTTTTGTTTTAGGAGGTTCTAATTTCTGTAAGTATACTTAAAATATAGTTTTGTCTACGAAAAAGTGTATTCTGTCTACTCTAAAAAATAAGCATGTTTTTCTGCTCTATCTTCGCAATATAAACAAGAAACAAATAATAATTAAATAATAACTAAACAAAAACAACCTATTATGAAAAAGCTTATTTTAATCGCAACTATTCTTTTCGCAGTAACTAGTCTAAGTGCTCAAATCCGTTTCGGAGCCAAAGCAGGTGCAAACTTTTCTACTCTTTATGTAAGTGGTGACAGAACCGGTATTAATGCAGAACAGTACAACGGACGTTTCAGCTATCATTTTGGAGCAGTAATGGAATATTCTATCAACCAGATGTTTTCGATACAACCCGAATTTATGTACCTGAATCATGGAGCGAATCTAAAAAAGAGTAATTCTTTTTCAATGACAGATGGTCACATTACTTTAAACACATTACAACTACCTATTAATTTGAAAGCTAAATTTCCTATCGGTAAAAGTCAACTATTCGTGTATGGAGGTCCTTATCTGAGTTATCATATCTACGGTAAAGCAACAGGTAAAATAAATGGAGAGAAAGAAAGTATTGAGATATTCAAAAAGGATGATGATATGAAACGTCTTGACTATGGTGTAGGCGTAGGTGTAGGCTTGGAGATCAACAAATTTACGATAGGGTTGGGAAATCAGTTCGGATTGGCTGATATAAACGGAGCTTCCGGTTCTAAGATGAAAACTGGTAACCAGTCAGTATCTGTAGGATATTTCTTCTGATTTCCATTTTAAGTTTAGTGATGAAATGAGGCTGTTCCATTGTGGAACAGCCTCATTGTCTTTCAGATTTTATTCAATTATCCCCAAATTGATGTATTAATGTCAAACTGAGCCAACATGTGATAACTCCCGTTTGCTCCAACTGAAAGTGGAGCATTGTCCGTTTGAAATATAGGGAACTCTATTTTACGTTGGATAGCTTCTCTGATTCTTTCTGCCTGATTTCTGTTTGTTGTTTGTAGGTCAACACTCTTTGTTGCATAGAAATCTCCTCTCATAGCCAACTCCATGTATGCAAAATAAGCTGCATAGAAACCGGGAGTATCAATTACGTCCTGATATTCATTTTTAAACTCAAGTTCTTGCATTTGTTTTCTCATATCCGAAGACATCTCTCCAAAAGTAAAAAAATCCATAAATTTTGTTTTTTTATTGGTTTATATTAGATTTAATATGATTAGAATGCTCCTTGCAAGTTTCATATATAACATTCTTCATACTACATTATATAGATAAATTTATGGTGGAAAATGTAATAGAAATGTGTAAAAAAGATATCAGTAAAATCGAAATCTTTGTTTAAGATAGATAGCATTATAAAGAAATATATTAACTTGCTGCCTATCCTTTATTTTTTGATTAGATTGGCATGTTAATGGATATTTTATTCTATCTGGGTATTGCGCTCATTATCGTCCACGAAATGGATGCAGTATGTTGCCATGAGTGGCGTATATTTCCCGGGCTGTCTTCTCTGAAAGATAACGTGGCTTGTCGAATTTTTATATTAGCTCACATACCCCTTTTTTCTCTGTTTTTCTGGTATATCTATTATAGTCCCGACCTGTATTATTTCATACTGGGATTCAACATATTTTTGGTTGTTCACTGGCTATTACATATACTATTCTTAAAACACAAAAATAATGAATTCAAAGATTGGGTTTCGTGGTCTATAATTTCAGCTGCCGGATTGTGTGGTGTCCTAAGCCTTATAATAATATTAGCTCGAATATAACTATTTAACCTTGTAAGAAAGAGGGGTTTTCAATCGTAATTTATTGTACATGAGTAAATCTTAAGCAAATCTTAAGAATAATTTTTGGCATATTGTGGTATTGATATTATATATTTATACCCACAAAGAATAAAGCATATCTATTCTATTGGTAATAACATAAACTACAATTTATTAACTAAAACGATTCATTATTATGAAAAAGGTTGTCAAAAATCTGTTATCAGTACTATTCTTGTCAGTATTTCTTCTATCGTGTTCGGACGATGATGATGACAAAAAAACTCTAAAAACTGTAGGGAATTTAAGGGAAGCCATTACCGGAGAAACTGGTGCCAAGACAAAGTATCAGAAATTTTCGGAAAAGGCAAGGCAAGATGGTTATCTGAACATTAGTAAGTTGTTTGAAGCTACAGCTTCGGCAGAAAACGTTCATATCAATAACCACAACCGTGTGTTAAAATCGACAGGAGAATCGGAATATACATCGGCAGCTCCTACTGTCGATGTAAAATCTACAGAAGAGAACCTCGTTAGTGGCATTGAAGGGGAGACTTACGAATTCGAGGTTATGTATCCTAACTTTATAAGAGATGCTCAGAGCGATGAAGTACAAGATGCTGTAAAAACATTTACATGGGCTAAAGAAACGGAGCAAGTACATGCAGAGGTGTATGATTATGTACTTAGCCTTCTGAAAGAGAATGGCGACGATTCGGCTGTACCCGGCGTATGGTATGTCTGTCCCGTTTGCGGAAATCTTCACTACACAACAGATGGAATAACTGCATGCGAATTTTGCGGAACTCCGATTGACAAGTTTGTTGTATTTGATTAATTAACTAGGAAGTATGTAAAAAGAGTTCAATTTCTTAGATTGAACTCTTTTTACATATATCTACTCAATATACTTTCTGCTTCACGTAAATAACTTCGTCCGAATATATTCAGATGATTCAGTATATGGTATAGCTTGTAAATTCCCTCCCTGTATTCCCAGTCAGGTTTCAGCGGATATTCATTGTTATAGCTTTCGTAAAATTGAGGAGGAAAACCTCCGAATACTTTTGTCATTGCCAGATCGGCTTCTCTATGCCCGTAATAAATGGCAGGATCGATAAGCACCGGATTGTTCACTTTGTCGCAAAGAAAATTCCCTGACCATAAATCGCCATGTAACGAGCAGGGTGGTTCTATACTCTCTTGAAGAATACTTTCTATTTTAGATTCCAGATTCGAAAATCCTTTTCTCAAAGAGTCTGAGATACAACCGTTTCTTTCTGCCAATTTGTATTGGTATAATAACCGTTTGTTCCAGAAAAAAGAAATCCAATCCGATTTCTCCTCTTCATTTCCTGTGTTTATCTGCACATTGGCTCCAATAAAGTTATCTTCATAAAATCCGTACTCTTTTCCTTTGTATTTATGTAATTGGGCAAATTGTTCTCCGAATCGTTCAAAGAAATCGCCTTTGGGAGAATGTCTTTCAATATATTCAGTAAGGATATAATTATCTCCGGCAGAAATTACCTCCGCTATCCTTATGCTGTTCGCTTTTGCCAGTTCTTTTAATCCATTTGCTTCGCATTGGTATGTGCGGGATGTCTTACCACTTTTGAGGAAATATTTTTTGCCCGACTCACTGGTAATTATTCCATTGTCGGAGAAACTAATGATAGTTTCGTTTGTTAGTTCTTCTATAGAAGAGATTATAGTACGCATATAGCAAAAATAGATATTTATTTGAAATGAAAGAACTTGAACTACACAAAGCATTTACGCTTATCGAGCCGGGACCTGTAACTATGGTCACTACATCTTATAAAGGAAAACATAATATTATGACTATTTCGTGGCATATGGTTATGGACTTTACACCTCGTTTGGCGTTGCTGACCGGTCCTTGGAATTATTCATTCGAAGCACTTACAAAAACCGAAGAATGTGTGATCTCCATTCCGACTATTGATCTTTTGGACACAGTAATAAGTGTGGGAACCTGTATCGGTAGCGAGACTGACAAATTTACGGAGTTTGGTCTGACTGCTTTAGATGCTGACATTGTAAAAGCCCCACTCATCAAAGAATGCTATGCCAACATAGAATGCAAAGTTGCAGAATATATAGAGAGGCATAATATCTTCGTGCTTGACGCGGTCAAAGCATGGATAGTACCTAACCGACAAGAAAAGACAATCTTTCATTATCGGGGAAATGGTATTTTTGTTGCAGATGGTACGACTTATGAACGCCGGGAGAGGATGAAAAGTAAACTGGCTCCCGGCATCTAGATATATAGTTTAGCCAAATTCAGTTTACCCATTATGGCTTTCTCTATTTCAACTACTACGAATACGATTATACCTAATACGACAGGATATATCCAATAATGTGCTTCGAGCGGATAAGTACCAAATACATTATTCATAAATGGTATGTAAGTAATCCCTAATTGCAGTATAATCAGCAATCCACAAACGACAAATACGGCTTTGTTACTAAAGAAATCTTTATTTATGGCAAATTGATTGATATTTCTGCTATTGAATAAGTGAAACATCTGGGTAATAACAATAGTCTGTAATGTTATTGTCTTAACAATATCTTCTGAAATACCATTATCCAATAGATGAAGGTTCATTAACAATGTACCACCACCAATGAGAATGGAAACAAATAATATACGCCAAATGAAATAACCGCTCAGAAGTGGCACTTTAGGGGAACGAGGTGAACGTTTCATCGCATCAGGTTCTATCTTCTCAAAAGCAAGGGCTAATGATACGGTAATGGATGTCACCATATTTACCCATAATATCTGTACAGGAGTAAGCGGCATCATCGTTCCGAATAATATACTAGCCATGATAAGAAAACTTTCCGCACCGTTGGTAGGCAGTATAAACAGTATAGTTTTTTTGAGATTATCATAAACCCTTCGCCCTTCCTCTACTGCTGCCGCTATAGTACTGAAATTGTCATCTGCCAGCACCATTTCAGCAGAATCTTTAGTGACTTCTGTTCCTTTTATACCCATTGCAATACCCACATCGGCTCTTTTGAGTGCGGGAGCATCATTCACACCATCACCTGTCATTGCACAAATAGAGCCTTTCGATTGTAAAGCTTTTACCAGGCGAAGTTTGTGTTCGGGGCTGGTACGTGCAAAAATATCGTACTCTTGTGCTGCATCTGCCAGTTCATTATCATTCATGTTCTCAAGGTCTTTGCCTTGCAGGGCTTTTTCTCCATCGCCGATTCCCATTTCTTTACCTATAGCCTTGGCAGTATCTACATGGTCTCCGGTAATCATCTTAACTGTGATCCCTGCATCTGAGCACACCTTTACGGCTTCGATAGCTTCTTCTCTCGGTGGATCTATGATTCCTGCTAATCCTAAAAAGATAATATCATCCTGTATGTCGTCATGTGATATCGCAGTTGTTTCGGGAGGCATAATATGATAAGCTGCTCCGATAAGCCGTTTTCCTGTTTGGGCTTCTTCTCGTATTTGTTTTTCCCAATATTGCTTGTCAAAATCCTGAACGCCCGATTCTGACCTCTCTTGTGAAGCCATATCTAACAGGCGGTCGGGTGCACCCTTAATAAAGATCAGCTTCTTTTCACCCGTATCGACTAATATAGCCATATATTTATATTCGGAGTCGAAAGGGATTGTAGCCAATCTTTTAATATTTAACTCTTTCAGATCAGCTTTGTCATATAAGGTGATGAGCGCTCCTTCGGTAGGGTCACCTTTCACCATCCATCGGTCATTTTCATCTAAACCTAAGGATGCGTCATTGCAATAATAAAAGCAGTCGATAAGTTTAGTTAAAGTTTTCTCTTCTCCAAAATTGACCTCTTTTTCGTTGAGAGTGATTTTCCCTTCAGGAGCGTACCCCGTACCTGATACTTCGAAAATATTGTCTTTAGTAATAACAGTTTTAACTGTCATTTCATTTTTGGTAAGAGTACCTGTTTTATCCGAACAAATAACGGACACAGCACCAAGTGTTTCTACGGAGGGTAGATTTCGAATAATGGCTTTTCTTTTTGCCATATTCTGAACTCCGATTGCCAGAATGATGGATAGAATAGCCGGAAGCCCTTCGGGTATGGCTGCAACTGCCAAACCTATTACAGACATAAGCAACTCGGTAGGTTCGTAATCCCTATAAAAATAGCCAAACAAATAAATGAGAATAGCCAGACCAACAATAACAATAGATATAGTTTTACCAAACTGAGTGGTTTGTTTGAGTAAAGGAGTGGTTAGTTGTTCCGTATCGCTGATCATCTCGTTGATTTTTCCTAACTCTGTATCTGCTCCTATTGCAACTACAATACCTCTTCCTGTACCCGAACTAACTGTTGTACCCGAAAAAGCCATATTTACTCTGTCGCCAAGTGCTGCATTTTCTTCCAAAATGTTAGAATCTTTTTCAGAAGGAACGGATTCTCCTGTAAGTATAGATTCTTCAATTTTCAGATTACTGGTACTTATAAGCCTCAAATCGGCCGGAATTTTATCTCCGGGATTTAGCAAAACTATATCTCCGACTGTTATTTTATCTGCGTCTATCTCGGTTCGTTCTCCATTGCGTATGACATTTGCTTTTAGAGATAACAGGCTCTTTATGTCTTCCAATGCCTTCTCCGCTTTGTTCTCCTGAAAGAATCCAATGAAGGCATTAATGATTGCTACTATAACAATTACTATGGTATCGACATAATGCCCTAATATTGCGGCTATAATGGCTGCAATGAAAAGAATGTAAATAAGTATATCATTGAAATGCTTGAGAAAACGTATTATCTGGCTCTCTTTTTTCTTTTCGGGTAGTTTATTTTCTCCGTATTCTTTTAGATGTTGAGAGGCTGTGTTGTCATCCAAGCCTTTTTTTTCATCTGAATTTAAAGTTTCAATAATTTCTTGTGCCTCTAAGGCATACCATTTACGATTCTCTTCCATATATTATTCTCATTATTTTTCCTGTTAGATTTTAACAGTTTTATATTGAGAACAAAAGAATGTTATATGCTGTTCAGAATTTAACTTAAATATAGATATAAAAGTACATTACGATTTATTCGAAATTTAGAATTTCAGACTAACATTAATCAAAACAATTTCCATGGTATAAGACAATCTTTTGAGATAATAAAAAATTCTCGCAAAAAGGCCATTTAAACAAATGAGCCGGATAATTATTTATCCGGCTCATTCCTTATTAATCATTACTTATAAATTTCTTTTTTACCTGCTAATAAAGTATTCTTCATTAGCGAGATAATAGTCATAGGTCCTACCCCACCCGGTACAGGTGTTATATAGGCTGCTTTTTTAGAGACCTCATCGAAAGCAACATCACCTTTCAGCTTGAATCCGGATTTAGTTTCAGTAGAAGGCACTCGTGTAGTACCTACATCTATAACAGTAACACCTTCTTTCACCATATCGCCTTTCAGGAACTCAGGAACACCCAAAGCAGCTATTATAATATCAGCCTTCAGGCATATTTCTTTAATATCAGGTGTACGGCTATGACATACGGTAACAGTAGCATCTCCAGGATAACCTTTCTGCATCATCAGATTAGCAACCGGCTTACCCACAATATTACTCCGTCCCAAAACTACACAATGTTTTCCCTGCGTTGGTATTTCATAGCGTTTCAATAACTCCAATATCCCAGCAGGAGTTGCCGAAACAAAACAAGGTAAACCTATCGACATACGCCCTACATTAATAGGGTGAAAGCCATCCACATCTTTTCGGTAATCAATCGCTTCTATTACTTTCTGTTCCGATATATGTTTTGGCAATGGCAATTGTACGATAAAACCATCCACATCTTTATCTCTGTTCAGTCTTTCCACGCAAGCCAAAATCTCTTCTTCTGTCACATCATCTTCATATCTGATCAGTGAAGACTTGAAGCCAACCTCTTCGCATGTGCGCACCTTATTAGCCACATAAGTTTCACTTCCTCCATCATGACCAACCAAGACCGCAGCCAAATGAGGAATCTTACCACCAGCAGTTTTTATAGTATTTACTTCTTCCGCTATCTCTTTTTTCATCTGAGCCGATATGGCTTTTCCGTCTATCAATTGCATAGTATCTGATATTTTGAGGGTAAATTAAAATAGAAACATTGAATATAAATAAAAAAGAGAAGAATCACTTCTTCTCTTCTATTTTATTTGCCATAAATTATTTTCTTCTCATTCCCGGCATCTTTGACATCAATTTGCCTGCACCCTTCATCTGAGTCATCATCTTCATCATTTTACGGGTTTCATCAAATTGCTTAATCAATTTATTCACCTCCTGAATAGTTGTTCCGCTACCTTTAGCAATTCTCTGACGGCGGCTACCGTTCAAGATTTCCGGATTCGATCTTTCTTTCGGTGTCATCGAATAAATAATCGCTTCTATACTTTTGAATGCATTATCATCGATATCAATATCCTTCATTGCCTTACCTACTCCCGGAATCATTGCTGCCAAATCTTTTAGGTTACCCATTTTCTTGATTTGGTTTATCTGGGAAATAAAGTCATTAAAGTCAAATTGGTTTTTTGCAATTTTCTTTTGGAGGCGGCGGGCTTCCTCTTCATCATACTGCTCCTGTGCACGTTCTACAAGAGAGACAATGTCACCCATACCCAGAATACGGTCTGCCATACGTTCGGGATGGAATACATCCAATGCATCCATCTTCTCACCCATACCCACAAACTTGATAGGCTTATTCACTACCGAGCGAATGGATAATGCAGCACCACCACGAGTATCTCCATCAAGCTTAGTAAGTACAACTCCATCAAAGTTTAACCTGTCGTTAAACTCTTTTGCCGTATTCACAGCATCCTGACCGGTCATGGAGTCAACTACAAAAAGTATTTCATTTGGTCTTACAGCATCTTTAATAGCAGCAATTTCATTCATCATCGCCTCATCGATAGCCAAACGACCTGCTGTATCTATTATTACGACATCATTTCCATTCGCTTTCGCTTGCTTAATAGCATTCTGAGCAATTTCGACCGGATTTTTGTTTCCTTCTTCAAAATATACAGGAACATCTATTTGTGTTCCCAATACTTTCAGCTGCTCAATTGCAGCCGGGCGATATATATCATCTGCTACAAGCAGGGGTTTCTTTCCTTTTTTGGTTTTAAGCAGATTAGCAAGCTTTCCTGTAAATGTCGTTTTACCTGAACCTTGAAGCCCCGACATCAAAATGATAGTAGGATTATTTTTCAAATCGATATCAACCGCAGTTCCTCCCATCAGTTCGGCAAGTTCATCATGAACTATTTTCACCATCAACTGGCTCGGCTTAACGGCTGTCAATACGTTTTGTCCTAAAGCTTTCTCTTTAACCGTCTCTGTAAATTGTTTTGCAGTCTTAAAGTTAACATCGGCATCGAGCAATGCTCTACGAACATCTTTCAATGTCTCAGCTACATTTATTTCGGTAATTTTGCCCTCTCCTTTCAGTAGTTTAAACGAGCGGTCTAATCTATCACTTAAATTTTCAAACATAGGATTCTATATCTATTCTTTTATTCGTTTTTCAATATGATTTTTAATAAGATGCACAAAGATAATAAAGTTTTTTTGATGCTGTTTTCCCAATCAAGGGCTTTATACAAAATATCGCAGATTGAATGCATTCAATCTGCGATAATAATAAAAGTAATATTAGATCTGATTCTCAAATTCTATATATGTTCATAAGTTAAGAGATTCCGACATTTGCAAATGTTTTTAAATCTAAAATTCTCCCAAATCATTAATATTACCAACTTCTCTAATTGTAACTTTACGTACTACTTTCTCCTAAATAATCTAAAAGCAACGTTTTTAGATTTATGCTTTTCTCTAAGAATCAGATGTCGATCATTACTCTTGGTTCTCTCGCTGCAAAAATATTTCAAAACAGAGCTCTGAGAGTATTGATTCTGCAAAACCTATAATCAGTCAGGCAAAATACATTATCAAATACGCAGAAACATATTATCAAATACGCAAAATGATAAATATCAAATAAATACAGAAACAAGAAAAGAAAGGTCTATTTCACACACTAATTATCTTTCACAGCCAATTCTCTAACCTCTTTGGGTGTCAAATCATATTTCTGTTTAAACAATCTATAAAAAGTGCTCTTACTATTAAAGCCGGAAGAAACAAAAATCTCATCAATAGAAAGTTCCAAACTATAACAGAGTAAGCGACGTGCATACTCAAGCCTCATTTCATTAATATATTCCATGAAAGTCATCTTCTTTCTCTTCTGAATAGCCTCTGTCAGGTATTGTCTGTTTGTACCCAGTTCCGCGGCCAATGACTCTCTCGATATATCAGGATTTCTAAAACACTGGGTATTATCTAAATATAGTTCCGTCTTATCAAATAAATCGATACTTTGCTCAACATTCTGAGATTCTTGAGTCGAAGAGTCCGGTATATTTGACTTACGATCATGTTTATCCATACTTCTATATTGCATGAATAATAATTGATTTTTTCTCCTTAGCAATTTTACTGCATGTCGTTTGATCGAAAACATTACTATCAAAGAAATAGACATGAAAGATAACAGTATAATAATTATACGTATATATTTCATTTTCACCTCATTCTCTGCGGCCTGTTGTTCCAAATGAAGGCTATATTTTAACTTTTCGAGCTGTTTAGTAGTACTTTTTCTATGCAAAGAATCTGTATATTGATACAGTTCATTCCTCACCCTCAGAGCATTTGCATAATCCCCTTTAGCCTTCAATATCTCAATTTTCTTTTCCGAGACCGTGATAAAATCCACATATACCAATAACCGGCGATCTATAGCCTCGATATATGACAAAGCTTTCTCATAAAAGTGCTTTTTAAGGTTATAGTTTGCCAAAAGAAGATTTTGCTCCATTATAATCTTCTCATTTACATTTTTTTGTCCATCTAAATAGGCCTGAAATTCATTCATTAAAACTTCCGCTTCATCCAACCTATTCATCTCAATAAAATTAGATATCACATATAGGTTAACAATATTCTTTTTATCTCTTTTCGCCGACTCTGAGGTCTTCTCCTTTTCAACCCCTTCTTTATATTTTTCACAATAAGACAATGACAACTCATTATCACCAAGCAAATTGGCTATTAATATCTTAAATAGTATCTGATAATTGTATTCCGGCAATATATCTTCAAAATTATTACAACCAAGGTAAAACTCTGTTGCTAAGTCCGCCATCCCAAGAGCATCTTCCAGCCGGTTGTAATACACATAGATAGATGCAAAAGCACCATATACACTAGCAATCATGTATTTATCGTTATAAGCCTGTGCCTTTGACAATAACTGAGATGCATTTTCCAATGCCAGCTCAAAACTACCTTCTGAGATCAATAGTTCGATTCTACGAACTCCGGCCAATATCTCTCCGGTTTTATATCCTGCTTTCTGATAATATTCGGTAGCCTTATGTGTAGCATAAAACGCACTATCCTTGCTTACAGAGTCTACTCTCGCCATATATAGTCCCGACAAATAATAGTAAGCAGTAGCAGTATAACGAGGGTTTTCCTGCCTGAGTGCCTCCTCCCGAAATCTATAAAGATAATCTATAGCATACTCAGAATGCGTGTTCCATAAATAAGCCTGCTTCAATTCTTCCAGCTTTTTCAAACCTTCTTCATCACCACTTCTTTTACATGATATTAAATTCAATAATATAATAATCGATGCGAAATATATAAATATTACCCTTCTCACAGTACCAAAGAATTAGTTTACAGAGATATGACACAAATCATTACTACAAAAAACTTTCTACTCACCATCCGACCAAAGATAAAATTAAAAACGTCCGATACAAAATAAAGAATAAACGTAATCATCAATTCTTTTACTTTTTTAGGAGAAATTTATTAGAAAATATCATTGATATGTATCTTATTAAGTCAGATTAATACTTACTAATACCAGTATTCGTAAAAAAAATAAAAAAATACTGAACTCAAACATTCTAAAATTCGTTATTAAAAATTAATGTTACTATTTTTACAAAAGCAATCTTAAAAAACTATTTCATGAGCAAAGTGATAGTCAATTCATACGCTGATTTTGAAAAGTATGTAGGTAAACAAATTGGAGTCTCTGATTATTTAAAAATTACTCAAGACCGTATAAATATGTTTGCTGACGCCACTTTAGATCATCAATGGATACATATTGACAAAGAAAAAGCAAAGACAGACAGTCCTTTTCAGAATACCATAGCTCATGGATATCTTATGCTCTCACTCCTTCCCTATATGTGGAATCAGATCATAGAAGTTAATAACCTAAAAATGCTTATTAACTATGGCATTGAGAAGCTAAAATTTACTCAACCCGTAGTTGTAGACAGTGAGGTTAGGCTGGCGGTAAGACTCGATTCCCTAAAAAACTTACGTGGTATAACCAAAGCCGAACTGAATTTCACGCTGGAGATTAAAGGGGAGAAAAAAAATGCAATAACGGGTACTGTAATATTTTTATATCATTTTATTGAATAATATGTCTGTAGATATAACCCAAATATTAAGTGCTTTTGTAGTACTCTTCGCACTGATAGATGTTCTAGGATCGGTGCCTATTTTTCTCAACTTTCAGAAAGACGGGCAAGATGTCAATCCTGTCCAGGCTTCGTTGTACTCTTTTTGCATATTAGTCGGATTCTTATTCGTCGGAGACTGGATATTGCAGCTTTTCAATGTAGATGTTTCTTCTTTTGCCGTCGCCGGAGCGCTGGTTATCTTCATCATCTCAATAGAGATGATCTTTGGAGTAGAAGTATTTAAAAATGATGCTCCCGGAGGTTCTACAACACTCGTACCCATAGTATTTCCCCTTATCGCAGGTCCGGGCACATTCACGGCATTGTTATCTATGCGGGCTGAATTCAGCGTCGTGAATATTATTGCAGCACTTCTGCTCAATATGATAATTGTCTTTCTTGTATTAAAGAATCTGCAACTTGTAAAAAGAATCATGGGGGTGGGGGGAGTTTACGTTATGCGCAAATTCTTTGGAATCATCCTTATGGCAATAGCTGTAAAGCTTTTCACATCCAATATCACCAGTCTGATAGATTCTCTCTCTAATTAATCCCTTCCCACCATTTATTTATAGTATAAGTACTATCATTCAGATTTACAACCTCCCCTATCATCGGTTGAATCAAGTCTATTGAATCCCTTTCTGCAGATGTTGTAATCTTCTTTAATGGTTCATCCCACGGATGATTTCCCAATGCAAATTTGGAATGATGTACCGTAAAAAGCTTTTTTGCTCTTAAGTCTTTAAATGCCTGTGGAATCTGTTCAGGCAACAAATGAATATATTTCCAATCTTTATCATATTGTCCATTTTCCAAAATAGCGAGATCAATATCCGGAAAACGACTACCAATATCAGCAAAGTGCGTATCATAGCCACTATCTCCACCAACATATATTTTTCGTGAAGGAGTCTCAAACAAAAACGAAGACCATATAGATTGATTAGGAGATACCCCCCTGCCTGAAAAGTGCCTAGCAGGTAAACAATGAATATTAAAATCATTGCCTAAATCTGCACTTTCGTTCCAGTCCAGTTCTATTATATTACTTTTCTCAAATCCCCAATATTCGAAATGTTCTCCGACACCCAAGCTACAAATCACTTTACCCACCCTATCTTTCAGGTTCATCACAGTTTTATAATCCAGATGATCCCAATGGTCATGAGAAATAAGTAAATAGTCTACTTCGGGTATATCTTCCGGTTTATATATATCCGCTCCCTTAAAAGGCTTATTCACAAAAGACACAGGAGAAGCCGCACCACTAAGGACAGGATCAACCAATATACGGATGCTGTCAACTTGCATTAAATAAGAAGAATGACCAAACCAAATAAGCACATCACTACTTCTGTCCAATGTCTTCAAGTCAGTCTTCACAGTTGGCAACTCTGTTACCGGCTCTAATCTGTCTTTCTTTTTAAATAAGAAATCGAGCAGAATCATTGCAAACCCTTTATCTGATGTAAGTTGTGGAGTTTCATGTAAATTCTGAAATTTCCCATCTTTATAATTGACCGATTTCTTTACCCGATCCAATCTTTCTCCTTGAGGAGTTTTCCCGAAATTCGACTGGTTAGTAAAAATTATAACCGCAACAATAAGTGCGGCTATAATTGCTAATATTATAAACATAATCCGTTTAAACTTACTTCTCGTTTTCTTTCTCATCATAACAACAATGCAGTTTATTGCATCAACACTCCCAAAGCAGCTTACTCTTTCTCCAATTCGATCAGCAAATCGCTTTTACTGGTAGTATCTCCTGACCTTACAACGACTTTTTTCACAATTGCTTTAGTACTCGCCAATATAGCATTCTGCATTTTCATAGCTTCCAGTATCAGCAATGTATCTCCTGATTTTACAGTATCTCCGGTTTTTACCAGTACATCGAGTATCTTACCGGGCATCGGAGCTTTTATAAGTATTGTGCTCGATTCGCCCATTTGCTTATCCAGCATTTTTTTACGTTCCAAAGAGAAAGGTGTTTCTACCGAAAAATTGTAGCTGACTCCGTTCACTAATATCTCATATACATTCTGATGAACAGAAACAATTTCGACCGGATAGGTAACACCATTTATCGATAATAAAGAAAATCCGTCATCAGTTCTTTTCAGGCTGACATCTAATTCATTATCACCGGCTATATATTTTGAATTTTCATTTAACAAAAATCCCAGCTCTTCGCCATTGTCTCTGTTCAATGCTATTAACTTATCGGATAATATATTTTGCATACTCTTCAATCTCTTTTACATATTATTTATTCTGTTCCTCAAAGACCATACATCAAGCGGCTTCTCCTGTTCCTGAATCGACTCATTTGATTTTCTGTAATTATGAATAGCTACCAATGCAGCTAGCAAAGCCTCATCTTTCTCACGATATACTAACGAATCCATATCCTTTTCGATAAAAGACGTATCAAAGTTACCCAAGCGGAATATCTTGTTATGAAGAACCGCTTTACAGAATGGAATAGTTGTCTTGATACCTTTCACATGGAATTTACCCAAAGCATCCAATGTTTGTTGTATTGTAGTATCTCTGTCTTTCCCGTGCACAATAAGTTTTGCCACCATAGAATCGAAATAAGGTGTGATTTCAGAACCTACTTCTACACCTTTATCTATCCTGACTCCTTCCCCTTCGGGAATACGGAGTGCTTTAATTATACCTGTACATGGCGAGAATCCGGCTTGCACATCTTCGGCATTGATCCGGCATTCGATAGCCCAGCCATTCAGTTTAATATCTTCCTGCGTAACAGGCAGCTTCTCTCCATTAGCTATGCGTATTTGCAGTTCTACCAGATCGAGTCCGGTTATCATCTCCGTCACAGGATGCTCCACCTGAATACGTGTATTCATTTCCATGAAAAAGAAATTGCCATTATTATCAAGGAGAAACTCCACTGTACCCAGACTAACATATCCTGCACCTTTGGCTAGGGAAACGGCAGCTTTTGCCATCTTCTCGCGCAATTCTTCCGACAAAGCGGGCGAAGGAGCTTCTTCGAGTAGTTTCTGGTGTTTACGTTGTACCGAGCATTCCCTTTCACCCAAATGAATCACATTACCATGTGAATCGGCTACTATCTGAAATTCTATATGTTTAGGATTCTCAAGAAATTTCTCTATAAAAACAGAGGGATTGTTGAATGCCCGTTGTGCTTCGGAAGATGCAGAATAATACATTTGCTTCATCTCCGATTTCTTACGAACAACACGCATTCCACGTCCTCCACCTCCGGCAGAAGCTTTAATAATCAGAGGAAAACCTATCTTTTCTGCTATATCAAGGGCATCTTCAAGAGTTTCTACACTTCCCTCACTACCACCTAACATCGGCACTTTGCTTTTCGCTGCAATCTCTTTTGCAACTATCTTATCCCCCATATTCTGGATAATCCGGGGAGAAGGTCCGATAAAAATAATTCCTTCTTCGGTACAACGTGTAGCAAATTGCGAATTTTCAGACAAATAGCCGTATCCGGGATGTATGGCATCTATTTTTTTCCTTTTTGCGATAAGAACAAGTGTCTCTATATCGAGAAACTCAGGAATACCACCATTATCTATATCCGGAAAATCGACTATTTCGTCCGCATCTGTCAAATAGAAAGCGGAAGGTTCTTTTTGCGTACGTATCATCACCGCCTTTATCCCCATTTGTCGGGCAGTACGGGCAATACGCATAGCTATCTCGCCACGGTTGGCTATTAATATGGATTTTATTTTTTTCTGTCTCATTTTTTCTCTTTAGGTCTCAGACCTTTTTATTACTTTGGCAAATAGAACAGCCAAAACCTGTTATAAACTCAGTATATCATCAAATACATTCTTTCGCTTAAACATTACAACGAAATATTACCATGCTTGCGCTTAGGTCTCAGCTCTGTTTTCTTCTCTAAAGATTTCAGTACTTTAATAATCTTAGAGCGAGTAAGAGCAGGATCAATCACTTCATCGATAAATCCTTTTTCATCAGCAATGTAAGGATTAGCAACCTCATCACGATATTTTTGTGTAAGTTCTTTTTTCAGGGCAACAGGGTTTTCCGATTCTGCCAATTCTTTCCGGTACAAAATAGCAATCGCCCCGTCGGGTCCCATTACTGCGATTTCGGCTGTAGGCCATGCAAAGCTAAAGTCTCCACCTATCCCCTTGCTATTCATCACAATATATGCCCCTCCATACGCCTTACGCATGATAACCGTAATTTTAGGAACGGATGCATATGTATATGCATAAAGCAACTTTGCTCCATGGCGTATAATACCATCATGCTCCTGATCTGTTCCGGGTAAAAATCCGGGAACATCTTCCAATGTAATAATAGGTATATTAAATGAGTCGCAAATATTAATAAAACGAGCAGCCTTCACTGACGAATCGATATCCAAAGTACCTGCCATTACTTTAGGCTGATTGGCTACAATACCCACAACCTGCCCATCCAGACGAGCAAAAGCCGTAAAGATATTAGCAGCATGATTTTCTGCTATTTCCAAATAGTCTCCATTATCAACAATCAGGCTGACCACTTCTTTTACATCATAAGGCTTATCAGGATCTTCGGGCACAATTGCTCTTAAATCCTCCTCTACCCTATTCGCAATATCTTCCGATTTGATATAAGGAGGGTTCTCCATATTATTGGACGGCAGATAGGACAAGAGTTTTTTTACTCCCAGAATCGTGTTTTCGTCATCATTATACACAAAATCCGCTACTCCCGATTTTGTACAGTGCACCGATGCTCCACCCAAATCCTCGGTCGATACCGTTTCGTTCAAAACCTCTTTCACAACATTAGGTCCTGTAACGAACATATAACTTGTATCTGCCGTCATAAAAATAAAGTCCGTCAATGCCGGAGAATATACCGCCCCACCGGCAGCAGGTCCCATTATGACAGAAATCTGAGGAATAACCCCCGATGACATTACATTCCGTTTGAAAATATCGGCATATCCATTCAGGCTGTTTACCCCCTCCTGAATACGTGCGCCACCCGAATCTATCAGCCCAATTACGGGTGAACCGGTCTTTAGTGCTAAATCCTGAATTTTGGCTATTTTGGCTGCATGTGTAGCTCCTAAGGAACCTCCCAACACATTAAAATCTTGCGAATAGGCGTATACCAAACGACCGTTGACATAACCAAAGCCGGTTATAACACCATCACCGAAAGCATCGACAGTCTTCCCAAACGATGCTGTTGCAGGAGGTGCATAGGCGTCCATTTCCTCAAAAGTTCCTTTATCAAATAACAAAAGGATACGCTCGCGGGCAGTAAGTTTTCCTCTTTGGTGCTGTTTTTTATAGTAGTTCTCTCCGTATTGCTTGTTTAGTTGCTCTTGACGGGCAACGAACTTTTCATAAGCTTTCTTCATATATTAATTTTTCTTTGTTTTGCTGAAGTCTAAATATTGAGAATCCAATATTTTGAAGGATTTACCCAATAAAAACAAATTATCACACTACAACATTTTAAATTAGCATATTGCCAAATAGTCCTCTAAAAACTTTCCTTATTTTCTGTAAACATACTATAATTTACCTTATTTTCAAAATAGACAAAGACTATAGGGCATAAACAGATAGAATAACTCATACCTCTTTATCTGCAAAATATCTTATTTATCATAATAACCATGTAAGATATGATAAACTCAAAGCATGAACAAATAAGGACTCACAACGTTAATAAGTCATTATAAATCACATGATTTATATTTACAATACATAATTATACAAACTCCTAAAACTACAAATTATGAAGAAATTTTTCTTTTATCATTGAGTACATTATTATTGGCTTGCAGTGAACAAGATGAAATACCAACTACTCCTCTCGAAACCAGGGGAACAAGTCTCTCTATGGCAGCAACAATTATTCGAGATAAAGAAACAAAAACTGCATCTTTATCCATCGAGAACGGAAAAAAATGGAAATTATACTCCGGAACATCAGTAGAGTCTATTGACCAGACTACTCCTATATTAAAAGGAGAAGGAAGTGGTATATTTGAATTGAATGTACCCGCTAATGTAAGAAGTTATTTCATGCTGAAAGCAAATGGAGATCACTTCATACTGGCAGACAAACATCTTCCTATGACAGGAGGTTTCAATTTCAGGGATATGGGAGGCATTAAGACCTCAGACGGACGCCATGTAAAATGGGGGAAAATATTCCGTTCGGATGAAATGGACGCTCTCACAGATGCCGATTTAGATTATTTATCTTCTATTCCTCTCATTTCTGTTGTCGATTTTCGTTCAGATTCGGAAAGAAGTGCAGCTCAGGACAGGAATCCATCGAGTGTTGTACAAAATTATGCATACTCCATAGATCCGGGCAGTTTAATGAACATGGATTCTCTATTTTATCTATCAGAAAGCGCACTCGATACTATGATGATGAATCTGAATATAAGCCTTGTAACAGAACCAAATATCATAAACAGATATAAGGACTTCTTCCATTTACTTCAGAATGAAGAAAACGTTCCTCTTCTCTTCCACTGCACCGCCGGAAAAGACAGAACAGGTATGGGAGCAGCTCTTGTGTTATATGCTCTGGGTGCGGATGATAATACTGTTATAGAAGATTATCTGGAATCTAACATCTACCTGAAAGATAAATATGCAGGTTATATAGAGCAATATCCAAATCTGCAGGCGTTGTTCGGAGTGAAACGTGAATTCTTAGAAGCAGGTATACAACACATTAAAAATGAATATGGTACCGTAGAGCGATATTTAGAAGAAGTGCTCGATGTAGATATCCATGCTTTCAGAAGAAAATTCCTCCAATAGAAAATAACTAAGAACAGCCGGCAAGACACAATCTACCGGCTGTTTTTTTATCAAATAAAACTAAAATATGTGTAAACATTAGAAGAATAATTCGGAAGCAATAGAGCAATCACGGATTTTCCACTTTAAATAAAGTTAATGAAGTTAGTAAATTACACGACGAAAGTATTTCGATAAAAGAAAAAAAGAAGTATTTTTGCTAGGCAAAATTCGATTAGAATAAATAACTACATATTACTTATTTAAATTAAATAAAAAAACATGAGAATCGAACGTATTTTCGCACGTGAAATTTTGGATTCAAGGGGTAATCCTACAATCGAAGTTGATGTAACTCTTGAGTCTGGCGCATTTGGCCGTGCAGCTGTTCCATCGGGAGCATCTACAGGAGAACACGAAGCGCTTGAACTTCGTGATGGAGACAAAAAACGCTATCTGGGTAAAGGAGTTCAAAAAGCTGTAGAAAACGTAAACAAAGTAATCGCTCCTGCTCTTGAAGGAGACTGTGCTTTGAATCAGGTAGACATCGACAACAAAATGATCGAACTTGATGGCACTCCTACTAAATCTAGATTAGGTGCAAACGCTATTCTTGGTGTTTCTCTTGCAGTAGCTAAAGCTGCGGCTAACTATCTTGACATTCCTTTGTATCGCTATATCGGTGGAACTAACACATATGTTCTTCCTGTTCCTATGATGAACATTATCAACGGAGGTTCTCACTCTGATGCTCCTATCGCATTCCAAGAGTTCATGATCCGCCCTGTTGGTGCTCCTTCATTCAAAGAAGGTTTGAGAATGGGTGCTGAAGTATTCCACGCATTAGCAAAAGAATTTAAAGGAAGAGGTCTTAGCACTGCTGTAGGTGATGAAGGTGGTTTCGCTCCTACATTAGCTGGAACAGAAGATGCTTTGGATTCTATCATCAAAGCTATCAAAGCTGCAGGATATGAGCCAGGAAAAGACGTAACTATCGCTCTTGACTGTGCTGCATCTGAGTTCTATGACAAATCTGCTAAAGTTTATGACTACAGCAAATTTGAAGGTGCTAACGGCGCAAAACGTTCTTCTAAGGAACAAGCTGAATTTTTGAAATCTCTTACAGAAAAATATCCTATCGACTCTATCGAAGACGGTATGGACGAAAACGACTGGGACGGATGGAAAGCTCTTACTGACATGATCGGTGACAAATGCCAATTGGTTGGTGATGACTTATTCGTAACTAACGTTGATTTCTTGAAAAAAGGTATCGAAATGGGTTGTGCTAACTCAATCCTTATCAAAGTTAACCAAATCGGTTCATTAACTGAAACTTTGAATGCTATCGAAATGGCTCACCGTGCAGGTTACACTTCTGTAACTTCTCACCGTTCGGGTGAAACTGAAGATTCTACAATTGCTGATATCGCAGTTGCTACAAATTCAGGACAAATCAAAACTGGTTCATTGAGCCGTTCTGACCGTATGGCTAAATACAACCAACTACTTCGTATCGAAGAAGAATTGGGTAACAGAGCTGTTTATGGTTACAAACGCGTACAACGTGTAAAATAAGAAATCCTATTTCTTAATATAGAAAAAAGCTACTCTAAATGTAAGAGTAGCTTTTTTTATTGTTTATATAATTTTATTATTTATTTCGCCAGATATCCGCCATCCACAGGATAATATCCACCGTTACAGAATGAAGCACGATCGCTACTTAACCAAAGTACAAGGTCAACAATCTCATCTACTTTGCCCAGTCTACCCATAGGATGTTTACTAACCAAGAAGTCATATTGCTCTTTATCTTCTGTCAGATTCTGAGTCAAGTGAGTTTCCACGAAGCCCGGTCCTATGGCATTAGCTCGTATTCCCTTTTGTCCGTATTCCAAAGCAACATTCTTAGTTAGCCCCACGACACCGTGTTTGGCAGCAACATATCCTGCCGCTCCGGCAAAACCGACCTGCCCAAGAATAGAGGACATGTTCACAATAACCCCTCCACCATTTTTCAGCATTTGAGGAATCTGATAGTGCATTCCATAAAATACGCTTGAAAGATTTATCTGGATTATTTTGTCCCATGCATCTATCGGATATTCACCTATAGGAGCCGATGCACCGCCTATACCCGCATTATTGAAAGCAATATCAAGCCTGCCATAAGCACTAACCGCCTCTTTTACTAGCCTTTCGTTATCCTCGGGGCGACCGACGTCTGCTTTTACAAAAATAGCCTCACCACCATTCGATTTAATCTCACCAACAGTAGCCTCACCTTTTTCAATATCAATATCTGATACTATCACTTTTGCACCCTCCTTTACATAAAGCAAAGACATTGCTCTACCAAATCCTGAACCGCCTCCGGTCACTATCGCAATTTTATTTTCAAGTAATCCCATAATATGTATATTTTAAAGATTATTATTTAGTTATATAGTTTGTATCTGAGTATACAGCTATCAGAACATACTCTCGTACCTGACAATTATAAAGCATAGCTATAAGCCCTAGAACAATGTAGACAATACCATTCTATTAAAGCAAAGTATGTGTTATATATACTAAACGCCTCTATCCTCTCTTTTGTTTGATACATAATTATATACAAAAAATCCCCAAAGTTCTTTGCAAACTTCAGGGATCATGTAAAATGTATTATAATAATTATCTCTTATTCATGAAAATCGACTTTTCCTGTCTCCATATCATAAACACCACCAATAATTTTGATCTCTCCTTTATCTTCCATTTCTTTCAGGATCGGACTTTTAGTGCGTATCTCTTTTATAACCAAATCTACATTATGATCACAGACCGCCTGAACAAACTCTGGATTATCGACACTCTTATCTCCATCAAAACTTTTTTTGGCTTCATCTACTGCCAGCTTAATTTTCGAAAGCAATGGAGTTATATTGCCCAGCTTCACATTTTTGATCGCAGACTTAATAGCTCCACAATACTCATGCCCGAGTACCACAACCAGTTTAGAACCTGACACTTTGCAAGCATATTCCAAACTACCTAGAATATCTTCATTCACAATATTTCCGGCTACACGTGCTACAAACAGGTCACCTATTCCTCTATGAAACACATCCTCAACCGGAACACGGGAATCAAGGCAAGACAAAACCACAGCTTTAGGATATTGTCCCATAGCTGCATCTCTTACTCGTTGAGTATTATTACGAATGGTCAATTTATCTTCTACGAATTCCTTATTTCCTTTTTTTAATGAATCTAATACAACCTGAGGGGTCAACTTAGCCTGTTGCTCTGCCGTCAACACAGTACTTGTCAACACATGCTCTTCAATCTTTTCTACCATTTCGGCCTTAGCCTCTTCTTTTATTTTCTCTTTATTACCATTGTCACATGACACAAAGAGCAATGATAACAAGAACAATGAACCTAGAATTGTTTTCAATTTTTTCATTTTACGTTTCTTTTTACTTTAAAACACAGTTTGCAAATGTAAATTGAAATTACCATTGCATCAATTTAACACAATAACTTTCGTTTTTTTTTCGCATGTTTAACATACATTTCATTTTCTCAGAATATAACTATTCTCTAACTCACCTGTTATGCGGTTTCCATCAGAGTCTAGTTGTACAAGAGCATTTTCTTCCACAAAATATCTATTAGGTTCGTTGTCTCCTTCCAGAGTCACAACATTGCCTGCCGAATTCCAACTATATTTTCCGCGAGTAGAAAAACGGGCACTATCCAGCACATATTTGGCATCTTTGAGATAGGTATCTTCACTTAACGTCAGAATTACTTCAAGCCCTCCACCCCTTTCGCTAGGCAAAGTCCCTCGATACGTTCCTTGATAGTCTAAAGAATTACGGGCATTGTGATCATCCGTCACGATTATTTCCGAAATCACAGCATTCTCGATAGGCTCCGGCTGACTTTCTTTTCTATTATTGCATGACAACAACAATATTGGAATTGATAACACTAAAATCTTTTTCATAACTCATAAGGAATTAATCACTTATAATAAAAATACGTTCTAATATTTCAGTATAACATACCCCAGTTTAAAATGTTCTTATGCTTCAATATAATTTCAAAATAAAACAGAAACAAAATTCTATCATATGTTAAATCATCTTTAACCTGCTAATCAATCAAATAATTAAAAAGTTTACGTACATTTGCACGATTTTAAGAAGTAAGAAAAAAGATTATGATTAAACCGATTACAAAGAGTATCGATTTGGGTGATGGAAGGTCTATCACCATTGAAACAGGAAAATTAGCAAAACAAGCTGATGGTTCTGTTACCGTAAGAATGGGAGATACCATCTTGTTGGCTACAGTAACTGCAGCAAAAGATGCAAAACCGGATGTGGATTTTATGCCTCTAACGGTTGAATACAAAGAGAAATTTGCTTCATTCGGACGTTTCCCCGGAGGTTTTACCCGCCGCGAAGGACGTGCGTCTGACTATGAGATCCTAACATCTCGTCTGATTGACAGAGCTTTACGACCACTATTTCCAGACGATTATCACGCAGAGGTTTTTGTAAATGTATTACTATTCTCCTCTGACGGTAAAGATATGCCCGATGCATTAGCAGGCTTGGCTGCTTCGGCAGCACTGGCTGTTTCAGATATACCGTTCAACGGTCCTATCTCAGAAGTAAGAGTAGCCCGTATAGATGGAAAATTTGTTTTAAATCCAACTTTCGAAGAACTTGAGAAAGCTGATCTTGATATTATGGTAGGTGCAACTATCGATAACATCATGATGGTGGAAGGTGAGATGAAAGAAGTTTCGGAAGCAGAAATGCTTGAAGCAATCAAATATGCTCACGAAGCAATCAAACCTCAATGCCAGGCTCAGATCGAGTTGATGGAAATGGTTGGCAAAACCGTTAAACGTGAATATTCTCACGAAACAAACGATGAAGACCTGCGCAAAGATGTTTGGGCTAAATGTTATGACAAAGCTTATCAGGTAGCAGCATCGGCTAACACAAACAAACATGAGCGTGGCGATAACTTTGCAGCTATCGTTGAAGAATACAAAGCAACCCTTACAGAAGAAGAACTTGCAGAAAAAGGCTCTCTTATCTCTCGTTATTACCATGATGTAGAGAAAGAAGCAATGCGCCGCTCTATTCTGGATGAAGGTAAAAGACTGGATGGACGTACAACTACTCAAATCCGTCCTATCTGGAGCGAGGTTGACTACTTACCCGGAACTCACGGTTCTGCAATCTTTACTCGTGGAGAGACTCAATCTCTTACAACAGTTACTTTAGGAACTAAACTTGACGAAAAAATAATTGACGAAGCCCTTTATAGTGCCAAAGACCGTTTCTTATTACATTATAATTTCCCTCCATTCTCGACAGGTGATGCTCGCCCACAACGTGGCGTAGGTCGTCGCGAAGTAGGACACGGAAACCTAGCTCTTCGTGCATTGAAACCAATGATCCCTACCGATTATGCATACGTTATTCGTGTAGTATCGGATATTTTGGAATCAAACGGTTCATCTTCCATGGCTACAGTTTGTGCCGGAACACTTGCTCTTATGGATGCAGGGGTACAAATCAAGAAGCCTGTTACAGGTATCGCGATGGGATTGATCTCTGAAAATAAAGGTCAAAACTATGCAGTACTATCTGACATTTTAGGTGACGAAGACCACTTAGGAGATATGGACTTCAAAGTATGTGGTACTCGCGATGGTATCACTGCTACTCAAATGGACATCAAAGTAGACGGACTTTCTTACGAAATACTTGAGAAAGCATTGAACCAAGCACGTGAAGGTCGTCTTCACATCATGGATAAAATCCTTGAGACTCTACCTGCTCCACGTCCAGACTTGAAACCAAATGCTCCACGTATCGAAGTTATCATCATTGCAAAAGACTTCATCGGTGCAGTTATCGGACCGGGTGGAAAAATCATTCAAGGTATACAGGAAGAAACAGGTGCAACTATCACTATCGAAGAAATAGACGGATATGGACGTGTAGAAATCTCTGCAACCAACAAAGCGTCTATCGATGCTGCCATGGCTAAAGTAAAAGGTATCGTAGCAGTTCCTGAAATCGGGGAAGTGTACGAAGCTAAAGTTCGCTCTATCATGCCATACGGTGCATTCTGCGAATTCCTACCGGGAAAAGACGGATTATTGCACATCTCTGAGATATCATGGGATCGTATCGAGAATATGGAAGATTCAGGTCTAAAAGAAGGTGATATGATACAAGTAAAACTTGTAGATATAGATCAAAGAAGCGGTAAAATAAAATTATCGCGTAAAGCCTTACTTCCTCGTCCTCCACGTCCGGATCGCCCTGAGAAGAGCATCAACAAAAATGACAATAACCCAAAGGCTGAATAAAAACACCAATCTGTTTATTGACAATAATAGCAAGGAGAGAATCATAGATTCTCTCCTTGTCGTTTTTATCAGATTATATACAATATAGATTCCTTCAATACCCTTTGCCCATCATAAAATAATTCATTAAATTGTGAAATTATAAACACAAATACACACAAACAATTTTCTAATCCTCTCAACAAACTATTATGAAAAATTTTATGAAAAAAAATCACACAACCATGAGTAAATATTATTTACTTCTGGTCATTATTTTTGCATTTGCTCTTCAAACCCGAGCTGCAAAACATTCTGATAATGAACCCTCAATCTCTCTAGAAAAAACAAATGCGGCAGCAACCGTTTATGAAACAATTATGGAAAGAGTCCGAACTTTCCATATGAATGTCAATGTCGACACTGTGGTTAATCAGACCACCCGCTACCTATCCATACTCGATAGCCAAGGGGCTTTTCCCGATATCGATTACAATAGCGATGCACAAACCAACTGGCCTCCTTTGGCACACCTCGACAGGCTTAAACCTATGGTATTATCATATACCATGCCTAACAGTTCTTATTATGGAAATCAAACCGTATACACTGCCATTGTAAATATGCTGACTTATTGGTATGACAAACATCCTTTAAGCACCAACTGGTATATGCAACAAATAGCATGTCCGCAACGTATGGGTGTTATTCTTATCCTTTTACGTTCGGGTGCACAACAAATTCCATCTACACTTGAAACCAATTTGGTGAACAGAATAGAGGAAGAAGGCGGACGCCCTGACCAACCTGGTTCTCCCGGAACAGGAGCTAACAAACTGGATATTGCAACCCATTGGGTATATAGGGGATGTCTTACCCAAAATGACGAAGTCCTTTCGTTCGGAGCTGAACAAGTATATTATCCTTTATACCTGACTACCGGAGAAGGGATACAACAGGATTACTCCTATCACCAGCATGGCAATCAGTTTTATACCGGAGGATATGGCTATGCTTATATTAGCGGAATATCTGCGATTGCCCTCTATACAGTAGATACGCCTTATGCTTTATCTACAGAAAAATTCGACCTGCTAAGCAAATTTACACGAGTAGGCTATATACCCGTTATACGGGGGCAGAATTTCAACTACAATGTATTAGGCAGGGGTCTTTCTCGTCCGGGAGCTCTTAATCAATCAGGATTCGGAACGATTCTAGGGACAATGAAACAACTGGATCCGGTCAATGAGACCGAATATGAAAATGCCATACGCAGGCTTCAGGGACTGGAAGATCCATCTTATGGATTGACTCCTTCAAATACTCACTTCTGGAGATCGGATTATACTTTACACCAACGCCCGGGCTATACGGTCGATATAAGAATGGCTTCGATATATACCTGCCGAAACGAAAATGGTAACGGTGAGAATATAAAAGGTTATTTCCTTACGGATGGTGCTATGGACATTGCTATAAATGGAGATGAATACATAGACATATTCCCTGTATGGGATTGGGCTAAAATACCGGGAGTCACCTCTCCGGCAGTTTCTACGATACCCAAACCCGGACAATGGCAGACATCGGGAACCAGCACATTCGCAGGAGGAGTTTCTGACAGTATATACAGCGTAACGGCTTATTATCTGAACGATCAGGAATATGACATAAACACAGCTGCAAAAAAATCGTGGTTTGCTTTCGATGATGAAATCGTTTGTCTGGGAGCCGGTATCAACTCTACTGCCGCACAGGAAATAAACACAACAGTAAACCAATGTTTACTAGAAGGTAATGTGATTGCTAAAGCAGGAAACACAGTCGAAGCCCTAAGTCAAGGCTCACATTCGTTCAATAACTTATCGTGGGTGTTGCACAATGGTGTTGGTTATTACTTCCCAAGCGCAGCCAACACAGTGATTAGCAACCAAAGCCAGACAGGTACATGGCAGTCTATCAATTCTTCGCAATCGGGCGAAAGTGTTACAAAGGATGTATTCAAGATGTGGTTCAATCATGGTACAACTCCTACATCCGGCAACTATTCATACTTTATAGTTCCCAACAAGAACACTATAGACGAAATGAACAACTATCCGGCTAATAATATCCAGATACTAGCCAATACAGACTCTGTACAGGCGGTGAAGCATAACACGCTTAATATATGGGGAATCGTTTTCTATCAGGCTGCGACATTTACATACGACAATGTCACAGTAAAAGCAGATAAAGGTTGTATCGTTATGTTGAAAAATGTAGGCAGTTCTCAAGTTACAGCATTAGTTGCTGATCCCTCACGAACACAGTCGACAATCAAATTAGCAACTACCTTACCGGCTATCGAAGGAACGAAGGAACTTACATGCTCGCTTCCTACTGCTCCTGACGCTTATGCAGGTTCTACATTCAAGTATGTGATCGATCAGAACACACCTCCATATGTTCCGGTAGATTATCAGGTGGTTTATACAATTGCCGACTCATGGGTTCGCGATGGAGCAGAAGCTAATACTAACTATGGTACAACAAACACACTCACTGTAAAGAAAGACAATAGCGGATATAATCGCGAAGCATATATTAAATTCGACCTGAATGGCATTACCCTACCTCTTTTCAGGGATGTATACTTATCTCTGGACGTAGAACGTGCTAATACATCAATATCTGAGACCCAATGGGAAATTTTGCAATTAGCAGATGATAGCTGGGCTGAGAATACCATCACCTGGAATAACAGACCAACAGAAGAGAGCTTAATCACAACTATACCCTCTGCCGCTACAGGTGCAAATGTATTGGTTAATCTAACGGATATTATTGCTGATGAAATTGCGAATGGGAATAAAACATTAAGCATACACATCAGATCGACAGAAAGAGGATCGGATGGTAAAACCGATGCATTCTTCCACTCAAAAGAAGCTACAGATGCACAAAAACGCCCTAGGTTGCTAGTGGAAATTCCGGCATCGAGCGCAACTGTTTTGCGCAGCATTATTTCGTCAGATAAAGGAATGGAAATCAATGGGATTACTATTTATCCTAACCCTGTCAAAAAAGGAGAAATCATCAGCATAAATATTCCTTACGAAAGCGATAATTATGAAATTTCTGTTATAAACATGACAGGTCAAACAGTACTAAAAGCCAACAGTAAAACTATTGATACCAGTTTGTTATCTGTAGGTGTATACATTATATCAATAAAGGATGCAACCAGCAAAATTACAAATCTCAAATTATTGGTTAAATAACTAAAATAGGTTTTAAGTAAACTCAAACAGAAAGGGAGTAAGTTATTCTTACTCCCTTTCATTATTCTAAATTCTTATCTATTTGCTTTTTCGATGCTCATCTCTTTTTCCTGCAAACAATTCATACTTACGAAATTCACATTCGAGAGAACCATTTATCAATGGGATTCTTTGGGAGTGTTTCAATCCTAATTTATTGAAGCATTCTTTCTTATAGCTCAATATCCAAGCTGTATATCCGGCAAAGACATGTTTCAGCCGCTCGCCTATCATTTCATACAAACCTGCCAAATCATCAGGCTTAATACGCTCTCCGTAAGGCGGATTTGTCACAAGTATTCCATTTTTTGCCGGAGCTTCTGCATATTGCTGAAAAGGCATTGTTTTCAATTCAATATATTTCGCAACTCCTGCACTCTTCACATTTTCGGTCGCAATGGCTATGGCTTTAGCCTGTATATCCGAACCATATATTTTGTGCAGAAACTCCTTTTCTCCACTATCGTCATTATAAATTTCGTCGAAAAGTTCAGCATCAAAATCATTCCATTTCTCGAAGGCAAAACCACTACGATAAATACCCGGAGGAATATTCATGGCAATCATGGCTGCTTCGATAAGCAAAGTCCCCGATCCGCACATAGGATCAACGAAGTCACATTCACCTCTCCATCCGGTTTTCAGGATCATCCCGGCAGCCAACACTTCGTTCAACGGTGCTTCTGTCTGGGCTATTCTGTATCCTCTTTTATGCAAAGACTCCCCCGAACTATCGAGCGAAACGGTACATTTATCTTCTGCAATATGAATATTAATAAGAACATCAGGATTGGCAACACTTACAGATGGGCGTTTCCCTGTACGCTGCATAAAATAATCAGCGATAGCATCTTTTACCCGATAAGCTACAAACTTGGAATGGGTAAATATTGAAGAAAATACTACTGCATCGATTGCGAAAGTATTCTTTTCTGTAAGGACATCAAACCATTTAAACTTTTTGATTTCAGCATATACCTCATCTGCATTTTTCGCTTTGAAAGTATAGATTGGTTTCAGCACTCTCAACGCTGTTCGACAATGAATATTAGCTGCATACAACAATCGCTTATCTCCTGTAAAAGAAACCATGCGACGCCCGATCTGAATATCATTTGCCCCCAATGCAATCAATTCCTCTGCCAAAACATCTTCCAGTCCCGACATCGTCTTAGCTATCATTTCGAATGTGCCTCTACTCATCTTTCTTTACAGTTTTACTTTTTTAGACTTACCTTTCGATTCATTATGGAAAGCATCTACCGCCGTCACCACATACTTATATTTCTTACGCCCCCCCTCATAAGGCAAAATATATTTTGTATCACGGGTAGTGGCAACAATATTTCTGGCATCTTCCATATTTTCAGGTTCTCCTTCGGCAAAACGATAAACAACGTAATACACGGCACTCTCCGGATCTCCTTTTACGCCATTTCTCTCCCATTGCAGAAGGTGCGCATCTTGTGTATAGAATTCTTTAATTTTCTTTACTCCCTTTGGAATACGGTCATGCATATGAGTATATGGAGGTATCAATGCCGGATATTTATGATATTCCGAAGTCAAGCGGTTTGCTATCCCTTTATAATTTTCAGCTACATTGTATCCTGACCAAAAACAATTTCCGTGCACATTAGGATTCGTGCGTTCCTGACGCATTTTTTCAGCCAACTGGTTATCGCCCGAGGACATCGCAGCATCCATTGTCCGTGTCACATCCTGCCCGATATACAAAGGCTGTTCAAAATTATTCTGACTCCACCATTCAACAAGAGTGGTATAATCTGCCGCTTTATGTCCGATCTCCCAATATACCTGAGGCATGTTGTAATCGATCCACTTATTTTTCACCCATAGTTTTACATCAGCATACAAGTCGTCATAATTCTGCAAGCCGGTTGTATTGCTTCCTGTTCCGTTCGGAGTGCTCCTTTTATTACGATAAATACCAAAAGGACTGATACCGAAACGCACCCATGGTTTGGTAAGAACAATTGTTTCTTTTATTTCTTTGATCAGTAAATTGACATTATTTCTCCGCCAATCACCTCTCTCATTCGATTTGAATCCCTGACCGGCAGCATATTTCGCAAAGCTTTTATCATCAGGAAAATTTTGTCCGGCAATAGGATAAGGGTAAAAATAATCATCCATATGGATAGCGTCTACATCATATCGCGAGACTATATCTTTCACTACTTCACAGATATACCCTCTGTTCTCGGGAATACCCGGATCAAAGAATATTTGAGTACCATATTTAACAAATCTGTCCGGTTGTCTGAAATATAAATGATTTTTTACCAATGTCTGGCTTTCTGACAATTTCACACGATAAGGGTTTAACCATACGTGTAATTCCATATTGCGTTTATGACATTCTTCGACCAGAAATGCAAGAGGATCAAAGCCATCGGGCAAACTTCTCCCTTGTACTCCCGTCATAAAGCTGCTCCACGGCTCGAACTTCGACTGATAAAAAGCATCAGCCTGAGGACGTGCCTGAAAAATAACCGCGTTTATACCTGCAGCATCAAGTTTATTTAAAATATCGACAAAATATTGTTTCATCTGACTACTGTTCATCGAACGGTAACCTTCTTGCCATGCTGTCTGTATCCATGCACCCCGAAATTCTCTCTTGGGATATTTCAGGTCTGAATACTGAGTCTGGACTTTTTTCGAACCGCAGGAAGATAAAAGGATTATAACTGAAAGAAACAATATATACTGCAGATTTACACTTTTTTTCATCATAAAATAGGTCTGACTAAATTCAGTGTGCAAAAATAGAAATAATAAATGGGAAGATAAACCTATTCTCATTACTAAACGAAAGAAGACCACTATATTTAATGGATTTTCAATCTATTTTTATATCTTCGTAGTTTGTGTATTTGTTGTACATTGGCTTTCTAAATATATGCTGGAACAGATATTTGACTTTATCGAAATAATAAAATATATCCTTATCGGGGTAGGAATAATCGGAGTAATCATACTCGCAGCAGGGTTGTACCGGCAGGAAAGGTCTCTAATTACCAGAGGTGGCTATATCCTGATTATGGCTGTGATACTATGGGTATGCGGACATTTTATCCTATCCACTACAGTCGACAGAGCGCAGCACAGGTTCGAAGATACATATATGCAATACTAATCTCCATTCACATGAAACAGTATATTTTTTTATTGATAGCCCTATTTTATGGAGGCTGTCTGAGTTCCTGTACTAAGGAGACACCACCGTCTGTTCTAAAAATGGGAATTTTCAGTGATCCTCATTATTTGTCGGAACAATTGATGGATAAAGGAATTGCTATAGAAAACTATGACAAAATAAGCGGAAAAGCAGTACGCGAAGTCCCTTTTGTTTTGCAACAGGTGATAGACGATTACTTAACCAATGACATCGAAATATTATTAATTCCGGGTGATATTACGAAAGACGGAGAAAAACAAAGTCATATGGACTTTGTAAAGAAGCTCCAACCTCTGCTGCAAAAAGGCGTGAAAGTATTTGTCATCCCCGGAAATCATGATATCAACATACCTAAATCACTAGGCTATAAGGGGGAAAGCACCTATCCTACAGAAAACATTACTCCTAATGAATTTGCGGATATATATGCAGATTGTGGATACAAAGATGCTCTGAAAAGAGATAGCGCCTCATTAAGCTACATTGCAGAACTGAATGACAACACATGGTTATTGGCAATCGATGTTTCACGCTATCAGGAATATACGACGAGAAGTATTTCAGGAGGAAGGCTCTTACCTGCTACCGAACAGTGGATCAAAGAAGTGATGGAAGACGCCAGGCTAGCGAATAAGCAAGTCATCGGGATGATGCATCACGGACTGGTAGAGCATATTATGATGCAATCTTCATTTTTCCCCGAATATATCGTAGAAGACTGGCAAAGAATAGCTTCCTTATTTGCAGACCTAGGCGTCAAAGCCGTATTTACAGGGCACTTTCACGCCAATGACATTACAGAATTTACCAGCCAATCGGGCAATAAAATATATGATATAGAAACAGGTTCTCTATCGGCATATCCTTTTCCATACAGGTACATAGAGATGAACCCTGACGGGCTAAAAATAACTACAAAAAACATCACCTCCACCCCGTCTTCCCCACATCTGGCAGAAGAGAATAAAATACTTATGCAAGAGAAGGCACGACAGATCGCAAAGCAAAAAATACATGCAAGAGGCATGAACCTTCCCGAAAACACTTTATCCCTTATCACAGATATTATCTCTCAGGTATTCGTAATGCATCTTGAGGGAGATGAAGTAATTGACGACAACTTGCGTAAATCCATACAAGAATTATCTACAGAACTGGATTCTCCTATCGACGCCTCCAACCAGCTATTTGGCATCGACCTTTACCCGGCAGATAACAACGTAGAAATCAAATTTTGAGCCTATAATCCCACATATTTTACTTAACTTTGTATAATAATATAAAGGAGGGTATATATTTCATATGGATAAAAGACATTATAATCGATACAAGTCTCTCATTGAAAAACTGAGTTACGAGTACAAAGGTTATAATCTAAAGTATTTGTTGCCCGGTTATTTCACATTTGCGTTTGATGATAATCCGTTGGCAGCAAGAGATGTATTCAAAGAGTTCTATCTGGGCACGCAATTATTCGATCTGAACAAAGTGCTGGAGAATGAGCTCCCGACCCTTATTACCTATCTGATAAACAGGTCAGATTATCATGATCTCGCCATTGCTGCTCAAAAGTCTTACCCTAATTCTAAAGTTATCAATATAGAATCCTTGCCTAAAAAGAGGATATCACCTTTCAGCTTTTCCTTTATCCGAAACTTATTTATAGCATTTAGAATCGTTTTCTTTCGGTCGATTAAAGAATCTCTGATGACCAAGTTATATCTGGTAGGATTGATTACTAAAATCTTTAACTATATTAATCTGGTCGAAAAAGCGAGAGTCCCGGAAAGCATTTGCCGCTATATATGCTTTAATACTGCCTATAAGGAAGAGAGCCTATTAACTCTTTATTTCAAAAAGAGAGGGATCGAAACAATAACGATGCAGCACGGGATATTCTGCGACTTCAAACTGGTTATTCCTTTCGATTGTATAAATCTCGACAATTTAATTGCCGACAAAGTACTATGCTGGGGGCAATCGACCGTAGACTATCTTTTGACAAAAGGATTCAACTCTTCCCAATTGATATTAATGGGAAATCCTAAATATAAAAATACAGAGATTGATTATATAGATCAGTCTTTCACAAAATGCCTTGTATTGTTGGGAAGACAAGTCTATATTGCGTCGAATAACAAATTACTGGACTTACTAAAAGAATACAACCAAAAGCACGAAAACAAAATCCTCTTTTACATAAAGAAACATCCATTCTTAATGGATCAGGATCATAAGTCATATGCCAGTATAGCTGACAACATGATTTTCATAGGCAAAGAACATTCTGTACAAGAAGTATTAAGGTCTGAGCTGGTTAATTTCTCAATTGCAGTAAACACTACGGCCTATTACGAATCTTTAGCTTTGGGCAAAATCTCGTTAAGATGGTCTGAGTCGGAAAATGAGGAATTTCTTGGAATGGACGATAAGTTCTACAATTTGCAAGATTTCGAATCGAAGCTCAAAGAGTTTGAAGAAAAACCTCAAACCGATCTAAAAAAAGAAATGAAAGAAGTAATAAAATATGTTTTTAATCCCGATTTACAATGATAGAATTATTAGATTGCACCCTTAGGGATGGAGGGTATTATACGAACTGGGATTTCGACAGAAACCTGACAACAAACTATTTTCAGGCAATGGAGAAACTACCTATCTCTTATATAGAGATAGGATACCGTTCTCTTGTAGAAGATGGTTACAAAGGTGAATATAATTATTGCCCCAATTATCTCTTAACACATATTCGCAGTCTGATGCCTACTAAGAAAATAGGTATCATATTAAATGAAAAAGAGGTCAAACCAGAGGATATAGATACTCTATTGTCATTTCCGCAAGGAACTATAGACGTTGTAAGAATGGCAATAGACCCACAAAACGTCAAAAGAGCTGGAGAGACAGCAAGATTAATAAAAGAAAGAGGATTTGAAGTGGGCTTCAATGTGATGTACATGTCTAAGTGGGCTGAATATCCAAATTTCTTTTCCGAAATTGAAACACTAAATGGGGTTGTCGATAGTTTTTCGATGGTAGATTCATTTGGTAGTATGTTTCCTGAAGGTGTAACAGAAATCACGAAAACACTGAAATCGAAACTTACATGCAGAATCGGATTTCACGGACATAACAACCTGGAACTAGCTTTCGCAAATACCCTGGCGGCAATAGATGCTGGGTGCGACATCATAGATGCGACTATTACAGGTATGGGAAGAGGTGCCGGCAACCTTCGCACCGAGTTATTATTATCATACCTATCTTCTCGACATGGCATATCTGTAGACTTTAATAGTCTGAGTACTACAGTATCGGACTTTGACAGCTTAAAAGAGAAATATGGATGGGGCACTAACCTTCCTTATATGGTATCAGGACTAAGCTCTCTACCCCAGAAAGATGTAATGGACTGGGTCACCAGACGTTTTTACTCCATCAACAGTATTTTGCAGGCATTACATAATATGAGGGACAAGAAGAGTGACAATCTTAAACTCCCTATATTTAACGAAAATAAAGATTTGAAATTCGATATTGCACTTATAGTAGGAGGTGGTCCCAGTGGTGTAAATAGCGCTCAACCTATAAAAGAATTATTAAAAAAATATGAGGATAAGAAAGCCTGCATAATCCACGCAAGCAGTAAGAATGCGGGATATTATAATGATATTGAAGTGCCTCAGTTTTTCTGCCTGATAGGGAACGAAGGGCATCGGTTAGAGAAAGTATTTGCCAACTTTGATGTAAATAAGATTTCATGCGTACTTCCTCCTTATCCTCGCAAGATGGGAACATACATTCCGCAACAGTTAGTCAATAAAAGCTATGAGCTAAAAGAAGTGACATTCACTCCTCTTTATCAGGATTCTCATACAGCATTAGCTCTTCAAACGGCTATTGAATTATCGACAAAAAGCATATATATTGCAGGGTATGACGGTTATGACGGACTGATCGGTGAAAATGAAAGAATGCTAACATCCGAGAATGAGTATTTATTGACTCACATAGTTGATAAAGAACCCAATATTGAAATTGCAACAATAACAGCATCAAAATACAAAGGAATTAAGAATTTATCGGTGTTCCGATTACTGATCGAGTAGTATATGAAAGTATCGGTTTTTCTTCCCTGCAGAGCAGGTAGTGAACGTGTACCTAAAAAAAATACCCGCACATTTGCAGGTATAGAAGGAGGATTAGTTAAAATAAAACTAAACCAATTAATCTCATGTCCATCTGTTGACGAGATTATTCTATCGACCAATGATGACGAAGTTATTCAAATAGCAGAATCTCTATCTAATAACAAAATCAGGGTGGATAGGCGTCCAGAACATTTAGCGACTTCTGCAACATCAACTGATGACTTAGTGAAATATGTTCCAACTATTATCACGGAAGGTGAAGTATTATGGACTCATGTAACTTCTCCTTTTATTGATGTAAACATATATGAGGAGGCCATCAGTACATATAAAAAGCTGAAACATGAGAGTAATTATGACTCTCTGATGTCTGTCACTACATTGAGAACATTCATTTGGAATAAGGAAGGTGCGGTTAATTATGACAGGAATAAAGAAAAATGGCCTCGTACCCAAACGATAGAGCCCTTATTCGAAATTAACAGTGGCATCTTCCTAGCCGAAACCGGCATTTATAAACAATTACAGGACAGAATCGGAAAGAAACCTTATTTATTCGAAGTCAATGATATAGATTCTTTCGACATTGATTGGGAGGAGGATTTCTTCATTGCAGAAGCTATTTATAAAAAATTGAACGACTAAAGCAGATGAGTATATATATTTCTGTTATAATACCGATTTATAATGCGGAGAAGTATCTTCCCCGCTGCTTAGACAGCATTATAAATCAAACTTATAGCAATCTGGAGATCATCTTAATAAATGATGGTTCGTCAGATGCATCAGGAAATATATGCGACTCATATGCTAAAGAGGATAGTAGAGTAAAGGTTATACATCAATCCAATGCCGGAGTATCAGCAGCGCGTAATGCGGGTCTCGATATTGCAACTGGTGATTATATTAGTTTCGTAGATCCTGATGACTGGATCGAAAGCAATATGTATGAGGTCTTAGTCGGAACTATTCAAGATAAAGAGATAGATATCTTAAGATTCAATGCATACAGAAAAGGAGAAATCATAAATAAACTACCTTTTAGAGGAGAATATTCGAACAAAGAATTAGAAGAAAAAATCTTATTGCCATTAATTGGTGCTGAGAAATTCGGCGGGATGTTTATATTGGGAGTGTTATGGCTTCATTTATATAAACGAGAAGTAATAGAGGACAATCACATCCGGTTCAACCCTCAACTAAGAAGATGCGAAGACAGGCTTTTTACCTTATCCTCAATTATTCATGCGAAGAGTATACTTTTTGTGGATGAAGTTTTATACCACTACGAAGTATACGATAATTCGCTATCTAATAGATATGATCCTGAACGCTGGGAACAGGAATTAATTTATCTGAGTGAATTAAAGGCAAGATATCATACCTATAAGCCGGAAAAATTTTATGATGAGGCCGACAAACGATTATTGGGAGAATACCTATTGCGGGCAATAACCTCCATAAGCAATGAGTTTTTCTCCAATAATAGGAATAATTTTAGAGAGAGATATAAAAATACGAAAACAATAATAAATAATCCGATTGTCAGGACAGCCATAAGAGAGACCCCTCGAGAAAAGAGTGGATTAAAAGGGAAATTAATCCTTGGTGCTATAAAGTATAAACAACCTTTTCTTTTGAGTCTCCTAAATACAGCTATTCTGATCAAAAATAAAATCTAATTATACATGGATAGGATTTCAGCAATTGTCCCTTGTTACAACGAAGAACAAGCATTGCCTTATTTGTATGAAGAGTTAATAAAAGTTTCAGACCAAATGCATGAGCAAGAGTTTGAATTCATTTTCATTAATGACGGCTCAAAAGACAAAACACTAGAAGTAATCAGAGAACTAAGGAAAAAGGACAAAAGAGTCCGCTATGTCTCTTTTTCCCGTAACTTCGGGAAAGAAGCCGCTATTTATGCGGGACTTGAAGCATCTACAGGGAATTATGTTGCTATGCTGGATGCAGACCTACAAGACCCGCCTCATCTTCTCAAAGAGATGTATGACTCTCTGAAAAATGAAGACTATGACAGTATAGCTACACGTCGTGTGGACAGAAAAGGAGAACCTGTAATCAGATCTTTCTTTGCTAAGAAGTTCTATAAACTCATGAATAAAATATCTGACACAGAGATTGTAGATGGAGCACGAGATTTTAGACTTATGAGCCGGCAAATGGTAGATTCTATATTACAACTTACTGAATACAATCGCTTTACTAAAGGCATCTTCGGATGGGTAGGGTACAAAACCAAATGGTTATCTTATGAAAATGTAGAACGTGTAGCAGGAGAAACAAAGTGGTCTTTCTGGGGATTATTCTTTTATTCCCTCGAAGGAATAATAGCTTTCTCAACCCGCCCTTTGGCAATAGCATCTGTAGCCGGAATATTATTCTTTATCATTTCTCTTATATGGATTACGTGGATCATCGCTAAAACATTAATTTGGGGAGAAGATGTTGCCGGATACCCGTCTCTCATCTGTGCAATATTCTTCATTGGGGGTATTCAACTTCTATGTCTGGGAATATTAGGACAATATCTTTCAAAAACATATTTGGAGACTAAAAAACGCCCGATTTATATAGCGAAAGAAACCGAAAAAGATATTCAATAATGTCAAATAATAAAAAAGGCTTCAATAAATGAAGCCTTTTCCTATAATAAAGATTACAATATCATTTTTTCTTAATAAGTTTCAACACAACCTTTCCATCTTTAGAGACGGATAACTCTTCCTGCGAAACACTTATTTCACTTGTACCTGACAATAACTGTGTAAACTTATTTTCACCTGATAGATTTCCACAAGCCATCTTAGTTGCCATAATCGGACCAACATTTATTTTATTTCCTTCCATGGTATAAGAGGCTCCATAACCATTACATCCGGCATTTCCTCCGATTCTATGCTCCATAACATTAAACTCCAAGGTAGCTTGCCTTTCACTCATGGGGAATAATGTTTTCATATCTTCACCTTCGATTGATACAAGCTGCCACGTTCCTGTCAGCATATCACTATCTATTCCTTTCACAAACTCTGCAATCACTTTCCCTTCATTTTCAAGAGTCAATTTATTAGAGTTGAGAATAGTTACTTTACTCGATTTAGCCAACGCTGCATGAAACTCCGATTCACGGTTCTCAAACGGGCACATCATCATTGTTGAAGCTAGATTAGGAGCAGAGAACATTCCACTTTCGAGAGTAAAAGACCCGTTAAACCTGTTACAACCTCCATTTCCAGATATTCTCTTTGTATCGAAATCAACCGTCATTGAAGGAGTTTTTCCTTTAAAAACATCTTCTACTTTCTGTCCATTCAAAGACTGTAGCACCCATGTACCACTTATATCAGGCATCCGATTTGAATTCATTTGACCTAAACTTGCATTATCCGAGTCATTTTTCACCGTTTTTCTACTACCTCCGCAGCTGGTTGCTATAATAGTGAAGGATAATAAAATACCTAAAACGAGTGTAAACCTTGTCATTTTCATATTTATCGATTTATATTATATATATACTTTAACAAACAAACTATAGCCACGATTTTTTATTCAAGAGTTGCTGTATCATTCGACAATTTTTCGAATACAAGCAATACTACATCATTCTTTGCCAACTGTAATATATTCTCATTGGGCATTGTAATTACACTAGTATCTGCAATAGCCTGCGTAAACTGAGCCTCTCCTTCCATATTGGGGCAAGCCATTCTTGTCGACATCAGAGGAGATATAATCAATTGCACTCCATTTGAAACATTATTAAGGGCGAAGCCTGCATTGTAGGTATTACATCCACTTTTGCCAGAGACACGAGTACCCTTATCATCAAAAGTAATAGTTGGAACAGATGTTCTTTCCCCTTTAAATTTATCAGTAGCTTCTACACCATCAATGGTTTTTAAAACCCATGTACCAGTTATTTGCTCAATATTGATAGCAACTTCTTTAGTAGGTTCCGTCCCTTTTTCGAACTCAAGTATAGTTTTGCCGTCGCGAGAGACTGTCAACATACCATTTTGAATCGATAATTTATTAGTAGTATTCGATAGTTCAAGAGCAAACTGTCCTTCTTCATTATCTTCAGTACATAGCATTTGAGTCATTGCCAAATTAGGAGCAGAGAAAACACCATCTTTATACGAATAAGGTCCATGATAACGGTTACATCCTCCTGTTCCAGAAATTGTAGTGTTTTCGAAATCAAACTGCAAAGTGGGTAAAGCTCCGGCAAATAAACTCTTTGCTTCCTGCCCGTTCATTGTTTTCAGAACCCAGTATCCTTCCATTTCTGCCTGAGTAAGAGACTTGTTATTATCACAACTTTGAAATGCTATTCCTGCAAATAATAGAACAGCAAATAACATTACCATCTTTTTAAAGTTCATTGTTTTCATAAAATATCATTATTAATACTATTTTTATTTCATCTGATTAGAGTGTGCAAAATCACATTTTCCATAGGGAGAAGTCTATATTCTATAAGAAATTGACAGATTTTAAATCTTTTATGCATATTTCCAGAACACTCAGCTTTTTCAACATATTCAGAGATTATATTGTTCAGATACCTTATCATACAATAAGGGTTGAAGTGAAGTCAGACTTCAGCTATTATAAAGTTTGTTTTATTCTGACAGACACCTATTGCTCATCACCCAAAGAGAATTTCTCCTGATGCTTACCCTTTGCATCTTTATAATAAGATTTTATGATTTCGATATCTCTATCCACTTCCCCTGTAGGATAGAAAGTATCTCTAAAGTATGTTGTCTTATCTTTATAGTCCAGAACAACAATGACAATAGGCACTTTGGCTGCTAGTGCAATATAATAGAAACCTTTTTTCCAGTCATCATTTTTCTTACGCGTACCTTCAGGGGTAATAGCCAATTCGAAAGATTCTCTCTTCGCAAATTCCTCAGCCATTTGCTCTGTTAAAGAGGTTTTCTTCGACCTATCGACAGGAATTCCTCCTATTGCTCTAAATATAAGATTCATGGGAAAAAAGAACCATGTCTTTTTAATAAGAAAACTTGCTTTCCTACCCAGAGAAGAATAAATAATTTTACCCAGTATCAAATCCCAATTACTGGTATGAGGAGCCACACACAATACACATTTCGCAGGATAATCAGTGATACCCTCCGTTTTCCACCCTATTAGTTTTAGGATGAAAGCACTAAATTTTCGCATAAAATCTTTTCTTAATCCAGATTCTGAATTTCCTTACCTATTTCGTCGATTTGAGCTTTCAAATCTACTCTTAGCTTTTTATAATAAGATTTTACCCGATTTTTCACCTCTTTTCCTTCCGTCACATTTATTCTACTCAAGAAATCATTGTGTACTCCGGCAATTTTCGAAATCAATTCATCAGCTTTTTGCTGATTGGCATTTTTTGAAAAAACCTTATATAATATACAATCACTGTATAATAAACTCATTGAGTTATTTATCTGTTTTTTCAAATCCTTTCTACTGCTCATATTAAAATATTTATAGAACTTCATCAGCCCTAAATTAAAACACATCAAAGATAGTTAAAATTATAGCATTAGCCCTTAACAATATCTTATTATTCATTAAATCAATTCATCAGTATTATCGAACAGTCATAGATAAAATTCTGAATAACCTGATTGGCATAAAAAAAGCAGAGAGTAGTAGTTACTCTCTGCTTTCTTTTTTTTATCTAGACTTATAGAATTCTATTCCTGAAAATATACCCAAGCATCACTAAATTTCGGGTTCGTCTGTTTAAACGAGACCAAATAACGATCGGCCTCTTCACTCGTTGAAAAAGATGCAACATAAATACGAATCCTCTGCTTCGATTTTACTGCATTCACATCAAAACCTTCCGACTTGAATTTACTCATCAGTGTAGTTGCTTCACCATCCGTAGTAGCTCCACCGATAACAACAAAATAGTTATTTGTCGAAATATCAGCTATCGAATTTCTTTCAGAATCTACATTCGTCACAATTTCGTCAACTGGCTCTTCCAATATTACTTCTTCTTTCTGAACTACCGACGGCTCAGGTATTTCGTGTACTTCACTCTGCTGTGGCTGAGCAATTTCCATTACAGAATTTGTATTACCAGACTGCTCATTTACAGATACTAAATCGGTAAAGAAACTCGACTTCTGAATATTCACATTCTGAGACACAGGAGTCGAAGCTACAAAAAACATAAGAACTGCCGCGGCTGCCGCACCGATTCCCACCAATGCACGCTTAATATAAACAGAACGTTTTGCTTTTGCTGATTCTTGTTCAACATATGAAAGACGCTTGATATTTACTACACCAAGCCCGAATGTTTCAGGATGAAAAATAGAAAGATTATTGTTCGGATCGAATACTAAACGGTTGTTCTCATCCAAAGACAATTTACCCAAACGGGCAATCTGAACCGGATGCCTCATACTCAAAATCGTATTGAGACGTGTCACAGCTTCTTCAATACGCTTGCAAGCTTCATCATAAGTAATCGAATACATTGTCATATACGACTCGGCCAGCAACGCATCATTCGACTTCAATTGTGAATTAAATCCGACTGTGATTTTAGGAGGAAGAATAGAACCATCCTTACTAAAGGATGCTCCTTCATGACTTAAAACGAACCCTCCAAAGTCAGGAATTATTACACAATCATGCTTTTGTATTAAATAATCTATATGCGAAACAAACTCTTTCATATTACAAATATAGAGTATAATTTGGAATTATCAATTTCTAAAATATAATTTTCAGATTAAGCCGCTATCTAATAACAATTTACAAACGAAACTATAAAATTGTTCGAAAATATGCTATATAACATACCAATCCGACACATTGAAAGCAAATATTATTCGTAAAATTGCACTCGCAATCTTAAATCTAATACTATAATAAGTTTTTCTTCTTTTGTAACAACTCTTCGAATAGATTTTCGTAATCGGAGATTATCTTATTCCAAGAATAATATTTATTTATCTTTTGTATATTATTCTCTATAAACACTTTTTTTTCAGCGACTTCAGGCAACCCACAAATAATATCGGTAACCTTTGCACTCTTTTTAAAATAAAAAGCATCTTGCCCCAACACTGCTTGATTAAAAGGATTATCATGAGCTACAATAAAACATTTTGCCGCCATAGCCTCCAGAAGGGAAGGATTGGTTCCCCCCACAGAGTGCCCATGAAAATAAGCTAACGAATAATGACGAAGATTATCCAATACTCTCTTATCATATATCCCCCCTACAAACCTGATATTCTGCTGTTCATATTTAGATTGAAGGAATCTCCCATATTTAGTATCTTTATTCCCTACAACCAGAAAAGGCATCTCTTTTCCTGAATTTACAAAACCATCCAAAATAGTTTCTATATTATTTTCCGGCTCCAGCCTGGCTATCAACAAAAAATATTTCCCCGAAAACACATTATATCCTGACAAAATATCTTCACCAAAATCATGCACAAGATCTGCCCCATAAGGGATATAAAAGGAATCTTTCCCAAACTCCTGTTGATAATAATTCTTTATTGCCGGATTATCTGAAATCAGATAATCGGATTTCTTTACCGCAATCTTTTCCAATTTACGAATAAGCGTCTGAGTAAGATAGCTCCATTTACTCCTTTTCCATTCAATACCATCCATATTCGTGACAACTATGGGGGATTTTTTATTTAGTAAATAATAGGAAGGTGCATTGCTATGATAACCCAATTCATATATAATATCGAAATCTTTTTTCAAAGCATCTTTTAATGATAAAAAATCATAAACGAAGTTACCCGATGCTCCTATCCTCTCCTCCGGACTGTAGATTTTCCGGATAGCTACCCCTTCATAATCGTCCGAATTGTATTCATGAAAACTCGTATTGTAGACCGTAACCGAATGCCCGCGTCGAGCCAAGCCAATAGAGAGATACTCCGCAAACTGTTCGAAGCCTCCATATGTATTTGGTATCCCCCGCGTTCCAAGAATAGCTATCTTCATACTTTATTTTCGAGTAAACCGTTATACAAATCCAATAATTTATTTATATAATTATCTCCGGATAGTTCCTGTACAGATATGAAAGCCCTTTCACTCATTTCATCATAGTCTTTATCTGATAAAGAGATTGCTTTACGAATAACAGACTTTAATTCTACTACATTTTTTGGAGTAAAAAGAAACCCATTTTCTCCATCTCGAACCAATTCCGGTAAAGCCCCTATACGTGAGGCTATCACAGGTGTAGATAAAGACAGGCTTTCGGCACAAGATAACCCGAAAGTTTCATATGATCGGGTAGGTATAACTGTATACCACGCCCCTTTTATCAATTCCTGAATTTGTTTTTTATCCCTAAATCCGAGAAATTCAACATTAGGTAGATTTTCATCATACCTGCTTTCTCCTATACCTACCATCTTCAATTTGATATTCGGAAAATCTTTAATAGCCTCCAGAAGTGTACTCAACCCTTTTTCTTTTGACAAACGCCCTACAAACAGCAAATAGCCTCCCTGTTTTTTTTCTACTTTTTCGTGGCTAATCACCGGATTTTTAATCGTGACAGACTTTTTCGAAATAGATGGATTAAACTCCTGATGTTTTTCAAGAACAAAATCACTGACACAAATAAACTTATCTACATATTTCTCTGTAGGGTAAAATAACCGACGATAATACATTTCTAATGTCAACAAAGAACTTTCAAGAAAACTACCTTTAGCACATCGCGTCAACATACAATTCAGATAATTACCCTTTTTACACCTTTCACAGATATTCCCATCTTTATCCATCAGAAGATAAGAAGGACATATCTGCCGATATTCATGCAAAGTCATAACCACGGGAATCCTATAACGCTTCAATATAGGTAAGATAGAAACAGAAAAACTATTCAGATATAAATGAATATGTGCAATATCTGGTTTTTCTACCTCCAATATTTTTATCAGATCCTTAGCTGCCTTATTATTATAAAAAAAAGAAGGCAGTTTTTTTATCTTTTGTAATAAAGAAGCTTCGCGTCTAACGTAAGGGATCGTAAAAGTAGGAGTATACTCTATTCGCCCCTCATCTGTAGAAAAAAGAACAACTTCATGTCCTTTTTCTTTCAATAAGTCTATCGTTTCAAACAGAACCGTTTCGGTTCCACCTTTCAAAGATGGGTATTTATTTATCTGAAGAATTTTCAATTTTACAAACAGCTTAAATAATAACAACTGAAAAGTCCATCGTAAATCCTAAAAAACGATTTTTATAAATCTTATAATTCTTGATTCCAGCTTCTTTCAACAGGTATTCTAACTTCTTTCTGGAAAGCAAATTCATATACTCTCCTGACGCCCACTTTTTAGAGGTATGTTGCAGAATCTTATCAAAGTATTTTTTAGGCAACCAATGTATTAATGGATATCGGGTATGCACCTCAAAAGGAAAATAACGATTAGGAGTAGTCAAGTAAATTCGTTTACAAGTTCTTCTGATTTCTTTTAAGAACAAGATCTGAGCATTTTCATCCCCCACATGCTCCAAAACCGCATTAGACCAACCTATATCAAAACGATTATCCTCAAACGGATACTTTTTACCATCATAAATAATCGTATTAACCAGTGGATACCTCTTTTTAAATAACGCACCATCCTCTATACCCAAGGCAGTTATATTATGCAGATAAGGATATGTTTTTTCCAAAAAATTATCCACATATGAATATTCCATATTATTAAATCCAACATCCAATATTTTGTCCGTTTTCTGTGGACTTATCTTTTCCAAAAACAAATCATATTTCCGCTTTCTATTTCGGGCACTTATTTTAGTTGCTAGCATTCTTAGCTCTTTTAAATAAATAGATGTGTATAATATCTATTTATTTAATTAGAGCCGGTTTTATCAGACCGGCTCTAATTAAAAATTATTTTACATAAAACTTTTTTGTTTCTACAATTCGATCATCAATAATTAGAGAATATAAATATATAACATTCGGTTCATATTTTTGTCTTTCCAATATAATATATCCGCTTCCTTTTTCCCGAACATCTATTCTTGTAACCCTTTTTCCTGTATAATCTACAATATGCAAATATGCACTTTTAGCCTCCTCTGGAATATAATAAGAGATTTTGGTAGTACTACTGAATGGATTAGGTATATTTTGTTCCAGCCTTGCAGATTTTGGTAAATTAACAACTTCAGATGAAAGAGTTGATCTTAAAGCACCTCCTGCCCGGATAGTCACATCTGTTCCATATGCAGCCTTAAATGATGATTTTATTAAGACATACTCTTCTCCAGATATATCCACAACTGCGTTATTCGAAATATTTGTATTCACAATTTCTATAGCACAACCTGAATAATTTTTATTTGATGTTATATTTTGTCCATTTATACTTGTTGGATAACAGGTATTATCTTTTGTAATATTAACATATAGCCAAGCTATTTCACCTTTCGAGGCGTCAACTGGTACTGTAGATACATGAACAGATCCTTTATCTGAAATATTATCCCATTTTACTTTAAAACTTACAGATGTCTTACCTACTCCTAGCATAATACTTTTGGAACTAGTCAGCCCCCCTTTTTTTACTGTTACAACGCATGGAGTACCCAATGGAGCCAATCCTCCATATTTGGAATTGAAAGTATAAGTATACTCTGTATTTCCCATAACATTGGTACTCCCACCTATGCTCTGCCCATAACATGTAAATGTCATTGAAAGGAAGATTAAGATAAAGATTAGATATTTCATAGTATCATCGATTAGAGTTTTCTAAATCTGAAAGCTTATTATTCAACTCTTCGATTTTTTCTTCTTGTTGAATTACATAAAGAGTCAACTCTTCGATTTTTTGTAATAGCTTGGTTGTTAATTCCCCAAGACCTACCCCATCTTCTTTCACTTCCGCCTCGCTAGGAATATCAGGTAAATGATTATTTTCTTTAATGTAAGATTTCACTTCTTTCAGTGACCGGAGATTATAATCAGAGTGAAAAACATAATCAGGCCAAGCAGCCCAACCCGATGGCTCTACTTTAATTTCTTTAGCTCTGATAGTTCCATTAACACTTAATTTTTCTGTTGGATCAGCTTGTCCTATACTAACATTTCCATTCTGAAAGATACCAATAAGAACTTTTTCGTTATTATTCATAAAATAGAAATTTCGGGGATACTTTATGTACCCATCTCCTACATTATTATCTCCAAAATAAGAAATTCTTAAGTTTGCAGAACTCACATTTTCATTACCAATGATTAAAGATTTGTTTGGCATAATAACTTGAGTGTCCCTAAATCTATTAAAATCAAGGGTTGCATACTGTGCATGAGAATACAAAATAATTCCTAAAAAAGTAAAGAGTAGATAAAATTTTTTCATGATTAAAGTTTTTTTTAGTTTGGCTAATAAAATGATTAGTAAAGTCATACTGTTAATTTCGGCATCTTCTAATACCATAGTAAATATAAACAAAAAACTCTAATAAAGAAATAGAAACATTTTATATACAAAATATACCTACTAAGTTAATAATTTGACAATCCCGTAATCTGCTCGAAAAGGGAAATCCAGCGAGGCATAATCTTTTCAGGTAAAAATCTTTTTACATTTTCTCTGGCATTCTCTCCCATTTCCTTTCGCAATGTCTTATCTTCTATCAAGAAGATGATAGCTTCAGCCAGCTTATCTATATTCTTATATTCTACAATAATACCATCTTCACCATTCGTTATTATTTCAGATGGTCCACTTGGACAATCAAAAGATATACAAGGCAGCCCATAAGCCATTGCTTCCGTCAGCACAAGTCCAAACCCCTCATAAAGAGAACTCATTACATATACAGAACTAGCCTCATACTCCTTCTGTATATCTTTCTCAAAAGGGTGTATAGACATGGAATTCCTTACACCTTTGCGGCTAATCATCTTTACCAGCTCATGCTTTTCATCACCCTCTCCATAAACAGACAATGTCCAATCCGAATACTTTTTAGCAACCTTAGCCCATGCCTCAATTAAGAATGGATATCCTTTCTCATAAGATAATCGTCCAACACTTATAATTCTTTTATTATCTGATTTATTAATTCTTTCAGGATAGAAAGAGACCATATTCGGAATAACTTCAATGTGAGCAATATTCTTCCATCGTTTCTTGTCTTCTTTGGTCAATACGACTAGTGCATCATATTTTTTAGCGAACTGCTGTCTCCTCCATTCCGCAGCCAAAGCAAATAAACGCTTTAATGAATATACAGGATATTGACTATACTCTATCTTTTTATATGGTTTACAAAAATGGAACTCTAAAATCTTCTTACTGCCATCTTTAATATTATACAATAGTGTGAGTTCGTGTGTGCCTGTCGATACCACAACATCAGGACGCAGTTTTAATAGAATATTATTTAATTCTTCTTTATGCTTCTTTCTTTTTTCAAGCTGTAAACTAATTCTATCAAAAAAAGAAAGATATTCTAATTCATAATAATTGATCCCCAGATCAATAAATTGAATTTTGGAAGAATATTCATAAAAATTAGCTTTACCTTTCCTGTCTGTAGTTAATATAGTCACATTGTACCCTGCTACATCAGCCAAATAATTAGCCTTACAGCATATACTCCGTTCCATACCTCCCGTTCCGGAAGAATCTATCAGACAATAAACTACTTTCATGCTCAACTAATTAATAGACGCCTTAAACGCCAGATAATATAAAGTTTTAAATGTTTATAAGAAATTCTTTTTTTCTGATACGCTCTCAAATAATCATCATAAATATACGGAAAATATTCTTTAATAGTATCATATCTTTCCTTTCTCATTATTTCCGAAAATTCAGCGCTGGCACTCATTCCATTAGGCTCTGTCCAAGCAATATCTTTATCTATGATCCCAATCTTTTTATTATACAACATTACTGCCAAAAATAAGAACTTCCAATCGGCACTGATTTTCATTTGTTCATCGTAATAGCCCAATTCCTCAAAAAGAGACCTCTTTGTAAACATCGCCTGATGACAAACAGGGTAAGTAGCAAGTTCAAAAAAGTCTATCTTCTGAGGAAGATAGCTTCTCTGATTTACCCATTTCCCTTTGGTTACAGCAGTCCCTACTATAAAGTCTTTATCCGGATTTCGTCCAAAAATCTCAGATAAAATATCATTTGAATAAAAACAATCTCCCGAATTCATAAAAATAATATATCTCCCCGACGCTTTTGCAATACCTTTATTCATTGCATCATATACACCATCGTCCACCTCCGACACCCAATAATCTATAGAATCTTCATACTTTTTAATGACATCAATACTATTATCTGTCGAACGACCATCAATGACAATATATTCATAATTCTTAAAGTCTTGGTTCAACACTGATATTATCGTGTTTTCCAATCCCTGAGCATTATTCTTATTAATTGTTATTATAGATACTTCAACCATAACCTAGCTTTCCAAGATTTCTTGATAAACTCCTGCCAGCCTCTTTATTATATTATTTTTATCATGTCGGGCAAATGCAACTTTTCGGGATTCTTGTGAAATCCGGTTCATCTTTTTTTCATCCTCATACAATTCTAATATTCTTGCAACAAGACTATCCGGATTATTTATTGGAACCAATATCCCGGTTTTATCATTTTCTATTAATGAAGATATACCTCCCACATTGGTAGCAACAATTGGCATACCTAGCATTTGAGCTTCACAAATACTATTAGGGCTATTATCCACATAAGATGTATGGATAAACATATCAGAACTACGCATCTTATCAATCAATTCACAGACAGCAACTTTACCTACACATGAGATATTTAGTTCTTCGTGATGCAATGCTAATTTTTTATCAAAAAAATGCACTATATTATCCTCTTCTGAAGTTCCACAAACTACCCAATGAAAGTTTATTGACCGGTCTTTCAATATATTAGCAGCCTTCAAAATCAGGTCAAACCCTTTATATATCGAAGGCGACAATACAGATATAAGTCTTAGTGTATCATGTTTATTGTATTCCCACGGTTCTGTTTCATAGAATTGAGGACGCAAGATTTCTTCAACATGAAAATAGCGAATATCTGAATTTATATCCTTTATTACTCTTTTATCCCAATCCGTTCTACCCATACAATATCTAATGTATTTAAAAGAAACAAGTTCTCTTTGCGCCATATTTTCGAAAACACGATAAGACTGCAATTGTGCATGCCCTCTCAAATAATCTACAAGTCGGAATGAATAATAAAAAAGACCGAACTTAGATATCTTAAAAAATGAATTCCATACCTCAAAGCAAGAAAACGCAAAACCCTGAATATGAACAACAACTTTTTGCCTAATCTGAGGTATTATATCAACAATAAAACTTTCTGTTCCAAAAACATGTACAATATCCGGCTGATACTCTTCAACTATTTTTAGATAATCAGTAGCCCATTTATCACTATCAACCTTTCCTCTCAAATTTTGCCAAATTCTGTAAAAAGGATTAGAAGAACGCCGGAGATTAACTTTATAAATACTTAAATTTCCATCTTTCGAAAAGGAAGATTTCCCTGCTGTCAAGCAGACAAAACCTATCTGCCAGTCAGTAGACTTTTGCATAGTGAGGATCAAAGATTGAATCCAACCTGCAGTTACAAAGGTCTCATTATCATCAACTATTTGACGAGCTAATAAAAGTATTCTCATCTTCTTCCGGATTCAAATAATTAGTCATTTCTTCATTATTCTTTTCGCGTAACTTAGCAGAAAAGCAAATCCCAACACAGATCCAGACCAGCAGATAACGAAAAGAGAATGCCGGCACACCAAAGGCTATCATATCTATAAGCCACAGAAAAACAAGTATAGCACAACCTTTCACCAATAAATTATGGGAGCGGAATAGTCCTATTACTATAGCAGGAATCAATATTGCAAGGAATAACACCAAATAGATTATACCTCCATTAAGTATCAATTGTAAATAACCATTCTCAATATGCATACGATAATCCTCATTCCGATAATCGAATTTCCGGTTAGAAAAGCTACTATCTACACCCGGAGCATAATATGTACCATTTATACCTTTACCAAAAATCAAATTAGTCTTATCCTTATTCATTTCCAATGCAAAGCCTAGAAAAACGACATCACGTGTATTTAGTCCTGCCCGGGAAGTAATCTTGCTAAAGATTGTTTGCTGATTAGAAGTAAATACATAAAAACCGCCTACCAAAAGAGTAGCTGAAAGCAAAAGCGATATAATTTTTTTTTCTATCGAAATTACTTTATTATAAAATAAATAAATCCAAAATGATGCAAACATAAACCCCGCATAAGTAAGCATTATATTGCGTCGGGCAAGAACTGTTGCTAAAATAAATCCTAGAAAAACAACAATTGATGATACAATTATCTCCTTGCGGGTATGGTAATTTGCTGTAAGCAGTAAAAATCCGGAACCGGTTGCAAACACCCAGATATACATTTCAGAAATATCCTGATTTTGATATAATTCGAAGAATAGATAAAAAGGCAAAAGAATAAGGAATAAGCACCCCAGAAGATAGGATAAGGAGAATAACTTATGTATAAATACACTTTTGTATAATGGGATCAGAAGGATTAATGGAATCAAATAGTGAAGGTATCTGTAATGCCAGAACAAATATTCTTTAATATAGTCATAACTCAAATTAATCCCATTCAATGTTATATATATTACCCATACAGAAAGTATTAAGAATGCTTTCTTCAAGTACTTGCTCTCAATATTATCGAAAGAAGCTAGCTTAAAAAGATTCCAGAAAAAGCCCGATAAGGTAATTAATTGAATTATATTGACAATAGTACCCGAAATGAAGTGGAAAAGGAAACTCATTGCAATCGTATTGACCATGAAATACAACAGAAGCTTATTCATGATCATCCCTTCTTCCTGCTCATATGTCAAATACCTCATTTGACCCATATTCCTTTTTTATTTTGAACAAATATTTTCATATATTGAATAGGCGCTACAATAAACCCGTTTACATTAGATACAATAGCAGCTAAAAAAACAGAATATATACCCAAATGAAATTGTTTGATGAAAAGTAAACAAAGTCCGATATAAATAACCGGAGTAAATAAACTAAATACAAACTGTAGTCGAATTGCTCCAATTCCATTTAATATATTTACAAAAATACTTCCGAACATATTTACAGAGAAATAAAGCAAGCAACATAAAGATAGAACAAAAGGAATAAAGACAATATCTTTTCCTATCCATATATCATAAACAAAATGTGAGGCAATCAGCATCACCAAGCCACAAGCCACAAAGATAAAGAATAGTTTTATATACTTTTTTGTAGTTGATTTAATCCACTCATATTCACCCTGATGATATGCCTGAGTTGCAGCCGACCACAGTGGATGCAAAGCCATCAGAAAGAAAATACTCAATACACTAAAATATTTATACGCAATATTATAATTAGTCACTTCCTGCATATTAAAAAAGTGAGCAATAATAATATTAGCAGTCTGATATTGTATTAATGCTGCAATTTGTACAATAAAGAATTTAAAACTTAGCCCCATCAAGTCTTTTATCGCCCATTTTCTAAAAAACTTAAAAGAAGGAGCTAAAAATCTATATCTTCTTCTAAAAAAAATAATATTGAAAATAACAGCCACAATAACCGGAGCTGTACACATACCTATAAAAAGATAAAGTAAAGAACCGTCCAAAAAGTAAGACATAGCCACTATGGTTACTAAGACTCCCAATTGGCTAACAAGATCAATCAAAGATGAATATGCTGCTTTCTGATCAGCTAGAAGAATAGTATTAATTATCTTTAAGAGGAAGAAGAGATAGAAATAGGTAAAAACTATTATTGTAACCTTTCTGATAGTATCAACATATTGTGTTGGTATATTCAGGATATATATCCAATCGATGTACTCATTAATAAATAAAAACAGCAGCCAGGCGAAAGTAAAAACTGTAAATAGAACAATATAAACAGTACTGACATAAACTTTGGCTAACTCTGTTTCCCTCAATGCCAAAGCTTTAGCTAATTTATTTCTAAGTCCGTTTGTAATACCTATATCAAATATAGAGAACCATGCAACAAGGGAGCTGAGCACCAACCAAATACCAAAGTCTGTAGTATCTACAAATCCTATAGCAACAGGAACTAAAAGTAAGCTTATAGCAACACTTAAAATTTTAAAGATCACAGACAGAATAATATTCTTTTTTAGAATAGAGTCTCGCTTTTCTCCAAAAAAATGATGTCGGATTTTATCCTTTATTTTGATTCCCATATCCATATCCGTAAGCGGACTTGGTAGTTGTACCATTAATGACAAAATTCACATTCTTAAGCTTATTTTCATCTACAATAGACTCTGCCAGTTTAAGATTCGATTTGTTTGTATAATTTGCTCTAAATAAATACACAGTAGTATCAATTACTCTATTCAGGCTAAAAGTATCGGACACCATTCCTACCGGAGCACTATCCACGATGATATAATCGAAATGTTCCCGCAGATATGCAAAGAATTCATCTAATCTGTCACCCAGTAACAACTCTGCCGGATTAGGAGGTATAGGACCCGCCGGAATCACATATATATTGGGATGCAAGTCGGGACGAGGAATAATAATATCTTCAGGTTTCACGTCAACGGAACTCAAGTACAATGTCAAACCCTCCTTCTTCTTTATAGAAAGATATTCCGTCAATTTTGGATTACGGATATCCAGCCCCACTAATGCAACTCTTTTATTCTTTATCAACGAAAAGGATATAGCCAAGTTTACCGTAAAGAATGATTTCCCTTCTCCACTAACGCTGGATGTAACCAAAATTACTTTCTCATCCTTCTTCATAATAAACTGAAGATTAGTACGCACCAGACGAAATAGCTCTACGGTAGAAGTCGTCAATCCCTCAGATACAGCTATATTTCCGGCGTCTTTATCCAGCCCTATTTCACCCAATACAGGAATAAAAGTCGCGTTTTCTAACTCTTCTTTTGTATTGATTTTTGTTTTAAATACATCTATCAGATAGATCACAATTACAGGTATCATAATACCAATCAGCATTGCGATTCCCAATACGACTTTTTTTCGGGGAGCTACCGGCTTATAGATGTTATATGCCGCATCTATAATCTTCGCTTTAGGCGTTGTAGATGCAAGAGTCAATTGTGTCTCTTCCATCTTGGTAAGAAGGAAAACATACAATTCGGATTTTACTTGTCTTTGACGTTCGAGTTCTATATATTGCCTTTCCTGACGAGGCATTTGAGACATACGCCCCTGAATTTCTCCTTCCAGATTTGCCCAATCTTTTTTCCTTATCGTTAAATCTTTTTGAGTATTCTTTATCCCTTCTTGTACATTCTTCCTCAATAAATCAATTCTCTCATCCAATGATTTAACAACAGGGTTATTCTCTGTTGTATTTTGTAAGAGTCTCGATCTTTCCATTATAGCATTATTGTAAGCACCAATGGCTTCCGCCGCAGTCGAAGACACACCTGTATTGCCGGGAATCAACTCATATTTATTACTAGGATTCGAAACATATGCATTTAACATTTCTGCTATGTCTTGCTGTATTTTCAATTCTGTTGTCTTTTCCTGCAATTCCTGATATTTCGAGATGAAAGTTCTGGATTCTGCTTCTATATTTATCAGGCGATTTTCACTTTTAAAATCTTCCAATTTTTGTTCCAATTCACCTAGTTCAACTGATAATAAAGAAATACGCTCCTGAATAAAACGAGCTGTATTTTCGGACTCTTCATTCTTATCGTTTTTAGTATCCTCATTATAGAGCTCAACCAGCTTATCCAATATATCACGTCCCCTCTCTCTATCTGTATCCCAGATATTAAGATTTATTATGTCTGATTTATTATCAACCGGACCTATTGCTATTTTACTACGATAATCTTCTGCAATATAGTTAAGCCCTGATAAATAAAGTTCCATCTCATAACTCTTACCAGAAACGCCTCTACCGGAATAGCTCAAAGGGAACGATCCATATATAGTTTGTATAGAAGCCGGTAAACTACCATTATACTGTCCAATTTGCCCATCATCTTTCGTTTCAGCTTTTATCTCTACTGTCTTATCTTCATTTACTTTTACTTTAAACTTTACGTTATAAGAAAGAGTATCGAGAACAGCCCTGTCAACGCTTATTGACAAGGGTGAATCCTTATATAGAGATTTATCAAAAGGAAACTTCTTCAAATCATAACTCACATACAAACCGAGAGCATAAATCATATTACGGACATGAGACTGAGAAGCCATGACCGCCGCTTCATCGCTTACATTGTCCGAACCTGCCATCCCTCCCAAACCAAAGCTTTTCACTAATGAAGAAGCTATTTTAGCTCCTTCCTCCTCTGTACGAAGTTTGACATTAGCTACGACATTGTAGGTAGGATCCACGGTTTTGAGATATCCAACCGCTACTATTCCTACTAAAAACAATGATGCTAAAAACCATTTCCAATACTGGGAATATTTGATGATCACATCCCCAATATTTATAAATTCAGATTTAGCTTTTTTCTTCATATAACAAGGGAAATGATTAATTCTTAGAAACGGCAATAATCAATGATATTGTACTGATAAGAGCCGTAATACCTGTTGTAATAAGAGTCAGGTTAAACTGCTTCTGCTGGCTCATCCCAGCATCTTTCTGATGTTCTTTATTAGGTTCTACATATACGATATCGTTCTGTTGCAGATAAAAATAGTCGGAAAGAAATACGTCATTACTTTTTGTCAGGTCAAAACGGACAAATTCTTTTTTTCCTCCATTTTCCCGTATCAACAAGACATTATCCCTACGGGCATATAAATTCAGATCGCGGGCATGAGCCAACGCATCCAGAATAGTAACCCTTTCATTGGTAAAGTAAAAAGGTCCCGGCGCATTTACAGCTCCTAATACAGAAACACGAAAATTCATTATCTGAAGGTTCACAATGGGTTCTTTGATATATTCCTTTAATCTGTTCTGTAATAGGTCAACTACCTCTTGAGTACTCAGTCCTCCTATTTTTATTTTACCCAATGTCGGAAAATTTATTTCCCCTTCATTATTTACCAGATAATTAGAGATTTGTCCTTCTCCAATGGGTAAATTAAAGGGTATAACAGCCTGAGGTTCTACAGAAGAGACAAGAATAGCCAATTGATCGTTAGGCTTAATAGTCACTATATGAGCAGAATCCAGTTTAGAAGCCTCTGCTTTCAGATAATTGTATTTCTCTAAATCCTGAAAATAAGATATATCCCGACTGCTCCCGCAAGAGCATAAAACAATCAAAATAGTGAAGTATAATAATAAATGAATTTTTCTCATTAGTTACTATTTTATACTAAAAAATAAGCATTTCCATGCTAATAATCAGCAAATATACAATTTTTAGTTGCATAGCCCTAGCTTTCAAAAAAAGACAAAGCCCACTAATCAAAATTAATGAGCTCTAATCAAATATATTTAACAAAATTTATTCTTCCATTCCTACCATTTCAGGGTCAACCATAATACGTCCGCAGTATTCGCAAACGATGATTTTTTTACCCAGTTTAATATCCATTTGCTTTTGAGGTGGTATTTTATTGTAGCATCCACCACAAGCACCACGCTCGATAGACACAATAGCCAAACCATTGCGAGCACTCTTACGAATACGCTTAAAAGCCACAAGAAGACGAGGTTCTACTTCTGCTTCAATACCTTTTATCTCTTCGCGAAGTTGCTCTTCTTGTTGTTTAGTTTCAGACACAATTTCATCTAACTCATCTTTCTTCTGAGCTAAATCAGCAGAACGGTCTGTCAAGAACTCTTTACTATTTTCTATTTGCTCTTTCAGATTCTTCACATTTTGAGTGAATTCACGAATACGTTTTTCGGCTAATTCTATCTCTAATGTTTCGAATTCTACTTCTTTGCTCAAGTGGTCATATTCGCGATTGTTACGAACATTATCCAATTGTTCTTTATATTTGTCTATCTTCATTGTAGACTCCTGAATCTTCAACTTTTGCTGAGAAATCGCACTTTCCGATTCTTTCAAATCATCCTCATATTTACCAACACGAGTTTTAAGACCTGCTATTTCATCATCCAAGTCGGAAACTTCAAGAGGCAACTCTCCACGAAGAATTTTTATCTTATCTACTTCCGATAATTTCACTTGTAAATTATAAAGCGTCTTCAACTTTTCCTCTACCGTAATTTCTTTTTCTGATTGCTTCTTTGCCATAACTTTACCATTTCTTATTAACAATATTCATAAAAAAATGCAGTAGATAAACAGCTATCACTATTTATTTACTACATCACTATACGTCCGTAGGAGTATGTCACTACTTATGCATACGCGATTGAGAAATACGAATTTCAATCTTGGGTACAAAGATAATACTAAAATCCGTAATATCGTCAATTGTTCGTCATAAATATTTAACCGGATTCACATCGAACTGAGACATATTCAATTCTAATTGAGGGTGTTTCTCCGACAGTAAATCATAAAATATATTCTTTGTACACACTTCCGACTCGTAATGACCGACAGTTGCCAATAGTATTTTGTCTTCCACATCATAGAAATCATTATACTTGGCTTCACCAGTAATGAATACATCGGCTCCATAACCAATAGCCTGAGGAATGAGAAATGCTCCACCACCTCCACACACAGCTACATCGCGTATCATTTTACCTCTATAATTGGAATGCTGTATAGAGGATAGTTTCAACGTATCTTTCAGATGATAAAGAAAATCTTCTTCTTCCATAGGCTCGGGCAAAACTCCGACAATTCCGCTGCCTGCTTGTGACCAACTGTTTTCTAACTTATAAAAATCATATGCAGGTTCTTCGTAAGGATGAACTGCAATCAATGCCCTCAACACTTCATTTTGTTTAAAAGCCGGTAAGATAACCTCTATACGAATCTCTGATTCGAAATGAAGTTCTCCTTTATTTCCGACAAAGGGATTTGTACCCTCCCCAGCCCTGAAAGTCCCTTCTCCAGATATATTGTAACTACACGCATCGTAATTGCCAATACTGCCTGCCCCTGCATTAAACAATACAGTACGCACACTTTCGGCATGAGACAACGGGACAAATGTCACCAATTTCATCAGTCCACCCTTCTGCGGTGACAGAATTCGAACCTGTTCTAAGCCTAGTATCTCTGCCAATCTGTAGTTAACTCCATCAACGGCATTATCCAGATTGGTATGGGCAGCATATACTACTATATCGTGTTTGCACGCCTTTATCATACAGCGCTCCACATAATTACGTCCGGTCAATGACTTAAAACTACGAAAAGCCAATGGATGATGCGAGATAACAAGGTTACAACCCAACCTTACCGCTTCGTCCATCACATCTTCCGTAACATCGATACACAACAAAACGGATTTCACCTCCTGACTTACATCGCCCACCTGTACGCCACTATTATCAAAGCTTTCCTGTAAAGGGAGAGGGGCTAGTTGCTCTATCGTACTAAGTATATCTTTTATTTTCATGATAATCATTTTATACAATAAGTCATTTCAACAAATGTAAGAATTATTTATGAACGCAACTTCACCCAAATCCATGAAATAAACAATATTTTAGAGTTGCAACACGCCTCTTTTCAATTGTAAAATGTAAATTCGCGTTATAATTTTCAAAATCTATTTATACTCATGAAAAAAATCATAAGTTGTTATCTTATCTTTTTATTTTCATTTACTCAACTATTTTCTCAATCAACCTACGAATCTGAAATTCCTTTTGATAAGGATGAATACTGGTGGGGAGGTGTTGTAGCTTTTGGGTCGCGCATGCCTTATATTAAGCCCATCGGAGAATTCGATCTGGCATTACAGAATTACAACAATCAGATCGTACCCTTATTCTTATCTAACAAAGGGCGGTATATATGGAGTGACAAGCCTTTTAAATTTGAGATAAAAGACAACATCCTTAAAATAAAATCAGAATACGAAAACATATCTGTACAGAAAGCCGGAAAAAACCTTCGCGATGCTTATCTGGAAGCCAGCCAGAAATATTTTCCACCGACAGGCACACTACCTGACGAGCTATTCTTCACAATGCCTCAATACAATACTTGGATCGAACTGGTTTATAATCAAAATCAGGAAGATATACTCAAGTATGCCAAAAGCATCATCGACAAAGATTTCCCAAAAGGCGTATTAATGATCGATGACAACTGGCAAAGACATTACGGGAATTTTGAGTTTAAACCTGACAAATTTCCCAACCCGAAAGGAATGGTCAAGCAATTACATGATATGGGATTCAAAGTGATGTTATGGATATGTCCATTTGTGAGTCCCGACAGCCCTGAATACAGAGATTTGGCGAAAAAAGGTTATCTGATCAAAAAGAAAGGTACTGATACACCTGCCATCATTAATTGGTGGAATGGTCAAAGTGCCTGTTATGACTTGACTAATCCCGAAGCTTTTGACTATTATGTATCCATCCTTAAAAATATGCAGAAAGAATATGGGATCGACGGCTTCAAATTGGATGCGGGTGACAATTCTTTTTACAATCCCGAACACATTGATAGTTATAAAAAAGATGCTATCTCGGTCGATCACACTTTAGCTTGGGCAAAAATCGGACTTGAATTTCCGTTCAATGAATACCGCGCCGGATGGAAAATGGGAGGACAACCTCTGGTACAACGCCTTGGAGACAAAGATTACTCATGGGGGGCTGTCAGCATTCTTGTCCCCGAAATGATTGCAGCAGGATTGTTAGGATATGCTTATGCTTGTCCCGATATGATCGGAGGCGGACAATTCGGCTCATTTATCGGATTAGATCAAAGCAAGTTTAACCAACATCTGATTGTAAGATCTGCCCAAGTACATACGCTGATGCCTATGATGCAATTTTCGGTCGCACCATGGAGAATATTGAGTAAAGAGAACCTGGAGATTGTCCGCAAAATGGCTCATCTACATCAACAGTTTGGCAATTACATCATAGAGGAAGCGCGCAAATCGTCTCAAACAGGAGAACCTATCATCAGACACATGGAATACGCTTTTCCTTATCAGGGATTCCAGGAGTGCAAAGACCAGTTCATGCTGGGAGATAAATACATGGTTGCCCCTGTTGTAACGGCAGAGAACAAAAGAACAGTAAAACTTCCTAAAGGTAAATGGCGCGATGATAAGGGTAGAACTTATAAAGGTGGACGTATCCTGAACATTGAGGTTCCTTTGGACAGATTGCTATATTTCGAAAAACTATAAAGCAGCGTAAATTTGAAATAAGAAACAGTATTTAATTCATTGCATCTATATCTATAGATAGATAATTAAGGCTTTGTGCCTTTAGTGTTTTCTCTTAGTGTTCTTTGCGGTAAAAAAGAAAATTTAACCACAAAGGCACGAAGTTCACAAAGGAATTTTAGAAACTATTATATCAAACTCACATTAGATTAATATTTCATGAATAAAACCACTATTCAAGAATTTTTGAAGCAAGATAAGTTTGCCGGTCTAGCAGGTATCGAACTAACAGAAGTAGGTAATGGATATGCTAGAGCCCAAATGCTGATAACAGAAAATCATCTGAATGGAGGAGGTGTATGTCAGGGAGGTGCTATTTTCACATTAGCCGATCTGGCTTTTGCTGCTGCGACCAACAGCCATGCACGACTGACGGTTTCGAGAACATCAAATATCAATTTTTTCAAATCGGAAAGTGAAGGAGTCTTATATGCAGAAGCTCGTGAAGTTTTGAACCATAAACACCTGGCAAACTGTGAAGTAAAGATAACCAATGAGAAAAATGAACTTATCGCCACATTTACGGCAACAGGTTATCGTAAAGACATCCTATTGCCATTTGACCCGATAGAATAAGGCATTTATATAAACTAAATATGGGACGAAAATTATTCGCCCCATATTCTTTCAATGCAGGTGGATTAAAAAATCACTCCCCAATTATATTTTATTTCATCAATTCCTCTACACAAACCTTCAGGCTCTCTTCCCATTGTGGAATTTCAATACCAAAGGTCTCTTTTATCTTCGTTTTATTCAATACACTATATTGCGGACGGCTTGCCCTTGTCGGATATTGATCCGTAGTTATCGGACTAACTTTACAAGTGGTTATCCCGGCATCTTTATGTATCTGGATAGTAAAGTCGTACCATGTCGTCACACCCTCATTCGAATAATGATATATACCGGGCTTAAATTCGTAGGCTTCACTATAATCAAGGATACGAACAATAGCATGAGCCAGATCGGCAGCATTTGTCGGAGTACCGGTCTGATCGGCAACTACATTCAGAGCATCTCTCTCCTGCCCTAACTTAATCATGGTTTTCACAAAATTGTTTCCAAAAATCGAATACAACCAAGCTGTTCGAATAATTGCAGAATCGGGACAAGCTTCCAGCAATGCCGCTTCTCCTTCCTGTTTCGATTTTCCGTATACTGATTTAGGAGATACAGGATCGGTCTCTACATAAGGTCTTGTACCTGTTCCATCAAAAACATAATCTGTAGATACATGAATGACTTTCGCTTTGTTATTTGATGCGGCAATTCCTAAATTTCTTGCTGCATCTCTATTTATCTTATAACAGAGTTCTACATCATCTTCCGCTTTGTCTACTGCCGTATAAGCTGCACAATTGACAATGTATTTAATTTCATTATCTTGAATAAATTGTTCTACTGCTGCCAAATTCGTAATATCCAATTCGGCAACATCTGTAAATATAAAATTCAGGTTGGGCTCATGATTTACTATTGCGCGTCTCAACTCGCTGCCTAACTGACCATTTGCGCCCGTCACCAATATATTTTTTGGAGTCAGCTGAAAATGAAAAACATTCTTTCCTACTTCTTCTCCGTCTGTCTCTTTTTTTCCTGCCAATAATGCCATGATATTCTGTTTTTTAAATTTCTAATTTTCCATCTTTCTCTGCTTTATACTTCATTGCCAAAGAACGCAAGAAAGAACTTATTTGTGAGATTGCCGATTGAGTTTCTCCTGATACATCTTTATTCTGCAAGCGTAACAAAAGAAAACCATAAAGAGCAGAAAAGCAAGTCTCTATCTCGGGAATGCTTTTATCTTCGCTTTTTGCCCTCAACTCCACAATAAACGGCAAAGTCTTATAATATGTTGCTATATATTCCGGCTCTTGCGGCGACTTTAACAGCCTCAAGTGTAAATCGGCAAGTTCGATAATTACATTTTTATTGATTTGAAGATGACCTTTTTCCGTAACCCCTTCGAGTTTCATCATCTCTATCAAGCCTTCGTACCATTCAACCATCTCCTGTTTCACATTGTCAGGCTGGTCAAATTTTTCTACAATATTCTGTCTGATAAGATTTATATCCAGTTTATTTGCCCTTATCATATCTTCCACTTGCCACATGTAAAGCAAATATTCGGCAATATTATCTTGTTTTTTCTGTTTGGCTATCAGCATGTTTTATTTACTTTTAAGTTACAAAGATAACCTAGTTTATACAAATCGAAAAACAGCAAACGAGGGTTCTTCCCTAACAAATTATTTTTCAGCCTCATTTTACAACTGCGAAAAAGGAATGCTACACTGCTTACCAACTTCATTCTATTTATATTATTATAAGTTTTCAGCAATTTTATATTATCAATCAAATCTGATTCTATTTCCGAATTTTCAGATAAACTATACAACACATCTATAGATATTTCTGTTCTTTCCAGAAATTCTTCATTCGAGATTAATCCCTCATGAATAAGAGGGTTATCTATCTGTGTTACTTGGCAACCGTTCTTCATAAGATTGATATGAAAGAACACATCTTCGTAACCGTATTTTTTCAATTTTTCATCAAAAGGGTATAATAATACAAGCCTTTTATCTATCATAAAATTGAATGTTGAAAAATACCTATCAGGATTTTTTTGTCTTTCTTTTATCGATATTGCTTCACGGCTAATGCCGAATAACCAACGTAACTTATAATCATCAGATGGACAAGAGTTATAAGCAGTACCTCCATAACACACTACTCCTGCCACACGTTGCCGAATATATTTTTCGATAAAATCTTCGGAACAGATTCCTGCGTCATTATCTATAAAAATAAGGTAAGGGTAAGACGCTTTTGATGCTAACATGTTACGAATAGCAGAACGCCCGATATTCGTATCCAATTCCTCGTATCTAACACAGCTCAATTCTAATAAAGTCCTATTCTTCTCCCGATACTTCATATCGGAAACATCATCTATCAATAATATTTCGAAGGGGATATCCAGATTTTCGCATTGGCGATGTAAGTCACGAACGAGCTGCGTGACATCTCTATTATATATAGGAATACATACAGAAATCATTCTCCGTTTTCTTCATTAATAAAAATGCTAAAGTTAACGCTGCCATATACCCTTTTTTCAACAAAATAAGGTAGCGACGAAAAGTCATTTGCTTTAGAATGCTCCATCACAAATATAGCACCTTCTTTCAATAGCTTTTTATCCAATACTCTTTGCGGAACTTCTTCCAAAAAAGGCAAATCATAAGGAGGATCTGCGAATATAAAGTCAAATTGGTCTTTACTATTTTCTATAAACTTAAAAACATCGGTTTTAAAAACATGCAATTCGTTTGCCTCCAATTGCTTTTTCGTTTTTTCGATAAAAGCATAATTTGCCGGATATTTTTCGACACAATATACTTTAGAGCATCCTCTCGACACCAGCTCGAAACTAATGCTACCCGTTCCTCCAAAAAGGTCAAGAGCTTCAACACCCTCCCACTCAATATAATTCTGAAGAATATTGAATAAGTTTTCTTTCGCAAAATCCGTTGTAGGCCTTGCTTTATAGTTTGCAGGAAGACTCAATCTTCTTCCTTTATATTTTCCACTTACTATCCTCATTTGGCAGAAACTATTATCATGTCCAAAGGCAATTCTTTATTTGTATTATTTTGTAATGGTGAAGATTCTCCCGAAATACGTATTTGCTTTATATTTTTGACATATTCGCTAAGCATAGAAGGCACATATAAATTAATCTCTGCCGAACTACTCAATATAAATAAAGAGTCTTCATTCTGATCGAATCCACATTTATCCCACATATTCAGTGTATGGTAAACAAGATTTTTATCATTCTCACCTTCATGTGTCACAGCATGCAATATCTGCGAAGATTTATCGTAACAAAAGATGTCCATAAACTGGTTATGAAAATGAATATACATCTTTGCTCGCCCTTTTAGTTCCTTATTTCGCTGTTCCATGTATAACATCAGCAAATTGGAATGATGATAAAACACAGGATTATTCAGGTTACGCGACAAGAACTGATAAAGTTCCCCGTTGGTATTATAAGCCGTTGCTATTTGCTGGATAATGTCTTCACTATACAATATCTGGTCGGCATGTTTAGAATGAGTAAAATTGTATAAAATATCCTTCTTATCTTTTTGAATAATATAACTGGGAATCAAATCATAATCCCTAGAAACATAAATAACATTAACTCGCCCATAGGGTAATGTTAAAAAATCGGAATCCAAAACCAGCTGTTGTATCTCGGCTGAAATATCATTTCCTGAAGAAAGTCCGACTTCTTCATAATAAAAATTCCCGCCAGAATGCGGCTTATAGACACAAATGGCAACCACACCGGGTCTGATTCGTATAAGCAAAGTATAATCTTCGGGCTGTTCGATATTTATATAATCGGGCAATTGCATAATGTTATATTTATGTTTACAAATTTAGAAAAAGAAATTTATATACTATTTTTATCTGCGGAATTAAAGAACCCAGCTCAATAAATGTCGTTAAATAAGTTTCTGGCAGAACAAGTCCAAAAGAATTTCGGATTCGAACCTACCTCGGAGCAACAATCTGCTATCGAGCAAATTTCCGACTTTCTTTTTTACCCTTCTTCTGATAGTATTTTTCTTCTGAAAGGATATGCCGGAACAGGTAAATCATCTCTGATAGGAGCTCTGGTCAAAACAATGACACAGTTGGAGCAAAAGACCGTATTGCTGGCTCCTACAGGCAGGGCAGCAAAAGTGTTTGCAAACTATGCCGGTCATTCCGCTTACACTATCCATAAAAAAATATACCGCCAAAAACGCTTTTCGAACGATCCTGTCGATTTTGTACCGACAGACAATCTGCATAAAGATACCTTATTTATTGTAGACGAAGCATCAATGATAAGCAACGAAGGGATCGACTCTTTCATGTTTGGCTCGGGAAGAGTGCTCGACGACCTTATCCAGTACGTATATAGCGGAGAAAATTGCCGATTACTCCTCATAGGTGATGAAGCACAGCTTCCGCCTGTGATGCAGGAATATAGCCCTGCGCTACAAAAAGACATTTTGCAAGGTTTCGGACTCGAGGTTTTTACAATTACTCTCACACAGATAGTGCGACAAGCCGGAAATTCGGGAATACTTGTAAATGCGACTTCTCTGAGGAACGCTTTAACAGAAAATTCAGTCGAAGATTTCCCCAAGCTCAACCTAGATTCATTTTCTGATATAAAAAAAATCACAGGAGAAGAATTAATAGATGAAATATCCTCCTGTTATGACAGGGACGGGATAGAGGAAACAATGATTATCTCACGTTCGAACAAAAGATCGAATATATATAATAATGGTATAAGAAACCGGATACTTTATCGCGAGGAAGAATTATCTTCCGGCGACATGTTAATGGTAACCCGCAACAATTATTTCTGGACAGAGGAGATCAAAGAAATAGATTTTCTTGCAAATGGGGAATTACTCGAAGTCGTGAGAGTTCGGAAAATTCAGGAGTTGTACGGATTCAGGTTTTGCGATGTACTAGCAAGACATCCCGATTATGATATAGAAATTGAGTTAAAGATCTTACTCGATACTTTGCAGTCCGAAACGACAGGTCTATCTCAAGAAAAAAATGCAGAGCTGTTTTACAATATTCTGGAAGATTACTCAGATATATCTACTAAAGCAGGAAAAATGAAGAAAATGAAAATCGATCCTTTCTACAATGCAGTGCAAGTAAAATATGGTTATGCTATCACTTGCCATAAAGCACAGGGCGGGGAATGGAAAAATATTTTTTTAGATATAGGATATATCACAGAAGAACATATGGGTGCAAATTTTTACCGTTGGCTTTATACAGCCATTACACGGGCTACAAATAAACTTTATTTAGTAAATTTGCCCGACAATTTTTCGTAGTTTTGAGGTTCATGCTGATTATGTTAAAATAACAAGGTATCATGCAACATTTAATTGTTTTTTTCATCTACTAATTGAACGTTAAGCCTTAAATGGAAGAATGGCAGCTAATACAAGGATGCAAGCGGCAAGATCGTAAATCACAACAGTCTGTTTACGAACGGTATGGACGTGTGATGTATGGTATTTGCCTCCGATATTCTTCCGATGCAGAATCTGCACAGGATTTGTTGCATGATGGGTTTATGAAGGTTTTTGCTAACATCATTTCGTATGAAGGCAAAGGTTCTTTCGAAGGTTGGATGAAAAGAATTTTTATAAATTTAGCCCTCGAAAATATACGAAAGGATAAATCTAAAAAACTTTTTTCGGAAGATATAGAAAATATATCGGATGATATTCCGGACCCCACAGATAGTGATATCGGGGAACTAACAGAAGCGGAACTTCTGAACATGGTACAAGAGTTACCGCCGGGATACAAATCGGTCTTCAACTTATATGCAATAGAAGATTATTCCCACAAAGAAATAAGTGAAATACTGGGAATAGCGGAAGGGACTTCACGGTCACAGTATATAAGGGCAAGACAGTTATTACAAGAAAAAGTAAAAGAATTTTATAAGAGACATGAGATCGGATAAAGATAATATAAAAGATATTTTCAGTTCAAAGCTAGGAAGCTTTGAACCTGAACTTCCCCCATTCGGTTGGGAGAGGATCGATGCCGGTCTGTCTGCACAACAGGAAAGCATAATTCCTCCAAAGAAACATAGGACTCCTATTTATAAAGCCATTCCATGGCTATCTGCAGCCGCAGCTATTATTCTTGCTGTTTTATTCCTATACCCACGCGGAGAGCAAAACAATAATGCATTAGCCTTATGCGAAAAAGATCTTGCTTCGCAGAAAAGCGGGATCAACAAACAGTTTATAGCTAAAAGCAATGTGCAGAATAAGGTAGAAATAGCTTCCCCAATAAAATCTTCATCGAGCAGCATATTAGGAATTACACGAAAATCCTATTATTCGCCACCAAGTACGAATATACAATCCGTTCAGAATTCATCTGTTTATATAGCTCAGGAGACAGAAAAGGCACCTAATAAAAATGAAGAAACAGTTCCGACAGAAATATATACTGAAAATAAAACCGAAGAGACTTATATAGCGGAAAATAAAAATCAAGAAACTCAGGACAGTGAGGAGTTTGAAAAGGAACTTGCTGAAAAGATAGCTGCTTTTGAAGCATCAGGCAAAGCCAACGAAGACTTATTGGCAGAGAACCCACCCAAAGATCACACAAGAGATTATAATGAAAGCCACTCACCCCGAGGACTCGAGGTCGGGATCAATGGAGGCGGAGCCTTTTCTAAAACAACGGAAACGCAGAATCAGCTGCGGCTTGCAAGTATGGAACTATTAACCCAAGACGGGAATCAGATCATAAACACTTACAAGTCCCGTAAAATGAAGCTGGATCATAATCAGCCGATCAATTTTGGTGTTACTATAAATAAGAAATTAACTAACCGCTTATCGATAGAAAGTGGTATTATGTATACATACCTTTCCTCCAGAATAAGATCTATCGAAAGCATGGATTACAATCTCAAAGATTACCAACAGTTTCACTATCTGGGCATACCTGTTACTTTCAATTACAAACTTGTAGAATGGAAGAAATTGCAATTATATATTTCTGCCGGAGGTGCCATACAAAAAGACATATACGGAAGAATGAAAACCAATGAAGACTTGGAAAGCCTGATTGAGATGAACAAATACGAAAGCAAAAACATATCTCAGGATCATCCTCAATTCTCACTGACAACTTCTATCGGGGTAAGCTATCCTATCTACAAGAAGATGTCAGCGTATACCAATCTAGGAGGTTCTTATTATATCGATGCAAAAAATAAATATGAAACCATTTATTCGGACAGAAAATGGATATTTAATATTAATTTAGGCGTGAAATTCGGTTTTTAAATAAATATACACTAAAATATATCAAATAAGAGTTATGAAAAAAGCATTTTTATACCTATTGACAGCCATTATGTCAATAACTACATTCTCATCATGTTTAGGTGACAATGAATCAACATCAAGTCAAGATAACGCATATTGTATTATCGCAAGTGAAGGTGGAATGAATTATGCTAAGTTATTTTACCTAGAATTAACGAACGAAGACCAGTTCAAAGAATATGAAAGTGGGGATGTAATGTTTATCAATTACAAAATCAATTACAGCAGTTTTATAACAATCCCTGGTACTACTACCCAAATTTTCAAAGCTGACTATGCAGCACCGACCAGTGAAAACTATGTCTTCAGAAGAAGTGAACACCTTAATGTTAATTATGAACCTGTTAATCTCGAACCTGAGAATCCAAATGCCTTCACTTCTTTCAGACTAGAAGGAAATGGGCACTTAGCCTCTAAATACTTTTCAGACAGATGGTTAATTTACCACCAAGCTAAATACACTAAAGAACAGACTGCAACTATTGAACTATTTTATGACGAAGATCAACAATTTGATGCAGATGGCAAAGAATTGCCGGAGAATACACACATTATAGATGTAAAACTTAATATATCAGGGACTCCAAACTCAAGCTCGGAAGCAACAAACAAAGAACAATATGTTGTTGTTGATATGAGCAGACTAAGAACTACTTTTTATCCTGTAGAAATAGATGAAGAGAAAGGTACTCTAGTTAAAATTATATTCAGATATTTCAAAGAAAACACTAGTGGTTCTCCGACATTAACATTATACGATCCAGGAAATAATGCAGGTATAAACTATTATATTGAGAAATAAATATAAATTCAAATAAAAAAATAAGCCAATTTGTTAATTGGCTTATTTTTTTATACATTCGCAAACCCTTAAAAAAAACCAAATACATACATAATTATATTATTTAATAACAGATCACAAATTTAAATTATGAAAAAATTCTTAACATTAATTTTATCTACCTTTATCTTAGGCTCTTGCTCAAATGACATTATTGAGAATTATTCTCCAGACGACCAAACTGAAAAACACAACATTGAATTTCTTTATAAAGGGATAAAATATTCAAGCACTTATTCTTACACACCAGATTCTTCAATAGTATATGACAATAAAGAAGTTGAGTCTATTTTGAATAAAATAGCAAACTTACCTGAAAGCTCAACTCTTATTAAAGAAGATGGCACAATCGAATTTTTTGATAATAGGTCAACATTCCCTATCCTCCTTGAAAATGAAACAATAAATGACTCAACCTTTACACAAACGACTAGAATAACTTATCCTAATTATTCCGTATTATTTTATAAAGATAAAAACCTTAGAGGAGCAGCATATCATGAATTTTTCCTAAGAGGCTACAATCTTCCTATAGGTACAGTTTGTGTTCAAAATAACTTCACCAGTACATTTGATAATGAAGTTTCGTCAATACAAACCATAGGAGCTCCTCTTGAGTCTAATGGCAAAAATGAAGAATACAGATTAGTACTTTATCAATATACCAATTACTCGGGGAAAACTCTCGAATTTGTAATCAGCGCTGGAAAAACTACGAATTTCAACAATCTAGGCAATTACAATGCTGGTGCTCTATTCAACACTTGGAATGATAAAGCATCCAGTTACAAAATATATTTAAGTAGAAGATATTAAAGAATAAGGTTTTATACTTTAGTGAAAAGCAAAAGAATTTGTCCGTCAAATCCTTTTGCTTTTTTATTTATAGATTTTTGCCAATTCGCAGAAAATCTGTATCTTTGCGAGCCGATTATTATAAATGTGAATATAAATATTTGACAATTAGCTCATTGTTTGCTTTAAGTGTCCTTAGCAGATAGGTGAAACGAGCATGTCGGATATTAGTCATTAACCAAATTAAAAAATAAAAAAAGTGGATACTTTAAGTTACAAGACCATTTCAGCAAATAAAGCAACCGCTCAGAAAGAATGGGTTGTAGTAGATGCTTCGGGTCAAACTTTAGGTCGTTTAGCTTCAAAAGTGGCAAAACTTTTGAGAGGTAAATACAAACCTAGCTTTACACCTCATGTAGACTGTGGAGATAATGTGATTATTATCAATGCAGATAAAGTTGTTCTTACAGGTAATAAATGGAATGAACGTGTATATCTAAGATATACAGGATATCCAGGTGGACAACGCGAAATGACTCCAGCCGTTCTTTTAGAAAAAGGAGCTGACAGACTAATGCACAAAGTAGTAAAAGGTATGCTTCCTAAAAACAAATTAGGTGCTGCTCTTTTAAAGAATCTTTATGTATATGCTGGAACTGAGCACAAACATGAGGCTCAACAACCAAAAACAATAGATATTAACACTCTTAAATAATAACAATGGAAGTAATAAATGCAATCGGAAGACGCAAAGCTGCTGTAGCTCGCGTATACGTAAGCGAAGGAACCGGAAAAATTGTTATCAATAAACGAGATTTAAGCAACTACTTCCCATCATCTATTCTACAATATGTCGTTACTCAACCTCTTAACACATTAGGAGTAGTTGAAAAATACGATATCAAAATCAATTTGAATGGTGGTGGATACAAAGGTCAGGCAGAAGCTGCACGTTTGGGTATCGCACGCGCGTTGGTTAAAATCAATGCTGACGATAAACCTGCATTAAGAGCTGAAGGATTTATGACTCGCGACCCTCGTGTTGTTGAACGTAAAAAACCGGGACAACCCAAAGCAAGAAAAAGATTTCAATTCTCAAAACGTTAATTTGGATATGGCTTTCATTCCACAATATCTGTTTTTGGTTGCATGATATTGTGTCGATGAACAGAGATATAGATGTGGAAACACATCGTTCAGTTACGTTTAGTATCTAAATTGTAGGGACTTCATAAATGAGCTACCCCACAATTCATTTCAGAAAAAGAAAGTAAACGCATTAAAACAAAAAACAAAAAATGGCAAAATTAGAATTTGACCAATTATTAGAAGCAGGTGCTCACTTCGGACACTTAAAAAGAAAGTGGAATCCTGCAATGGCTCCTTATATTTTCATGGAGCGTAATGGCATTCACATTATCGATTTGTACAAAACCATAGCTAAAGTTGAAGATGCAGCAGCAGCTATGAAACAAATAGCTAAGTCAGGTAAAAAAATACTATTTGTAGCGACTAAAAAGCAAGCAAAACAAGTAGTAGCAGACTTGGCACTTTCTATAAACATGCCTTATGTTGTTGAACGTTGGCCAGGTGGTATGTTGACAAATTTCCCTACAATCCGTAAAGCGGTTAAGAAAATGTCAACTATCGACAAAATGATTAAGGATGGTACATTCGACACTCTTTCAAAAAGAGAAAAACTTCAAGTAACACGTCAGCGTGCTAAACTTGAAAAAACTCTAGGTTCTATCCAAGACCTAACACGTCTACCATCTGCATTGTTTATTGTAGACGTAATGAAAGAACACATTGCAGTTAAAGAAGCTCAACGTCTAGGTATTCCTGTATTTGCAATGGTAGATACAAACTCAGATCCTACGGATATTGACTTTGTAATCCCAGCAAATGACGATGCTGCAAAATCAATCGAAGTAATTCTTTCTAACCTTTGCGAAAGCATCAAAGAAGGACTAGAGGAAAGAAAGATCGAAAGAGCAGACAACAACGCAGCAGAAGCTCAAGACGAAGAAGGTGGAAGAAGAGAACGTAAAGGAAAATCTTCTGCTAAAAAGGAGCGCACATCTAAAGAAGATGATGATGCAATGAAGGCTGCAGTAGCAAGCAAGTTCGTTAAAGACGAAGAATAATATTAGCATAAAAAGGTTAGGAATAAGTGCTAAGAATAATTATTCTTAGTCTATTCTTAATCTTTTTTGTTTATAAACAAACTTGAAAATTAATAACCATAAAATAAAACAGGAGATAATATGGCAGTAAGTATGGCTGACATCCAGAACCTTCGTAAGAGAACAGGTGCGGGTATGATGGATTGCAAAAATGCCTTGAACGAAGCAGAAGGCGATTTCGACAAAGCAATTGAAATAATTCGTAAAAAAGGACAAGCTTTTGCAGCAAAACGCGGAGACCGTGACGCAGCAGAAGGATGTGTACTTGCAGGAACTAACAATGACTTTGCAGCAATAGTAGCATTAAAATGTGAAACAGACTTCGTTGCAATGAATGCTGATTTCGTAGCTTTGACAAACTCTATTCTAAGCTCTGCATTAGCAAATAAACCAGCTGATACAGCTGCTTTGAATGATATACAGATCGACGGTCGCAGAATCGAAGACCTTGTAGTTGAGCGTATGGGTGTTACTGGTGAAAAAATGGAAATCGGTGCTTATGAAAACCTCTCGGCTCCTAGTGTTGTATTCTATATCCACCCAGGAAACAAACTTGCTACTATCGTAGGTTTCAACAAAGCCAATGTAGATGCACAGGTTGCTAAAGATGTTGCGATGCAAGTTGCAGCTATGAACCCTGTAGCATTAACAGCAACAGAAGTTTCGGAAGAAATCAAACAACGTGAGCTAAGTCTTGCAAAAGAAAAAGCACGTGAAGCTGGTAAACCAGAGAACCTTCTTGAGAAAATAGCTGAAGGTGCATTGACTAAATTCTACAAAGAGTTCACATTGTTACAACAAGAATTCATCAAGAATCCTAAGCAAAATGTAGAGCAATATCTACAAGCTGCAGATAAAGAATTGACTGTAACAGGATTTAAACGTGTTTCTTTGAACGCAGAATAATCATTTATTCAAAATATAGAGAAAGCTATCCTTTATTCTAGAGGATAGCTTTTTTATTTTGCAATCAATAAGAGTTTATCATAATTTTTTTATTTTTGATATATTCAACATCACAATCGAAAAATTATTATATTTGCCACTCAATTTAAATGTATCTATTACACTTAATTTAATATGACACCATATTATTATAGAGACCAGGAAAAATTTTACGTTGCTGTTGACTGCATTATTCTTGGTTTTAAAGAAAATAAGCTCTATCTACTTGTATCTAAAAGAAAATTCGAACCACTTAAAGGGCAAGACACTTTGATGGGGGGATTCCTCAGACAAAACGAAAGCCTAAAAGATACCGTATCCCGTGTAGTCTATGAATATACAGGCATCGACAATGTTTATATGGAGCAAGTTAGTACTTATGGTGAAATAGAGAGGGATCAAGGTGAACGTGTTGTTTCAATCGCCTATTATGCTTTGATCGATATGGAACTATTTGACGAAGAACTATGCAAAACACACAATGTGCGTTGGGAAGAATTGGAGAAAATAAACAAATTGATTTTTGACCACAACAGGATGCTGAATGATACATTGGAAATACTTCGCAGAAAAGCGGCAACCCAACCTCTCGGTTTTAACCTGTTGCCGGAGAAGTTTACCTTACCCCAGCTGCAATGCTTATATGAAGCTATTTATCAGAAAAGTCTGGACAAACGTAATTTCCGCAAGAAAATACTAGAAATGGATATACTGGAAAAGCAAGAAGATAAAGATAAGTCTAGCTCGAAAAGAGGGGCATTTTATTATAAGTTCAATAAGGAGAAATACGATGAGCTCCTGAAAAAAGGATATTATTTTTCCTTATAACCACAAACATCACCAACAGAAAATACTGAATACGAACGAGATAAATATCTTCTTCGTATTTTTTTATTTTATTTCCTGAAATATGTTTTATAACATAAAACATATAAGTGTAGAATTGAACACTTATTGCTAATATTGCAAGTGTAAATACAACACTTATAATAATAACCTTCCATTCTTAAAGCTATGTTAGAATCATTAAAGAAAGAGGTGTATGAGGCTAATCTCGATTTAGTAAAGCACGGACTAGTCATTTTCACTTGGGGAAATGTCAGTGCTATTGACAGAGAGAAACAATTAGTAGTAATAAAACCGTCCGGAGTAGCTTACGAAAATATGAAGCCTGATGATATGGTAGTACTTGACCTTGATGGCAACATCATAGAGGGCAATCTAAAACCTTCGTCAGATACAGCAACACACCTGGTATTATACAAAGCTTTCCCTAATATAGGAGGTATTGTTCATACCCACTCAACTTATGCAACTGCATGGGCACAGTCGGGCTGTGATATTCCCAATATAGGAACAACTCATGCCGACTATTTTAAAGATGCTATTCCCTGTACTCGCCAAATGACGCCTAAAGAGATAGAAGGTGAATATGAATTGGAAACAGGAAATGTCATCGTAGAAGCTTTTCAGGAAATAAATGCAGATTATACACCCGGAGTACTTGTCAACAATCATGGACCTTTTGCGTGGGGCAAAGATGCACACGCGGCAGTACACAATGCCGTAGTGCTTGAGCAAGTTGCTAAAATGGCATATATATCATTAGGAATTAATTCCAGACTAAAGATGAATGAAGATCTTATTAAAAAGCATTTTTTCAGAAAACACGGTCCGAATGCTTATTATGGACAGTGAAAATAATGAGCAGTTAGCACGTATGGGCAAAACATTTTTCGCCCACACAAACGGTGTTCAATTCATCATTTATAACTTATAATTCATAATTAAAAAATACATATCATGGAATTCAAAGATTTAGAAGTTTGGTTTATAACAGGAGCTCAACTACTATACGGAGGTGATGCCGTAGTAGCTGTAGACTCTCATTCTACACAAATAGTACAAGGACTCAACAATGCAGGAACACTCCCTGTGAAGGTAGTCTACAAAGGAACAGTCAATTCCTCAGTAGAAGTTGCTAAAGCTTTTGCTGAAGCAAATACAAACGAGAAATGTATTGGTGTTATCACATGGATGCACACTTTCTCTCCTGCTAAAATGTGGATACATGGATTAAAAGACTATAAAAAACCTTTATTACACTTACATACCCAATTCAACAAAGAAATTCCATGGAACGAAATAGACATGGATTTCATGAACCTGAACCAATCGGCACATGGAGACCGCGAATTCGGACATATTGTAAGCCGCATGCGCAAACCTCGCAAGGTTGTCGTTGGCTATTGGGGAGACAAAGATACTCAATGTAAGATTGCATCATGGATGCGCGTTTGTACAGGTTGGGCAGATGCACAAAATATGCTTATCATCCGTTTCGGCGACAACATGAACAATGTTGCTGTTACAGATGGAGATAAAGTAGAAGCCGAAATCCGTTTAGGCTATCATATAGACAATGCGCCTATAGCAACACTTGTACCTTATGTAGAAGCTGTTACCGAAGCAGAGATAGATGCAACGATTGCAGAATACGAGAAAATTTACGACTTTGCCGATGATTGTAAAAAAGGTGCAGAGAAACACCAATCGGTACGCGATGCAGCTGCGCAGGAAATAGGTCTTCGCCGTTTCCTTCAAGATAAAGGTGCGAAAGGATTTACAACCAGCTTCAATGAGTTGGAAGGAATGAAACAGTTGATGGGATTTGCCTCTCAACGCCTGATGGCCGAAGGTTATGGCTTCGGAGCAGAAGGAGACTGGAAATCTGCTGCCCTCGTGCGTACAATGTGGGTGATGGGACAAGGTCTACCGGGCGGACAATCGTTCCTCGAAGATTACACACTAAATTTTGACGGAGAGAATAGCACTATCCTACAATCGCATATGTTGGAAATCAATCCGGACATTACAGGTACAAAACCTCGTATCGAAGTACACTTCTTAGGAATAGGCGACGCCGGCGTTTGTGCTCGTCTTGTATTCCAGGCACATAAAGGAGAAGGTGTTGCAGCAACTATCGTAGATATGGGCAACCGTTTCCGTATGATCGTTAATGAAGTAGAAGTAAGAGAACCCAAACCATTACCAAAACTTCCTGTGGCATGTGCATTATGGAAACCAATGCCTAACTTTGAAGTAGGAGCAGGAGCATGGATTCTGGCAGGTGGTACGCACCACTCAAGTTTCTCGTTCTCTGTTACCACAGAGATGCTGCAAGATTATGCCGAAATAGCAGATATCGAAATGTTGGTCATTGATAAGGATACTACTATCAATAAGTTCAAATTCGAACTGAAAGTAAATGAAGTTTACTACATGCTAAACAAGGCATTACAATAACAATGAGCAAATGAATCGATGTGCCAATTAACTGATTTAATTGGCACATTACCACATTTACTAATTAATAAATTTAATACATATGAAATATGTAATAGGAGTCGATTATGGAACAGACTCTTGTCGAGCCATAATAGTAAATATAGAGACCGGTGAAGAAATAGCATCTTCTGTCAAATATTACAAAAGATGGAAAGATGGCAAATATTGTATTCCATCTAAAAATCAATATCGGCAACATCCACTAGATTATGCGGAAGCACTGGAAGAATCAATCCAGGAAGCTTTGAGTAAAGCTCCTAATGGAACAGCCGAAAAAGTCATAGGTATGTCATTCGATACTACCGGTTCTACGCCGGTTCTTATCGATAAAGAAGGGCAGCCACTGGCATTACGTCCGGAGTTTGCTGAAAATCCGAACGCAATGTTTGTTCTTTGGAAAGACCATACTTCTGTAGACGAAGCTGAGAAAATAAATGAACTTGCAAAAACCTGGGATATAGATTACACCGCGTATGAAGGAGGCATCTATTCGAGCGAATGGGTTTGGGCTAAAATGGCTCATATTCTATCCGTCGACGAATCGGTACGCCAAGCTGCTTACAGCTGGGTAGAACACTGCGACTGGATGCCTGCTTACATAACGGGAAAAACTAAACCCGAAGAAATAGTCAGAAGCCGATGCGCTGCAGGGCATAAAGCCATGTGGCTCGAAGATTGGGACGGATTACCATCCGATGATTTCCTTGAAGCTATAAGTCCATATTTGAAAGGGTTTAGAAGTCGCCTTTTCGATAAGACTTATACGAGTGATGTCAAAGTTGGTAATCTTAGCCCCCAGTGGGCTGAAAAATTAGGATTGAGCACAGACGTTGTTGTCGGTGTAGGAGCTTTCGACTGCCACATGGGTGCAGTAGGAGCCGAGATTGGTCCTAAAACTTTCGTTCGTGTAATAGGGACATCTACCTGCGACATCATGATTGTACCTTACGAAGACATGAAGCATAAACTTGTTCCCGGTATCTGCGGACAAGTCGACGGCTCGGTAGTTCCCGGAATGATCGGACTGGAAGCGGGACAATCAGGTTTCGGAGATATATATGCCTGGTACAAATCGGTATTGGCTTGGCCTATCGAAAATATTATCAAAAATACATCGTTAATAGACGAAGCCACGAAAGAGAAATTAATAGATGAAGCTCTGGATAAGATTATCCCTGAACTAACTAAAGAAGCCTCTAAGATTCCGGCATCGGAAAGTACTATTCTTGCTATAGACTGGATGAACGGACGACGCACACCGGATGCCAGCCAACTGGTAAAAGGTACAATTTCGGGATTAAATCTGGCAAGTACAGCGCCGTTAATCTTCAAAGCATTGATAGAGGCCACCGCTTTTGGCTCAAAAGCGATTGTTGACAGATTTCTTGAGAATGGGATAGAAATAGAAAGCGTAATTGGTATCGGAGGTATTTCGCTAAAATCTCCACTTGTTATGCAAACACTTGCCGACGTTCTGAATATGCCTATCAAAGTAGCCAAGACAGAGCAAGCCTGTGCTTTTGGTGCAGCCATGTTTGCTTCGGTTGTAGCAGGTGCTCATAAAGATATATATGAGGCACAAAAAGCAATGGGACAAGGTTTCTTACATGAGTATATACCGAATGAAGAAAATCATAAAGTATATATGTCATTATACGAAAAATACCAAAAACTTGGTAAATTCACCGAGAATGAATTATTCAAACGTTAACCTTAAAAATTAAAGTTTATGGAATTACTGGATTGGATTGTTATTTTTATCTTTTGCCTTGCCCTGATCGGGATTATAGTCTGGGTAGTAAAACAAAAGCAAAATGACTCAGCAGATTATTTTTTAGGTGGACGTGATGCTACATGGATCGCCATCGGTGCATCCATTTTTGCATCGAATATCGGTTCCGAACATCTTATCGGGCTTGCCGGTGCCGGAGCCTCCAGTGGTATGGCAATGGCTCACTGGGAGATACAGGGATGGATGATCCTCATTCTGGGATGGGTATTCGTACCGTTCTACACACGCAGTATGGTCTATACCATGCCCGAATTTTTGGAACGAAGATACAATCCTCAATCAAGAACTATACTATCTGTTATATCTTTAGTAAGCTATGTACTTACCAAAGTGGCTGTAACTGTTTACGCCGGAGGGCTGGTATTCCAACAAGTATTTGGTATCGAAGAACTTTGGGGAATAGACTTCTTCTGGATTGCAGCTATCGGACTGGTACTCATTACAGCAGTATATACCATATTCGGAGGTATGAAGTCTGTACTGTATACATCTGTACTTCAAACACCGATCTTGCTATTAGGCTCTCTGATTATCCTTGTCCTAGGATTTAGAGAATTGGGCGGATGGGACGAAATGATGAGAATATGCGGTGCTACTACGGTGAACGAATATGGTGACACCATGACTAATCTTATCCGAAGTAACAATGATGCCAATTTCCCGTGGTTAGGGGCATTGATCGGCTCTGCGATTATCGGATTCTGGTACTGGTGTACCGACCAATTCATTGTTCAACGCGTACTATCGGGTAAGAACCAGAAAGAGGCACGCCGCGGAACAATATTCGGAGCTTATCTTAAGTTACTTCCTGTATTCCTCTTCCTTATTCCGGGTATGATTGCTTTTGCTCTACATCAGCAAAGCCTCGAAACAGGTGGATTTTTACCTATGCTAGCCAACGGAAATACAAATGCTGATGCTGCATTTCCTACCCTGGTAGCCAAATTACTCCCTGCCGGAGTAAAAGGACTGGTTGTTTGTGGTATATTAGCAGCGCTTATGAGCTCTCTGGCATCCTTGTTTAACTCGTCAGCTATGCTCTTTACTATCGACTTTTACAAACGATTCAAACCTGATACATCCGAGAAAAAATTAGTAGGTATCGGACAGGCTGCAACAGTAGTAATCGTAATATTAGGTATTTTATGGATTCCTATCATGAGAAGTGTAGGAGATGTATTATATACTTATCTGCAAGACGTACAATCGGTATTAGCACCGGGAATTGCGGCTGCATTCCTATTGGGTATTACATGGAAAAGAACTTCTGCCCAAGGAGGTATGTGGGGATTACTCACGGGAATGATTATCGGGCTTACCCGTCTTGGGGCTAAAGTATACTATAGCAACGTATCGGTTGCCAGCGACTCTCTTTTCAAATACTTATTCTACGATATGAACTGGTTATTCTTCTGTGGATGGATGTTCTTATTCTGTATTATTGTAGTTATTCTTGTAAGTTTATTCACACAAGCTCCATCTGCGGAGAAAATACAAGGTCTTGTTTTCGGAACTGCTACTGAAGAGCAGAAAGCCGAAACACGAGCCAGCTGGAACAAATGGGATATAATACACACATGTATTATACTTGGCATCACAGGTGCCTTCTATTATTATTTCTGGTAAAATAGTGAGAAACTCTATCTGAAAACATTTTCGGATAGAGTTTTCTCTTATTTTTACAGGACAAAATTTTTTACAAAGAATACAAAACACTAATTCGTAGTTTATGAGAAATGCAATTTACCTATTAGCTGCTGCTTTTCTTTTCTCTTGCGGAAATAAACAACAGCCACAAAGTTCTACCACTGACGAAACAGAGAATAACGGAATTGCTTTATTAAACGATTCTGCTTTCAGTACTTCAAAAGACGGCAAACAGATATCGCTATACACACTAGAATCCGGAAACGGGATAACCATGCAGGTGACTAACTTCGGAGGAAGAGTAGTTACCTTATGGACACCCGATAAAAACGGAAACTATGAAGATATAGTCTATGGTCACGACAATATCGACAAATACATCAATTATACAGGAGAGCGTTGTCTCGGGCCTGTTGTAGGACGATATGCAAACAGAATAGCCAAAGGACAATTCACATTAGATGGAAAGAAATACCAACTCCCTGTCAATAATAACGGACAAACTCTACACGGAGGTCCTGACGGTTTCGACATGAAAGTTTGGGATGTTGACAGTATTAGCAATAATGCGATTTACCTGTCATACATATCTCCTGATGGGGAAGAAGGATTTCCCGGAACAGTAAATGTAAAGATGGCTTATATCCTTACTCCCGAAAATGAGTTTAAGATCACATATGAGGCTACAACAGATAAGCCTACCCATATGAACCTTTCTCATCATTCATTTTTTAATCTGAAAGGGGCAGGAAACGGAACGATATTGGATAATATCTTAACGATCAATGCCAGTAAATATACCCCTGTCGATAAAGTCTTAATTCCTTTCGGAGAACTTGCACCTGTGGAAGGTACTCCTTTCGATTTCAGAAACCCAACAACTATCGGTGAAAGAATAGATACTGAAAACGAACAGTTGAAAAATGGTCTGGGATACGACCACAATTGGGTTATTGACCGAAAATCTGAAAAAGATATAGAGTTTATCGCAAGTTTATACGAGCCCGCTAGCGGAAGACTTATGGAAGTATATTCCGATCAGCCCGGTATTCAGTTCTATAGCGGGAACTTCCTGGATGGAAAAGTTACAGGTAAATACGGAAAACCTCACAATTTCAGAGAAGCGGTTGCATTGGAGACTCAGAAATATCCGGACTCCCCTAATCAGCCGAAATATCCTTCGACACGTTTAAATCTGGAAGAAACTTATACTCAAACTTGTATTTATAAGTTTTCAAACAAATAAAGAATTAAATTCCATAATATTTACACTTACTAATTATTTGGATAAAGGGTAGTTGCCTAAGCAGCTACCCTCTTTTATTCTAGATAGATCATTTTCTTTGTCATTCCCCCATCAATAACAAAATTCTGTCCCGTAATAAAATCATTCTCAGGCATACATAGGAATAAGCACATACGGGCAATATCCTCAGGCTTCCCTACCCTACCCGCTGGATGCTGCTCATGATCTATCTTCGTTAGTTTGTCATAGTCTCCGGTTTCTATCCATCCGGGGCTAATGCAATTTACTGTTATTTTATATTCACCCAGCGAGACCGCCAAAGCATGCGTAAGAGACACCACTCCCCCTTTAGATGCGGCATATGCTTCGCTATCGGGTTCACTCATCAGATAACGAGTAGAAGACATATTGATTATACGTCCGTAATTGCTTTGTTGTCCTGACTTGACTCTGTGCTCCACTAACAACTTAGAAGTAATGAAAACCGAACGGAGATTTATGTTCAATACGTCTTCAAAATCTTCTATAGACCTTTCCAAAATAGAAGAAAATCTCCCTACTCCGACATTATTTATCAGAATATCGATGTCTCCCCATCTTTGCAATAGATTATTTACTGAAGTTACAAGCCGATTTTTATCAGCTACATCCAGATGTATGAACTCACATTCCGGAGATGATAACTCTGACAAGAGTTCTCCACCTGCTTGTTTATCTACATCGCAGAAAGCCACTATACAACCTGCGCTGCAAAAACTGCGCACTATAGAACGACCAATACCCCTCGAGCCTCCTGTTACGAACACTCTTTTTCCTCTCAAAGAATCTAATGACAAATTTTCCATACTCTAAAAATAGTTATTTCTCTAAATGAATATTACACGACACCTCCTTTTATTTAACAGTTCTTATAATCCTTTCGTTTTTTTGACTACATTTATAACATCTTGAGGATACTAGTTATTTTAAGAATATGAAAAAAGGGCACATTACTATTAAAGATATTGCAAAAGAACTCAATATCTCGCCTTCAACTGTATCGAGGGCTCTCAATAATAATCCGGATATAAGCCCGGAAACTCGTAAACTCGTCCAGGACTATGCTAAAGCACATAAATATAAACCTAATAACTTAGCTTTAATACTGCGAACAAATCATTCCAACATTATTGGAGTAATTGTTCCTGAATTGGCGAATCATTTTTTCTCGTCCGTATTATCCGGCATCGAAACTATTGCCGAAGAGAATGATTATCATGTGATTGTTTGCCAGTCGATGGAAGAATACGAGAAGGAAATCAGGAATATACAAACCCTAATAAAAGCCCGCGTTTGCGGAGTCCTTATTTCCCAATCAAAAACAACTACAAAATATGACCATTTTCAGGAATTGATAGATAATGATATCCCGATCATATTTTTTGACCGCATCTGCACAGGGATCAATACAGGTAAAGTGGTTGTGGATGATTATTCGGGCACCTTCGCTGCAGTAGAACATATGATAGAAACAGGCTGTAGAAGAATTGCATTTTTCAGTGCACCTCTACACCTCGAAATATCCAAGAATAGGAAAAACGGTTATCTAGATGCTTTGCGAAAACACCATCTATCGGTAGAAGAAGACCTAATACATATTGCAGACAGCAAATCGCTCGGTTACCAGAAAGCCATCGAAATCCTCCAGTCCGATAATAGACCCGATGCATTTATGGCTATGAATGATTACACAGCCTCAGGAATCTTACTGGCAGCAAAGGAACTTGAACTAAAAGTTCCTTCAGATGTTTCAATATGTGGGTTCTCCAATTCCAATATCTCGCAGGATACCGACCCTATGCTTACGACCGTAGACCAGCATCCACATCAGGTAGGCGAAGAAGCTATGAAATTAATCCTTGAGAAGATCATGAAACCGGAGAACACAGACCGCAAAAATAAGATTATAAAAACCAGCCTTATTGTAAGACAAACAACAAGGCAACTGAACTGAATCCTGTATGAGCCAGAAACCATTACTGAAATCCAAACAGATATGGAATCTCAATTTCGGATATTTGGGACTGCAAGTCTGCCTTACCTTAGTTATAGCAAATACAAGCCGCATACTCTCATCATTAGGTGCAAATACCGATGAACTGGCTTTCTTATGGCTGGTAGCTCCTATATCGGGATTAATTATCCAGCCAATCGTAGGATATTACAGTGATAAAACATGGACTCGGTTCGGTAGACGGATACCTTATTTATTTATAGGGCTCATCACCACTGCTATAATGATGTTGTTTATGCCCAATTCGCATATCATATCGAGGGCTATACCTCCTGTTCTGGCAGGGGTATCGATCATTTTTCTCATGCAAGGTGCGCTGAATGTTGCAGCACAGCCTTATCGGGCACTCGTCGGGGATATGGTGAACGAAAAGCAAAGCAATCTCGGATTCTCGATACAAACATTTCTGTCGAATGTCGGAGGACTATTAGGCTCACTGCTTCCTTTTCTCCTAGCTATGTGGGGAGTAAGCAATCAGGCTGTCGGAGATGAAAAAATAGCTTCTTCCGTTATCTGGTCTTTCTATATAGGAGTATTGTTGCTATTATCTACAGGATTGTGGACTTGCTTCCGTGTTCGGGAATATCCTCCTAAAGAATTCGATGAATATAGCCGCATAGAACCAAACACAACAGAAAAGCAACAAATAAAAGCAGAGAGTAAGAAAGAGACCAAGACCATATTTATATTACTACGTCTGTCTGTAGTATTATTCTTTTCTTGGTTTGCATTTTACTTTATATGGGTATATACTACAGATGGTATAGCCCATACAATATGGAATACAGCCGATCCGTTATCCGAAGACTACAACAATGCAGGGAATTGGTTTGGAGTGATGACTGGTGCCTACAGCATCGTTGCCGCCCTGTTTTCTATACTGATCCCCAAAATGACAAACAAGACCAGCCGCAAAAAGCTGTTTGCTTTGTCTCTCATTTTTGGTGGTATTTCATTAATTTCTTTGTATTACATTACCAATCAATACCTGCTTCTGATTCCTATGATAGGTATCGGTATGGCTTGGGCGATGATACTTACTTTGCCATTTGCTATATTATCCAACTCAGTCCCTCCTCACAAAATGGGCTTCTATATGGGCGTACTCAACATTGCTGTAGTTGTTCCGCAGATTGCAGCCGGACTGACGGGTAACTTTATTTATACTCACATAGCAGGCAATGAAGCAATATCTATGATGTACATAGCAGGTATTTCGATGCTATTAGGAGCAATCTCTGTTATATTTATACACGATAAAAAAGAAGCTAGCAGAGTCGAATATTTTTCGACAGATTAACTATAAGATATTTCTCCAGAGAGAATGATAGTAGCTGTGTTATTATTTCAAGGATGTATACCCAGTCTTAACGAATTTATATCAGAAATCGGATCATAGGTCAAAATCGTTTGGAAACAATTCCATCCAACGTCTAACCCATATATATTCACGACATCCGTAATATTGAGTAGTGTAGAATTAACAGGAGAAGTTCCAGTTAGAGGAGTTGTAAAAAATATACACCATTCAATAACTTATGATTTCTTCCTTCAAATTTAATATTCCACATCCCATGATTCTGTAGGTTTTCTTCTTCCATATAATAATACAGACTATAGTTTTGTGTGTTTTTACATTATAGATTATTATTTAGCTTAATAATCCCCTATAACAGAAAAGAGGTAAGATATAGAGTCTTACCTCTTCATATAGTTCCCCAAAAGCATACTATTTCTTCAATTAGCATTTTTTTTTCTCAAAACCCTTTATCAAGTAGTTATAAAGAGTGAATTTGGGCGAGTTAATGATTTAGTGATAGTTCTTTTAGTTTGTGTTTGCTTTAATATTATTGTTTACGAAATAAATTATACTAACACAAGCATTTTACTTATTCAAAGGATACTTTCAATTTCTTCTTTGGTCAGACTAGTACTTTGAGCAATAATCTCATTACTAACACCACTATTTTTCAGCTTTCGGGCTATTTCCATTATTCTGCTATCATATTCAGGCTGAGTAAATATCCAATCGCAAATCAGATCTGTAGTTTCCAGCAATTTTCTTTTTCCAATACGGGTATTGAAATCAATCCCCCAGAATTCTCCTTTATCTTTAATCAGACACAAATAATATATTCCACCGAATAAAAGAGCAAAAATAACTTCAATATTTATATGCGTATTCTTCAATGGATAAAGATGCTCTGCTAAAAGATAATTGAAATAAGAGGATTCTCTTGAGCGTAACGTTCTATCTGTCGTGGTATTTTTTTCCGACAACTCCCATAGTAAAATCTGGAGCATTGATTTATCTTTATATAAGCCTTTGATTAGAGTGCGAAATACACGTTTAAAGTAATTCTTTGTGTTTGGATCTTTTTTATCTAAAGAATCATCCAGAACATCAACAAACCAGTCTTTATAACCATCTGTGAACTTATCGAAAACACCGTTCAAGTCTTTGAACCACCGATATATTATCGGCGGTTCCGTTTTTGAGGCTTCCGACAAACTTGTAAGAGTGGCCTTTAGGAACCCATGCTCTTCTATTACCTTTTTTGCTCCGGCTAGAATATCTTTTTCCAGATTATAATTGGTTCTTCGGATTCTTTTTGAATGGTTTTGGTTCATTATCAAGTACGTCGATTATATTCGATTATTAATATCTTGTTTTCAGAAATGTAAAGATATTTAAATAAAACAATATATTTATAATAATTATTATTTATATTTGACATATTATTTTAAATAAAGAAAATAATATAAATCCATTTAAATTATTATAGCACAAATATAATAAATAGTAAAAATTTATAAAACTAAGTCATATGATAACAGCAGATTTATTAGATGAAAAACATATTACCAATGCCTTTGTATATGTTGAAGGAGAGCAGCTAAATATTGTATCTCTTTACCTGAACCAATCTTTCGGCCAACATCACAAGTTTAAAGTTGTGATGGATTATGACATAACCCGCAAAAGTTTTATGGGGAATCCTATTGAACATTTCGAACTAATCGGCAAAATCATCGATATAGATCTACAGCAGGGAAATGATAGCGGAGGTGCCTATGAGTTTAGAGGTATTATTGAAGATGTCCAAATGGAAGGACGGGAAGGCAAGCATGGTTATCTTATCCTGGAAGGTTCAAGCCTAACCAGTCTTCTAGAAAGAGGAGCGCGCTTGGATATATTTACTGATATGAACTTGCAACAAATCTTTGAGGAGGTAACTGATGGAGTTAAGAGTAATAGTTTGTCAAAAGTAAATAAACCGGTATATAATGTACCTGTAAATTTCCTAATGCAATATAATGAAAGCGACTGGGAGTTCCTGCAACGTTTGTCTGCCATATCGGGAGAAACACTTCTTTATACTGGCCGTGATCTAGTATTTGGAAAATATTCGGACTGGGAAGCAATTGAAGTAACTTATGATAAAGAACTAACTCATATACAATTTGGATCACGCCTACTAAACAACACATTCAAAAATTACCAATATATTCCAACAAAAGATGATACTCTTGAAAAAGAGTCTCCAGAAAGAATAGAGAACACGAATCAGTATATAGACTTAGCTGGAGAAAAAGCCAAAGAATTGGTCAGGAATCGACCGGTAGTGGTACCTGCCTCAATGGAAGTTGAAGATCAAGGCGCGCTAATAGATATAGTAGAAAGAAGAAAAATAAACACAGCAGCAAAATCCGTATATATTAAAGGCATTGCCAAGACCTGTGCACCTCGTATAGGGCGTTTATTGACTATCGTTATGCCCGGAAATATGTCAGAAGCTAACAATTTAGGTACATACCGGGTAATAAAAGTCACTCACACAATAGATGAAAATCACAGGTATCATTGCGAGTTTGAAGCGATACCTGCCGAACTTCAATTCTTCCCGACTCCGGAGCTAAAAATGCCGATAGCAAACTCTTTATTAGGAGTTGTTACGAGTAATACCGATCCTGAGGGACAAGGCAGAGTTCGGGTAGAATTCCCTTTTGCTAAAGACAGAGTCAGTGCTACGTGGATGAGGGTAATGTCTCCTGATGCTGGCGGACTGGTTGGTTATAGCAGTAATAAAACAGGGGTTGTAGAGAAAAACAGAGGTATGATTTTTATTCCGGAAGAAGGTGATCAAGTTATGATTGGTTTTGAATTCGGTGATCCTAACCGCCCCTATGTCATGGGATCAATGTTCCATGGAATGAATACTGTAGGAGGTGGAGCAAATAATCATATCAAAAGTATTATTACCAGAAGTGGACATACACTCGAATTTGACGATGCTGATGAGTCATTAGGAATTACGATCAAAGATAGAAATGGTAATTTCATTCATATAAATTCAAAAGACAATAACATAGAAATTACTGCATTAGAAACAATTATAATGAAGGCTACTGATATAAGGATGGAGGCTTCCAATAATATAGAAATGCAGGCAGAGGCCTCTATAAAAGCAGATGCTATGGCTGATATACATATAGGGGCGCAAGACAATATCGATATAGCTACAGAAAGTAATATTTTGATGAAATCGATGGGAGATACTTCTATTGATGCCAAATCTAAAATAGAAATATCGGGACAGTCTACTAAAGTAACCAGTGCTTCGGATATAGAAATGTCAGGAATGGATACTGTAGTGAAAGGCCAAACAACCAAAGTAAGTGGGGCTAGTCATAAAATAGAGATTGTATAATATGGGAATACCAGTTGTAGTGGTAGGAAACAAACATGTTTGCCCTATGTCGGACGGTCTGAAACCCCACGTGGGAGGAACTATTATCGAAGGTGTAAGTGGTGTACTGATCAATGGAATACCGATAGCCATAAAAGGGAGTAAATGTATATGTACAGGAAGTCCAAAGACCAATGCAATAGCCACCGGATCGCCCGGAGTATTTATTGATGGAGAACCCATTGCTATTGTAGGTAGTATGACCGAGCATGGAGGGACAGTCGTAGAAGGTGTACCGGGTATGACCATTTCGGGCGGATTCCCTGTCAGGGCTGACAACCCTGAGAAACTCGAACCAAGGATATTTAACCTGCAGTGGAGAAAGGGGAATACAATAACAAGATACGGTGACATTCGAGAGATCGTAATTCTATCTGCTGATACAGTAGGATATAATGACGGGGATGAAGTAACGATAGACGTATATGAGGATGGAAATGAAGAGCCGGTCGATCAAGTTACAGGCACAATAAAAAATGGACGTGTAGAGGCCGAATGGTGTCCTCAAGAAAACCAAAAGGAGGAATCACAGGATGAGCAGAACTAAAAGACGAAGCCCCGAAGAATGGCTGCAACTATTGGAAGAAGATTATGGCTTGCCTAAGATGATATGCAAAGAGGCATTTGCCATACAGAAAGAAGATATGCGCCCAAGCAACAAACGTAGTATGGTAAAACGGGCAGATGACGAAGTGCTTATTCTTGACCAGTCAGGAATAAACTATATTGAACTCGCTATCTGGTCTGTTTGTTTGTTTCCTATATTAACAATGTTAATAATAAATTGGGGAAATGACTTTGTTGAAATGATCATGGGATCAATCGTAGTAATTTTATTTTTTTATATGTGGCTCCGTTGCTTCCGCGAGTTGCGGCGTGAGTTTATCTTCAACCGAATAACCGGTAAGGTGACTTATCCCGATACTCGTTGGTTCTCTACAAAGACAGTGGATTTCGACGACCTATACCTCCGTTACCACAAAGAGGCTTTCAGGTCGGCTATACCGGCAGGACTGGCTATACGAAGGAGTAAAAACAGCTTTGTTTCTATATCTTACGATTATCCGTATACTATGCTATCGCTATTGGTATGGTATATGGATTGTAACCGCCCTTTGCCACAGGGGTCGGCTTTCGAT
>JAWDXP010000013.1:0-128453 GCA_032477055.1 Dysgonomonas sp. | reverse complement strand
AAATACAGAGCTTTATTAGATGCTCTCTCACATTTTACTGAACTGGTGGTATACTTTTCAATTATTTTAGTGGACTACTTTTCAATTATATTATACAGTGTATGGCGACAATATGGATGAAGTTATCAGTGGCTACCGTACACTTACAGGAAAAGCACCTATCATGCCTAAATGGTCTATGGGTTTTTGGCAAAGCCGTGAACGATACAAAACGCAGGAAGAGATACTGGGTGCATTGAAAGAGTTCCGTACACGCCACATTCCTATCGATAACATTGTACTCGACTGGAATTACTGGGAAGATGACGCATGGGGAAGCCATGAATTCGATAAAGCACGTTTTCCCAACCCTAAAGCTATGGTTGATTCTATACATGCTATGCATGCACATATGATGATTTCCGTTTGGCCGAAATTTTATGCAACTACCGAACATTTCAAAGAGTTTGATGAAAAAGGATGGATGTACCAACAAGCCGTGAAAGATAGTATACGCGACTGGGTAGGCCCCGGCTATGTCGGTTCTTTTTATGATGCCTATGCCGAAGGTGCTCGAAAACTGTTCTGGAAACAGATGAAAGACCATCTTTACCCATTGGGAATCGATGCTTGGTGGATGGATGCCAGCGAGCCAAATGTTCGTGACTGTACAGATATGGAGTATCGTAAAGCTCTTTGTGGTCCTACGGCACTTGGACCTTCTACTCAATATTTCAATGCTTATGCCTTAATGAATGCCCAAGCTATTTACGAAGGCCTTCGGGAAGAAGATCCTAATCGTCGAGTATTCCAGCTCACTCGTTCGGGATTTGCGGGATTGCAACGTTATGCGACAGCCACATGGAGTGGTGACATCGCTACCCGTTGGGAAGATATGAAAGCCCAGATTTCTGCCGGATTGAATTTTGCCATGAGTGGTATCCCATACTGGACGATGGATATTGGTGGATTTTGTGTAGAAGGCAGGTATGTAAATGCGCAAATGGAATTTAATCAGACCGGAAAAGAAAATGCAGATATGAAAGAGTGGCGCGAGCTAAACACCCGTTGGTATCAGTTCGGAACCTTTACTCCGTTATTCCGGGCACATGGTCAGTATCCTTTCCGCGAAGTGTATAATATTGCTCCTGAAAGTCATCCGGCTTATAAATCGATTGTAGCATATACTAAGTTGCGTTACCGCATGATGCCTTATATTTACTCTCTGGCAGGAAAGTCGTATTTCGATGATTATACCATTATGCGTGCTTTAGTTATGGACTTCGGCAAAGATAAGCAGGTGGAAAATATTGGAGATCAGTATATGTTTGGTCCCTCGCTTATGGTGTGCCCTGTCTATGAATACGGAGCCCGCAGTCGTGAGGTATATTTCCCGGCGACTACCGGATGGTACGATTTTTATACAGGAAAATACATTGGGGGAGGTCAGTCCCAAACCGTCAATGCTCCTTACGAACAAATGCCTTTGTACTTCTGTGAAGGAACTATTATGCTTTATGGGCCGGAAATTGAATATGTTGACGAAAAACAGCCTGAGAACATTACTCTATATGTATATGCCGGACAGAACGGTAAGTTTACTCTGTATGAAGATGAGGGTGTGAATTATAATTACGAGAAAGGACAGTACAGCATGATTCCAATGACATATGACGAAGCCTCGCATACATTGGTAATCGACGATCGCCAAGGCGAATATCCGGGAATGCTTAAAAACCGGACGTTCAATATCGTATTTGTTGATAAAAACAATCCTAAACCTTTCAATGTAAATACAAAGGGTGTAGAGGTTTCATATAGTGGAAAGAAAGAGATAGTGAAGTTGTAGTTACAACACATGAGTGGTCTGAAGATTATTTTAATTTCTTATTCTGTAATGTTCGGCTAGAGTTTTCTAGCCGAACATTGTTTTCTATGGAATTTATAAGCTAGCTAGTTAGCTTATAGTTTAAAATATTACATCACATCATACACTCCCTTACTCAAAACTCTTGTTTCGGAGTTCAACTTATCATCCGGAATAATTTCGAGCCAGTCATCGTTTCTTTCGCCGGTTTTGACTAAAGTTTTCCGGAAAGTATAAATGCTTTCTTTTTCCGATTCCAGAACTAAAAGGAAATTATTTCCTTCCTCTGTCGTGACCGCATCAAAAGGTACGCTTAAAGCATTACGCGAATCAGCAACAAGTTGTGCTTCTACAAACATACCTGTCAACAACTTCTGTTTAGTATTTGCGTCCAATGAAGCATAAACATTGATAACGCGGTCATTTCCTCCTACTGATTTTCCAATTTGAGAAACCTGCGCTTCAAATTCTTCCGAACCAACTTGCGGAACAGTAAACTTTATCTTCTGTCCTGTTTTCAGATTAAATATATCTTTTTCGAATACAGCTAATTCGAGATGCATCGCCTGTGTTTCGACGATTTCCATAATCACATCGACAGGAGAAATTGCCATGCCTACATTCGCATTGATTGCTGTAATATCTCCCGAAATAGGTGAATAAACGGTGATATATGATGAAAATTTGCCTTGCTCCACCTGTGACGGATTGATACGGAGCATATTCAGTTTCTGACGGAGGCTTTCATATGTGGCTTTCGCCCGTTTATAATCGCTTTCGGCTTCTAGGTATTTTTTTTGAGAAGATATCTTTTCGTCGAACAAAGTCTTTTGCCTTTCGTATTCCGATTTCAGATATTCCATCTGCCCTGCTATTTCCAGATACGATTGTTGCAGGTCAATGTATTCAGGACTTTCGAGAGTCAGCAGAGGTTGACCTTTGGCTACTTTATCACCTACAAGCAAAGAGATGGTTTTGACATATCCTCCAACAAAAGAGGTAACTTTCGCCCTGTTCTTGGGAGGAACGTCTATTTTACCCGATGCTTTGACTGTATTATCGAATTCTCTTTCTTGCAAAGGGCTAATCTCCATTTTCATGGAGTTGAACTGTTCCTGCGTAACTTCTACTAATGAAGTGTCTTCCTGTTCGGCATTTTCTCCTTCCGAAGGTTTGTTTTCCCCACCGCAAGAACTTAAAAAGCCAATTGCCAACGCAAATAGTATATAAGAATATCTTTTCATCGCTTATTCGTTAAAATTGAAATAGTGTAACTCTAAATAGGACTTATTATAAGAAAGAACATTATCCAGATAATCGGACTCTATGCTGATAGCATTCTCCATACTCTGAATGTATTGAAAAAAGTCTATCTCGCCGTTTCTGTAACTCATATCGGCGGTTTTTATGATTTCTTTCGAAAGCATCTGTCCGTTTTCGGTATAATATTTAATCATTTCTTTGTGTTGGTTCAGTTCGGCTTGCTTCTGCATATAAAAACTTTCCATCCGGATTTCGCGGTTACTTCGCATAGCTTCCCAACTTTGTTGTTCCAATTTAGCAGTTTTGCGTTTCGAAATATTCCCATTGAAAAACAACGGAATAGCTATTCCTATCTGAAAGCCGTTTTGCCTGTATCCCAAACCGCTATTGGTTCCTGTGAATAGTTCGACACTCAGGTCGGGAAGCCAATTCTGGTTTTGTAGTTTTATTTGTGAAGAATACGTTCCACTTACTGTTTCCAGATATTTTGTCTGTAACTCTTTACCGGTACTGACATTATCAAGATATAGTAAATTCAACTGATTATTGGAGACTTGGAAGTGTTCTTCACTTTGTACCAACGATTTCATTTGCTCGTAAAGGGCTTGTTTCTGGCTTCTCAACTGAATGAGTGTCGTATGAATCTGTTTCGATTTGGCTTCTGCCGTTATCTTTTCCAAATAATTCGTTTCGCCCAACTCAAACTTACGGCTTCCCGCTTTCGAAAAAGCAGAATAAAGGCTGTCCAACTGAGTGTACAATTGCTCTTTATTTTGCGTATAAACAATTTGCTCGTATACCAGCGAAATATCAAGTATCAATTTATTTTTTTGTATTTCATACAAAGCCTTATTCTGTTCCCATTGCGATTTGTAAACATTTCGTTGCGCACCGTATACAGTTGGGAATGAAAAAGTCTGCTCAATACCAAACACCCGCAGAGCCTTATCGTTTGGAGCAACATTATTTTCATCATAACTGTAATAAACCGAAGTTTTGTCAAAATCGAAAGCCGTCCCGATGTTCGCTTTAGAAGCCTGCGTCTGTAATTGATACGAACTTAATTCTTTATTATTGGCTAATGCCGTTTCAATCAGTTTGTTCAGTTCAGGGTTGTTTTGTGAGTATACAACCGAACTAAATGCTAACAGGACAATTAAGCATATATTTTTAAATATCGTCTTCATCTTTAGTCAGATTTTTGTCAAACATTTTGAAAAGAATCGGCAAAACTACCATTGTTAGAAGAGTAGCCGTAAACAATCCGCCAATAACTACCGTTGCCAAAGGACGTTGCACCTCCGCCCCTGCCGAAGAAGAAATAGCCATCGGAAGGAAGCCGAGCGCCGCAGCCGCGGCAGTCAGGGTAACAGGACGAAGTCTGTCGGTAGTCCCTTTCAGAATTAGTTCATCCACATTTTTCATCCCCCTGTGTTTTAATTCTTTCAGATGCTCAACCAATACGATTCCGTTTAATACGGCAATACCGAACAGAGCAATAAAACCTACCCCTGCCGAAATACTGAAAGGCATTCCCCTCATCCAGAGCAACAATACGCCCCCCACAGCCGAAAGAGGTATGGCAGTAAATACCAGCAAAGTTTCCCTTATCGAACCGAAAGCGAAATACAGAAGAATGAAAATAAGGCATAAAGCTAAGGGAACGGCTATCATCAGACGATTTTTAGCATTCTGTAAATTCTCGAACTGCCCCCCATAAGTGACATAATATCCCGCAGGCAGGTTGATTTTTTCATTTATAATGGTCGAAACATCTTTCACAACGCTTTCCATATCACGGTTACGCACATTCACACCGATTACTACACGGCGTTTGGTGTCGTCACGAGAGATTTTAGCAGGACCTTCGGTATAATCCACTTTTGCCAATTCTCGTAAAGGAATCTGCCCTCCATTCGGAAGCGGCACATACAGATTGCGTAAATCGTCGATATCGTTCCGAAGATTTTCTTCCAGGCGTATCACCAAATCGAAACGGCGTTCTCCTTCAAATACATTCCCTACGGTTGTCCCCGCGAAAGATAGTGCGACGATATCGTTTATATCCGATATATTCAACCCGTACTGCGCAATGCGTGTGCGGTTATACTCGACAGTCATTTGCGGAAGCCCGTCAATCTTTTCCACGATAATATCGGCAGCCCCTTCCACATTGGCGATTGCCCGCTTTATCTGTTCGGCTTTTTCAGCCAATACACCTAAATCTTCACCGAAAATCTTAATCGCTACATCGGAACGTGTACCCGAAATCAATTCATTGAAACGCATCTCGATAGGTTGCGTAAATTCGATTTCCATATTGGGAATGGTAGCTTCCAGTGCTTCTTTTATCTTATCGGCTAACTCGTCTTTCGAACTTGCCGATACCCATTCGCTTTTCGGTTTTACTTTCACGATGATATCACTTTCCTCCATCGACATGGGGTCGGTGGGTACTTCGGCTGCACCGATACGGCTGACAATTTGCTCTACTTCGGGAAATTTATCTAATATCGTTTTTTCGATTAATGTAGTTGTCTCAATTGTCTTTGCTAGTGATGTCCCTGTTTTCAGGACAGGCTGGATAACAAAATCGCCTTCATCTAATTGCGGAATAAATTCGCCTCCCATTCGGGAAAATATCACTATTGCCAAAACGAGTAATCCGACTGCCCCAGCCAAAGTCTTTTTCGTATGTTTCAATGCCCAAGTAATAACAGGCAAGTAGCTACGTGTCAGTAAACGCATTAGGCGGACTGTTATTCCGTTTCTCTTTTGTATTTGAGGTTTTATCAGTAAGGATGATGCCACAGGAACATAAGTCAGACACAACAGCATGGCTCCGATAAGTGCAAAGCTGAATGTAAGCGCCATCGGGCGGAACATTTTTCCTTCCACTCCCGAAAGTGACAGTATAGGAATAAATACAATGAGTATTATCAATTGTCCGAAAATAGCGGAATTCATCATCGTAGATGAACTGCTCAAGGTTATTTTATCGACCTCTCGTCGTCTGTCTGCCAATGATAATCGGGACAATCCCGAAGCATTAGCCGTTATTTGTGCCGAAACGAATTCTACAATAATAACCGCACCATCTATAATGATACCGAAGTCGATTGCTCCCAAGCTCATCAGGTTGGCGTCAATACCGAACACCCTCATCAGGGAAATGGCAAACAGAAGCGAAAGCGGTATAACAGAGGCAACCACAAGCCCCGAACGCAAGTTTCCGAGCAGAAGTACAACCACAAATATCACAATCAGACATCCCAAAATAAGATTTTCAGCAACTGTGAAAGTGGTTTTAGCAACCAGTTCGCTACGTTCCAGAAAGGCGTTGATATATACGCCTTCGGGAAGTGATTTCTGTACCTCAGCGACACGCTCTTTTACCGCATTGATGGTCTCCTTCGAGTCTGCTCCTTTGAGCATCATTATCTGACCGAGTACTTTTTCACCTTCACCGTTACCTGTTATTGCTCCGAAACGGTTGGCACTACCAAATCGAACGGTAGCAATATCTTTTACAAGAACAGGGATTCCATCCACGTTCTTGACTACTATACTTTCTATATCTTCGATGGAACTTATTTTCCCTTCGCCACGAATGAAATAACTCTGATTAACCTTTTCGATATATGCGCCACCTGCAATGCTGTTGTTCTTTTCCAAAGCATTTACCAAATCGCCTGTAGTTATATCCATCGCTTTCAGTCGGGATGGATTGATAGCTACCTCGTATTGTTTGAGATAACCTCCCCACGTGTTGATTTCGACTACTCCGGGGATGCCGGAAAGTTGCCGTTTCACTATCCAGTCCTGTATCGTACGCAGGTCTGCAACGGAGTATCTATCCTTGAATTCGGGTTTTACATCGAGTACATACTGGTATATTTCACCCAATCCTGTCGATATAGGTCCCATTTCGGGTGAACCAAAGCCTTCGGGAATGAGTTCGGATGCGGTTTTTATTTTTTCAGCGATTAATTGTCTTGGAAGATAAGTTCCCATACTTTCATCGAAAACGATAGTCACCACTGACAAACCAAATTTTGAAACAGAACGTATTTCCTGTACGCCCGGCAGATTAGCCATTTCCATTTCGATGGGATAAGTGATGAACTGCTCAATATCTTCCGTAGAAAGATTAGTGGATGTAGTAATAACCTGTACCTGATTGTTCGTAATATCGGGAACCGCTCCGATAGGTATATGGAATACGGAGTAAATACCATATATAAATATGGCTAACGTGAAAAGCAATATGATGAGCTTGCGGTTGAGACTGAACCGTATAATCTTTTCTAACATCTTCTATTTTGATATATTCATGTTATTACTTCTTTGCTGCGCGAAAATCTTCTGATTTTCTTGCATTCCTTTTGACCTATGCCTCAAAAGGAATCAAAAACTCATTTTGCAGCTACGATTCTCGGCGATATGCTCTCATCAGAAAGCTAAACAAAAGAATGCATCTATTCTTGATTTCCTTTTGTTTTCTTACGCTTTCTTCAATTCGCATATTTACCGCCTACAAAGCTAAAGGCTGCGATAAAGTTAATTTCAGTAACAAACCCGCTTGGGTATTATAACAAACAAAAGTAGAGTTATGTTAAAATAGTTTGCTTAAGATTAGCTTAAGATTGGGAAATTTGAAGTTTGAAAGTGGTTCCGACACCTTCTTTGCTGGATATGTTGATACGAATATTTAACAGGGAACAGAACCTTTTGACAATAGGCAGACCTAATCCAAATCCTTTAATATCGGAATGGTCTGTAGAACGGTAAAACTTATCGAAAATCTTTTCCATATCTTTTTCCGATATGCCAACGCCGTTATCTTTTATTTCACAATAGATTAGATTGTTTTCTTTATGCGCATTCACTTGTATCTCTCCATCCTGATTAGAATACTTTATTGCGTTAGACAGAATATTACTAATTATTGTTGAGAACAAATAAATGTCAGTTTTAAAATAAACATCATCAAACGGGATATTCGTTTTTATACGTATATTTTTTTCCTGAATATTTTTTGAAAGATATTTCAGCGTATCTTCAATGATATTTTTTATAGAAGCATCTTCAAGATTTAAAGACTGTTTCTGATTTTCGAAACGAGTGAGTATCAGTAATTCATCCACAAGATGATTTAAACGGTCGATTTCACGCACACAATATTTTACTTTTTCTTCGTACTCTTCCTGTTGGCGGGGTTTTCGTATCAAGACTTCAAGGGTTCCTTTCAATACAGCCAAAGGTGTGCGGAATTCGTGTGAAGCATAAGAAGTAAAAGATTTCTCCCGTTCTATCGTTTTTTCTATCCGGTCGAGAAGCTGATTGATAGTATCCGAAAGAATATACAATTCGTCTTTGTTATGAGGCAACGGAATACGCTCTGTCAGGTTATCACGTGTGATTTTATTAGATGTATCAATGATGTCATTAATCGGTTTGATACTTCTTCCTGCAATAAAACGAGCCACGAAAAACAGTATGATAAGAATAACAGGAAAAGTGATTAGCATAATGTGTCTCAACGTTTCCAAAACGACCTCCGAACCTTCTCGGGCAACTGCCACCAAAAGATGTCCGACACGCTTTCCGTTTTCATCCACAATAGGAACCTGCACCTGCCTTATTCTCTTTTCGGCAAGTTCACCGTTGTAAAAGACATTATCCTTTTGATTAGGGTCATAGAGAAGATGGCTTTCTTTCAGGTTGGGAGACTTATCAATAAGATTACCTTCTATGTCCAGAAATTCGATGAATACAGGGTCAACGCCGACTGTATTGTGCTCGCGTTCCATCCATTCCCTATGTCTTTTTAGGGCAATAGTTCCGTTTTTCACTTCCACTTCCTGAGAATGGCGGTCAACCTCGCGTTGCAGGTCATCATTCAGATGGTTAGACACACTGAGTTCCACTACCAAATATATGGTAACGAATACAAAACCAATCAACAAAGCTGTTGTGATTATGTAATTCAGCGCAATTCTATTTCTGAAAGATAAATTCTGCATATTCAATCGTTAGCTATATAGCCCACACCCCTCACGGTTTTGATGTATCCGTTATCTTTATCTAAATTGAGTTTCTTACGGATGGCATTTATAAACACATCGATAACGCCTGTATCATATTCAAAGTTGATTCCCCAGACTTTTTCTATAATTTCATCCCTTTTACAAACACTGCCTTTATTCTTTATAAGGAATTCAAGCAATTCGAACTCACGTTGTGTAAGAGAAATGTCCGTTGAACCCGTTTTTGTTTCATAGGTTTGAAGATTCAAAGTAATATCTCCCAATGTAAGAACTGATTTTTCTTTCTTATTACGAAAATGAATTTTTATTCTTTCCAGTAACTCCTCGAAGCTGAAAGGCTTTTTGATATAGTCGTTTGCTCCACATTGCAATCCTTCGATAGTTTCCTGCACCGTATCTTTGGCAGTAAGGAATAAGATGGGAATATCAGTATCTTTCTCCCTGATAGCTTTACATACATCTATTCCGTTCATTTTAGGAAGCATCCAATCCAGAAGAATAAGGTCAGGTTTATCCGATTGGAAAAGCTCTATCCCCTGCTTCCCATCGGAGGCAATAGTTATTCTGTAACCTTCTTCTTCGAGTCCTTGTTTCAGAAAGTTATAGATTCCGGGTTCGTCTTCTATGATGAGGATATGTTGCATAACTGTGCAAAGATATTAATAAATACGTTTTATGATTTAATCTATTTGTCTTTTTGATAAAAGAGAAGTTTAAGATAGAACAAAAAAGACCGGAGAAATATATCTTCGATCTTTTTTAAAAAGAGTACCTTCGATTATACCCTCTTAAAATAATATACCTTCTTAATGATGGTTGCCGTTTCCGTGCGAATGCCCATTTCCATTCTTGTCATGTGTTCCATGATCTGAGCCGTTATGGTGCGTACCATCGTGGTTCTTCCCCGAATGATCCGAATAAGCACATACCTGATGTGTACCATCGTTGTAAATATCGCAGTTTTCATGGTTACCTGCTGCACATTGCTCTGCTACGCTTGCCTTATAAGATGCAACATCGTCAAAACCTAAAGCTGTCGCTCTGGTTTCAATATCCTGCTGTGAAGTTGCACCAAAATCATCATGATCGTCATTACTGCAAGCTATAAATGTTGCTGCAAACAAAACCACTGTTAAAGAATAAAATAACTTTTTCATTTTCTTATTTATTTAGAATTAATTGATAAATTGTCCTTTTATTAATGAACCGCGCGAAGTAAATTTCACCCTACCTTATTAATTAAATAAAAAATGCTACCCCATAGAGAGGTAGCATTTCTACTTAGAATATCCTATATTCTATCTTTTCTGACCTTTCTTCTGTCCTGTACCATCCTGAGGTCTGGTTCCTACCGGTATTCCCGTTCCGTTACAATTACCAATACAAGTTCCGTTTTCAAAATTGTCACAAATTCCATTTTTATCTTGATCAATAAAGTTGACACCTGTTTTGTTAGTGCCCGGAAGGAGAATGCATGGTCTCTCTTTATTTGGTCGTTGAGTTTGGTTTTTACCTTTACCATTTCCATTTTGTGCAGATGCAACTCCCATTGACAATGCAATAGCTAATGCTGTCATTAATAGTTTTGTTTTCATTTTGTTGTTTTTTAAAATTAATAAATAAATTTATATTCTACCATCAGAATATAATATCTTTCAATTAATGAACCGCACAAAGTATATTTTACCCTACCGTTGATCAGAAAATTAATTCAAAAAAAACTGTTGGTGTGAATGGAGTGGCTTTTGTGAAGATGTTTGCCGCACTACTTTGTCCCGAAACCAGATAGTTATATTTCACATTTTTAGTATCAAAAACATTCAGCAGAGATACTCCGGTCTGTAGTTTAATCTTCTTTACTTTTGCCTTATATGTAGCTGCGATGTCGAAACGGCTATATGGTTCATCGGAAGAATCGGAGTGTTTGTGATTGGCTCCGTGTTCGCCCTCTTCATTTCCTTGTCCGTGACCATGCCCTCCGGTAGAGATATAAGCAAATCCTGTCCCGTAGACATAACTTATAGAGAAATAGAAAGGATCGAAAGCTCCGATACCTCCGACCTTTATTTCGTGTGAGAGCTCGTTTTGTGGTTCTTTGATATTGTTGATAGAATATGAACCATAGAGCGTATGGTTGCCGAGCTGCTTTTTTGTAAATAAGTCTGCTCCTAAAATGGCATTATCAATATTATAGACAGTATTATCGAGAAGATACTGTCCGTTTTTTGTCTTTTTATGGTATCCCTCGAGGCTAACAAGAAAACCATCCTTACTATACGCAATACCGGCTGTAGTATGCATTGCTTTGCTAAAAGTGCTGTCTGCCATGCTCCATACGGTCTGGATTCCAGATCCATCGTATTTGTAAGCACTACGTGTAAGGAACTGGTTGTATAATCCCCATGAAGCTGTAGCAGTTAATTCCTCCGATATTTTGTATTTTCCTGAAATACGGGGTTGCACGTATACTTTTTTGTCGATGGGCAGGTCTACCCTGACTCCGGCGTTTACAGAAAGCCTTCCCAGTAATATATTGTCTGTTATATAAAAAGTAGGTTTATCCAGTTCTCCGCATAAATCATTCAGGCTTACCCGGTACTGCTGCCATTCTCCTCCAATCTGTATCTTATTGTGTTTACCAACGACGAAATCGTGATTCAGCTTTATGGAAAATTCCTGAACAACGTTGTCCAGATGGTTTACATCATCAAGTGTTGGCTTGCGGTTACCTACTATTGCAAGATTATCGAGTAAGGATGTAAGCCGAGAGAAGGTAGCAAGCAGTTTTGTACTTGAGCCATTATTCCATACTCGCTTGTAAGATGCCGCTCCACCATACTGCCTGTTCTTTTCAGCGGCATTAATATCATATTCATCCGGTTGTTTCACCGAGAATTTAAAGCGGTCATCTGCTCCGTATATGCTGATATAATAAGAGTCTTCTATAAAAGATTTTCCTGATAATTTGAAATTGGCATCCCTGAAATTATACTTTGGCTTGATGTATATATCTGATATTTTCTGTGGCTTGTTACCATTACCTTCTCCATTACCGTTTCTAGGAAATTCGACATTTCCACTATTATACAGATTATAAAAAGTCTGGCGGTAAGCAGTAGAAACATTGATATTTTTAGATAAAGGAACTGAGGCAAAAATATTTGCCGTGTAATTACTAATGGTTGTTTTAACTGAGAAGGAATTAAAATCACCGTCTATACCTGTTATCTCGGAGATTGCCCCGATTCTACCTCCCTGATTGGCACTATATCCTCCCTTCATAATGCGGATATCTTTCACCATATATGGATTAACTGAGCCGATATGGTCGTTATAGTTTTTAATACCGAACAAGGTATATCCGTCATAAGTTATTTTACTGTCTCCCGCATTACTTCCCCACACTATCATATCTTCCGAGGGCTCGCCGGATGCCCTTACCCCCGGCATCACACGCATCAGGTTGAAAACCGAATTATCGATGCTTCCGGGGATATATTTTGCCACCTGATGATTGATACGCATCTCACCCGGACTACCGCCTGACTGGATAAGCATTGTAGACGATGAAGGACTGACGATTACTTCAGCCACAGTATATATAACGGGAGATAATTTGATTGTATTAAATCCGCTGGATAAAACCATATCTTGCTTTTGATAACCCAGATATTGAGCTTGCACAGGCAGATTACCTTTTCTTTCGGTCTTAAATGTAAAATATCCTGTTTCGTCTGTAGAGATCACCCCTTCTGAAGTAGTAATATAAGCATAGGGAAGATTTTCACCGCTTTCGGCATCCTTTATCATCCCCGAATAGCTATAATATTTCTTTGGCTGGATAATAGCAATCTCTCCTTTCTTTTCTATAAATGGGCTGATGACATATACACCATTTATATTTTCAAAACGGAACGGCTTGTCTTTTAACAGAAATATCAATGCTTTTTCAGGTTTATCAAATCTTTGGTTTACGGTAACCTTGTATTTCGCAAGGGCATTATCATCAAAGGACATTTCAACAGGTAGGCTTCTCAATACTTCGTTCAAAGGTTTGTCTTTAACCACTAAATGCAGCTCCTGTGCAGAAGCTGCAATAGTATTCATAAGAATTACAACAAGTATAAAAAGTAATCTCTTCAACTATTTGATCTTAAATTCAATTCCGAAAGGTTTACCTACTATTTGGAGTACATCATTCGGATTTTGTGTTTTTGTAAAGTTACCGGAATAAAGATAGTCTAAATTTGAATTTGTCTGTACTTCAATATCATATTGTCTTTCGATTTCCTGAATAACTTCTTTCAAAGGTACACTGATAAAGACAAACTTACCCTCTTTCCAATCGATTGTTTCTCCAGCATTTTCTATGTTTTTCGCAATCAGCTTATTATTCCATAAGGCTTGCATATTTGGAGTGAGGATTACCGATTCAGCTTTATCCGATACATTCACTTTTCCGGTAAGACAGGTAACAGTAAATTTATCTGCACGGGAAAATACATTGAAACTCGTACCCAATACACTGACTGTATATTGATTGGAATGCACATTGAAAGTGCTTCCTTTCTCAACCTCAAAATAGGCTTCTCCATTGAGGTTCACATCGCGCGAAATGTACCACCACAGAGGTTTATAGCTGATTTCACTTTCTGCATTCAAATTGACTTTGGAATCATCGGGCAATACGATAGACATATGATTGCCTCTTCCTGCAACCTCATTTTTAGTATAAAAGAATGCTATACTTGGCAGTAGTATGATGATGGCAGCTACTGAAGCAGCAGCGTAAAACCAAAGAGATTTTCGTTTAGGTTCTTTTTCTATCGGGGTGGTTTCTTCTATTAAGTGAGCAAAGGCTTCATCCCAGATTTCATCTTTGCTCTTTTCCCACCGGGGGGCTATTTTTATTTTGTCGGTATTCATATACATACTTGTTAGAGTAATTCTTTTTTCAGATAAGCCAAAGCCGTACTAATCCGTTTTTCAACAGCTTTGATACTGATGTTTAAGTTTTCGGCAATCTCGTGATACTTTAAACCTTCGTTGCGATTCATCAGGAATGTTACCCGCTGATTTTCTGGCATATCAGCCAAGGCCTTCGAATAAGTGGTTTTCAACTCTTCGAACTGCACAATTTCCTCTGGAGACGCATGATAATCTTGTTCTATAACCATGCTCTGTTCAAAATTGAGCTGTGTTTGCCCCTTTCGATAGTCGGATATAACCTTATCGTTAGCCATCTTATAAAGAAGGCTTTTTATATTGCTTACCTCGAACTGTTCACGTTTCTCCCAAACTCTCATGAAGACTTCTTGTGTTATATCAGATGCAGCTTCGGTATCTCCGCACCTGTAATAGACAAAGCTTCTGATTGTATCGAAATATTTGTCGAACAGTTCTTTAAACTCTGTTTTGCTTATCACCTCAATGATATCTTTTTATTTTTATACCGTTTTGAAAAGGAATTACCCTACCAAGATATTCGTTTTTATAACTACGTACAAATCTGCCACACTCCAATATAAGCATATATGATTGTCAGACTTAATTGTTTCAACAAAACTTTTCAAATACGATCTCTTTCGTCTATTCCTCTTTTTCGGTTTGCCTCTTTTGCTTCCTTTCCTTTCCTGAATCTATATGAGAAGGAAATACGGAAAAGTCTTCCGAGTTCTCTTTCGCGGCTGTTATAGAACCGTCCGGGCATTCGCACTTTTCCTTTCAGAAGATTTGATTCGAATATGTCATCGATAGTAAAGGAGATTGTCCCGTTTTCCTTTAAGATTTGTCGGCGTATTCCGGCATTACCAATAAATACGGGTCTGAAAGAATATTGTCCGTTGGCATTTTTTCCCCTATATGATAAATAGATTTCCGCTGCCCAATTTTTGGCGAATCCAAACTGATTGTTTAAGCCCGCATAAGGTGAGAAGACGGATGCTTTTTCTTCCTTGTCGAAGAAGAACCACTTGTATCTTTTATAGTTCAATGTGAGATTTGCACTGACCTTCCACCACAAAGCAGGATTGAAGACTGAGGAATTTAAACGTAAACCGTACGAATAACTGGATGATAAATTATCAGGGTAAACCAGTATCCGGTCATTTTCTTCCAGATGGAAGCTTTTGCTGATAGGGTCTTTTACGTGTAAGAGAAAAACGCTGGCTTTCAATTTATTTTTCCAAACGAAAGACAGTTCTATATTATCGGATAATGAAGGTTCTAAATCAGGATTTCCTTGCTCATGCATATAATTATCGAATATATATACAAAAGGATTCATATCGTTGTAATTGGGACGGTTTATACGTCTGGAATATAGGGCAGATAAGGCATTTCCGTTCTGAAATTTGTATTCTAGAGTTACTGATGGAAATAAATGTGTATAATGATGAGAATACGAAGAATCTACGTCTGAAGCATAGGAGGAAATGGTTCCTCTTACATTCGTGTTTTCAACCCTGAGTCCTATTTGTGTAGATAATCTGTCCGAAAAACGAGTCTCCGCCTGTAAATAGGCCGCATTTATATTTTCACTATAAGAGAATTGACGGCTTAACGCTGAGTTTTCTAGCCATTTATTATCATATAGGTTGTGATAAACCGTTGAATTATCCACAGAAATAAAAGATGTTTTTGCCCCGGCACGTATTTTACTTTTACTTATTGGGAAGCTAATATTGCTTTCTCCTGCATAGATATGTATTTTACCGCCCATATCACCTTTGAGGGTATCCTGTTTTTGCTCACCCGAAACAAAGTCTTTGAAGGTATCGTACTGGAACTGATTTTCCGGCTGATCATGATAAATAAAATCAAAATAGTTATTCCATTCTGTTTCTTTCTCAGGTTTGTATGCCATATTAATGCCTCCTGTATATGAGCGGGGATATTTGTTGTTTTTATTATTTGTTAGTAGTTCAGAACTTAGTATGTTATCCAATTCGACAATCCGTGAACTGATATCACCATCCTGTCTGCGATCCATAATAAAGCCATTGGAATAGATTCCCAAATAGGTTTTCGGTGAAATGTCATAATCAAGTCCTACGCGATAGTAGTGGGAGTCGTATTTCCATCTTCTGTATGTATCCTGATACATGAGTTTATCTGATAAGGGTTTCTGAGTGATAAAGTCCAAATCTTCACGTATGACGTTCAGATCATTGTAACCTTTGCCCGTATAGTACGAATAGTCAGAAAATAAGCATAATTTGCCATCCCGGTATGCAAAGTTAAATCCTATATCTCCACCGGCATATTTTCCCTGTGTGTAACGGGCATGCGTGGCAAGACTGCTTCCTCTGAAAAAATGCCTGTCTGTATGCAGGTTGATGATGCCGCTATTCCCTGCCGCGTCATATTGTGCCGATGGATGCGTAATTAACTCTATCTTGCTTACAGAGGTTGCAGGCATGGAGCGTAACAGGTTCATAAGATTTTCACCGGACAAATAGGTGGGTTTGCCATTGACGATTATTTGCGAACCACTCTGCCCGTTAAGTGACACAGTCCCGTCTTCGCGAATAAAAACGCCAGGCATTGTCTTTAAAACATCTAGTATATTACTACTGGCTTTGGAGAGGGGAGAGGATAGATTGACGGTAGTCTTTCCGGGAGAAAATTCAATTTCGTTTTTGGAGGCTGTAACTGATACTTCAGAGAGATTGATGGCAGACTCTTCTAATACGATATTCCCTATATCTATATTTTTGTCTTTTACTTCTAAATGAGAAATGTTTTTGTCAAATCCCAATATTGAAATTTCAAGGATATAAGATCCTTTTGTATTTACACGGATGGCAAATAGCCCGTCAGTATCGGATATCAATCCACTTGTCAAAGTATTGTTCTGTTTATCATAAAGCATCACTGTACAATTGGGGAGAGTTTCTCCTGTATTATCAACAATACGCCCCGAAATCAGGATGCTCTGTGCATATGTGTTTGTTGAGAAAAAGGATATTAACAGGATGACGGAAAAAAATAATCTGTTGACCATGGTATATATTGTTTTAAATAATTACCGGATGAAATTATTCCGGAGAAAAGTTCAAAACAAAAAATAATGGTGAACAACATATTTTTATGGATATACTACAGGTTTTTTTATTATTCCTTTTTTCGGGAAACGGTATAATTATTTAATGTGTTCATTACGTCCTCTCGCTGGTTGCGACCGATTGGTATCATTTTACCTCCTATCTTTAATTGATTGCCTACTACCGCATCTATTTTCTCGATATTGACAATATAAGAACGGTGAACCTGCATAAATAAATTTTGTGGCAGTATCTCCCAGAATTGCCTTAAAGGGATACTTGTCATTTCTTTTGATGATGAGGTGTTTATGATGATGTAGTTTTCCATACTTTCTACAAATAATATTTGATCAAATATTATTTTTTTGAGTTGCTTATCGCTTCGAATAAAAATATATGAACGTGAATCTATTGTCTTTCCGGTCTTTTCCATAACAACTTGTATGTTATTTATGGCTTTCAGGAAACGTGTAAATGAGATCGGTTTTAATAAATAATCTGTCACATGGAATTCATAGCTTTTCAAAGCGTATTTTTCATAAGCAGAAGTAATAATCGTAAGAGGTGGATTTTCAAGATTCGCTAAAAAGTCGAGCCCTGATAGATGGGGCATTTCAATATCAAGAAATAGCAAATCTACTTTTGTTGTATGCAATAAGTTATTCAATTCGATGGCATTCTTGCATTCCCCTACCAGTTCAAGGATATCTATCTTCTCTATGTATCCTCGTAAACCTTTGCGAGCCAGAGGTTCATCGTCTGTTATAACACATTTGATCTTCATATTATTCCACATCGATAATTAATTCTACTGTAAATATATCCTGTCCTTTATTAATAGATAATTCGTGTTTGTTGGGATAAAGTATCGATAACCTTTGCCTCAGATTATTAAGTCCTATTCCTGTTTTTTGTTCAGGCTCAGGATAGCTTATTATTGTATTTGTAATCCTAAAAACAATTGTATTGTCGTGTTGGTTTATCTTAATATCGATATGAAATTTCCCATCAACATATTTGAAGGCATTTTCGAGCAGCGGATGAAATAATAGAGGGTGTATTTTTATTTTATTATCATCAATTTTCACCTCAAAATCCACTTCTATGTCATCATCTATCCGTAGTTTTTGGAAACGGATATAAGCATTAAAAAAACTGAGTTCGTCCTCCAAAGTTACGAGTTTTTCAGAATCATAAAGTTGATATCTTAATAACTGGGAAAGAAGTTCGATACTTTCTTTTGCCGAAACATTGTTATCATCTACCTGAAAATAAATTGTATTCAGGGCATTAAAAAGAAAGTGCGGATGGTATTGAGCTTTCAGGAACTTCATGTCGACTTCAAGTTTTGCAGCCTTTACTTTTTCTAGCTCCAAATTCTGGTCATCAAGCTTTTTTTTATTATTTCCATTTCTAATGAGGGTATAGTAAAATAACAAAATAGGAACACATGTTACTGTGGCAAACATGTAGTCCCTAAAGTACTCTCGTAAGTTCAATACCTGATGTGTGAAAACAACAAATACATTTATTCCGATAAAAAAATAAAATGTCCATAAGGCATATTCCCTGATAATATCTTTTTTCCCCTTATCATATGTGTTTTTTGCTTGATAGACACGTATTCTCCAGTCAATGAAATAGAAGAAAGGGATACTGATAATTAATTCCATTAAATGTTGTGAGGGGGTGACCCAGAACGTATTATCTATCGAAATGTCGGTCACCAGCCGTATAGCCTGTTGACATATCACGGCTAGTATAATTGGTGAAATCCATTTTGGGAAATTGTGTGTCATACACTTTTCAGACCTTTAAATCAAAGTATTCTTTAAAGCTATCTCTAATTTGATATAAATAGAATTTTAATTGATGAATGTAATGTTTTTATTGATGAACGACAAGTATGTCCTCTTATTTATATTTTTTCTACTGATATCATCATTTATTATCTGTAAATTAGGTAAAAGATTACATTTCTTTATTTTATCTAATAATTTTAATAGAAATCTTCCAATATAATCTGAAAATAGAAAACAGAGAATTAGAATAATTCTCTGTTTTTGAATTTATTAAAATGGATTATCTGTCAGAGTCATCATCGCGCCAATGTTCAGGTCTATTCAGTACATCAGAACATTTAATCTTTCCTTTACCAATATCGAATCCTTGTTGACTGATTGCCTGTACCATCCAGCAATCGCTATATTCTTCCGGAATGGGGTAGGGTGCATTGTAGCCCAAATGCATAGCATTGGGTAAAAATCCGTATTTAGGATAATATTCTTTATGTCCCAATACAAATACAAGGTTCGAGCCCTTTTCCTGTAATTTTTGAATGCCTGCTTTTATCAGCATTCCTCCGATACCTTGCCTTTGATATTCAGGTCTGACGGCTAAGGGTGCAAGAATATGCATCATAGGTTGCTCTCTGGCTCCATCGAAATAGGCTCTGGTAAAAAGTATGTGTCCAACGGCATCACCCTCGTGAAAAGCAAGAAGAGAGACCATCGGCTCTGCTGTTTTGTCCTCCAAAAGATCTGCAACTAATTGGGCTTCTTTATCGTATCCGAAAGCAAGTTTTTCGACATCCGTTATGTCTTTGATGTCACTCACTGTAGTTTCTCTGATTAAAATATCTTTTGTTTTCATTTTTCTTAATATGATAATGTAGCTAGCGAGGAAAAAGACATTATGCTTTTCCTACGTGAAACTATGAAAGTAATAAATATAATTATGAAATTCTCTGACAAGGAAATGCCAAAGTTAAAAATAAGGGATAATCTGTATCAATAATTACAGATTATTTACTTCACGGATATCTTCTTAGCTTTAGTCATAAAATAACTTATGAGAACAAAGCTACATAAAATGTTTGAGGATTCAAAGTTATGAATAGAGATGTATAAAGGTCGTAGTCCGAAAGGGAAAAACGTAGTATAATATTATATACTACGTTTGTACCACAAAAAAGCCTGATATTATTGGTATAGTATCAATTGAAATTATCTGTAACCTTTAGCCCCTGATTCATCTTTTTGTACCGGATCAATGCTTCGATATAATAATAGTCGGCATAATTGATCGAAGCATCTACTTCTGATTTATTAGGCCAATGTCCTGTTGAATGGAGGAGGAAAGACGGTTTAGATTCTCTGCTTTGGTATTTATCTGTCGATAGTTCATCCAACATATTTATGGCAGCTTGCTTGTATTTCTCCGCCTTTTCCTGATTATCTTCTAACTGTGATAATTCTAATAATGCAGAAGCTACAATAGCTGCTGAGGAAGCGTCTTTAGGTTCATTTGGTATATTAGGCGCATCAAAATCCCAGTAGGGAACGTATTCATTTCCAGACAATCTGTTCAGATATAAGTCCGTTACTTTTTCGGCAAAACGCAAGAACTTTTTGTCCTGAGTTTCTCTGTATACCATGGTATAGCCATATATAGCCCAGGCTTGTCCTCTTGCCCAAAGGGTACTATCGGCATATCCCTGATGGGTCACGCCTTTGATAAAATCTCCTGTAATCGTGTCATAAACAGCTACATGATAATTTCCTCCATCCTCACGAAAATGATATTTCATGGTAGTTTCGGCATGTTTGGTAGCAATGTCATATAGGTCTTTATTTCCTCCGTTCTTTGCAGCCCAGTATAGCATTTCCAGATTTATCATATTATCCATGATGGTGTTGTGAGGCCAGTTATTAGGCTCGATTTCACGTGGCCAAGATAGAATAGTACCTACTTTAGGATTGAACAAGGTCGCTAAAGTATCTGCTGCATTGAGGATTATTTGTTTATACCTTTCGTCTCCGGTCAAACGATAACCATTGCCATAGCTGCAAAAGATCTGAAATCCCAGATCATGATCATATGCCGGAAGTGTGGTTAATGGATCGAGTAAATTTGTATAATGTATAGCATGTTTTTTTATAGCCTCGTTATTGGTCGCTTCATAGTCGTACCACAAAATGCCCGGCCAAAATCCGGCAGTCCATTCTTCTATTTTCACGGGAACCAGATTCCATTCGGTCTGATTTGTCAATATGTTGCGGGGCATCAGGGTAGTATCTCCGATTTGGCTTAATGCTTTGTTCAATTGGGTGTTACAGTAAGCCAATTGCTTCTCTGCATCTAAATTGTCCTGAATCGTTTGGGATGAACAAGCCCCTAAGGTTATAGCTATCGCTAAACCTGACAAAAGTCTAGTAAGTTTCATATATTTATCTGTATTTTAATATTTTACTTTTCAATTCTGAACCAATCGACATCCATCCACGAACGTGGTGTCTTATCTGCCTTGTTTAAGATAAACATGCCTGTTTTGGCTCCTATCCATTTGCCTTGTCGTGCTCGAAATGGTTCTCCTGTTTTCTGAAATTTCTTCCCATCCATACTGTAGCTGAATGTGCACATTCCTCCGTCTGAGACTTTTATGCGGAAGTAAAATTCAGTGTTTTCCAGCTTTGTCTGGTAATTGTATTTTATATCTGTTTTCAGGTTTTTCAGAGGGAGTCTTGTTATTGCCGTTTCGGTGGTTTTCTGTTCGGCATCCTTGCAGATAATTTGCTCCAGTTCATACCCATCATCTGTTTTTATTAAAGCGATGTATGAATAATCCCATCCCATCATAATAATTCCTGCTTTATCTCCTTTGTTCTGTAAAATGAGAGTTGCCTTCATTGTGGCAGTAAACTCAGGAGCCGGAAGCTTCTGCATCAGCAGGTTCGGTATATCCCAGAAGTTGTTATAGTTTTCAGGATAATACTGTCCATACAATCGGATGAACCCATTTACGGACGGAAAACCCCAAGCTTGTCCGGGATTGGCATGCCATGACCATTGTAAGCCTAATTTAGGCGAATCGAATTCGTCACTCTCTTGAGGCGTTTCGATCGGATAAGTTTTACCGACATTGGGCTTCTTGTATGTTAATACAGGTTCACCGCAATAGTTCCTGTCGTTAATGCCCATTACAGGCCAGCCGTCTTTCCATGTTACGGGTTGCAAGTGAATAATACGTCCGTAAGCTCCTTTATCCTGAAAATGTATAAACCACGATTCTCCTGTTTGAGTCTCTACCAATCCTCCCTGATGAGGACCGTTTATAATAGTCTTACCTTGGTCTAATACTCTTTTTATTTCGTAAGGACCATAAATATTTTTTGACCTTAATGCTATTTGCCATCCCATTTCAACTCCTCCGGCAGGAGCCAGCAGATAATAATATCCGTCTTTCTTATAGAATTTTCCGCCTTCGACTGTGTGGTTTATGCCATCGTTACCGTCAAATATCAGAGATTCTTCACTGATTGCTTTCGTGCCGTCTTCATTCAATTCGCATATAGTCATTATACTGTTGAAACTGGCACGGCTACCTGCCCATGCGTGGGTAAGGTATACTTTATCATCGTCGTCAAATAATGGGCTTGGGTCTATCCTGCCTTTTCCGGGAAGTACAAGGATGGGATTCTCCCATTTACCTAAAATGTCTTTTGTTTTTACCACATAAATACCGAAATCGGGATCGCCCCAATAGATCATGTATTCACCTTTGTGGTAACGTATGCAGGGAGCCCATACTCCTTTGCCATGCTGAGCCTTGTCGAAAAAATGGGGAGGTTCGACACCTTCTATATTAAGATTTGTCAGAGCATAATTGACCAGCTTCCAGTTCACCAAATCTTTTGAATGAAGAATAGGCAGTCCGGGAACACAGTTGAAACTGGAAGCTGTCATATAATAGTCATCGCCTACACGTATCACGTCGGGATCGGAATAATCGGCATACAGGATCGGATTTTTATATGTTCCGTCACCCTGATCGGCTACCCATACCTGCGATTTGTAACTTTGCGCGTTAGCATGTAGGCTAAATAGGCAACATATCAGTAAGAATAATCTAACCATAACTTATTTCAGGTATTTGATAGTATTGTTTTTTCCTTTGTTTTCTTCGATAGCACCGTTGGTGCTGATGGTACATTCGGTTGCCTGTTTTCCAATGATAACGGGCATACGGGTTGTATTCAGGAATGTCAGGTTTGTACAAGATGCTTCGCTATAAGGCGACATCGACTCTCCGTGTTCGGGATGAGTATAGCCTATCAGTATAGGAAGAGATTTTTTTCGCTCTTTGCCAGTTGGGACTGATAAGGTAACTTTGTTGTTATTGCCTTGGATGGTTGCGAGGGAATGGACTATTCTGTCCGATTCGGAAGGCAATACTTCTATTTCGACATGGGCATTACTGCCTTCCATGAAGAGTAAAGGACCGTAATTGGCGTCGCCTTTGCAATTCGTTACGATAGCACCGTTACCAAACCAGTAAGCTCTTTCGGCTCCTATGACTGTACAGTTTTCTAAAACAACACCTCCGTTAGTTCGTAACTCGAAACCTCCTCTTGTGTTTCTAGCCGTACAGTTTTTGAAACGGATATTTTTATTTTGCCCGTATGTGCGAAATCCGTCTTCACAAAGTGATTTCATATAACCGGGAGTAACCACGTATTTGCCTTCTCTATTGGGCGTCCATGTACGGAAATTGACATCGAATGCCGGACCTGATGTTTCTTTGAGTATTTCGTCGGTCGACCGGCTTTCTCCTTCTACATAACAATCTTCGAAATAAATATCACCGGCATCTTTCTGTATATAAAAACCATGACCAAAGGAGCGCATATAGAGTTTGCATCTGAAAACTTGAGTATGGCTGCCTGTAATCAGGAATCCGCTTTGCTTCTTATGCCTTATAACGTCTGGACCACCTTTGCCGAACAGGTCTCCATAACCGTAAGGGTATGAGCCCTGTACCCAGATGTTAAAGTCCTCGATCTTGTTATTTGTTCCCGATACTTCGAATGTCGCACCACCGGGAGACAGACCATTTTCTATGCACTTTATCTTCAATCCGGTGAGGGTGTTATGATTGCCGCTTACCATTATTTCGGAGGTATGTATCGGAAATTTCAGCAGTTCACGCAATCGGGTATCAATCTCTATTTCAACACCATCGAGAAGGAATATATTATCATTTCCACTGAAATTTATATATTGATAGTCCTTTCGTTTTATTTTTGAAGTTATGGAATCTTCGTTCAGATAATCGGTAAGCTTATATACGCCGGATTTCATTTTTACCTGATTATTACTCCTCTGAGCATAGAACGCCAGTTCTTTCAGACTGGATACTGTTATCGTACCTGCATAGATATTGGAATGTAACAATCCGCAACCGAAAGCAATTAATATGACTAAAAGATTCTTTTTCATAGTTTTATTCTCTGATATATTGTTTTGCCGAAGTTTTTCTTTTTACCATTTATCAGAATAGAAACAGGGTGATCACAGACGAACCAATATTCTCCGTTTTTATATTCGAGTATGGCATTTGTCTTTTTGCTTGTGTCAATTGAAATTCCTTTTCTTTGGATGTGTTTACCATTTCCCAAAAACAGGATAAAGTCTTCCCCATTTTCGCTTATTACAGAATAAGTTCCATTCGCAGACATTTCGTTGTACGATACTTTTTCATCTTTTACGGAAGAGAAAATATAATCTGTTCTTCCCGATTTATTTTTTACATTCAGTCCAACAAAATCAGGTGATGTGTTTTCAACCTCAAAAGGTTGTATCGATTCAATGGAACGTCCTTCTTTTTCGGTAGTTGGCTCGAATACAGAGACGAACGGATGCTCCCACGCTTCTCCATGTTGGCGCGCAGCAATGGTCAGATAAGGAGATTTATTTACTTCGTAAGGAAAATCACTATTATTGCGGAATGCTTTGCAGGATGGTGCTTTTATTGAAAATATCTCCCGTCCTTGATATCCTTTCATCCAAAGGTTCATATAGATGTTATTTCCATCAGGAAAACTCATTTTCCAGATAGCCTCGTAGTTGTTGTTTGTTTTTGCTGATTTTTTATCCCACATATAATCGAGAGCAAACAGATGCCCTCCTGCAAAAGCCATGTCTTCGTTTGATTGCAGATTCAAGGCTTTGCCCTGAGCATCCTGAATAAACAACTCCTGACCTAAATTATGATAGAAATAATCGTGGTATTTATCACCTTTGCGTTGTTTCTTCGAACGGAAAATGTCTATGTAATAGCCCGTCGTTTCTCCTGTGCTGACGATACTAAGCAAACGGTTCTGATCGCTACGGCTTTCTGGTTCGAGAAAATAAACTTCCGAATAGGTTATATCCGGATAATATCCTTCTTTTTGGGCAGATTCCGGATAACTTGCCAGTAAATCGAACGGGTGATTGCTCAGCATTTCGGGATATTTGGAAATTCCATCTACCATTACTGTATTGTGAGCCGGAAACTGGGAATAATATTCCAGATAAGGCTTTTCGAAATAAGACGAGCCTATGCCGGACTCAGCACCCAGTATATAACCTTTTCCATACAGTTCCATTGCGATGCCGTTACTGTGTGCATGATTGCCATAAGAGGCATATTGAGAGATCATCAACCCGTTTTGTTTATCATTGTATTTGTTGCGCTGTATGAACCAACTTACATTGGGCGCATAGAATGTCTGGGTAACATAGTCGTTATATTTACCTGCTTCAATCTTTTTATCGAGAACAAGCGGTTTGCTCGTGAAAAATGACGATACCTGTGCAGGAAGTTTTTGGGATATTGTACTTTGTTCGTCAGCATTTGGCACAAAGAACTTATACATACCTGTAAAAAACCTTTCATCGCCTTTATTCCTGTATTTCTGTGATAAACGAATCATATCGCTTATGGCTTCGGTGTGTATATAACCATAATATGTATCACCGAATGCTGTGATCTGATTGTTTGGGAACAGGTATTGAGGCAACACTTCTACAGCTTTTTTCATCACCGGTGTATATGGTAGTAGGTTCTGATTGAATGTATTGTCATAATCGCGGATAAAGTTCATCAGGTCTCTTGTCACACCTTGTGCATAACCGGGACATTCGTTCCAGATGCCTGTATTGTAATCGTACCCGTATTCCATAAACTTAGAGAGTGACCATTGACGTGCTGATGTATGGTTCAGTATATAATCTATATAATATTCACGCCCTTTGTGGTCTGCATAGTTTTTATTGTCTTCCAATACCATGGCTACTTTCAGAATGAATTTAGATTTATGCAAGTTCCAGTTATTCTGTGGTACACCGTTTTTAATGGATATGTCTATCCATTTTTTGAAAACGTTTGAGTAAATGTTCATTTTATTTTTATGATTCTTTTCGATATAAGAATGCATAAAGTCGTATGTATAAGCCAGTTCATTGAGAATGCGTTCTTGTATAACTTCGAAGGTCGAGAGTCCGACTAAAGTCTGTGCATGACCGTTACCAATATCTACGGGTTCGGTACGGTAATGCATACCTGTCATATATGTATCGAATATATCGAATGCAAATCGGGCGTATTTCTCATCATTGGTCAGCCAGTATAGGAATGATGCATCTTTAGCTATGCGCATTATTTCCTCGTTAATGCTTTCGATGCTTCCTCCCGATACATTTGCCTGATCGCCCCACTCCAAAGGATTACCCTCTTTGGATGTATTCTGGAAATAAACTCCTTTGGTATCATCCATGTAAGGGATAATGTCCTCAATTTTCGGACGGGTAAAAGGTGAACTTACTCCGCGTGTGCTTCCAAAACGTACGGTGGGAAGAGGTGCTTCTCCATCAGCATGCGAATATACTCCGCCATTGATATATACATTGGTTGCTTTGCTTTTCCAATACATCATCAGGCGCGAGCTCATCCAGTCTTTTTGTACCTGAGTTTTTTCGACATAAGGGTCTATGCGGTTAAGTATTCCTTGTAGCACTTCTTTTGCCCATTCTTCATTCTGCACCTGTTTTTGTAATGCAGGTTTATTATCAGGTGTGATCATCAATCTCGGATGAACCTGAGGCAGATTCTCAGGTAACGGAATCTGCTGGCCGTAAGCCATGCTAAAGGCAAGGATAGAAAGTAATGTTGTATATATCTTCTTCATGAATATTACTTGGTTATAATACTTGTTTTTTGTTGTATGCCTTATACTTTTTCAGGTTTTCTTTTGTAGCCGGAACCAGATGAACGGCACATCCGCCGCTTTGTTTCAATGCAAATTGTAATATAGATGCATGATCTACGATAAGCCTTGTCACTTTTACTTTGGTACGGGTATCTACCGTATCGTCGTCTGTATAAATATTTGCTACGTATTTCTTTGTAGCGTCCAGAAAGGATAGGGGAGTCATGATGCTTTGCGTTTCATTATTACCTAAAGTACCTAAAAACCATTCATTACCACTACGACGCGCAATCGTTATATACTCCCCTATATCTCCTCCGATTACTTTTGTGTCATCCCATACCGTTTTTACATTATCAAAGAATTCGATTTCGGGTTCACCGTTGTATGCCGAAGGTTGATCGTACCAGTACATGAACTGCAATGGACTGTAATATACGGCAGCTATTGCCAGTTGATGAGCATGTGTCGTTTTTATTCTTTTGTCATAATAACATATCGTGTAATCACCTGCTCCTGCAAGAAAACGTGTAAATGGCAGGATCGTATTGTGGGTAGCGTCGGGAAATTCTTCATTGCCGCGTATTCCTTCCTGCGTCATCAGATTGGGGTATGTACGGCTGAAGCCCGTCGGGCGGTACTCGTCATGTATATCGACCAGCATTTCGTATTCGGCACATTTTCGGATAGCATCGTGCAACCATGTAGACCAATGCTGATTTCCTATTTGTACAAATCCGAATTTGATACCTTTGATACCCCACTTTTTGTAAAGAGGCAAGATCTCATCCAATTGCTGTAACAAGGCGCGCTGATTGACGTAAACCATGAGCCCGATACCTTTTTTTGCTGCATAAGTTGTAAGTGCAGGAATGTCGAAATTCCTGTTTTCGGCTACAGTAGTAGCGTCTGAATTCATTTTCATTTCGGGTCCGTACCATCCTGAATCTATATGGATGTATTGTAGTCCTCGTTCTGATGCAAAGTCTATACATTTGAATGCATCTTCCTGACTTAGTCTTGCTACACGAAATACCTTTCCGGGTTTGATCCATGAGGTGTCTTTTATTCTGTTTTCAGGATTCAGGTTAAGGATAATATCATTATTAGCAATCAGTTCAGTCGCTTTTTCGGCAGCCATGATAACGCGCCAAGGGGTAGAGTAGGGAGTTATTGCATCGACCGAACTATAAAGCGAAACTTGTAAAGTATTCGATTTTTCTTCATTCAAACGGAATTTCATACGGGCATAATCTATCATCTCGGCTTCTGCCAAAACGACCGTCAGTCCGTTTGATAATTTCATTGTGAGAGGGCGTTCGCTTTCGTCTTTCCAGTTTCTCAGTGGTTGAAAAGAATAAGGTCCCTGTGCCCAGCGTTCGTAATATGCCATTGTTCCTTCGGGCATGGAGAACTGTGTCTGTTCGCCTGTAATATGCAGAAACAACCCATTGGTAGTTTCGGGAAAATGGTAACGGAAAGCGATACCTTCGTTGTAGGCGCGGACAATAAAACCCATCATATAATAACGCCTTTTGTCGTATCCGTCCTTATATTCAGCGACTGTATCGGCTCCTTTCAGGAATTCGAGTTTCAGCTCGTTATAATGATTGCGCACCGTTGCCCGTTCACCGTATACAGGTTTCCATGTTTCGTCCTTAGTGTTTACTGATGTATTTACAAGGTTGAGGTTTTCTCCCCAAAGTTTGCAAGTATCGTTGGGTATTCCTAAAGCCGATTCGAACAACTGATTTTCGATCAATACTCCTAATTTCGATTCTTCAATCACTGTTTTCCCATTGTACGTAATGGTGTAATACATTTGTTTTGCTCCGCCTGAAAATACTTTCTGATAAGCTTCAAAGATATATTTTCCATCGGGTGAAGTCAGTCGGGAACGGGTTTCTTCCAATATGGTTTGAGCTTGTAAGCCGCATATAAGCAGACAAAACAGAAATATAAAATTTAATCGTTTTCTCATCGTTTTCATTGTTATTCTATATCGTATTGTAAGATTCAAATTATTATTTAAGTTCTTTAAAAGAAATCAAAACGCAAAGCTGCTGTGTCGCGAAGATTGATTATTCTTCATTTTTAAACAAAGATTGTTTTTTTGCGTCTTTGTGCCTTGGTGTTCAAAAAATGCGTCATTTAATTTTATCAGTTATTTAATATATTATTTTTCAATAAAGAAGCTTCTTTCTATTGCTTCGGCGGTTTGTACCTTGTCACCTGCGCTTTTTCCGTATTGCCATGCCGTTATGGTCACTTTTACAGGATATTGGGCACGAGGAGGAATTTCCGTGAATATTAATTCTCCGTTTTTTATTTTTGCAGGTCCTTCTTTCACATAGTACGAGACGGGCAATCCGCTATCCGATGTTGCTTTTAATGCCAAAGACTTTGCTGCTCTCTTCACATTTTTCAAAGGAGGGAAAGTAATATGTTGTTCCTTGCCTTCTTTGTTGGGATAAGGTATTCGGATATTAAGTTGTTGCACGGTGCTTTTATAACTTTTGTCTCCTGTATGATGCGCCAGCATCCAGATGTCTCCGCTTCGCCTGTTATTATCCAATCCCATGCGGTAGAACTGGACTTTGAAGGTAGTATCATTCACTTTTCGTACAGGTCCGTTGATGCGGTCTATCTGTATTTTTCCTTGTTGGGAATGTTCTGTTGTTGAGTGTTGACGCAACGAATCAGTAAATGAGGCTGATAGGTTGAATGTGATCCCATCTTTCTGAGGTTCGAATTTTACATTGTATTGTGTGTGTGAGTCTTTGTCGAATGGTAATAGCTTACCGTTCTGAATTATCCCGATGTATTGGTGCTTTTTTGCTCTTTCTCCGGCATAATATTTCTCTGTTTCTCTGGCTATTTCTTCATCGAAATACCAGAAAGCATCGTGCGGATCGCCTTTGTATTCGGTAAAGGGGGCTGTTGCTGCCCGTTGGTTCTGGTTGGGATGCCAGCGTTCTGCAAGCCATCCTTTTTGTATGTCAATTTTTTTGAGTTTCGGTTGATTGACAGATAATCTGTATTGTGCTGCTTTTTTCAGAAACAGGGAAATATAATTAACCACGTTGTCAGATACATCGAAATGTCCGTGTCCTGCATCGCAAAGAAATGAGATACAGCTTTCGGGATACATCATCCTGAATGCCAATGCCGGATTTACCCTTGCTTCCCACCATTCGTATTCACCTTCAATCATCAATCCGGGGATGCCATCGATATTTCTTTTCCTTCCCCATTCAAGATTTTCTTTACCGTAACCGGTCAGGTTAGTGCGTGGTGCATCTCCTTTATACGAAACGACAGCTAATGTTCGCTCCGGATTCCATGCCGCAAAATTCCAAGGAAAAGTTGCCATTGCTGAATGCCCCAGTGGAACGATAGGCGCATCTTTCAGCTCGGAGTAGCCGCTGATTTCTGCCAGGTTATACATCATTGCATCAAAGTGTTTCTGACAACCTTTCGATATATCCCATTGCTGGTCTATCCCCGGCGTCATCCATACAATAGCAAAACCTAATTCGCTCATTGTTTTCCTGAATGCAGGATGTTCGAATATGGTTTCTTCACACATATTATGCTGCCCGAAAACCACTGCATTTACCTTTTCGCAATCGGAGGGTATCCATAAAAAAGCACTGGGATTGTTATTTGTCTCGGGTGAAACAAAATCCTTCATTTTTGCAGACCATTGCCATACAGATGCCTGTAAATTTATTATGGATAACGATATGATGAATAGTAATGATGCTCTTTTCATGAATAATGAATTTGTTCTTTCAATGAAACCTTATTTACTAAAGCTAATATCTTCGACATGTTCACCCACAAAAATGCGGGCAATATCAGACGTTTTATAAAAACCCGGCTTGTCGGGCATATCGTCGGATATGACCTGTCCGTTGATTTTCAGATTCTCGAAGCGGATATTTTTTATTTTCCGGTTTTCGTCATATCCGGCGATGACAGATATTTCGGCATTGTCTCCGGTATATGTGATGTCTTTGAACAAGACATTTTCGATGCCTTTTCCGGGAGCCTGACAATATTTTTTATTATAAAATATACGTAGGTTCAGTAATTGCCCTTTTCTGAAATTCTCTACACGAATATTCTCTAAGCGAACGTTGCGGATGAGGTTATTATCTCCAGCATTGATCGCCATACAACCCTGATAGTCTATCTGCGTTTCGCGATGATCCAGAATATCTATATTGATATAGTTGAGATTTTCGAGTATCTCAGGTTCGTCGGCATTTCCGTGTATTCCGATAAAAATGGGGTGGGCGACATCTGCCCATAATACAGAGTTTTTCATAGTGATGTTTTTGCATGCGCCTTCGTAGCCAAGCCTTGTGCCGTATACGGTGGTGCAATCGTCCGAATTGCGGCAGAAAACGCCATCGTGCAATACGTTATTACTGGCGAAAACATTCATACCGTCGCCCCAGCCGTAATAGCTAATACTTTTTACATTACGGATGGTTACATTGTTGGATCCGCCTGTCGAGCATTGCGTCGCGATAATCCCTTCGACCAGAATGTTCTTTGAATTAGAAATCTTTACTCCGTGTTTTACCGTATGGCAGATCATACCCCTTCCGAGTATTTTTACATTTTCGACACTATCGGCTACTAAACGGAATTTCAGGATTGCTCCGCCTGCCAGATAAACCGTTTTACCTGAAGGAATTTTGAACTCTTCTTCTGCAATTTCGTGTATCCCTGCCCCGAAGTATATCAGGTCGGGACTCTTCGTATCGGGAATATATTCGTCGACAGGATTGGCAAACAGGTGCAGATTATGGAAAATGTCGTCATTCACCTCTACCGATAAGTTTCGGGGCTGTTTCAGCTTAAATGTTAAGGTGTTGCCATTTACCTTATGTTCTATGCCATAAGAAAGCGGACGCACTTTAGCCGTGTTTATAGCTCCTTTGTTATAAGTTACGGAAACCTCGACTTCTCCCGAGAAATCGAAATAACCGGCGGTGGCTTCTTCGACAAAACGTTTCAGTCCTTTCACAGCCTGTACCTTTACCATGTAGGATGGGATTTTCTGCCATTGCTGACCTGTTTTTCTTACCCTTACTGTAAAATCACTATTCAGTATAGCTCCTTTGGGTGCAGGGTATGTAATAAGTTTATTTTCGGCGCGAAGGGGCGAAGCTGTGATTAGTATGGCTAACAATAATTTGAATAAAAGAATTTGTTTCATATCCTGAAATCGTCTTTTGAATGTTTTATCGAAAAATAATAAATTTTCTTTCTTAGGGTCGGGAGTTAACGTGTATACATTAATGTGCCAAAGCCCAACTGGTCATAACCGCCGCTATTGGGTCCGTAATTACCACCGCCACCTTCGGGTCGTACCTGATCGGCAAACTCTTTTGACCATTTGACCGGAACTCCTTTTACTTTTGCGTAATGATTGTAAATGAGTTCCCATGCCGGACGCTCGCTACCTCTGCCCACATTGGAAATGATAGTATGAGTTTCGCCATTGCAATTGGTATATTGGGTAAAAGGCATATCCGTATCGGCTATAGTACTGCTTTTGAGATTATACAAAGCTGTATATTCACTCAATGCCAGTATCTTGTTATCGTCATAGCTAAAAAGGTCTATCCCTATATTATATGCCATCTGGCAAAATGCACCATACAGAGATATAACCAATGTAGCGTGTCCCTGATCGCGACCGCTTTCCTGTCCTTGTCCGATTATCTGTCCTTCGTAAGTATGTAGGGCGGTGACTGCATTGTTTATAGAGCCATTACCTGCCCCTCTTTTGAAATAGTTGAGGCTATAGTTGATCATCTCATTGTCATCACATAAAATCCCGATAGCAAGTCCTGATGCCATATTGCAGACATCCCAGTTAGTCCAGTAGTGGGAGATACATGTCCCGTTGTGCCTTTCGAGAAAATCTTTATTGAGAGGATAGAACAAGTCGGCTATCCATTTTTTGAAAGCACTGAAGTCTGTTGCGTTCCATCCCGAATAATCGCGAAGGATCTCAGCAGCATTTGCGAACTGATATCCGTAGATACCTGCCGCTAAATATTTATTGGAATCACCATTAATAGATTGGCAGGTAGATGCCCATGCATTTAGTATTTTGACAGCTGCTTCGGCGTATTTATCTTCTCCTGATATTTTCCACCTGAGACCTAACTGATAGGCAGCAGCCACATCATACATAGCCCTGCTGTAATTGTCGGGTTCGGGCTCTTCTCTGGAACCTCCGCCCCTGATTAGTTTTGCTGTGGGGGTTGCCGTGTAAGTTTCCTGAGCCTTGTCGTTTGCTATTAATAGGTTCCACCCATCCATCCAGGGTTGTGTGCCGGAACTTACTTTTTCTTTAACTCGTTTGAAGTCATCGGCATTATGTAACATACACGGGTGCGAAAGTTTTACTTCAAAGTCTTCTATCGGAGCAGGCCATTCGTCTATATCTGTGTATCCGTCTTTTATCTCGCTACCACAAGCAAATAATGCCGTAACAGCGGTAAATATAAATAAATATGTAAAGGCTTTTTTCATACTATTATTTTTATGTTGTCAGTGTATACAACCAGCCTGCCAAAGAGGCTGGTTGTAAATTTAGTATTAGTTATTCGGCTGCAATAAAGGCGTCTAAATCCGATTCGGTAGTAAATGTCCTGATCCAATATACATCGTATGCTCCGTCAGAAGATTCTATCGGGAAATCAGCCATTTTGAACTGGAATACGGTGAATGGATATAAACCTGTGGCTAGTGCCGGAATGCGGCTTGCCATGTCGTAGTAATACACAGGTACTCCGTCTTTGGCTGTTTTCGTTCCCGTCTGGTTAGGTCCGCCGGAATTTCCTTCCGAACTTACAGCATCCCATTTGCGGCTACCTGCCGAAGGCATTGTACCTTTGATGGCTAATATAGGACGGTTTCCGCCAAATAGGTTCGGAGCTCCGGAGTAGGCTATATCTCCGCGCCATTTAGAACCTTTGGACATGGTAACTGTCATTTTTCCGTTAGCTATTACCGAGCTTGCACCTGCTGTTACTACACGCCATCCGGCGAAATTGTCCGTTGCATCCCACTTGTACCATCCAGCATCGACTGTTACGCTAACTACAGATTTGGCTCCTGTTTCTTTACATTGGGCGGTAATCTCTACCGATCCGAATCCTACAGGTGTGAGAAGCCCTTTATCGACCTTGATAATGTTTTCGTTGCTCGATGTCCAGTTTACAGAGCCTAAAGTAGCATCAGCCGGTGTGTACACTACATCTAACTGAACAGGAACATTCATACAAAGAAGGTTATTGTAAGGTTTTATTTCGACATTTTCGGCAGGAATATATCCTACAATGGTAAGCTTGTAGTTTGCAGATACTCCGCTACGGTCGTGTGTATAAGCCGTAATGGTAACTTCTCCGGCTTTTACTCCTGTAACGGTACCATCTTCCGATACTGTTGCCACAGCAGGGTCACTGCTCTTCCATGTCAGGTAATCATATGTATGATTTTCCGGTGAAATGGTGTATGTCAGAGGCAGCTTATCAGTTTCATATAACATAGTTTCGGTATTGGTGAACGTTATTTCCGTAGCTTTTACAATTGAGGATATTACCTTTACAGGTATTGATTTCACAGCTTCGGTTGAGCCGAAGCCTATAGCCGGAGCGATAGTTATGATGGCTTCACCTTCCGATATTCCGGTGATTTTTCCGTCTTCTGAGACTGTTGCTACCGATTCGTCCGAAGATTTCCAAATGATGCTCTTATCCTCCAGTTCTGCCGGACTGATTGTCCATACTATAGCCGAGTCCGTGCCTGTTGCCAGAAATAGTGTAGCTGATTTGAAATTATCTATTGTAATTTCATCAATCAATTTGGCTTCAGGCATCCCCGTTGTAAAATCTTTATCCTCACATGAAAAAAAGGTAATACATCCTGTTAATGCCAGTATGAGGATTGTATGTAATCTGAGATTTCTCATAACTTGTCTTTTTTAATTTGGTGAATGAAATCAATTGTCCCAACCCGGATTTTGTCCCAGATTCGGGTTCAGGCGTCTTTGATCGGCAGGTATAGGATACAGGTAATTCTTTTCTGCCCATTTGCGCCCTGTTTCGATAATCAGGCATCCGTCTGCATTTCTGTTATAACTTGGGCTTGGGTAAACAGTCTGAAATTCTGTTCCATCCCATTTGATACCTAAGAAATCCATCGGCATTTCGGTTTCTGCCGTTTTCCACCGTTTCAGGTCGTCGATGCGGAAACCTTCGTTGTATAATTCGATGGTACGTTCACGGCGTATCTCTGTGCGCATATCCAATCCGTTTGTATTGGTAAAGCTGTTTGACAATTTTGGCATAGATGAATTGATACGTAACCGGACAAGGTTTAGCGAGATATCGAGGTCCTGATCCGAGATAGAATTGTCTCTTTCCAATACAGCTTCGGCATAATTGAGCAGTACTTCGGCATAACGGATGATAGGGTAGTCATATCCTTCGTAATTTGCATTTATTTTGCGTTCTGTACCCCATTTCTGGTTGGCATATCCACTTCCTGAACTAGGTATAAAGTTGACTGTTCTGGCATTGGCTAGGTCTGCTTCGTCTCCTGTCCATGAAACGCGTGATTTCTCATTGCTCCAGAAATTATCGTGAGGTCTTGCCAGTGTATAGCGCATGCGGTTGTCCCGGTTCGCCCATTCCGAATCGATTTTGTCATACCCTTTAAATAGGGGAGACTTATCAGCAGGCAGACCATCCTGGCATAGGTACATATTTACGAACTTGCGCGAAATCTGCTGTACGTTTAACAAGCATTCGACCGTGATATTTTTACCGATAGGGGAAAGTGCTTCATCGTGCCTGCGGGAGAAAATGTATTCTTTATTCGAATTCTTCTGAAGACCGGCAGGATTTGATTTCACATCTTCGAGGATAAACATGTACTTCTGAGCACTGTCACCTAAGATGGCAGGTTTGAACAGTTCGAAATTTCTTGTGTCGATCACTTGTTTAGCCGCTTTGGCAGCTATGTCCAATAGCTCTTTTCCTCGGGCTTCATTTCCTCTCGATTTTTGCCATGTTCCTTCATATAAGGCAACTCTGGACAGGAAAGATAATGCACCTTCGCTTCCAATACGCCCGTTTTCAACGGTGGTAGACGATGGTAGTTTTGCGGCAGCATCTTCCAAATCGCTGATGATGAAGTTTACGACTTCGCTGCGGTCGTTACGCGCTACATACAATTCGGGATCGGAAATTTCCAAAGGTTTTTCTGTGATAATAACGTCTCCGAACAATTGCAGTAAATCGAAATAACAATAGGCGCGGAAAAATTTGGCTTCTCCTATATGCTGTGCTATATCAGTTTGATTTGCGTACGATTCGGCATTCTTAAGAAGAATGTTCGTACGGCGTATTCTTTTGTATGCGTCATTATAATTGTCGTCTTTTTCCGTCAGTCCGTTTGTTCCGTTCCGGTATACATTATTTCGGTCGTTACTGTCGTAGAGGATATCGGAACGCTTATCGGAATGGGGTGCGTCATATACGCTGCTGCCAAAATCCCGTGTCCATCCGTAAAACTGGTTGGCAAACAGTTTATAGTCGGTGGGTGTCGACCACAGATTGGTTTCTGCCAATTGATCCTGAGGATCGAGGTCGAGACATGAATGAGAGATCAGTCCTATAATGAAGGTCAATAAAAATATATTATATTTTCTCATCGTTTTCAAGTTTTAAAATATTACGTTAGCACCAAATGTTACATTTCTCGTAAATGGATAGCGTTTTAGCCCATTTTTGTTGTCACCTACTTTGCTTATAGCTTCGGGATCCCATCCATCGTTGATTTTGCTGTGTTCCCATAAGTCTGTACCTGTAACATATATCCGAACTTTGCTCAGGACACGTGTCTTTTCGATCAGAGAAGAAGGTAGGGTATATCCTAGTGTGATATTTTTCAGGCGTATATACGATCCGTCTTCGGCAGACCACGATGAAGCAAAATAATTGTAATTGTTGAGGTTTCCATTGTTGGTGTATTGAGGATAGCGGGCATTGGGAGTTTCGGGACTCCATACATTGCCGATCGATTGGGTTGTAGAGTTCAGGTACACAGAACGCATCGGTACACGTAAAACACCGTCGCGCATAATGGTACGCTTGCCTACGCCTTGGAATATGGCTGATAGGTCGAAACCTTTCCAGTCCACTCCCATATTAAACGAAAACGAAACCTTTGGATCGTCTGTACCCAAATATACAAGGTCATCAACAGTAATGGCACCGTCACCGTTTACATCCTGGAACATATTGTCTCCTAGTCGCAGGCTGTTTATCGCATTTGCTATTAGCGGACTATTCGATTTATATTGGTTGATGTATTTGTCTAATTGTTCTTGTGTCTGGATTTTTCCGGCATAGCGCAATCCGAAAACAGAGTTTAACGGATAGCCTTCGCGGTCGGATTTGATGCCTTCTCCTAGTGCTGCATCGCCGCCGTTGTCTGTTAGTTCGTTATTAGCATAAGTGTAAGTAGCACCCAGATGGTAACCGACTTCACCTATTTTGTCAGACCATGTGAAATTGCCTTCGAATCCATTGGCTTTAAATTTACCCTGATTATTAGTGGGTGCATCATCTCCTAGAATGCTGGGATAAGTGCTTGCAATAAGCATATTATTTGTTTTTTTCCAGAAATACTCGACAGTACCGTTCAATCGTCCATTGAGAACTCCGAAGTCTAAAGCGACATTGTAATTATGTACTCTTTCCCACGTACGGTCGGTACTGACTAGTTTTCCGTTCGTATCAATGTAGGAGAGTTTTCCGTTTCCGACCAGTGCACCATCGTTAGGTTTGAAATTATATAGCTGTACTCCGTCTTATCTGTCGATTCCATTTTGGTTACCGACATTACCGTACGATGCTCTGAACTTTAGGTTGTCGATGTAATCTCTCAGGCTTTCCATAAAAGGTTCTTCCGAGATACGCCATCCGCCTGATACTCCCCAGAAAGCTGCCCAACGGTTGCTTGGCTGGAATTTGGACGAACCATCGTACCGTACCATTCCTTCGAGCAGATATTTGGATTTGTAAGCATAGTTGGCACGACCGTAGTATGATAATACAGCCTCATGCCATTTTTCCGATCCGTAGGTTACGATACCCGAACCGTTTATCACCTCGAGGCTAGGCAGTATATCCCTGCTGTTGGTCTTTACGTAATCATATTCTTTTAGGTTATATTGTGTTCCTCCCATCAATTTTACTTCATGATCGGACGAGAAGGTTTTATTCCATTCTAGATAAGCAGATAAAGAGTAAAAATCTGTTCGTGCAGATGTTTTTTCGTAATAGCTGTCAGCCTGATTGGGGGCGGTTCTTACCACTCTTGTTCCTGCATAATTGTACCAGTCGATAGATTTCGAAACTACATCGCGTGTCGCATTAGAAGTATTGTAACCGAAAGTAGCGACAGCCCTCAAATCGTTGGTTATCGAATAGTTGAATGTCTCGCTGATATTGATTGCCGAAACTTTCAGTTTATTCTCGCCGCCGAGTTCGGCATACCAGTTGGGTGCTCCCCACGTTCCCCATGCATATGGTTTTCCGTCGACAGTTGACGATGGAAATCCGGGCTGCTGTATAGATGTTCCCAGTACGGAACCTATCTGGGTAGGAGCGACCTGATCCTGACGATTATAAGCTATTACCGATTGTAATGAAAGAGACTTGGTCAGGTTGAAGACATTGCTTAGGCGGAAGTTGTAACGATTGTTGTTATTTTCGCCCCATTTCAGGTTACTGTCATCATACATGTACCCCAACGATGCACGGTATGTGGCTTTGTCTCCACCTCCCGATATGTTTAATTCGTGTTGTGTAGATGCTGCCGATCCCCACATAATATCATTCCAATTGGTATCGAAGAAAACATAATCTGCAACGTCCGAAAAGGCTCCGGCAATAGGATTACTCGAATGATCTAGATTTATATAATTACCTCTGTATTTCTTCGCAAGGTTTGCATATTTTATCCAGACATCATCATTGCTGTAACCATCGTTGGTACGTGCCTGAATGGCGGCATCTGCCCATTGGGTCAAACTCATCATTTCGGGAAATAATCCCACAAATTTGGCAGTTACAGAACCGCTGTATTCGACTCTGGTCTTTCCTGCTTTAGCCTGTTTGGTCTGTACCAGTACAACACCTCCGGCTGCCTTGCTTCCGTAGATAGCTGCCGATGCGTCTTTCAGGAAATTTATGGATTCGATATCCGAAGGATTCAACAGACGGAGTTCATTCACACTTTCGAATTCTACTCCATCTATAATAATCAGCGGGCTTGTCGAGTTTTTCGACACGGAGCCACGCAGATTCATACTCCAGCTTTCGTCACCGGGAGCGGACGACGAACGAGTGATGATAACGCCGGGTACTTGTCCCTGCAATGCCTGTACAGGATTGGAAAGTGTTCCTTTGTTTTCGAGGGTTTGTCCGGTTACAACAGAAACCGATCCGGTCAGTGTTTCTTTTTTCTGAGTACCATAACCGACTACTACCACTTCGCTCAAGACCTGATTGTCGTCCTCCATGGTTATGTTAATCTCGTTACGATTGCCTGCGGTAATTATCTGGTCTTTGAATCCGAGATAACTGAATTTGATCTGGGCTGTACTCTCTGGGATGCTGATCGAGTAAAACCCGTCTATATCTGTTATTACTCCCAGAGATGTACCGACAATAGAAACAGAAACACCTATAAGAGGTTCTCCGTCTTTGTCGATAACTTTTCCTTTGACTGTCCGGCTTGCTTGGTTTACGGACAAACTTTCTTGGGCAGAACTTGCGTGTAGGAAAGGATTGTATATACCGCATAGCATAAAGGTGGCAGTCAGTAATACAATTTTGTTTTTCCGGAATTTAGAATTAAGTTTCACATTCATATCTCCATTATTTATTGTTGTAATTATTTTCGAATTTTTTTTTGCTACATAGTGTAGCCTGAGGAGAGTGTTCGATAATATAAGTATTAGGTTAACCTCTTTCTTATAGATCTATAAATGGCGTTAATCATGTTTTTTTCATGGTTGTTCAATGATTTTATTCTGTTTTAGGTATTTGTTAACGAAACAAAAATACGTAGAGGAAATCTTATTTTGTATCTTTTGAGCAACCTAAAAAGTCCTGAAAAAATATTTCGGATTTGATCGTATGAGTGCAAAAATATTTAAGGACTCTTCATTTTCAGTAGTTTACATTCGTATGCCATTGTTTTTTACTCATAGTTGTTTTGGCAGAGTATAATATTTGTTTTTGATAAGTGAACTATATTTTGATCTTAGAATTGGATATAGGATAATATATTGAAGTTTTATTTTTTCAGCTTGTCATCCTGAACTTGTCGAAGGATCTTCAATTACAGATGCTTCGTTTCTCTCAGCATGATAATCAACGATTACCGGAACGAAGTGTATGTAACCTTGAAAAATAATAGCAAAAAACAAAAGTCAAAGCAGCCTCAATATTTAAAAACTAACTGCATATATTGGATTCACTGAAATATTTCTTAATTTAGATTTCCATTTCTCAATTGATAGATGTTTTAGCTTTGTGTTTTACTCTAAAAGCGATTTTATACTGAACCTGAATAAAGAAAATGGAAATTAAATCTGATACAAAGTATTCTTAAGACCAGAGGAGAATTAATTTAGAAGAATTATAAAAGCCTGATAATAAAATTTAATTTCCGATCGATTTGAAAATGAAGAATTTAATTCTTATTGCTTTTCTGTTACTATCAAACTTATCATTGTTTGCATCGAAAGGTCTCCTTTTCCGGAATCTTACGGTCGAACAAGGACTGACGAGCAATACGATCAACTGTATATATCGGGATTATAAGGATTTCATTTGGCTGGGTACGGCAAACGGGCTCAACAGGTTTGACGGGAGTGCGATTTTATCTTTTAACGATTTTAAGGATAAATCGATAATTTCTATTGTAGAACCGGATACTGTTAACCTGTATATTCTATCCGAAAGGGAGTTGTATAAATACAACCGGCAGACAAGGACAAATACGCGCTTGTCTTTTGCCGGCAATGAGACTCCATTATTGAAAAAGATGGCTTTCGATAAAGAGGGGAATATATATGTGGTGGGTAATAACGGACTCTATGTTTTAGAAAAAAATAGCCTTATTGCTTCATCTGTAAAAGATGCTTTATTCGAAAAGAAAATTATAACTGATATATTTATAGATAAGGATAATAATTGTTGGCTTGCTACTTTGGAGGGGCTTATCAGATTCAATCTGCAACAGGGACAGCCTAAAATCTACAATAATCTTCCGGATAATAAATTATTATGTCTGGCAAAACAGAATGATAAATTATATATAGGTACTCAGAATAACAGGATTGTGTCTTTTGATGTAAATTCGGCAGCTTCTGAAGAGGTGACTACGGTGGAAGCTACTTATATACAGACTATAACCTGCAACAGTGACAAATTATATATTGGTACTAACGGAAACGGTCTGAAAGTATTTGATCTTAAGGATAAGAAGCTATCAACCATAGAGCAGAATACTATACAAAACAATACACTGAGTGCCAATGCTATATATGCCTTGCTGATCGATGATAGCATGTTTTGGGTAGGAACTTTTTCGGGAGGGGTGAATTATATACCTTCTGCCGAAAATATCTTTAAAACGCTTAACAATAAGGATATCAATACATCTAGCCTGAATATAAGGTCGTTTTGTATTGATGGTAATGGCGTTGGTATTTACGGAACGCGAAACGGACTTGTATATAACAAGAATGGCAATGCTCAATGGTTTACTATTGATAATACAACTAATCTGAGGTCGAATATAATCTTATCTATTTTTCCGTTTGGGAATAACTATTTGGTAGGGACTTATGGAGGCGGTCTGAATGTCTTTGAAGTGGAGACACGATCGGTGAAAAAATTCGATGATGCTTCTATTTTTTCTGAAACGTCTTTTTATTCAATTATTCGATCGGATGATAATACCCTGTGGTTTGGTACTTTATCGGGGCTTATAAAGTACGAACTGGATAATAAAAAATATACGGTTTATAATACCCAGAATTCTGATATTATATCTGACGATATCTATTGCCTGATGAAAGATTCATCGGGTAGAATATGGATTGCTACACGCGGAGGTGTTTGTTATTTTCAGGATGGTGTTTTTAAACAGTTAGATACTATTGATTTGTCTTTCGTCGGAATAGTCCGCACCTTGTTTCAGGATTCGGAAAACAATATATGGTTGGGCTGCGAAAATCAGGGAGCTGTGGAGATATCGGCTGATTTAAGTTCTTATATACATTATACGATACATGATATTTTGCCAGATAGTTATGTTTCTTCTATCATTGAAGGGGCAAAGGGGCAGATATGGATGACTACACCCAAGGGGATCACATTGTATGATAATACATCTTCTACTTATCGAATATTTTCTTTATATGATGGGATTTCCAGTTATGCTTTTAATGATGGGGCTGTACAAAAGACAGATAATGGCTTTTTGTGGTGGGGCAATGAAAAAGGGCTTCTTTGCTTAGAATCACCTGTCACAAGGGAAGATAATAAGAATAGTATTTTTATTACTAAAGTTGTTATTGACGGGTTTCCCGAAGATTCGGAAATAAGAAAATTACTGTATGCTCCGGAATATCAGAAAACGATTAATCTTCCTGCTTCGCAAAAGAATCTCATTTTCAGGTTTTCGGATTTCCGATACGATTCTCCCCCTTCCATTATCTATGAATATAGGCTGGAAGGTATTCAGGACACATCTTGGCATAAGGCTTTGGCAGGAAATGAAATATTGATCGCCGATGTTCCGAACGGTTCTCATATTCTGAAAATCAGAAAAGCAGGAGACCAGTCTTCCGAAAATATATTTGTGATCAATAAAGATAAATCTTATTTGGTGTTCTGGGTTTCACTGGTCGCAGTTGTTCTTATACTTCTGTTCGTGTATATCTATAAACGATTTATCAGGAAACTGAGAAATTATAAAAATGCTGCCAAAAACAAGGAGGAGAACACTAAGCCAAAATACCAGAGTCAAAGAATTGAAAAAGATGAACTGGAGAATATAAAGTTATTGTTGATTCAATATATGGAGAAAGAAGAGCCATACCTTAATCCTGATCTCAAGCTAGATGATATTGCCCAAGCAATCAATTGCCCGAAAACAAAAATTTCTCAGGTTCTGAATCAGTATCTGGATACCAATTTCTCGAACTTTATCTCCAAATATCGGATCGAGATGTTTAAGAAAAAGGCGGCAGAAGGATTGGTACAGCAATATACGCTGAGTGCTCTGGCTAAAGAATGCGGTTTCAGTTCCAGAAGTTCCTTCTTTCATACAATGAAAAAACTTACAGGGCAGACACCTTCCGAATTCTTGAAAGATGCCGGAATAAATATTAAGGACTAGTTCTCATTTTTTTAGTACCCCTGATGAGATTCGAACTCACATTCTTCTTTCGAAGCAGTACGGCTCTAAATGCGCTTCCCTACTTGCAAGCTAATACTTTCGGTGCTTCTGCAAAATCTACCCGCAACAGTGCGCAGACCAGAGGCGGGGATATCCGTACACTCCACGGCGACGTTAAAACCTTTTTCCGCAGCTTTATCCTTTTAAGCTACAAGGGTATAGTGTAAAAAACAGAAGTGACAGGCGAAAAGGGAAACGAGGCTTGACATTGCCGGAGTTGAACCGGATAGCCTTGCCGGTTTTTACGGCTTTGCTATTCCTCCCCCTTAGATGGTGTCGAAGTAACTCTTTTCTACGACATTCTGTTTGTATTGGAAAAAACAAGGCGACAGGCGAGGAGAGACTGTATTCCTGCTCTACCCACTGAGCTACATTCCCATGTGTCTTTACTTACGAATAGTGTGGAAGTGGCGGGAATCGAACCCGCGACCCGGGCATTAAAAGTGCGAAGTAACTCTCTTCTACGGCACTTGTTTTTATATGGTTATGTCAAATATCTCTTGTTTGATGATACAAAGTTCGGATGGTGGTGCGCAGTCTTTTTGCGTAGGTGAAAATATTTTCACAAAAAAAGCATCTCGTTTTGAGATGCTTTTCAAATGTAGGGTATATAATCGAGGTTATTTGACTGAAAAAGATGTGGTTGCCTTGATGTCGGCAGATGATGCTCCTACCAATGCTTTGAATTCTCCGGATTCTGTAACCCACGTATGTTGCTTATCGTCAAAAAAGCTAAGAGCTGATTTGTCAACGGTAAAGTCAACCGTTTTCTCTTCTCCTGCCATCAGGAAAACTTTCTTAAAGCCTTTCAGTTCTTTTACAGGGCGGGGTAGGGACGATTTCAGGTCGCTGATATAAAGTTGCACTACTTCTGCACCATCGCGGTTACCTGTATTTTTGACAGTAACATAAAAAGTCATTTTTCCGTCTTTCGAAATTTCTTTTTTATCAGCAGTGACTTTCCCGTATTCGAATGTCGTATAGCTCAGACCGTATCCGAATGGGAACAAAGGCTGAATTTTTTCTTTATCAACCCAACGGTAACCTACAAAAAGACCTTCTTTGTAAGTCTGCTCTTTGTTGATGCCGGGATAAGATATTTCGCCCATAGAATTGGCAGCATTATCTGTTAATTTAACAAAGAATGTAAATGGCAATTTGCCCGATGGATTGGCATCTCCCATAAGTATCGAAGCTAGTGCTGTGCCCGACTCACTACCGTTATACCACGATTGTACAATAGCAGGAACAGTGTTTACCCAAGGCATAGCAACAGCATTGCCCGATATATTTACCACTATCAGATTTTTGTTTGCTTTCTGGAGTTCTGCGATTACTTTATCCTGATTGTAAGGCAATTCCAAGTGTTTGCGGTCGCGCCCTTCGCTGTCCTGATAATCACTCTTATTAAGTCCTCCGACGAAGATAACGACATCGGCATCTTTAGCCAATCGGGTTGCTTCTGCTATAAGTTCTTCGGGCGAGCGGTTCTCTGTCAAATCCTGTCCCGAAACTACGCCATTGTAACTGCCGCTGGCATCACCGACATAACCACGTGCATAGGTTACCTGTGCTTGTGTTCCCACGCGATTTTTCAATCCGTCAAGCGGCGAGATTTCGTATCGGGCTTTTAGAGAAGAACTTCCTCCTCCTACGGTCATTGCTTTTATCGCATTTTCTCCGACTACCAGAATTTTCTTTGTCTTTTTCAAATCGATAGGGAGAATGTTGTCACTGTTTTTCAACAATACAATGCCTTCTTCTGCAATTTTGCGTCCGGCAGCACCATGCTCAGGAGTACCGAAAGAGCCCCAAGGGCGTTTAGAATTCATCATCGTACGGAAAGTCAGACGAAGTATATTACGAACCTTCTTGTCTACCTCTTCTTCTTTTACCTCGCCCGATTTGAGTAGTTTCAGGAATGGTTGTGCTAAATAATAATTGTCATATGCATTGCTGGCTCCTTCGCTAAGTCCGTTTGTCCACGAGCCGAACTCCATATCCAGACCGTTGTAGATCGATTGCATGGTATTGTTTACACCGCCCCAATCGGAAACTACTACACCGTCGAAACCCCATTCTCCACGCAGAATGTCATTTAACAGGTATTCGTTATGGCAAGCCCACTGACCTTTATATCTGTTATACGCACCCATGATAGCCCATGCCTGTCCTTCCTGTACAGCAGCTTTGAAAGCAGGCAGATAGATCTCGTACAGGGTACGGTCGTCTACATTTACATTCACGGTATGGCGGTCTACTTCCTGATTGTTCAGCGCAAAGTGTTTAACACATGCCGCTACTCCATTCGCCTGTACTCCCTGAATATAAGGAACTACCATTTTTGATGCCAGATAAGGGTCTTCTCCCATGTATTCGAAATTACGTCCATTGAGAGGTGTTCGGTATATATTCACACCGGGACCTAACAGGATATTTTTGTTCCGGTAACGGGCTTCTTCTCCTATACTTTTGCCATAGAGGAGAGACATTTCGGGGTTCCATGTAGCAGCAAGGCAGGTAAGGGCTGGAAATGCTATACACGAATCGTTTGTCCATCCAGCCTGTTCCCATTCATCCCAAAGCACTTCGGGGCGTATGCCGTGAGGTCCGTCCGTCGCCCAATTTTCGGGGATACCGAGGCGGGGCGCTCCGGCAGAACTAAACTTCGATTGGGCATGACACATAGCTACTTTTTCTTCTACGGTCATTCGGGACAATGCGTCCTCTATCCTTTCTTCGATAGGTTTGTTCTCATCTAAATATATGGGTAAAGCATTTTGCGCGGACAGAGCCCCACAAAAAACAGTCGCCAATAATAAAGTTTTTAATTTCTTCATTGTCATTTATTTTTTCGTTTTTGTCTATTCTACTTTCAAGCCCAGTGCTTCTATATAATCTTTCTGGATCGCGTTATTTTTAAACTTGCATGCTTCCAGAAGATCGGTCATTACCTTACGGGAAAAAGCCTGATCAGGGCGAGCTTCACGTATTTCTTTGTAGGTACTGCGCGAAGATTCTGCAAACTTAACTATTTCATTCCATCCATCAGGGGGAACTATACCTGCGAAACACGAGTTTTCCATTTTTTTATATGGCCAGAATGTCCAACCGATGTTATTATCTTCCATCGTTTTGCAGAATGTAGCCATCCACTCATTAGTGTTGTGCCCGATTTCGCCCATATACATTGGTAAGTTTACACTATCCCTGAACTGGATAAAGTTCTGTATGGCTTCCGGTGTGGGTTCTCCTCCGTAGCGGTGGCAGGTGTACATGATCTTATCGTCGAATTTAGAATCTTTGAACGGTTTGAAATTTCCGTTCCATTGCGAACCACCCAACAGGATGATATGATTGGTGTTAACTTCGCGGATAGCGGCTGTCCCTATTTTGTAAATAGCTTCGAGCTTTCCGTTCAGTTCCTCTACATTCTCGAAATAGGGGGCTATCGGTTCATTAAACAATTCGAATCCTAATATTACTGGTTCATTCTTATAATATTCAGCAATTTCTCTCCAGATATCACAATAGAGTTTCTGACTGGCTTCGCTTTCGAACAGCCAAGGGTAACCATAACTGTCGTCTATGTTGTCGCCGGTCTGTCCGCCCGGTGCATCGTGCATATCCAGAATAAGGTACAGACCTTCGTCCCTGCACCAACTAACGAGTGAGTCTATACGGGCAAAACCATCCTGCTTGGCAGTTAAGCCCATATAGTCTTCATCTGTAAAAAGTTTGTAATGAAAAGGTAATCGAACCGTATTGCTTCCTGTCTTTTTTATGAAGCGGATATCTTCTCTTGTAATGTAATTGTCCTTGAATGATTTCCAGAATTCGGCAGTGAAATCGGGACCTACCAACTGGCAAAACATTTCGTTGATGAAACGTGCCGAATTGGTTTTTTCAAACTTAAACATATATCCTTCGGGATTGAGCCAGTTACCCAGGTTTGTACCTTTGATGAATAACTTCTGTCCGTCGGGTGTTATCAGGTCTGCTCCTTTTATGGTAACGAAACTGGCAGGTTCGACTGTTTCTTTTTGCTCATTGGTTTCGTTACATCCATACAGGAGGCAGGAAAATATAATCAGGTATATAAATTTTTTCATGCTAATATCTTTAAGATAGGATAACCTCTGTTTTTTCAGTGGCGACAGAGGTTATCCGGTAAAAATGTGTTTTTATCTATGAATTGAAAAGCTAGTCATTAATGTAGCATTGCTGTCGCCTCCGATCCAGAGGTTAAAATCTCCGGGTTCGGCATTGAAGGTCAGGTCACGCCCCCAGAATGCAAGGTCTTCGGTCGAAATAGAAAATTCTACGGTTTTACTTTCACCTGCTTTCAGTTGTATTTTCCGGAAACCTTTGAGTTCTTTGACCGGACGTGCAATAGAACCGACCAAGTCTCTGATATATAGCTGAACGACTTCTGTACCCTCAACGTTACTTGTATTTGTGATTGTAACACTGGCTTTCAAAGTTCCTCCCATTGGCATAGAAGAGGAGGAAAGTTTTAGGTTGGAATACTCGAATGTGCTGTATGACAACCCATATCCGAATGGATATAGCGGATCCTTACCCGAATCGAGATAGAACGATGTATTTCCGAGCGAAGTTTGTCCGGCTTCTACTGGAATTTTGTCTAAAGTCATGATCTTTTCGGGAGCAGGGCGACCGGTATTGTTATGATTGTAGTACATAGGTATTTGTCCTACTTCGCGTACAAATGTAACTGGCAGTTTTCCGCTTGGATTGGCTTTGCCGTATAACAAGTCGAAGATGGCAGGACCTCCCATCGTTCCCGGATGGAAGTTGTAAAGAACAGCATCGGCGTAGGGTAGGTCGCGCTCTATTGTCAACGGGCGACCAGCCATAATTACCAATACAACAGGTTTGCCTGCGCTTTTTACGGCTTTGAGCAAATCGGACTGAACGCCTATAAGGTTTATGTTAGAAAGAGAGTGCGCTTCTCCTGACAAGATCGATTCTTCTCCCAAAAAAACGATCGCTATATCTGATTCTTTAGCTGCCCGAATCGCTTTGTCAAAATTAGCCGTATTCATATCGCGGCTGAAAGCTAATGCAGGCTCATACACATATTTGATGTTTTTATATTCGGTTTGCAGTGTTCTCAGTGGAGTCACTGTGTGCTGCTTTTGTCCGTCAAATACCCAAGTTCCCATCTGGTCGTGCGGAGCATCTGCCATAGGACCTATTATTGCTACCTTTAGATTTTCTTTCAGAGGTAATACACGATTGTCGTTCTTTAATAGTATAGCTGATTTTACGGCAGCATCACGCGCCGCCTGTAAATGCTGAGTAGAGTATATCTTACTCGGTGATTTTGTATCTGTATAAGGGTTCTCGAATAATCCCATACGGAATTTAATGCGTAGGATATTTTTTACAGCATCATCAATAGCAGATACAGGAACTTTTCCTTCATTGACCAATTGTGGCAAGTTCTTCATATAAGTTTCACTGACCATTTCCATGTCCAATCCGGCATTTGCCGATAGCATAGCTACCTCTTTTCCGTCTTTGGCGTATCCGTGCGAAATCATCTCGCCCATAGATGCCCAATCGGATACGACGAATCCGTCGAATTTCCATTCGTTACGCAGTACTTGTTTCAATATGAAATCATTGCCCGATGCAGGGATTCCGTCATTATCGTTGAATGAGGTCATTAAGGTTGCTGCACCGGCTGCTATTGCCTGTTTGAACGGTGCCAGATATACATTGCGCATGAGGCGTACAGGAATGTTGGTACTGTTGTAGTCGCGTCCGCCCTCGGAGGCTCCGTAACCTACAAAGTGCTTTACACAGGCTGCAATAGAGGTTGGTGAAGATAGGTCGTCACCCTGAAAACCCTTTACCATAGCTGCGCCCAGTTGACCTGCCAGATAGGGGTCTTCTCCCAAGCTCTCAGCGATACGTCCCCATCGGGCATCGCGCGAAATATCGAGCATAGGAGCAAACGTCCAGTTGATACCTTTTTCGCGAGATTCGACGGCTGCAACGTGTGCGCCTTTTTCGACCGTTTCGGGATCGAATGAGGCTGCCTGTCCCAATGGAATAGGGAAGATAGTATTCAGTCCGTGTATTACATCGCGACCTATGATCAGCGGAATCCCCAGACGGCTTTTTTCTAAGGCTATTTTTTGCAATTGATTTACTTCCTCGGGGATAATAACATTCAGAAGTGAGCCAATCTCACCTTTTTGGGTACGATTCTTTATTTCATCGGACATTCCGTCGTAATTCAACTGGTTCATCTGTCCGATTTTCTCTTCTAATGTCATTCTGCCCAACAAGTCGTTCACCCTTTCTTCGACAGGTTTTCCCGAATCACGATATATCGGGGTCTGCTGTGCCGAGATGCCGAATTGTAAAGTACAGAATAACAATATTCCGGTTTTTATTTTTTTTGTCATCTTATCTGTCCGTTATTTTCTTATCCGGAGATTATCCGAACTTTCTGTTTTTATGTCTTTTTACATACACTTTGCTTCTGTGAATGTTCGTTGTCATACCTACTTTGTACGGGTGAAAAATTTTTCGCCTCCTACTATTTGAGATTAACACATGCGGCAATCCCTACATTCACTTTCAAAATGTCACTAAATCTAAAAGTTTAGACGACTTTTTGGAGAAAGGAATACCCTGCCGAAATATCTTGCGATAACCAGAGGGTATTCCTGATAATTCTACTAATATGGATTTTGTGTTAAGGTTCCCTGTGCTGCTTCTATTTCACTTTGTGGGATAGGAAGATATTTTTTATTCTCGCTCCACTGAATGCGCTCAGGAATTCCGTCTACCACGTAATTACCACCTTTTTTGTCCAATACTTTTCCGCCTTTTGGTTTCAGAACTTCCGCAGCTTTATCGAAACGAACTAGGTCGAAATAACGTTTGCCTTCGCCGACAAATTCGCGGCGGCGTTCCAATAAGATATTATCCAAAGTGGCAGGAATAGAGGCAACTCCGGCACGGCTGCGAATCTGGTCTAAATAGCTTTGGGCAGAACCATCACCTGTGCGTAGAGCTAATTCGGCAGCATTTAACAGAGTTTCGGCATAACGATATATGCGAAGGTTATTATCCCAGTTAAGGTCTGCACTACCGATAGCGCCTGTATTTCCTCCGATACGTCCCAAATACTTTCTAAGGAAAAAGCCTGTATTCTGATAACGTCCGCCATAATCTACTGTTATGCCTTTGGCTGCATTATCTGCAATATATTTTTCCATGTTGAGAATGCCTATATCGCGGCGTTTGTCACCACTTTCGTAAGCATCGTAAGCTTCTTTGGCAACAGGTTCGAATCCCCATCCGCCGCTTGTATAATCGGGACTTCCGCTCAATTTGTCGATACCGATCATAGCCGGAAGAACCGTTCCTCCTGTAAGAGTAGCTTCGTCCGTATCTGTAGCTGTGTCATAACCCCAGTTTCGTTTACCGCCTTTAGATATGTAATTGATATCGAAGATTGTCTCATCGTTCCACTCATGTTCAGCTTCCCAAAGATTTTCGAATGGCTGCAAAGAATACTTACCCGAAGTAATAATAGCCTTCATATATCCCAAAGCCTTGTTGTATTTTGATTCATCTTTCTGATACATTACATATTCTGCATACAACATAGATGCCATGGCTTGTGTGGCGCGTCCTGACCATTTGGCATCTTCTTTCATCGGTAATAGATTGCTGTCAAGCACTTCTGCAAGATCCGCTTCTATCAGGTCATAGATTTCTTTGGCGGTTTTTTGTTCCGCTATGTAAGGATATGTCAGATTCACATCGTAATAAGCGACATTTCCCCATAGTTTCCATAATACCGAATAGTACCATGCACGTAACACACGGGCTTCTGCTATGAATTTCTGCCTGTCTGTTTCAGACACTTCTGCTTTTTCTACATAATCTATGATAAGATTGCACCGGTTGATACCTGTATAACTGGCACTCCATGCACCGCCTATATTATTGATAGGGTCGCACAAGTATTGTGAGATAAGGTGTATCTGGCTTTGGTCGGTGGTATTACCTCCTCCGACATATACATCGTCACTCATGGAATCGTATACCAGGCATAGAGGAGCCCATCCTTTATAATAATCGTACCATTGCAATGGTTGATAAGCTGCAACTACCGATTCCATAATACGGCTTTCTGAATTATAATAGCCATCTACAGGTAGTTTACTGGACGGATCGACCGACAGGAAATCGTCTCCGCATGAAGTGGCTCCTAACATAGCTAAAGCAGCGCCACAAATTATTATTAGTTTTTTCATATCGTTGTATTCTTTAAATATTAAAAGTTAAGATTGAAACCAACAGTGAAAGTACGGGACTGTGGGTAGATACCCCTGTCGATACCGTTCGAATTGCCATAAGAGATTTCGGGTTCGAAACCTTTGTAACCGGTTAGGGTCAATAAGTTTTCGGCTGCCAGATATACTCTCAGGCTGGAAATAAATACTCTGTTGGTCAATGTTTTTGGTAGCGTATAGCCCAATTGAATATTTTTCAGACGCATGTAAGTACCGTCTTTGATATAAAGGTCAGACACACGCAGGTTATCATTTTTATTGGTCCATGAGTAACGAGGTAACTTATTCGAAGTACCTTCTCCATGCCAGCGACCCATCATTTCTTCCGAAAGGTTTGCAGGATTAAGGTCTACGCGGCGTGTTGCATCGAATATGTCGTTTCCGATAGTTCCCGAGATCAGCATACTGAAGTCGATATCTCTCCATGCTGCCTGAAAGTTGAGACCATATGTCCAATCCGGAGTTCCTTTACCTATTTTGGTTTTATCCTGATCGTTGATTATTCCGTTACCGTCCAAGTCCACAAATATTACATCGCCCGGCTCGGCAGTAGGGAACATTTTTTCGCCTTTATCATTTACGTAAGCATCAATCTGAGCTTGGTTTTGGAATATACCGGCTGTTTTGTATCCATAGAAGAACGGATATGGTTGTCCATTTTCGGCACGGCTGACATTTCCGATAAGATGCACATGGTCAGACATTTCAAAACCATCTGAATTACCCAGGTTAATCAACTTATTTTTCAAGTAGCTGATATTTCCTCCTACTCTGAAATTCCAGTCTCCTTTCGAGAATTTATATCCTAGATCGAATTCAATACCCGAGTTTTCCATGTCGCCGACATTACCCCATGGTAGTGGTGCACCCAGATAAGAAGGGATACTCATTTGTTTCAGCATACCATTGGTTTTCTTTTTGAAATAGTCTACACTGAATGTCAAAGAATTTCTGAAGAAACCGAAATCGAGACCGGCGTCATATTGTTCCGATTCTTCCCATTTCAAGCCTGGATTAGGTGTGCCCGTAGGTTTGCTACCTCCGATAATTCCCTGATTAGAACCTCCACCAAATACATAATTACCATTGATCTGAACGTAAGGAGAATATTTAAACGCTCCGATATTTTCATTTCCGTTCTTACCCCACGATAAACGAAGTTTTGTATTTGTCAGCCAATCGGGGCGAGTCTCCATAAATTTTTCATTCGTAAGATTCCATCCTAAAGAAACAGAAGGGAATGTAGCCCACTTGTTATTCGGTCCGAAGTTTGAAGAACCGTCGCGACGTACAGTGAACTGGAACATGTAGCGTTCGTCGTAATTATAGCTCAAACGTCCGAAGTAGGATGCTAATGTAGCAGGATCTAATTTGCCACCTTCAGCCATTTGTTTTCCGTCGGAGGGTAACCCTGTAGTGAAGTCGATATTCGCTTTATCTCCCATATACTCAATTAGATCGCTTCCTGTTCCTTTCAGGCGGCGACCTGTTTTCTTCTTAGCCGATTGCCCCAAAACCACAGCAAATGAATGTGCGTTGAACGTTTTATCGTAAGTCAATACATTTTCGAGCTGCCAAGTAGATTGGCGATTCATTTCCGACCATACCTGCGATTTATCATTATGAGCATTAGCTCCTATGTAATAAGGTCTGCTCCAACCATCGGTACCCCAGAAAGCCAGGTCTGTACCATAAGATGTCCTGAATTTCAGGTTATCCCAAACAGATAATTCTGCAAAGAAACTGGCAACAAATTTGTCTGTATTGTATTTCTGACCCGGTAAAGACAAATAAGCCAAAGGGTTAGATATCTCGTTAAAGTCCTGATCTGGAATATTCAATAGTTTGCCATTATTGGCATCCCTTATAGGATCACCATATTTTTGGGTATCAATATTATGATCTTTTATCAAGTCTTCTTCACTGTTTGCATATACGTCCATCAACGGAGAAAGGAACATTGCATTTCCTAATGCTGACCCGGTAAGGCTGTTTGTTTCGATATTCGTATTATTTATACGTGAGTAAGAAGCATTCACACCGATTACCATTTTCTTCAACCATGTGCGTTTCTTACTTTCGTCAAACATAGTATAGCTACTGTTGCTACGCATCGTCATACGTTTGTAGTTGGAGCGTCCGTAATCACCGCCGACGATACCTTCCTGATTGTAATAACCCAGTGATAAAAAGTAGTTTATTTTCTCTGCGGCACCACTAACGCTTACCTGATGGTTTTCGACCGGTGCGTCATAATTGAAAGTTTCTTTTTGCCAGTTGGTTCCTTTTCCATATTGAGCCGGATTTGCATACAAATCTCCTTTTCCTGCATAGTTATTGGCTTCGTTCATTAAAGTGGCATATTGGGTTCCGTCCAACATTTTACGCTCTCTCCACGGACGTTGCCATCCATAAGAGAAATCGTAGCTAACTTTTACCCTGCCTTCTTTACCACTTTTGGTAGTTACCAATACAACCCCGTTGGCAGCACGTGCACCATAAACAGCACCCGAAGCGGCATCTTTCAAGATTTCGATAGAGGCGATATCACTAGGGTTCAGATAATCAATTCCGCCATCTACAGGCATACCATCGATAATATAGAGCGGATCTGAATTATTGATCGTACCTGTACCGCGGACACGGATCTTAGAGCTTGCCCCCGGTTGACCCGACGATGTGGTTACCTGCACACCCGAAACGAGTCCCTGCAAAGCGTTGTCTACACGCGGTGTGGAAGTATTTTTCAGGTCATCTGCCGATATTTGTGAAATAGCAGCCGTTACCACGCTCTTCTTTTGTACACCATAACCAATGACTACAATTTCATCTAATAGTTGCTGAGAAGGTTTCAGAGCTATATTGATGGTAGCTGTATTGGCAGGTATTTCAACCGGATCATATCCTACATAAGATACAAGCAGAATAGTTCCTCTTGCTACATTCAGGCTGAATGCGCCATCAATATCAGTTATAGTTCCGCTGGTAGGTGCGCCTTTGGGAACAACAGAGACTCCGATCAAAGTCTCTCCGGTATCATTATCCGAAACAATCCCGGTTACTTTTATATTCTCTTGTGCAATAAGAGAAATACTTACCGAAATAAACAGGCATATTGCTGCTATTGCTTTCCGGTAAAAGGGCATTGAATTTTTCTTGTGCATAGTTCTCTTGTTAAATTTTTTAATGGTATTTGATTTTTTAATAATTGCGAAAATGGTTTCTCTATTCATTCTACTTTTCCATGGTTATTCGTTTTTGTTTTATGAAACTTTGATTAACATAATTTCAAAATTAGGCAGTAAAATCACACTTCCGTTGCTGAATAAAAAAAATGTAAATAGGAGTAAGTGTTAATGGGTTGATAAGTAGATGTATAATTGTTGTGTGGTGATAAAAAATGTAGTGGTTATGTATATAAAAGAAGTCCAATATCGGCAGATATCGCTAATATTATCGTATATTGCAAGTTATTAAAAAAAACTAAAAATCGATTACATGAAAAGGCTGTTGTGCGTTTTTCCTCTGTTGCTGTTTTTTACAAATTCTGTGTTGTCAACAGAGGTGGATTCTTTACTTCATGTTTTAAAAAAAGAGCTCGATAATAAGGATGTGTATTTGAAGGAAAAAGAAAACCGGATAAAGAACCTGAAAGAATTACTTACTGCTAAAGATTTGCAGCCGGACTATGTATATAACATCAATGATAAGATTCATAAAGAATATACGAAATATCAGATAGATTCGGCAATACACTATGTAGAACAGAATCTGATTATTGCTAATAAACTACAGAATAAGAGGCTGGTAACCGAATCTCGGTTAGACTTGGTTCCTTTGTATTCGACGAGGGGATTATACATCGAAGCAACGGATATTCTGGAAACCATCGATAAGGACAAACTCGAAAAAGACCTGCTCATTAAGTATTACAACGGGTATTCTCTTTTATACAGGCATTATGCGCAGAGCAACAGTATGTATAACCTGTATGCTCAGAGCAATCTCTACAAAGATTCGCTGATCATGACTTTAGACCCTAATTCTATAGAATATGCGATAGAGTATGCTCAAAGAGAATTGTACCGGAATAATGGTTTTGAAAATAGTGAAAAAATACTCTTTCCTATTTTTGATAAACTGTCTCTGGAGTCTCCGCAATATGCAATGGTAGCTTATCTGCTGGGATATGCCAATGAATTGAAAAGTGAAACAGAATTGCAAAAGAAATATTATACTTTGTCCGCTATATCGGATATTAAAAATGTGATTAAAGATAATGCTTCGTTCCAGAGCCTTGCTCTGATATTGTATCAGGAAGGAAAAGGAGATATCGATCTGGCTTACAGTTGTAATAGAAATTCGTTGGAGGATGCTATATTTTGTAATGTTCGTTACAGGACGATAGAGAGTTCCAATACATACCCGATAATAACGGGAACTTACCAGCAAAAAGAGAATATGCAGAAAAAGAAGTTGGAACTTTTTCTGGTTATAACCAGTGTGCTGTCCGTTATTGTTATCACAGCTTTAGTATACATTTACCGGCAAATGAAACGGGTTGCCCGAATCAGGAAAGAACTGTATCAGGCTAATCAGAGATTGAATAAGCTGAACGAAAACCTGAATGAGACGAATATCAGGCTGGAAGAATCCAACGATATAAAAGTAAAATACATTGCTTATTCTTTCGATCTGTGTTCCAATTATATAGATAAGATAGAGGGACTAAAGAACAGTCTGAATAAGAAAATCCAGACAAGGAGGATGGATGAAGTGGCGAGAATACTTTCTTCTAACGAATTAATATCAAAAGAGTTGAAAGACTTCTATCATAACTTCGACAATATGTTTCTGGGGATATATCCTACCTTTATCGACGATTTCAATAAACTGCTGGTAAGTACCGATAAAATAAAGGTGAAGCATGGTGAATTACTTTCTCCCGAACTGAGAATTTTTGCATTGGTGCGGCTTGGCATATCCGACAGTAACAAGATCGCGAGTTACCTGCATTATTCATTGAGTACGATTTATAATTACCGTACTAAGATCAAGAATAAATCGGCTGTTCCCCGCGAAGAATTTGAGGACTGGGTTATGAAAATAGGTCGAATGTCGTCCTGATTATACCATTTCCGATTTAGTTTAAGACATATACAAAGAAACATCCAACTTTACAATTTGAGGTGTGTAAAATTGGATGTCGTATTTATTTCTGAATACTCTAATTAGCTTTGATATTCAATATCGGCTTTATGGTATCCAGTATAGTCGCAGTATCTTTAATGGCTTCTATGATCACATCTTTGTCTTTGTAAGCCATCGGCGATTCATCCAGAGTTTGCTTACAGACCGAAGTAGAATAGATACCCTCCATTTCTTTAGAGAACTGTTCCATATCCAACGTTTTCAGGGCTTTGTTTCGGGCTAATACACGTCCTGCACCATGCGGAGCCGAACAGTTCCAGTCCTCGTTACTATTGCCTTCGCAAATAAGGATTCCGTCTCGCATATTGAATGGTATTACCATTCTTTCACCTTCATACGAACGGATAGCACCTTTTCGGATAATCCAGTCTGTAGTATCTATGAAATTATGCATAGAGTATACCGAATCTTCTGCCTGATAATCTGTACCAAGGTCTTTGAATATGGCTTTCGACATGGCTTTATGGTTGAACTGGGCATATGTCTGCGCAATTACCATATCCAACAAATAGTGGTACATATCGTCACCTTCGAGCATATATTCCTTTTTATCGACTTTATATCTTTTTGCCAGTTCTTCCAGTTTTGCGGGAATATCGCTTGTTGGCTGGGTATTCTTGGTAATAAATTTGAATTCATCGAAATATTCCTGAGTCAACCCTCTTTGAGCAAGCATCTTTTTGGCGTGGTAGTTACAGACTCTCAGTCCGAAGTTCCGTGAACCCGAATGAATAGTCAGGTAATGAGCCCCATCATTTGCCGATTCTCCCATTTCTATGAAATGGTTTCCGCCTCCTAATGTCCCAATTGAATAATAGAAGTTATCTTTGTTCATCCCTATTTTTTTACAAAGGGTAGCTATATACTCCTTATCGACTTTTACCTCAGGTTTATTTTCTCCGAAACGTTTAGCCCATTCCAGCTGAAAGGCAGAAATATTTTCGTTTACCGTTTCGAAATATGGTTCTATCCACCAGTTATCGAAATTCTTTTCTTTTCGTATGTTCATCCCCATCGGAACCGATCGTCTGATGGCGTGATCCAGTGTTGGTAAACGGTCGGCTTCGATACGCTTGTTCAGTTTATGAGTAGTGACCGAACACCCGATATCTACACCTATATAGTTCGGATTGACCATTTTTGTCATCGGCATAGTAAAACCGATCACTATACCTTTACCCACATGGGTATCGGGCATGATACGTACCCGAACGCCTTCGGATATTTCATTGTTTAGTATGTTCTGAACCATTTCGATGGCTTCTGTCTCTACATCGTCGATGAAGATTTTACAATCCTGATTGTATTTTCCTTTTAATTCTATCATAATAATTTTTTATTTATAAAATAACGAAGCGACAAACGGAAAAAGCTCGTGCAGGATTCGAACCTGCGGTAGCCACTTGAACGAAGTAACTCTTTCCTACGGCATTCGTATGTGAGAAAACAGAAGTAACAGGTGAAAAGAGAAACGAGGCTTGACATTGCCGGAGTCGAACCGGATAGCCTTGCCGGTTTTACGGCTTCGCTATTCCTCCCCTTAGATGGAGTCGAAGTAACTCTTTTCTACGACATTCTGTCTGTATCGAAAAAACAAGGCGACAAGCGAACAAAGACCAATCCGCTCTATCCTGTTGAGCTACATTCCTGACAGAATGGTGGGACTCGAACCCACAACCTGAGTATCCCTAATACGAAGTAACTCTGTTCTACGGCACTTGTTTTATTTTTTGTTTCAATGATCTCTTTCTTTGATGATACAAAGTTAGAATAATGGTGCGCAGTCTTTTTGCGCAGGTGAAATTATTATTAAAAAAGTTTTGTGAAGTAACTTACGCATAAGGTCTTTGGTTTTATCGGTCGAAGTATCCCTATACTACGACATTCACAAAACTTTTATTAGATTACAGTTCTATTTTCTTTATTTCATCTACAGCATTGCCTCCGCGGTCTATAGCTGCTATGATATCGAAAACTTTATCCGACCAGCCCGCTATCAGGTATACATCGTCGGGAGTGATATCGAGAGGTGTAGTTCCGTATCCCGACAAGTCGAACAGGTATAGCTTACTATTTGGAGATATCTTTTTATAGTCTCTCCATAGGGCTGATATTCTCTGATCGTTGCGGCTGTTCCACAACTGGCAATCGGTAAACATCATTACTTTATCTATCTGTTTTTTGCTCTTTAGTAAATCTTCTATCACCAGATAACCGTTGGTCGCATAACCCACTTCACCCTCGCGGCGATAGAAAGCATCTACATTCGACAATATACCTCGGGTAGGGACATTTATCACTTTCCACTTGTCGCCGAACATACCTGTTATGGCATTTTTACAGCGAGACTTTAGCAACATTGCGAGCATCAGACCGATGTCGTATGACAAAATCTTGCTCTTTGGTGATACCAGACGCTGCATCGAACCCGATACGTCGCAGGCTATCAACACTTTTGTGTTTTCACCAAATCCGGCTATATTTTCGGCTGATACGGCAACCGCTTGTTCCAATGCATCCATAACCCGACCGGCATAACCCGATTTTACTTTCGATATTTCGCGGTAGGCTGCAAGGAAACGGAATGGCAACTGCTTTGACCGGCGTACGGCTTCGGCACTTGACAATACTTCACATACGCTCATTACGTGCAGCTGGGATACTCCAGCTTCAAGTATGTTGCGCAAGTTGCGCATCAGTGCCATGTAACCTACTTTGCGGCTGTCTATCAGTTCTTCCCATTTCATGCGGAAAGCCATTTCCTTTTCTTTATCAGAGGCAAACTTTGTTTGTCCCAATGCCGAAAGTTCGGTTTCCCAAGTATAAGGAGTTTCCAGTTCGTTGTTCACTATCTTGTTGAACAATACCTGTTGTGCCTCGTCTTTCGCTTTCGGGTGAACAAGGAACAGCGCATCGCGCAATTTTACCTCTGTATCACGATTGTATTTTGCATACTGATATTCATCGAAACGATTGAAAGCATCCTGCAAACCTGCCTGAAGCTGCTTTGACAGACCGTTCAGTTTTTTAGTATCTTTTCGTTGGTTAGCCAACTGATAATATGCGAGCAATTCGGTTATTTCGTCGGCGCGCTGTACGATACCCGATACCATTTTGCTTACGGTAGAATCGCCTCTATGCACTTTTGCAAGTTCTACAGCCAAAACTAATGGTATGGAACGCATGTTCATCTTCCGGCGTGTGTATACTGCCAATTGTGCAACGAATACAGGATCGCATTGAGTTATCAATTTGCGCAATGTCTCCACTCTTGTTTCGGCATTTTCATAAAATTTGTCGCTCAACGAAGAGGTAACGGCAGCAGCATACAATTGCCACTCAGGTGACAGGCGGTATGCTTGATCGCCTTCATGATTCATCACCTTGTTTTTTCCTTTTGTTAGAAAATTAAATTTCATCTTTGTTAATTTTAAAATTGTTACGTCCTTTTACGACACTCTTTGTTTGTTTGACATTACAAAGATTCAAACACCGGTGCGCAGTCTTTTTGCGTAGTTGAAATTATTTTTATTATTTTTGAAAAAAAGTGAAAAAATGGTAGATAGAATAGAAATACCTGTCAGTAAAACAAAGATGTTCTTATTAGTTATTATTTGCCTTATTTTCATCATAACCAGCTTTGGGCTGTTATTTACCGATATAGACATTGTCAAGAAAGTAATTTTGAGTATTTGTGGAGTATTTTTTATTGTAGGCTTTATCTTATTGGCAAAGGCTCTGATTTTTGACAGCAACAGGACAATCGTTATAGATGAATCGGGTATCACCGATAATGTAACAAAACCTTATGCAGGACTGATAGAATGGAAAGATATTACCCATGCCGAAATAGGAAAGATATATAGTAACAAGATGTTGTTGATATATGTCTCAGACCCTGAAAAATACCTTAGCCGCGTGACGGCAAAAGGTTTGCGTAACAATTATAATGAGACAGGTACGCCTTTTGTCATTCCGTCTTCGATGCTTAAAATAAAGCTATCGGAGCTAGAAAAGATTATCAACCAGAGAATAGCCAGATATAACGGACAATAAGAGTTAACTAAGTAACCGATTTAAATGAGATTGTATTTTGCCTTAATTATTGTGTTTTTTGCTTTTGCAACAAATTTAACAGCCTGTTATCAAGCTGAATTATATAAAATGTACCCAATAGGTGTATCAGGTGATACTATTATTTCTGTGGATATGCATATATTAAGGTATAACGCAGGTTTCTTTAAAGAAGAGGATAGAATTACGGGGAATGCTATTAATGAAGGGCTTAGGGATAAAGAAGAGTTTGTTAATTTTGAACTTGAATGGATAATAAGGACTTATATTACCCGATATGATAAATCTCAAAATATAATTGAGTCAATTCCTTTAGATTCAGCTCGTTTTTATACAGAAAATGAAAGTGTTATTATTGATAAACTTAAATTCTTATATAATACAGGACTCAATCAAATTACATTAGATAATTCTGGTATAGAGTTGTTCAAGCCGGTTGGTATTGAGTTTTGTGATTATTCATAAGAATGTAGAAATTTGATTTCACAAGATAGTAGTCTTATAAATGAAGAAGATTTAGACTACTTGATTAATGTGTTAGGAGAAAAGGAAGATTATCAATTTTCTTATTTATTAAAATCGGAAAGACTTCTATTAATGACATTTAGTTCTATTCGAAAATATACTTCCAGCCTCATTAATCTAATTGTAATTAATTCCCAAATAGGACAAATTGAAGGCAATGAACCTATACCTATAATATCATTGGGTGATAATATAGAATCTGCCATATATGAAGAGCCGATTCTTTATCACGGAAATGGTTGTGATGTATTTTATGTAAGACCTGTTGAATGAAGAGAAGAGGGGAGACTCCGGATGATACGCAATGCTTTTGCGTAGTTGGATATATTTTTACTATTTTTGAAAAGATAATATAAGATCAACTAGAAAGGAATGATTAGAATAGATATTGATAATGAAAGCTGTATAAAATGCGGCAAATGTGTGAAGGTATGCCCTGCATACATCTTGACACAAGAAAATCCGAAAGCTGAAATAGGGCTTAGGAATGTTCAGACCTGTATAGCATGTGGGCACTGTGTTGCAGTATGTCCTACCGATTCGGTTATCCATTCAGAGTTTCCCGAACCGAAAGTACATACCCTGAACAGAGATATACTGCCTACTCCCGAACAAGTAATGGAACTATGCAGAGCCAGACGCTCTAACAGGGCTTTTCTGTCTTCGGCTGTTCCCGAAGAATATCTTCGTCAGATCGTGAATGCAGCACATCTTGCACCTACAGCCAGCAACGGACAAGAGGTGAGTTTTACTCTAGTTACTAATCCCGATTTATTGAAACAAATATCAGATATAACAATAGATACATTCCGGTCTACTGTAAAGACTATAACAAATCCTTTTATCAATCCTTTCATTAACCTGATATCTCCGGGAGCAAAGGAGGCTGTTCCGAAACTGAGTGCCGTTATAGCAAAACAGGAAAGTGGAGCAGATGCTATATTGCGAGGTGCAAAGGCTGTTTTATTGATTCATACACCAAGTTCCAGTAACTTCGGTAGGCAGGATGCAAATCTGGCATATCAGAATGCTTCGCTTATGGCTGAAAGCCTAGGTGTATCGCAATTCTACACCGGATATGTATGTATTTCTGTTGATTTGGATAAGAAAAAGAAATTAGCAAAACTATTGAATATCAAAGGTACTATACATGCAGGAATGGCTTTGGCGATGCCGGCTTTCAAGTTTCCTAAGTATACAGACCGTAAAGATTTGAATCTTACCGTGTTTTAGATTTTATGTAACATTATGCCAGTTAACCGTAACGCCTTAATCCGCTATAAAACGATAGATACCTGCCTACGTAATAAGTACAGGCAATGGACACTCGAAGACCTGATAGATGCCTGTTCGGATGCTCTTTATGAGTATGAAGGGATAGACAAAGGTATCAGCAGGCGCACTATACAGATGGATATTCAGATGATGCGCAGCGAGAAGCTGGGGTATAATGCTCCCATTGTTGTATATGAGGGCAAGTATTACAAGTATGAGGATGAAGATTACAGTATAACCGATACTCCGTTGTCGGAACAGGATTTGAAAACCATGTCCGAAGCGGTGGAGGTGCTCCATCAGTTCAAAGGTTTCTCTTATTTTGAAGGGATGGGGGAGATTGTCAGCCGCTTGGAAGATCATGTGACATCTGCCAGGCAAAAAACTGTTCCTGTAATTGATTTCGAAAAAAATGAGAGCCTCAAAGGGCTGGATTACCTCGATACGATTTATCATGCAATCGTGAATAAGCAGGTTCTTAGTATGAAGTACCGTTCGTTCAAAGCACGTTCGGCAAACACATTTATCTTTCATCCCTATCTGTTGAAGGAATACCGTAACCGGTGGTTTGTTTTCGGGCGTAGCAAAAGTGCTTTAGTTAATCTCGCACTGGACAGGATACACCATATTGAAATTCTGGAGAAAGAAAAATACAAAGAGAATGATTTATTCGACGCAGAAGGTTTTTTCGATGATCTGGTTGGTGTTACCAAAAATGTGGGCATGAAACCTCAGGTCATACGCTTCTGGGTAGACAAACAAAATGCCCCCTATGTAGAGACTAAACCTTTTCATAAAAGCCAGAAATTGATAGAAACTCAAGAGGACGGTTCTAAGGTTTTTGAAATAGAGGTTGTAATCAATCAGGAATTACAACGAGAATTTTTTGGCTTTGCCGATACAATAAAGATCTTATCTCCCAAGCCTTTAGTTGATTTTATGGCATGGAAATTCCGGTTGGCCAGAGAACTATATCAGGAGGATAATCGGGATATAATGTAGTATAAATAATGAGATTGAAGATAAAATAACTAATAAAGAGACTATGAAAACAAACGTACTACCTGTTGTAGGGATAGGTACATCGATCTTACTACCTTTTTCGGTTCAGGCGCAAGAGCAGCAAGAGAAACAGCCGGATCGCCCTAATGTAATAATTATATTGGCAGACGATGTCGGATATGGAGACCTGAGTTGCAATGGTGAGCCTACCATCCATACTCCTAATGTTGAAAAACTGGCAAACAGGGGTGTTCGTTTTACCGATGCCCATGCCGTAGCAGCTACCAGTACACCGTCGCGTTATTCTCTGCTGACAGGGCATTATTCGTGGAGGCGTAACGATACCGGAGTAGCTCCCGGCGATGCCGGAATGATAATCCGTCCTGAGCAGTCTACCATTGCCGATATATTTCAGACAGCAGGATATAAAACCGGCGCAGTCGGCAAATGGCATCTGGGATTAGGAGATGAGGCAGGAACGCAGGACTGGAATGGATATATAACTCCAGGACTGAAAGATATTGGCTTTGACTATTCTTATATTATGGCAGCTACGGGCGACCGTGTCCCCTGTGTGTATGTCGAAAATCAGCAGGTTGTTAACCTCGATTTAGATGATCCTATTGCAGTCAGTTACAAAGAACCGTTTCCGGGCGAACCATTGGGTAAAGACCATCCCGAAATGCTCTATGTTCAGAAACCGAGTTTAAATCATGGACACGATCAGGCAATTGTAAACGGCATTTCACGTATCGGTTATATGAAAGGGGGGAAGTCTGCATTGTGGATAGATGAGAATATTGCCGATAGTATTACTACTCATGCAATAGAATTTATCGGGCAGAACAAGGACAATCCGTTTTTCCTGTATTTTGCGACCAACGACGTACATGTGCCTCGTGTGCCTCACCCCCGCTTTAAGGGAAAAAGTGGTATGGGACCCCGTGGCGATGCTATTCTGGAATTTGATTGGAGCGTTGGTAAGATAATGGAGACTCTGGAAAAATATAACTTAACGGAAAATACGTTGATCATTCTGACAAGTGATAATGGTCCTGTTGTGGATGATGGTTATCAGGATCAGGCTGTGGAATTGTTGGGCGAGCACCGTCCTTGGGGAGATTTCAGAGGAGGTAAGTACAGCATTTTTGAAGCAGGGACGCGTATTCCTTTAGTTGTAAGCTGGCCTCTTAAAACCGAAAAGACGACATCGGATGCTTTGGTTTCCCATATCGATATATACGCATCGTTAGCTAAGTTGCTTGGTATTTTAGTTCCAGAAGGAACTGCACCCGATAGTCGGGATTATTTATCGACTTTTTTAGGAACAGAAAGAAAAGGCAGGCAATATGTTATTGAACAAGCCGGTTCTATGTCTGTATCGGACGGCACATGGAAGTACATACACCCGAGCAAAGGTCGCTCTTACGATCCTCTGACGAATATCGAATTGGGTAATAATGAAGCAGTCCAACTCTACAATCTGAAAGAAGACATTGGTGAGAAAAATAATTTGGCAGACAAGTATCCGCAGAAAGTCGCATCTCTGAAAATGATATTGGAAGAAGAGCGCTCTCGATAAATAGTTCCAATTTTAAAAAGAAATTATTAGCCCGGATAACGACAAAATCCGGGCTAATTGTTTTCACTAAAAGCTGATTTTCTTTTAGAAATATATTGGAATAAAAAAGCAATTTTGAAGCTAGAAACTAACCTGTGGAAATTGAAATAATACCTATATGAAAAGACTCCATTTTAGCTTAGGCTATTCTTCCGTTGCCTTGTTAATGTTGCCGACAATCGCTTGTTCCGAAAAAAGCAAGGAAAAGAAACCGATGAATATTCTTTATATCATGACGGACGACCACTCTTACCAGACGATCAGCGGTGATGACAAACATTATATATCGATTTCCCATCCGACACGGAACGAAGTAAATATTCGATAAGACTTTATAATTAGACTATTACCGTAATATAATAATGGGGGAGAATCTGTATGATTTCTCCCGTTTGTTTTGTTATAATAAAATCAGGATTTTTTTTATTTAAATTTGTGATTCTACAGAAATAAAATCTTTTACTATGAATGACTTATTTATACCTCTAAAAAGAAAATTGGATAAAATTCAGATATAAAATTCAGGAAAAGTGAGTATAAAATCGGAAGTCAGGTGTATACTATTAAGATGTATGGAGTCTAATACTAAATAAAAAAATAAATACTCTAAGATATATAACTCTAAATTTCAGAATTTTACCATGAAAAAACTCATTATTTTTTTATCAGTCTGTTTATTGTTCAGCTGCAATAATCAACCACCGAAAGAACAATCACATGTAATCAAAACACATACGCCGGAACGGGTGGCTGGGCAAACCGATGTACTGGAATTACGTACCGACCCTTTACCAACGGTCAGGGTAGCCTTTATCGGATTGGGAATGAGAGGACCGGGTGCTGTAAAACGCATGACGCATATCCCCGGCGTAGAGGTGATTGCCTTGTGTGATATAGAACAGAAGAATACCGAAAAAGTAAATAAAATGCTTGAAGAAAGAGGTTTTCCCAAAGCTCAGGAGTTTTATGGAGACTCTTCGGCATGGCGAAAAGTAACAGCCTTACCCAATGTAGACCTCGTTTATATAGCAACGGACTGGAAGACGCATGCCATGATGGGGGTACAAGCTATGAAAGACGGGAAACACGTGGCTATCGAAGTTCCGGCAGCTATGACTATGGACGAAATATGGGCACTGATCAATACTTCGGAACAAACCCGAAAACATTGCATACAGCTAGAAAACTGTGTGTACGATTTCTTCGAACTGACTACCCTGAATATGGTACAGCAAGGACTCTTAGGCGAAGTAGTACATGGTGAGGGTGCTTATATTCATGGGCTTCAACCTTATTGGGACGAATATTGGAATGACTGGCGTATGGACTATAACCGTAAGCACCGGGGAGACGTATATCCGACCCATGGCTTAGGACCTGTTTGTCAGGCAATGAATATGCATCGCGGAGATAAGATGAATTATCTGGTATCTGTAGATGCGAAGCAAATATCAGGTCTTGCTTATCTGAAAGAAAAAAGAGGTGAGGATGTAAAAGAATTTCGTAATGGAGAACATACTTCGACCCTGATATCTACAGAAAAAGGAAAATCGATCCTTATCGAGCACAATGTAAATTCGCCACGTCCATACAATCGTATGTATCAGTTGACGGGGACAAAAGGTTTTGCCAATAAATATCCGGTGGAGGGTTATGCCTTGGAATCAGGTGAATTAGACCCTGCTTTAACCAAAGACCATGAAAACCTGACAGCTCATGACTTCGTTCCCGATGAAGTACGTAAGGCGTTGATGGAACAATATAAGCATCCGATTGCAAAGGATATAGAAGAACAAGCTAAGCAAGTAGGAGGTCATGGCGGAATGGACTTCATTATGGATTATCGCCTGATTTATTGTCTGCAAAGGGGGCTTCCTCTCGATATGGACGTATACGATCTTGCAGAATGGTGCTGCTTGATACCATTAACAGAAATATCTTTGGATAATAATTCGGCTCCTGTCGAAATTCCGGACTTTACCCGTGGAGCATGGAATAAGTTGAAAAGATTGCAATTTGCACAATAAGCTTCATACATAATAATACTAATTTGTTCTGCTGACAAGCAAAGACGCCTCCTTTACAGGTTCTTTGTTTGTCGGTAGGGTGTTTCTCTTAAATTTTTATCAGAATATGAATTATATAAAAAGAAAAGCTACTCTACTATTGCTTCTGCTTTTATCAGTAGTAATGGTTCGGGCGCAGGAAAAACTTCCTTACTGGAAAGATGTAAGTATAGTTGAGGTGAATAAAGAAAAGCCACGCACTACTTTTATGAGTTACGACAATGCAGACCAGGCATCACAAGCCATCTCTTCTTCTTACATGGATTATACGAAAAGTAAATATTTCTATTTATTGAATGGAACCTGGAAGTTTTATTTTGTAAATGGGTATAAGGATCTTCCTGCCGATATTACCAATCCCGATAAGAGCCTTACAGGGTGGACGGATATAAAAGTTCCGGGCAACTGGGAGCTGCAAGGATATGGCGAAGCCTTTTATGTAAATCAGCCGTACGAATTTGCAACATACAATCCTGTACCTCCATTATTGCCCGAAGAAAATCCGGTCGGAGTATACCGTCGTGATATAGATATTCCTTCGGCATGGATGAATCGCGATATTTTCCTGCATCTTGCCGGCGCTAAGTCCGGTGTGTATGTATATATTAACGGAAAGGAAGTCGGATATAGCGAAGATTCTAAAGATCCTGCCGAATTTCTGATAAATCCTTATATCAAAGAAGGAAAAAATACGCTTACACTGAAAATATTCCGTTGGAGTACAGGTTCTTGGCTCGAATGCCAGGACTTTTTGCGGATGAGTGGCATCGAACGCGATGTGTTTATCTGGTCGCAACCTAAGACTGCGGTTAAAGATTTCAGGGTAGTATCTACATTGGATAATTCGTATAAGGATGGAATCTTTAAGCTGGGAGTAGATATAAAAAATACCGCTAAAGCGGATAAAAACATCACTGTAAAATACGATCTTATTGATAAGAAAGGAAATTCTGTTGCAACAGAGTCGAAGGTAACATCAGTAAAAGGAAACGGAGTGTCTACTGTGAGCTTCGATTATACAATCAAAAATGTGGCAACATGGACATCCGAATCTCCGAACCTGTACAAACTGATGATGACCGTAATGGATAATCAGAGAGTGGTTGAGGTTGTTCCGTTTAAAGTGGGTTTCCGCAAAATTGAGATAAAGAAAAGTGAATATATAGTAAACGAAAAGCCGTTAAACCTTTTCTATATGAACGGTCAACCCATTAAGCTGAAAGGAGCTAATATTCATGAAACAACCCAAGACGGGCATTATGTGACACCCGAGCAAATGCACCGGAATTTTGAGTTGATGAGGCTCAATAATATCAATTCTGTTCGTTTGAGCCATTATCCGCAAGACCGCAAATTCTACGAAATGTGCGATGAGTACGGTATCTATGTATATGACGAAGCCAATATAGAGTCACACGGTATGTATTATACCATCTATCAGGACGATATGCGTAAAGGTGCAGCCGGACATGAGGATGGAGAGGAAAAAGGAACTCTGGGACATAATCCCGATTATTTGGAAAGCCACTTATCACGTATCCGCAATATGTTTGAACGAAACAAAAACTATCCTTCGCTGACGATATGGTCGTTAGGTAATGAGGCAGGTAACGGGTACAATTTTTATAATGCATATACTCTTATCAAGGAATTGGATAAAGACCTGATGGCTCGTCCTGTGTGTTACGAAAGGGCTTTGGAAGAATGGAATACGGATATGATCGTGCCTCAATACCCATCTGCCAGATCGTTCGAGTATTATGGTAAAAACGGAAGAAGAACGGAAAGAGCGGATAATCGCCCTTATGTTCCGTCGGAGTATTCTCATGCCATGGGCAATTCTACTGGAAATTTGTATGATCAATGGCAACAGGTTTATAAATATCCCAATTTGCAGGGCGGATATATCTGGGAGTGGATAGACCATGCTGTGAAGATCAAAGATAAGAACGGCAAAGATTATTGGGCATACGGTGGAGACTTTGCGAAAGACCAGGCTTCCGATGGAAATTTCGTTGCCGATGGTATCGTTAATCCCGACCAGAATCCGCATCCGGCAATGGCAGAGGTAAAATATACCCATCAGAATGTAGGGTTCGAGGCTGTGGATTTAGGCAAAGGACAAGTGAAAATAAAAAACAGGTTCTATTTTTCTAATTTATCTCGCTATACGGTAAAGTATAGAATACTCGAAAACGGAGTATCAGTAAAAGAGGCTGTACTTCCGCTGAATATTGCGCCACAAGATTCGACTGTTGTAACTATACCTATGTCTCAGTTGAAATCGAAACCAGGTGTGGAATATTTTATAAATTTCGAAGTCTTTACAAAAGAAGCCGAACCACTTATTCCTGTCGGACATCTGATTGCTTACGATCAGTTTGTGTTACCCATAAAATCGGATAAACATGCTTATAAGAGTGGTAACGGACCGAAATTGAGCGTATCGGATTCGGGAAATAATATAACAGTATCTTCTCCGAAAGTGATGTTTAGTTTTGATAAGCAAAAAGGAATCGTGACTTCTTATCAGGTAGACGGCATAGAATATTTTAATGAAAGTTTTGGTATTCAGCCCAATTTCTGGCGAGGACCTACGGATAACGATTATGGTAATGGTGCGCCTAAACGCTTACAGATATGGAAAGAGTCGAGCAAGAACTTTAAGGTGTCGGATGCTACCGTAAAAATGAATGGTGATGTAGCCTCTTTGTCGGTGGTATACAAACTGGCAGCAGGTAACAATTACATGATTGATTATAAAATATATCCTTCGGGAGTTGTAAATGCTTCTGTCAAATTTACATCGACAACGGCAGAAGAGGGTAGGGCGGAGTTGACTGCTGAAGCAAAAGAAGCTACGCAGTCGGATAACGGAGATAGTGATCGCCGCCGGAGAGAAGCCGCCAAACTCGAAGTTCCTCGTATCGGGGTGCGTTTCCGTTTACCACAACAAATGAATCAGGTGCAATACCTGGGGCGTGGTCCGGAAGAAAATTATCTCGATCGCCAGAAAGGAACTTTAGTTGGCCTGTTCAAAACTACAGCCGAAGATATGTACTATCCGTATGTACGTCCTCAGGAAAACGGTCATCATACAGATACCCGTTGGGTAGCCTTGAATATGTCCGGTGGAAGAGGACTGATAATCGAGGCAAATACTACGATGGGCTTCAATGCTTTGAGAAATTCAGTGGAAGATTTCGACTGTCAGGAATCGGATGCGGACTACCAATGGCGGAATATGTCTCCGGATGAAATAGCAAATAAAAATTATGACGAAGCAAAAAATGTGCTGAGAAAACAGACACACGAATATGATATCGTTCCTCGTAATTTTGTAGAAGTATGTATCGATATGAAACAGTACGGAGTTGCCGGATATAATAGTTGGGGAGCCAGACCCGAACCCGGATATACTATTCCGGCGAATCAGGAATATACTTGGGGATTCACTCTGATTCCGATATCTGCTCCGTCAGAAATTAAAAATAAAATAGGATTTAGTTATTAGATAGTATGTTGAATAATTGTTCTTTTATTTTATACTGCGCGTAATCACAGATTACTTGCATTCCTTTTGCCCTAAGCCGCAAAAGGAATCAAAAAGGCTGCGAAATATTACTGCGTAAGCTTTACGACATTAGCTATTGTGTGGGAACCCGTACGGCGAAGTGAACGTTTAAAAGCAAAAAGTTGTTTAAGTGACTTTGGTTACGAGTTATTTTTTGCTTAGTGAACAAGCCGTTTTTAACGGGTCACACAATAGGTACAGTCTTGATTTTTTGATTCGTTTTGCATCAAGGCAAAATGAATGAATAAAAAGAATAATTAAAGTCAATTACTCATTGGTAGTCTATTGAAATCAAATTAAAAGAACTATATATTATGAAAAAAAATGATGTAGCATTTTTACTCTTATTGTGCTTGTCCGTATGCTGTTCGCTGACAGTTACGGCACAAAAGCAGTTTACCCTCAAAGCTCCCGACGGGAAGTTAGCAGCTAAAATAGATGTGGGGGCGACAATAGAGTATTCCGTTTCTCATAATGGTGACCTCATGTTGGATAAGTCCGTAATATCTATGATACTGAATGATGGTACATATTATGGCAGAGATGTGAGATTGTCGGGCTCATCTACAAGAACTGTAAGTACGACAATCGAAGCGGAAATTTATAAACGTAAAAAAATAGCCGATAATTATAATGAATTGACCTTGCAATTTAAAGGGTATAATGTTGTTTTTCGTGCCTATAACGATGGTATAGCTTATCGGTTTGTTTCGGCATCGAAGAAACCTTTTATTGTAGCAGACGAACAGGCTGAGTTTAATTTCCCTGCCGATTATAAGGCATTTATTAACTATGCAAATAAATCGGAAACCCGTTCGCTCGAAAATCAGTTCTCAAATTCTTTCGAACAACCCTATTATTACAACCTTTTATCCGAATGGAATAAAAAAAGACTGGGTATAAATCCTTTGGTTGTTGAAGGAGTAAATGGCAAGAAAGTATGTATTGCCGAAGCTGACCTGATGAACTATCCGGGAATGTTTCTTTATCCGGGCGATAAAGGAAACAGCCTGAAAGGAATCTTTGCGCCCTATCCTAAAAATGTAGAACAGGGCGGACATAATAACTTGCAAATGTTGGTCAGATCGCGAGAGAACTATATTGCTAAATTTGATGGAGCAACAAGTTTCCCTTGGCGTATAATTATTGTCTCGGAAAACGATGCGGACTTGGCTGACAGTGATATGGTATATAAGTTGGCTACACCTGCGCAAGGCGATTATTCTTGGGTGAAGCCGGGAAAAGTAGCATGGGACTGGTGGAACGACTGGAATCTGTATAATGTAGATTTCGAAACCGGAGTGAATAACGAAACCTATAAATATTACATTGACTTTGCTTCCCGATACGGAATAGAGTATGTTATTCTGGACGAAGGATGGGCGGTAAATAAGAAAGCCGATTTGTTTCAGGTTGTACCCGAAATTAATTTGCCGGAACTTGTAGCTTATGGTAAAGCGAAAAATGTAGACCTTATACTTTGGGCAGGATTTCATGCTTTCGATCGTGATATGGAAGCCGTTTGCAAGCATTATAGCGAAATGGGGATCAAAGGTTTTAAAGTGGACTTTATGGACAGAGACGACCAGATAGTGGTAGACTTCCATCGTCGTGGTGCGGAAATGGCTGCGAAGTATAAGCTGCTGATAGATTATCACGGAACGTATAAGCCAACCGGATTACAACGCACTTATCCTAATGTTATCAATTTTGAAGGTGTAAACGGTCTCGAGCAAATGAAATGGGCAGACGAAAGTCTCGATCAGGTGACCTATGATGTAACCATACCGTTTATTCGTCAGGTTGCAGGTCCGATGGACTATACACAAGGGGCAATGCGCAACGCTACCAAGAGTAATTATGCAAGTATCTATAACGAAGCTATGAGTCAGGGTACCCGTTGTCGTCAGTTGGCTCAATATATAATTTTCGAATCACCGCTGAATATGCTTTGTGACAGCCCTTCAAATTATATGGCAGAACCCGAGTGTACCGAGTTTATAGCTACCGTTCCCACCATTTGGGACAATACTGTTGCTCTGAATGGCGAAATAGCAAAATACGTAAGTATAGCCCGCCAGAAGGATGATGTGTGGTATGTCGGTTCTATGACCAACTGGGATTCGCGCGATATGGAACTCGATTTGTCATTTTTGGGCGTAGGAAATTTCAAAGGAGAGGTATTTAAAGATGGTATAAACGCCAATCGTGTAGCCAGAGATTATAAAAAAGAAATTATAGATATTCCTTCCGACCGTAAGTTGAAAATCAGTATGGCTCAGGGAGGGGGATACGTTGTGAAAATCACAAGAAAATAAATTTCTACTTTAAGTATAAAGCATGACAAAAGTCATGCTTTATTTTTTTATTGGTATTTATGTTAAAAAGCAGGAGACGATTATTTATCTTGGTGTTTTGGGAATATTTAACAAATGAAAATAAATTTTATATTCTTATCTTTGCTTTAAGATATAGTAAAATTAAGAATACGGATGCATAAACTTTCGTTTGATAAAAATAAATATTCGGATTTATGGACTTTATTTGTTAATGGGGAAGATGATGCTTTTGCAGAGATATATAAGTCCAGCTACCGGATGCTTTATTCTTATGGATTGAGTTTTAAAATTCCAGAAGAACAAGTCCGTGATTTGATTCAGGATTTGTTTTTTAAGCTGTATTCTGATCCGGGTTTAGTAAAAGATGCAGGGACTTTGCGTCCGTTTTTGTTTACTGCCATACGAAACTCCTGTATCAATTTTATGAAGAGTAGTCAGAGACATACTAATCTGGAGCATTCAGATGAGTTTGACCTGAATTTTTCGGTAAATGAGAATGTAATTGAAGATAGGGAAGAGCAGGAGAGGATTAGTAGTTTTATAAAGAAGATACTTGCTTCACTAACAGTGCGTCAGAGGGAAATCATTTATTTGAGGTTTCTTCATCAGATGGAGTATGAGGAAATATCCGGAATTATGGATATGACAGAGCAGGCAGCCCGAAACCTGGTGCACAGAGCTATGGGTAAAATCAGAAAAGATCATTCGGCCTACGATTATTGCCTGTTTCTTATTTTATTGGTCAACTATTGTAAATAAAAATCAGATATACTGATTACAGATTCTTCTCTTAATTGTATCATATAATATAAGAGCGTATTTTATATTGTTCATGATAGAAAAAATAAAAGATTTTAATTCGATTGAAGATTTTATTTTGGACGAATATTTTGCGGATATAGCAAAAAAGAACGACCGGAATAAAATAGATGAGCTTGTAAAATTGTATCCCGAAAAAAAGGATATGATAGATGAAGCGATGGTGTTGTTGAGATATTTGGTTGTGGAAACACCCGATGTTCCCGATGAGCAGATAGAATATGACTGGAGCAGGTTGCAAGACCGCATAAACAGGACTAAAAAGCGGAAAACAGGCAGACGTTTTTACCTATGGACTACAGCAGGCATTGCAGCAGCTTGTGCTATTCTTATTTTCTTCTTATTCGTTGTCCCTGTAAGAAATGATGTTATAGAAAGTCAGCAGCTATTATCCATGATAGAGGCGGTTGACGACCAGACTACCGATATACAAATCATATCGGGTACAAGCCAGACTAATGTAGATAATAACCAAACTATTGTACAGACCGAAGAAGGCGACCTGATAGTGGGGAAAGGTAAAAAAGTGGAGCTGGCAGATGCGGCAGCCGATTATCTGACAGTTGTCGTACCTAAAGGAAAACGCACGACATTGAAGTTGAGCGATGGTACCAGTATTCAGGTAAATTCGGGTACAAAAGTCGTTTATCCCAGAACTTTCGGGAAAGGTTCGCGAAAAATAATGATAGATGGGGAGATATTTCTGGACGTAGCAAAAGACAGGAGTAGACCATTTATAGTGCAAACCAAAGGCTTCGAGGTCGAAGTATTGGGAACCCAATTCAATATCAGTGCATATAGCGGCGATAGCGAAAAATCGGTCGTACTTGTCGAAGGATCTGTCAAGGTAAGTACAGAAGCATCGGAGCAAAAATTGCAACCCAATCAGGGCTTTTTTGCAGTAGACGGAGACATAAAGGTCAAGAATGTAGATGTATATCCGTACACCTGCTGGAAAGATGAGGTGATGCAGTTGAGTGGCGAATCATTGAATATCATTATGAAGAAACTTTCGCGCTATTATGGAGTAGAAATAGAATATAACAACCACTATACCCGGGAAATCTACAAAGGAAAATTGAATCTGAAAGAACCGTTAGAAACCGTTTTGTATAATATCTCGCTGTCGACTCCTTTATCTTATCAAAAAGATGGTAACCGGTATATTATCAGGTGATTATATTGTTCTGCGTTGACTGGAAATTATTTATTGTATAAATCAAACTAAATACTAGAATTATGAAGAATACTAACCTTAACTAACAGAAAAACATGTAATCAATACCATGTTATTCATTCAGAGATCTTAAGTAATTGTTAATCAAATCACTTAGTTGTATGAAAAGAAAATCTAAAACTAAACCAGAAAAAAACAGAGAGCGCTTCTTCTTAAGACTTAAAAGAATCGGTCTTGTATTATTTATTTTAAATCTATGTTATCCTCTTTCCGCTGTTAACACATATTTACAAACCGGAAGTGTAACAATGAAGTTATTTAATGCCAAAGTAGAGACTCTTTTCTCGGAAATAGAGAAAAATTCGGACTTTGTCATCTTATACAAAGAAGGAATCGTAGAAAATAAAACAGTTTCGGTAGAAACCGAAAATGAAGAAGTCAAAGATATTTTAGACAAAGTATTACCTTCTTTAAATCTTGCTTATCATATCAATGGTAATCAGATTGTTATCGTAGAGGAAAAAGTTGCCAAACCAGAAGAAAAAAAGGTTGTACAAGCTCCGTCTTTGCAAGCCGGAGGTACCGTTAAAGACGAAAAAGGCGAAATTTTAATCGGAGTTTCTGTTGTCGAAAAAGGTACGGCAAACGGTACAGCTACAGACCTGGATGGTAGATTCAGTTTGAAAGTAAAACCCGATGCGACTTTGGTTATCTCTTATATCGGATACGAGAGCAGAGAGGTTAAAGCGGCGGCTAATCTGTCTATTGTACTGCAAGAACACTCTGCCATGCTTGACGATGTTGTAGTCATAGGATATGGGGTGCAAAAGAAGGTTAACCTGACCGGATCGGTTGCGACAGTCGACTCTAAACTGTTGGCAGATAGACCTGTTAGTAATGTGTCTGCCGGATTAGCCGGTCTGTTGCCGGGTGTTTCGGTAGTTCAGAAAGGAGGGCTTCCCGGTCATGACAAAGGTACTATCCGTATCAGGGGAGCCGGAACATTAAATGCCGGAATCGACCCGATGGTTATTGTTGATGGGGTAGAGGCTACGATGGATAACATAGACGTAAATGATATAGAGTCTATTTCGGTACTGAAAGATGCAGGTAGCTCTGCTATTTACGGATCTAAGGCGGCTAATGGGGTTATCCTCATAACAACGAAAAAAGGAAAAGTGGGTAAAACTGTGATAAGCTATGCCGGAAATATCGGATGGCAATCACCCACCAAATTGCCCGACTACATGAATTCTGCCGAATATGCGGAACTTTATAACGAAGCTCAGAAAAATGATAATCCGAATACTTCTCCAAGATGGACAGAAGAGCAGATTCAGAAATTAAGAGATGGTTCCGATCCTGATAATTATCCCAATACCGATTGGCAGGACTTGCTTTATAAAGGTTCGGGGCTTCAGACAAGCCATAATATCAACCTGAGTGGTGGAACAGACAAAGTTCGCTATATGACTTCTGTCGGTTATCTGAACCAACAGGGTATCATCAAACATACCAGCAAAAAGCAATATAGTGTACGTACCAATCTGGATATAAAGGCTACATCTAAACTCGATTTTGGTGTGAACCTGTCATATACACGGATGGATTTGCAGGAACCTACCAACTCGTATACAGGGGGCGGTGTCGGACAGATATTCAGACAAACCAATCTTATTTCTCCATGGATACCTTATCGGAAATCGAATGGCGATTATGGTACTATCGGAGATGGTAACCCTATCGCATGGATCGACCTTAACCAGACTATCGATAAAAAGAGGGCTTATTTCTTGGGAATAGGATCGTTGAGATATAATATTGTAGATAATTTATTTATTAAAGGTATCCTGTCTTATAAGACATATACTCAGGACGAGCTTGAGTTTATTAAAGATATTCAGTATCACCCTAATAAGTATCATGGTCCTAATAAAATGAACCAAAAAGATACATCGAACGAAACCGTATCGACAGATGTATTATTGAATTATGATAAAAGCTTTGATAAAAAACACAATCTGGCATTGATGGCCGGATTCCACTCCGAATATTATCATTTCAAAGAAATAAAAGCATACCGCCAGAATTTCCCCAGTAACGATTTGGGAGATATAAATGCCGGTAGTGAAGCAGGCATGAAAAACGAAGGATATACGCGCGAATTGGCTATGTTATCTTGGTTCGGTCGTGTCAATTACGATTATATGGGTAAATACTTATTCGAAGCTAATTTCCGCTACGATGGTTCGTCTCGTTTTGCTAAAAATAACCGTTGGGGACTTTTCCCTTCATTCAGTGCAGGATGGAGAATTTCGGAAGAAAGTTTTATGCAGTCTCTAAGTGAATCTATTTCTAATCTGAAATTGAGAGCATCGTGGGGAAAACTGGGGAATCAGTCTGCCATTAGTGGAGATTATTACCCGACGATACCAACTATTACGCTGAAAGATAAAGGATATGTATTCAATGGTGTAATGGTACAGGGAGGAGCTACCCAATATGCTAAAAATCCTCATCTGCAATGGGAAAAATCCCGTACTTGGGGAATCGGGTTGGATTTAGGTATCGGTAACGATCTGAATGTAACATTAGACTATTACGACCGCCTTACTACAGATATAATAATGGAGGTTCCCAGTCCCGAGACATTTGGTTTAGAGAAATTCTATGACAATGTGGGGCGTATGTCGAACAAGGGTTTTGAGATAGGTGTAAATTACAATAAGAAAGTTAGCGAGGTAATGCTATCATTTGGAGGTAATTTCTCTTATAATAAAAATAAAATCTTAGAACTAGCCGGACAAGATCAGGTTTTTGGCGACGACGATAATTATATCAAGATGGTCGGAAACTCATACAAAAGTTTATACGGTTATTTGACCGATGGGTTGTACCAGTCTCAGGAAGATATAGATAACGGACCAAAAGTAAATATTCGCACCAATCTAAAGCCGGGAGATTTGAGATATGTCGATGTGAATAAAGATGGAGTTGTCGATGCTGCCGATAGGGTAATCATAGGATGTACCGAACCTAAATATACGTTTGCATTCAATCTGGGTGCAGCATACAGAGGATTCGATATTTTGCTGTTCTTCCAAGGAGTAGCAGGTGTAGACGGGTATCTTAATTCGGAGGCAGTGGGAGAAATTAGAGGTGATGTCGGAAAACCGATGACATTCTGGAAAAACAGATGGACTCCTGATAATCCCAATACTGATGTTCCACGTGTTAGTACACGGGGTAGAAGTGCGCCTAGTTCCCCGTCTTTGTATTCTTCATATTGGGTGCAAAGTGCCGACTATCTGCGTTTGAAAAATCTACAGTTAGGTTATACCATACCTTCGACTATCACTAATAAGATCGGTGTTTCTAAGGCAAGGATCTATTATAGTGGACAAAACCTGCTGACCTTTACCAGCTTCCTGAAAGGGTGGGATCCTGAATCTCCCGTAGGAACAGGAAGTCACTATCCGCAGGTTATGGTAAATACATTTGGTGTTAATGTTACATTTTAAATAATGGAGGAATTTAATATGAAAAAGTATCTATATATATTCATGTCGGCATTTATGCTTGTATCATGTTCTGATTTTTTGGACCGGACTCCCGAAGATGCATTGTCTCCTACCACATTTTGGAAGACGGAGGCAGATGCCCTGCTTGCACTGACAGGCTGTTATCGGGATTTTGAAGATAGCTGGGCACTCTGGTACAGAGACTGTGCTACGGATAATGCTTTTAATAACCACTCTCACGAAGGGTATCAGGAGTTGGGTAATGGAACAATGACACCAGGAAATCCGGGCAAGATGAAGGTATTCGAGTATGTTACCATACGCCGATGTAACGAGTTTCTTGAAAATATAGATAATGTTGAATTTAAAACAACAGGATTAAAAGAAAACTATGTTGCAGAAATTCGTTTTATCAGGGCATACCGTTATTTTCTTTTAAGCCAGTTTTATGGAGACGCTCCGTTGGTTACAGAGGTTTTTCAGACACCGGACGAATCTAAAGTTCCGAGAAATCCCAGAAGCGAAGTTGAAGACTTCGTTATTGCAGAGTTAAAAGAGTTGACACCCGACTTGGCAGAGAACCCAGATATAGGCAGAATACCAAGAGATGCCGGCTATGCTCTGCTGATGCGTATGTATTTGTTTAAAGGCATGTACAACGAAGCCATTAGTACAGCTAAACAAGTAAGAAAGAGAGAATTGTTAGGTTATGAAGATCTCTTTTTGATGGAGAATAAAAATTGTGATGAGGTAATATACGCATATCAGCATCTTAAGGGAGACTTAGGAAACTCTGTCGGTGCGTTCTTTCCCGAAAGTAAAGGAGGTTGGTCTTCAGTGGTTCCGTTACAGTCTTTAGTAGATGCTTATGAAATGGCAGACGGAAAAACGATTGAAGAGGCGAAAGCAGCAGGAGAGTATGATGAGACGAATCCGTATGTAAATAGAGATCCCCGTTTGCGAGCGACTATTATTTATCCGGGTCAGAATTGGAATGATTACATCTACGATTCTGTCGATCCTGATAGTCCCGATTATCCCGGAAGTTCCAATAATGCAACCTCTACGGGATATAACTTCCGTAAATATTTGGGGAACGGAGATGAGTTTGATGATATGTGGGACGCAAGCCGTACTATTTTTATGTTCCGTTATGGAGAGATATTGTTAACATTAGCCGAAGCCAAAATAGAACTTGGTCAGATTGATGGCGAAATGTATGACGCAATAGACCAGATACGGGAAAGGGCAGGAATGCCAAAAGTGGATCGGACAAAATATGCGAGCCAAACGAAACTTCGTGAACTCATTCGTCGCGAGCGTCGTGTCGAATTTGCATTCGAAGGTTTGAGAAGATACGATATCGTTCGTTGGGGCATAGCCAAAGAGGTTATGAATGGTGATGCTTTAGGATGTAAGCAAGGTACAATCCTGAATGACACTTATCCGAATGGAGACCATAAGTTAAATCTGGATGGAGGATATTTCTTTGTGGAAACAAGAACATTCGAAGATAAGCATGTATTATTTCCTATTCCTCAGATAGCAATCGATAAAAATCCGAACTTATTACCCAATAATCCGGGGTATTAATTTAAATAGCCACTTTGTACTCAGGTTAGATTTTTAGTCTAAAAACCCAACAGATAATCAATTCATTTATCTGTTGGGTTTTATATTAGTATTTAATGTGTAAAGTATAACGTTTTTAGCTTGTTGATATATCTAACGAAAAACATTACAATAAACTTAACTGATATTTAACTCTCATTTTTGTCTTAACATATTTTATATTCTTATATTTGTGTTAAGTAAAAGTTAAATCATCTGTTATTGTAGTTTTTGGGAAGATGGCTAAAGGCAGTACTGATATCGATAGAGTTGTTCTTTTGAAGTTAAAAGAAGGTCAGAGTTCTGCTTTTGAATTACTGTTCTGGAAATACAACGCAAAGCTTTATAACTTTGTATATAATATATTGTATGATAAGTCCCTTGCCGAAGATATAACACAATCTGCCTTTCTTAAAATATGGGAACGCCGCGAAGACATTGATCCCGACAAAAGCTTTAGCGCTTATCTGTTTGTGATAGCACGCAATCTGGTATTTAAAGAGACAGAACGGCTTATACATGAGGGTAATTATATCATGGCATCGAAAGAACAGGAAGGAAATACCGAAACAGATAATCAGACTTCGGAGAAGCTGGATGCTACTTTTGTCGAGCAGTATATAGATAAGATCATAGAACAACTTCCCCCTTCTCGCCGCGAGATTTTTATTCTTAGCCGTAAAAATGGATTCTCGAATAAAGAGATCGCGCAAAGGCTGGCTATATCTGAAAAAACCGTAGAAACACAAATATACAGGTCATTACAGTTTCTGAAAGAAAGAATGAAAGGACATATTGTTATACTTTCCCTGTTTTTCTTATCTCAAAATATATAACAAATGTTAAAGTTGAAAAAAATTAAGATATGCTGTAAGGGAATTATGGTATATAAGGATATTATATATAGATGGACACCGAAAATAAAAAATATCTAAACCTGTTAGATTCATTTATAAGGAAAGATATTTCTCGCGAAGATGAGAAAATCTTAATGGAATGGTTCAGGACAGGAGATGCTCAGGATGAGATTTACTCGCATTATGAGGATCAGTGGCATAATGCATCATCGGAATTGTCGCCGGATATTCAAATGAGGATGTTCGAGAATCTGCATAATAAGATAAATGAAGATAAATCGTCCGGAAATGAGAATAATCGGAAGAAGAAACCTTCTGTGATTTCTAAAGTTGTTCGGTATGTTGCGGCTGCCTGCCTGTTGTTGCTCGTGGGTGTCGGTTCATATTTTGTTGCGGAAAAAACTTTGTTTTCTGCCAAAGAGTTCATTGTTTCTGTCGACAAAGGTCAGAAAGCCAATCTTACCCTTCCCGATGGAACGCTGGTATGGCTTAACTCTGCCTCCAGAATAAAATATGATAACTCATATAATAACAGGGAAAGAAGAATTATACTCGAAGGAGAAGCCTATTTCGAAGTAGCCAAAGATAAGGACAAACGATTTGTCATAACTGCCAATAACATAGATGTAGAAGCATTGGGAACGAGCTTCAATGTCAAATCATACCTTTCGGAAAAAGACATAACAGTTACTCTGGTAGAGGGTAAACTGCGGGTAAGTGATGAAATGTCCGAAACATTTATGAGACCGAACGAAAGAGTTACCTACAACAAACAGACGGGAGTTTTCGATAAAAAGAATACCTATGATGTAAGTAATATTGCCGCATGGAGGGACAATGAACTTGCATTCTATGGAGAGACATTGGAAGAGATAGGGGCAGTACTTTCCCGTATTTACAATATAGACATTGTATTTACCTCAGAATCGGCTAAACGTTACAGCTTTTCGGGGGTGATCAGGAATAACAGTCTAGGCAATGTATTGGAAATAATAGGAATGACAGCTCCTATTAAATACAAAATGTATAATGATACTATTGAAATAAGCGCTAATCAATGAATTGTTAACTAAATTATTATTAATCTATGATAAGAACCTAAAGCATTTCTCAGAAAGTCAGAAGACTGGCTTGTTTACGAACTAATTAAAATCTACTCAAAATCTATCCATGGTAAAAAACAATAAAATCGAAACTGTTTTGGCTTCGACAGGGTAAACTATGGAAAGATACAGAGTGTCAGAAGTTACAAATCTATTGTAAATTTCAAACACATGTAAAACATGAAGAAAAACAAAAGAAACATTTTGAGCGTTGTACTACTCTCTTCAATGCTCGTGATTGGTGGAGACGCATTCTCCCAAATCAACTTAAATATCAGAAACCAAAAGATCAGGCAGGCTATACAGCAGGTTGAGAAAGAGAGCGGGTATAGCATTTTTTACAACAACGACTTGTCCGGATTGGATAAGAACATTTCTATTCAGATAGCCAATTCGTCCGTAGAAGAGGCTTTGGATAAAGTTCTGGCAAATACGGATATATCGTATACCATAAAAGAGAATAAACAGATCGTACTGACCAACAGAAAGCAAACCCGAAATGCTTCGGTATCTCAGCAGACCGATGGAAAAAACGTAAAAGGGGTAGTTCTGGACGAGAAAGGAGAACCCGTAATAGGAGCGACCGTAACCGTTAAAGGAGCAACTACCGGTACTGTAACCGATCTGGACGGTAACTTTAGTATCAATGCCCCTGCCAATGCAACCTTAACCATCAAATATGTTGGATATCTTCCGCAAGATATAAAAGTTGGTAATCAGTCGAATATAAATATCAACCTGAAAGAAGATTTGCAGAATTTGGAGGAAGTGGTAGTCGTAGGATATACCACCCAGAGAAAAGCAGACCTTACAGGTGCTGTTTCTTCGGTGAAGATGGCGAGTATCAATGATATGTCGGTGACCGGTATCAACAGTGCTTTACAAGGACGTATGTCCGGCGTCACAGTGCTTCAAAGTAGTGGTGCTCCGGGTTCGGGTACATCTATCCGCATACGTGGTCTGGGTACTTTCGGGAACAATGAGCCGCTGTACGTTATCGATGGTATGCCTGCCGATAATATGAACGATATAAATCCCGGTGATATTGAGCGCATCGATGTGTTGAAAGATGCAGCTTCTGCCGCTATTTACGGTTCGCGTGCGGCGAATGGTGTAGTAATTATACAAACCAAGAAAGGAACTAAATCGGACAAGATAAATATCGCATTCAATACTCATCACGGATTTTCTACTACCCAGAAGAAGATTGACCTTCTGAATGCTGAGCAACGTAATATGATCCATCTTGAGGCTTATGACAATGCTATCAAATACGATGGATATACAGGAACACCTTCCAGCTATTATGATTCTGATTACTCTAAAGTAACAAGGACAAATTGGCAGGATGAGATTTTCTCCGATGCTGCATATCAGGGTAATTACGATCTTTCTCTTTCGGGAGGTAGCGACAAGTTCAGATACAATGTAATGGGTGGGCATCTTACTCAGGACGGATTGCTGAAAAATTCGAGCTACAATCGTACCACTTTCCGTATTAATACAGAATATGACCTGTTCAAGAATTTCAAGGTAGGAGAGAACCTGATGATAACCCACTCGAAACAAATGATTGTTCCCGAAATGGGTGCTAACGGTGCTATTGCTCCATCTTTGCAGTACGATCCTTCTGTACCTGTATACGAAGACGAAGCAAAAGGCATTTATAGCGGAAGTGGAGAACTCGGAGCCGACTTGCGTAACCCTATCGCAACTCTTGACCGTGCAGACCGCAAACGTACCCGTGACCGCATCTTTGGGAACGTATATGCCGAACTGAAACTATTCAACGATTTCACATTGAAAACCGATTTAGGTTACGATTGGGCAAAATGGGAAGACAAATGGTTCGTGACCCGTGTACCAGAGGCTGGTCGTGCATCCAATACCAATGAGTTGACTCAGAGAGAATGGACAGATACCAAATGGATTACTACGACAACATTGAGGTACGACAAGGTTATTGACCGTCACAAGATCATGTTATTGGGAGGTACTTCTTACGAAATATACAATACCGAATATACCAATGCTCGTGGTACAGGATTCATATCCGAAGACAAATCGCAACGTTACCTATCAGCTGCGACTGAGATTGCTTGGTTACAGGGCGGACGTGAAGAGTGGGCTATGCAGTCTTATTTCGGTCGTCTCGACTATTCGTTTGCAGACAAATATTTATTATCAGCCAGTTTCCGTGCCGATGGTTCTTCCAAATTCAGAAAGCATAATCGTTGGGGATATTTCCCTTCTGTATCGGGAGGATGGCGTATTTCGGAAGAAGCATTCTTTGAGCCACTTAAAGAAAAAGCTATACAGAATCTGAAATTCAGGGCAAGTTGGGGACAACTTGGTAATCAGGACGTAGGAAGTAATTACCCTACTATGGTGATCGTTGCCAATACTACGGACGATGACGGATACAACACCGTATTTGGTTCGGGCGAAACAGCTACATTCGGACGTTATGAGTCTACTCTGGCAAATCCTGATCTGAAATGGGAGGTAACTACACAGACAGACTTCGGTTTCGATGTTAGCTTCCTTAACAAATTTGAGTTTGGTTTCGATTATTTCATCAAAAAGTCATCGGATGTATTGTTCGAAGCTCCTGTTCCTTCTTTAGCAGGTATCGACGGTGGTAAGTGGATGAATGTTGCCGGAGTACGCAACAAAGGTTTTGAAATGAACCTTTCGTATAATACAAAGGTCAATGACTTTACTATTAGTGCATACGGAAACTTCAGTAAAGTGAAAAATGAAGTAACCACTATGGGTACAGGTAATGCCAATATGTTTACAAGTGCTTATCGTGGAACCAACATCACACGTACACGGGTAGGAGAGCCTATTGCTCACTTCTATGGGTATAAGAGTGCAGGCGTATTCAAGACTCAGGAAGAGATAGATTCTTATGTTAACAGCGAAGGTAAGAAAATACAATCTGCTGCTAAGATCGGAGACCTTAAATTCTTGGATATAAATGGAGACGGTGTTCTGGATTCGAAAGACCAGACCAATATCGGAAACGGATTTCCGGACTTTACATACGGTTTTGGAACAGACCTTGCTTACAAAGGTTTCGATTTTAGTTTCTTTTTTCAGGGAGTTGCCGGATATGACATCTTTAATGCTCTGAAATATGAAGGAATGTTTGTCGATGCACGTTACAACCAGTTTGCTGCTATTTTGGATCGTTACCATCCAACGAACAATCCCGGAGGAAACGGACCTCGTGTAACAGTGAGCGATAAAAACAACAACCGCAGATTTTCGGATTATTATATTGATAAAGGCGACTACCTGAGATTGAAGACTCTGACATTCGGATACACATTCGATAAGAGATTGATTCAAAAGCTGAAAATGCAGAACCTGAGAGTGTATGTGACTATGCAGAACCTATTAACATTTACCAGTTATAAAGGATTCGATCCCGAACTTGGAGAAACGTATGCAAATGAAATAGATCAGGCTGTAGGTGTTCGCGAAATAGGAGTTGATCGTGGGCAGTTCCCTCAACCGAAAACATTTATAATGGGGGTAAATATTAACTTTTAAGGTCAAAGACCTATTTGTAAATCAACTTATTCAAAATAAAGAAGAAGTCTTATGAAACTATATAAATTATTATTTATACTACCGTTGGTACTGTCTTTTTCGGCATGTGATCTCGATAAAGAACCTTATGGTATATCCAATTTCTGGAATACCGAAGCGGATGTACAATTGGCAATAAACTCGGCTTATGCACCTTTTTATGAAGAAGAAGGTTATGGACGCGGACATTGGTGGGCAGGTCCTGCAAGTGACGATATGGTCATCAATAGAAGTAATAAAGGTGATGATGAAGCTATGACAGAGTTTAAATCTACAACCAATGCATCGAGCGGACAGTTTTCGAACTGGCAATTGATGTATAAAGTAATTCGCCGTACTAATGATGTAATGAAATATGCTCCTGAAATAGAAATGTCGGAAAAGAGTAGGGATCTGTTTTTAGGTGAAGCCAATTTCATCTGTGCTTATGCTTATTTCCATCTGGCAAAGAGATACGGAGGGCTTCCTTTCTATGATTATAACCATCCGGAAGAGATCAATAAGCCGCGTGAAACCAAAACGGAGACATACACGCGTATAGAGGCTTATTTGAAAACGGCTATTGCTCATTACGAGAAACAAGATGCTTGGACTCTGGAAAATGCCGATTTAGGGCGTCCAAATTTAGGTGCAGCTTATGGCTTATTGGCTAAAGTATATGCGCATTGGGGCAAATATGCAGAAGCTAAAGCTGCTGCCGAAAAGGTAATTAACTCAGGTAAATATTCTCTTGATGTTACCAATAATAACGGCTATGCTCATTTGTTTTCTCCGAGTGGAGAGAAACACCAGGAAGTTTTATTCAATTTAGTGAATAAGCCTATCAGAAATCAAGGAACAGTTACTTCTGTTATTTTGCTATCGGCAACGTTGTCGGGTGGTACAGGATGGTATTATTTTGCTCCTACAAAGAGCTTGTTCGATGCATTCGAACCGGGCGACTTAAGAAGAAAAGTCACTTTAGTAGGACCGGGTGATGAAGTGAACTTTTTAGGCAAAAAGCAAATTCTTGCAGCGACTGATATCAAAGACATGACTACCGGTTATATGGGTACAAAATATCTGGCAGCATACAACGAACTTACAGGATGGAACTGGGAAAGTGGTGCAGATGTACCTTTGCTTCGCTACGCAGACGTATTGTTGATACATGCCGAAGCCGAAATCTTCCTTGCCGGAGGTGGTGCAAGTAACCGGACTCTAGGTGTGCCTGCGGCTGCCCAATCTTTCAATGAGGTAAGGTTGAGAGCATTTGGAGGAGATGGAAGCAAGGCTATTGCTGCGCCAACCTTTGACGATTTGGTAAAAGAGCGCCGTTGTGAATTGGCTTACGAAGACGAACGTCATTACGACCTTGTTAGATGGGGATTGGCTAAAGAGGTATACGCAGCTGCTACAACAGCTAACGATCCTCGCGGACCGAGAACTTTCGATCCTGCGAAAGATACGCACTTCCCTATACCTCAACGTGAAATAGAAAATACAGATTATGTTTTGGTAAACAATCCGTTAGACGGATACTCTAATTTCAAATAAATGAACTAAATACGGATTGCTTCGGAGGGGTATAAAGCCCCTCCTGAGTAATCAAATACACAGAAAGATGAGGCAATTTTTTCTTTTATTTTCAGCTATTTATTTACTCGGTAGTTGTTCCGTAGAACCCAAAAAGCCGATAGATTATGTAGACCCTTTCGTAGGTACAGGTTTTCATGGACATACCTATCCGGGTGCAACCGTTCCTTATGGGGCTGTTCAGCTTAGTCCCGATACTCGGACAGGTGACTGGGATGCTTGTTCCGGTTATCATTACAGCGATTCGTCCATACTGGGATTTTCACATACACACCTGAGTGGTACAGGTTGCGCCGATCTGGGCGATATCTTATTTCACCCTACCACCCAAGATATAAAGCCAAATGCTAAAGGCTATATCTTTGAACCTCTTGCTTTTTCGCATAAAAATGAAAAAGCCTCTCCCGGATATTATTCCGTATTTTTTGAAGAAGAAGATATTAAAGCCGAGTTAACGGCTACTACATACACAGGTGTTCATCGTTACACTTTCGGAAAAGGAAAGAGCGAATCTATAATCATAGATATGGCGCACCTGCTTGCCGAAGAAACGATTGATTCTCTTGTTATCAGGCAAACGGCAAACAACGAAATCGTAGGAATGCGCCGTACGCAAGGATGGGTAACCAATCAGTATATATTCTTTGTGGCACAGTTCTCTAAAGATTTCCAATCGGTAGAGCATATCAATGAAGGAGCTGTTTTAACTAAGAATGACAGTCCGAAAAGTAATAGCCAACAAATGGTTCTGAAATTCGGAACCTCGACAGGAGAGCCAATTGTCGTAAAGGTTGGTTTGTCCGTAGTCAGTGAGGCAAATGCAAGGGAGAACTTGACAAAAGAAGTTCAGGGATTCGATTTTGACGCTGTACACAATCAGACACGCGATTTGTGGGTGGATGCCCTTTCGGATATAATAGTAGAAGGTGGAAATGAGAATGACCTGAAAAACTTCTACACTGCTGTTTATCATTCGAAGATAGTACCTAATACCATGAGTGATCTCAACGGAGAATACCGTCGCCACGATATGACTATCGGTAAGCAAACCGAAGGACGAAAATATTATTCAACATTCTCTATCTGGGATACTTTCCGTGCGTGGAATCCGTTGGTTACACTTACCGATACAACACTCGTTACGGATATGATCCATTCTTATCTCGATATGTACGATGCTTCGGGTGAGTTGCCTATCTGGCCTCTGTCGGCAGGCGAAACACATACTATGATTGGCTATCATTCGGTGTCGGTCATTGCGGATGCTTACATGAAAGGGATCAGAGGATTTGATATTAACAAGGCTTATGAAGCCATGAAAATATCGTCCGATAAAAATAAAAAAGGTTCGGACTACTATATCAAATATGGTTTTATTCCGTCCAATATCAAAAAAGAATCGGTGTCTTGCTTACTCGAATACGCTTACGATGACTGGTGTATTGCGCAGATAGCGAAAGAATTGGGTAAGGAAGAAGATTACAAGAGATATACCGAACGCTCATTGTCATACATCAATTTATTTGACGGATATACCAAGTTTTTCAGAGGAAAGCGAATGGATGGTAATTGGGATACGCCTTTCAATCCGTTCGAACCGGCTCGCGCCTATACCGAAGCCACTGCATGGCAATACCGTTTCTTCGTCCCTCATGATGTGAATGGAATGGTAGAACTTTTCGGAGGAAGAGAGGCCTTTGTAGAGCAATTGGATAGCCTGTTTGTCGTTGATGCAAGGATAGATGGGAAGATGTCGGATATTACCGGACTCATCGGGCAATATGCACACGGAAACGAACCGAGCCATCACATGGCTTATCTGTACAATTATGTAGGTCAACCGTGGAAAACACAGGCGATGACACGACGTATTCTTTCTGAAATGTATCAGCCAACTCCCGAAGGCATTAGTGGTAACGAAGATTGCGGACAGATGTCAGCATGGTACATACTAAGCAGTCTTGGATTTTATTCGGTATGTCCGGGTTCGAATGAGTTTTCATTGACAACTCCTTTGTTCGAGAAAGCAACTATGAATCTGGCGAATGGTAAGCAATTGATCATAACGGCTAACAATCCGCAAAAGAATATATATATCGATAAAGTGACCTTGAACGGAAAGGAAATTACAACAAATTATATCACTTATCAGGAATTGATGCAAGGCGGCGAACTTCAATATGTATTGAGCGCCACCCCGAACGAGAACAGGGGCACTAACGATACTGCCTATCCTCATTCCCAGACACAAGGGAAAGTTGCGTCTATTCCTTATACAACGAAAGACCTGCACCTCTTCATAGACAGCATTGATGTGGACTTGGCTTCAGCTACGAAAGACGCCACAATCTACTTTACTTTGGATGGTAAAGAGCCCGATGAAGCATCAATGCTGTATACGAAGCCTATCCGGCTAACAAATACTTCTACACTTAAAGCTAAAGCTTACAAAGAAGGATATGCCGCCAGTCGTACATTTACCATTGAGACTACCAGAGCAATATTCCGCAATCCGGTTTCGGCACAGGGAGTGGAAAACGGAACTAACTTCCGTTATTATGAAGGCAATTACAGTTTAGTGGATCAGATTGAAAAATCTCCGTTACTCTTGAGTGGAACCCTGCCCGAACCTTCTATTAAAGAGGCTAAACAGGCAGATCATTTTGCTTATATATTTACAGGTATTCTTTCTGTCCCTCAGGATGGAGTCTATGAATTCATGACTAAATCGGATGACGGTAGTGTATTGTATCTCGGAAACGAAAAGATAGTAGATAATGATGGCTCTCACGCTGCTATCATTGCCACGGGACGTATAGCTCTGAAGAAAGGCTATCATACTTATAAGCTTCTGTATTTTGAAGATTATGAGGGGGAAGAATTTAGTTGGGCTTGGAAAACGCCCGGTTCATCGCAGTTCGAACCTATTCCGGTAGCCAATTTATTTGTGAGATAATATAAATAATTAAATATGAAAAAAATACTATATGCTTTATGGATAGCTTTTACTCTTGTTTCCTGCGATAAGAAACCTTTAGAGTTGGATGTCATGAGCTTCAATGTTCGATACGATAATCCGGAGGATAGCCTGAACAACTGGCAATACCGAAAAGAGATAGTCGTCCGGACTATAAAGGATAAGAATACCGATATTGTTGGAACTCAGGAGGTATTGGCAAATCAGTTGAATGACCTGAAATCTCTTCTACCTGCATACAATTCTGTGGGAGTTGGGAGAGAAGATGGTGTAGAGAAAGGCGAATATAGTGCGGTTTTGTACAAGAAAGACCGTTTCGACGAGATAAAATCGGGTTACTTTTGGTTGAGTGAAACTCCTGCTGTTGCCGGATCGAAAGGTTGGGATGGGGCTTGTGAGCGTATTGCTACATGGGTTGTGTTGGAAGATAAAGAGACTAAAAAGCAACTCTTCTTTATAAATACGCATCTCGACCATGTTGGTAAACTTGCCCGTCAGGAAGGGGTTACACTTTTATTGAACCAGACTAAAGAATTGAGTAACGGACTACCTGTGATTATAACCGGAGACTTTAATGCGTCTCCCGAATCTGATGTCATTAAGCACGTTACGGCATCCGGAGAATTTATCCATACGAAAGATATAGCTGTATCGAAAGGGGGGACGGAATGGACTTTTCACGGATTTGGAAGAGTTCCCGAAGACAGGCGCGAGTTTATCGACTACGTTTTTGTAAGTAAAAATATAAGAGTACAGGAGCATGAGGTACTCCCCGAAAAACTAAACGATAAATATATTTCCGACCATTCGGTTATATACACTCATCTCGAAATTCAATAAGGGTCACAAATCTTTGTAGTGTTTCCGCAAATAACATTTAACTATGATTATCAGAATAAAAAATATTTTTTTGGCAGGGTTGCTATTTGCAACACCTGTTATCACTTGTGCACAAAATCAGGTACTCATTCATTCCCATAACGATTATAAGCAAAGCGTTCCGTTCTATCAGGCGTATTCGCAGAAAGTTTTTTCGATAGAAGCCGATGTTTTTGCTACTGCTAATGGAGATTTGTTGGTTGGGCACGATTTGGAAGACTTATCTTCGGATGCAACTTTCAGGGAAATGTACGTATTGCCCATTGTCAAGCTATTTCAGCAGAATAAAGGAAGGGCTTGGAAAGATTCGGAAAACCGGCTTCAATTGATGGTCGAACTGAAATCTCCGACTGAACCGACTTTAACTAAAGTAATAGAGGTGTTGAGCCAATACCCCGAAGTTTTCGATCCGGTAAAGAATCCTTATGCTGTACAGATTGTTATAACCGGTAATGTGCCGAAGGCTACCGATTTTGTAAAGTATCCGTACTTTATATCTTTTGACGGACAGGCGAATGCAAACTATTCGCCGGAGCAATTGAAAAGGATAGCGATGATAAGCCCTCCGTTTTTCGAATATGCTCATTGGAACGGAAAAGGAACATTGACTGCCGAACAAAAAATGAAAGTGCAGGGAGTGATCGACAAGGTACATTCTTTGGGTAAGCCTATTCGTTTTTGGGGTACTCCCGACGGAGTTACCGCATGGAATACTTTGCACAATATGGGAGTCGATATAATCAATACAGACAGGGTAGAGAAATGTGCCGATTTTTTCAAGAACTTCGAAGATAAGAATTACCGAATAGAAGCAAATGCTCACAAGACTTCGGGAGTTGTGACTACCGACCGTCTTGATAAAACAACATCGGGATTCAAAGGATTCGACCGTCAGAAGATACAACTATCTAAAGGTATAGAGGTATATACTCCGACTTATAAAAGTGACCGTACCGACCGAAAGATTAAGAATGTGATCTTTCTTATCGGCGATGGTATGGGCTTGGCTCAGATGAATGCTGCCGAAACCGTAAATAAAGGTTTGACTTTGTTTAATATGAAAAGTCTTGGGTTACAGATCAACAGTCCGAAGGATGCTTATACAAGTGATTCTGCTGCCGGAGGAAGTGCTCTGGCTACCGGAGAAAGTACGAATAACCGCCATATCAGTATGACTGAAACCGGAAAAGTTACTCCCTCATTGACCGACTATGCGTATGATAAAGGCTTAGCTTGCGGAGTGATCACATTGGGTAATCTGGCTGATGCTACTCCCGCTGCTTTTTACGGACATTCTACCGAAAGAGATTATACGGATGAACTGACTGATTACTTGCTCAATGGCAAGCTTACTTTATTAGCCGGCGGAGGGATGGAAGTATTTACACAAAGGAATGATAAAAAAGACATCTTGACAGAATTGAAAAAGCAATATCATGTGACTAACGATTTTGAAGAGATAAACGTGAATAACCGTAAGGTCATTTGTGCAGATGGTCGTATGGATCTGGCAGCCACTCAGGGAACGATCGACTTATTGGCTCGTATTACCCGCATGGGTATCGATAAGTTGCAACAAGCTAGTAAAGACGGCTTTTTCCTGATGGTAGAAGGTGCTAAGATCGACTATGCAGGACATGCTAATTCTTTGCCCGGATCGGTTGTGGAGATGTTGAGTTTCGATCTTGCTGTTGCCGAAGCCCTCAAATTTGCCGATAATAACGGCGAGACTTTGGTCGTAGTAACAGCCGATCACGAGACCGGAGGACTGACCTTGATCGATGGGGATCGTAGCACCGGACTGATTACAGGCTATTATGTTACCGACGATCATACTCCGATCATGCTTCCTGTGTTTGCTTATGGTCCCGGTTCGCAGGACTTTTGCGGAGTTTACTGGAATACTCAGATATTTCATAAGATAAAAGCTTTATTAGGATTATAATATTTCTTTCTAAAAAATGGAACCATGAAAAAATATATACTAATAATCGGGGGACTTCTGTTTTGCCTTGCTGCTATAGCATCCTCTAAGGAGAATATAAAGCTTCGGTTTGATCGGAAAGGACAATTCAAAATTGCCCAGTTTACCGATATACATTGGGATAATAAGTCTCCGAATTGTAGCAAAACCGTTGAGGTAATCAAGTCGGTACTCGATACCGAAAAGCCCGATCTGGCAATGCTGACCGGAGATATCGTGACCGATGCCCCTGCGAAAGAGGGCTGGTTGGCAATTGCAAAGATATTTGAAGAAGCTGCTATGCCTTGGGCAGTTGTTCTTGGGAATCATGATGCAGAAACAGGCGTTACGCGTGAAGAGATATTCGGTATCATCGAAAACCTGCCTTATTTCGTTGGAGAAAAAGGACCTGAACTGACCGGATGCGGAAATTATACATTGCCTATTCTGGGTAGTAATAATGATAAAACCAGTGCAGTACTATATTGTCTCGATACAAACAATAAGCCACCTGCACATAAATACGGACATTACGACTGGATACATTTCGACCAGATACAATGGTACAGGCAAATGAGTGACAACTTTACCGCCCGAAATAATAACATTCCGCTTCCGGCATTGACTTTTATTCATATTCCATTGTTGGAATATAAATTGGTTGAGGGGCGTGAAACTACTATCGGAAACGATCTGGAAGGAGTTGCTTCTGCTGATATTAATTCAGGTGCTTTTTGCTCTATGGTTGAGAAAAAAGATGTGATGGGAATATTCGCAGGTCATGACCATGACAACGATTATATCGGAATAGAGCAGGATATTGCGCTTGCCTTTGGTCGCACATCGGGTGTAGATGCTTATGGAAAATTGGAAAGAGGTTCGCGTATTATACTGATGTACGAAGATAAATTTAAGTTCGATACATGGATAAGGACACCTAAAAGAACGGAATTTGAGTATTATTATCCGTCGGGATTATCGTCTGTCGATGAGGAGTCTATGAGTTATCTTCCTGCTAAAAATATAAAAGTGAAACAACCCGGGGTAGAGTATACTTATTACGAAGGGCGATTCAGAAGTACCGACGAATTGGCTAATGCAAAGCCTCTAAAAACGGGTATCCTTAAAAACATCTCCATTGCTCCTGCTGCTGCACAGGATTCTATGGCATTCCGATTCAAAACATGGATAAAAATACCTGAAACTGGCGTTTATAAATTCTACACTTATTCCGATGATGGTTCCAGAGTGTTTATAGACGGACAGTTGGTGGTAGATAACGACGGTTCGCACAGTGCCAGACGCAGAGACGGAAAAATAGCTCTCAAAGAAGGATTCCACGAAATGGAAATCCTGTATTTCGAAAGTTATATGGGAGAGGTTCTCGAAGTGGGATACTCAAGCCGGAACATACGCGAAGAAATTTTACCCGATAATATCTTATTTATAGCCGAATAGATATATCCTTACTGCGCGTAATCAGAGATTACTTGCATTTAATTAAGAATGAAAAATTAATAATTAAAAATGTAGGGGCGAAAAAGCTTTCGCCCAATAAAGTCAATGAAGCTAAGATCAGGTCGGTGAGGGATGTAGCACTAGTTTTTTGGCTTGTTTAGACTTACATACGTTCGTCGAATGTTTTTTCCAATTAGCAATCGAGGAGTGTAGCGTATCTAAAATGACTAATGTAATTGAATATTTTTTTTAACAATATGAAATACTGATTTGCATTTATTATGAAAAAACTATTAATCATACCTGTTGTTCTGTTGGGAAGCATATTTTGTTCTTTTTCGCAGGAAAGTGACGAAACTGTAACGAAATACAACTTGCCTTACAAGAACACATACGTAAAAGAAGCTTTGGTTGCTGAAAACGAGTTTAGGGTGGCAAAACCGGAAGAAGTAATTCCCAAAAGCTTTGAGGAAGCAAAAACGATACTCCCCAGTCCGGTTTGGGAAGGGCACGAGAAAGAAATAGAAATGTATTGGAGAGCGTGGCAGATAGCCATTTCCAATATTCGCCAGCCACAAAAAGGATCGGGGTTTGTGTCGAGTTATCTCGATACTGCGTATAACGGAAATATATTCATGTGGGATTCTTCTTTTATGATGATGTTTGCCCGTTACGGTTATCGCTTTTTCCCTTTCCAACATACATTGGATAATTTTTACGCAAAGCAGCATCCCGATGGTTTTATTTGTCGCGAGATAAAGGCGGACGGGGCGGACTGTTTCGAGCGTTACGATCCTGTAAGCACAGGTCCTAATCTTCTGCCATGGAGCGAAATTCTTTACTACAAACAATATGGCGACAATGACCGACTGAATAAAATATTTCCGGCATTGTGTGCATACTACAAATGGCTGAAACTGAACCGCACTTGGCAAAATGGTACATATTGGTCGAGCGGTTGGGGTACAGGTATGGACAATATGCCAAGGGTACAATCCAAATACAGCATGATATTCAGTCACGGACATATGGTGTGGCTCGATGCGTGTCTTCAACAGATATTCATGGCTAACATTATGCTCGAAATAGGTTTTTATCTGGAGCGTTGGCAGGAAATTGAAGAATATGAAGACGAGATAAAGATGTTGAGCAAATATATCCGTGACAATATGTGGGATGAAAAAACAGGATTCCTATACGATCAGTATGCAGATGGAACACTCAATACGACCAAAGGGATAGGTGCATATTGGGCACTGTTTACAGATGTGCTTGAACAAAAGCAACTGGACAGGATGGTTAAGGAACTGGAAAACCCTAAAACCTTTAACCGTCCTCATCGTGTTCCTTCCTTATCAGCCGATAATCCGAAGTACAATCCTAGAGGACGTTATTGGCAGGGTGGAGTATGGCCGGGTACAAATTACATGGTCATAACAGGACTGGATAAAAAAGGATATACCAAACAGGCGAAAGAGATTGCCAATAATCATTACAATCAGGTATTTCAGGTATATAAAGACACCGGAACTTTCTGGGAATATTATGCTCCGGAAGCTACCGAACCCGGATTTATGGCGCGTAAGGAGTTTGTCGGTTGGACAGGATTACCTCCGATTGCTGTATTCATAGAATATATTCTGGGTGTTCGTTCCGATTATTCCAATAACTCTTTGGTATGGGATATTACCCAGACCGAAGCACATGGGATAGAGCGTTACCCGTTCGGTCCCGATGGCGTGGTTTCGTTGAATACCACAAAACGGCGTTCGGCAGATGAAGTTCCGTCTGTTACTATAGAATCGAATGTAGATTTCGAGCTAACTCTACATTGGGGAAAAGACAAAACGAAGAAAGTTAACGTAAAAAAAGGAACTCAAACGATATGAGAATAGGAATCGATTTAGGAGGAACAAACGTCCGTATGGGAGTTGTCGGAAACAATCAGATTTTGCAGAAGATTGCAGAGCCATGCAAATCGGACAGACCGGAACATGAAGTTATAGAGCAGCTGATAGAAATGCTACGCAAAATAGTTACTCCCGATATAAAGAGTATAGGTATAGGCGTTCCGTCCGTTGTGGATGCAGAAAAAGGGGTTGTGTATAACGTTATGAATATTCCTTCGTGGAAAGAAGTGCATCTGAAAGAGATATTGGAAAAAGAATTCAAAATACCTGTATCTGTCAATAACGATTGTAATTGTTTTGCTTTGGGCGAATTCTATTTCGGAGAAGGCAAGAATTACAAAGACTTGGTTTGTGTCGCATTGGGTACAGGCGTAGGATCGGGTATTATGATAGATGGTAAACTTTATAACGGAGGTAACACAGGTGCGGGAGAAATAGGAAGCCTGCCTTATCTTGAATACGATTACGAATCTTATTGCAGCAGTTCATTTTTTACCAGAGAATACGGACTAACGGGAAAAGAGGCTTTCGAAAAAGCATCGGAAGGAGACCGGAAAGCTCTCGATATCTGGCAGGAAATAGGCGGTCATATCGGTAATCTGATGAAAGCTATCTTATTTACTTTCGATCCTTTGGCTATCGTAATCGGCGGGAGTATTTCGAAAGCTTATCCTTACTTCTCTCAATCGATGATGGATACAATCAACACTTTTCCTTATCCCGAAACAGTGAAAAAGCTCGACATACGTGTATCTACAAAAGAAGATATCAGTATTTTGGGAGCGGCAATGTTGGAGATATAAAATAGCATGTTTCTGTTATCTGTTTATTAGAGAGGTATGTCTATTTTATGTTAGGCGATATGCTGAGAGAAATTTTTCTTCTTTACATAATATTTCTGCACATAAAAAAACGGGAAAGTTTTAGAACTTTCCCGTTAAATTTCAAATTATTCGATTAATAGCGATTTCTATTGTATCCACCACCATTTCCACCACGGTTGCTATATCCGCCACTTCTTTCAGTTCTAGGACGAGCAACGTTCACAGAAATAGTTTTTCCTTCAAAATCTGTATCGTTCAGTTCATCGATAGCTTTTTGACCTTCGGCATCGTTAGGCATCTCTACGAAGCCAAAACCACGTGATCTTCCAGTTTCTCTGTCTGTGATAATTTTAGCAGAATCTACTTCTCCGTATCCTGCAAATAATTCTTGTAAACTCTCGCTTGTTGTGCTGAAGTTTAGATTTGACACATAAATGTTCATTTGTTCTCTTTATTAATTATTATTGGTTATTGTTCCTTCTTATTGGCAAGAGCAATCCTTACGGCATTCATACCTTTTTGACCGCGCTCCAATTCGAATGTCACCATATTTCCTTCTGTAATAGAAGCCGGAGCACTACTAATATGAAAAAAGTATTTGTCCGTACTTCCTATATGTTTGATAAATCCGTATCCTTTGTCAGGGTTAAAATATTCTACCCGACCATTCAATATAGGATCTTCTATATCTTCTTTTTTAGGAGTGGATATAGCAATATCTTCTATATCGACTTTTTGCTTACCAGACATATCCGGTGGTGTGCTTGTAATTACACCATTCTCGTCTACATAAGCAATCATGTCTTCAAAGGACGTACTGCCACTGTTGGCTTTACGCTCCTCTTTGCGTTTTTGCTTTTCTTGTCTTTTCTGTTCTTTCTTCTTTTCTTGTTCTCTTTTGTTAAATGATATAGCCATCGGCATTATTATATTTTATAGTTCTAAATTCTAAATATTTAAGCGGAAATAGAAGCTGTATTCAGTTTCTTTCCTGTCAGTTTCTGGATATCTTTGACCATCGAATATTCTTCGCTGGAACAAAACGTGAGTGCTGTTCCGCTATGCCCGGCTCGCCCTGTGCGTCCGATACGATGCACATAAGTCTCCGGTACGTCCGGCAGATCGTAGTTGATAACCAACTCTAAATTAGCAATATCTATTCCCCTCGCTGCAATATCTGTAGCGATGATTACACGTGTTTTGCCCGATTTGAAATTGGTGAGAGCCCGTTGCCTTGCATTTTGGCTTTTATTGCCATGAATAGCTTCGCATCCGATTCCTTTTTTATTCAATACCCGAGCTATCTTATCAGCCCCATGTTTTGTACGGGAAAAGACCAGAACGGCTTTTTCTTTTTCCTTTCCTAAAATATCAATAAGGAGTTCGCTCTTTTGAGGTTTTTCCACAAAATACAAACGCTGATCAATAATATCTACAACAGACGATACAGGAGCGACTTCTACTTTTACAGGTCTATATAATATTGTTTTCGACAATCTTGATATTGCTTCGGGCATAGTTGCCGAGAAAAATAGTGTCTGTTTTCGCTTAGGCAGCAATGGTAATAGGCGTTTGATATCGTGTATAAAACCCATATCAAGCATACGGTCGGCTTCGTCGAGTACAAAGTGACAGATATGATTGAGGGTAATATGTCTTTGGGCGATCAAATCGAGCAGACGTCCCGGTGTCGCTATCAGAATATCAATTCCTTGCCTTAATTTATCTACCTGAGGTTTTTGATTTACACCTCCGAATATTACGGCATGACGCAAGTTTGTATATCTGGCGTAATCGCTGAAACATTCGTCAATCTGGATAGCCAGTTCTCGGGTAGGGGTAAGAATCAACGCTTTTATTTCACGTTTCTTACTAACTATTTTATTCTGATGTAATTGCTGAATAATAGGTATCGCAAATGCTGCAGTTTTGCCGGTTCCTGTTTGTGCCAAACCTAACAAATCATTGTTATTCAAAACAGGAGGAATAGCTTGTTCTTGTATAGGGGTAGGAATTTTGTATCCTTTTTCTTCCAGAGCTTTCAATATTGGCTCTATAATTCTTAATTCTTTAAATGTCATTAAATGGTTGTCTAGCTGCTGTAGCAGTAGTTTTTTTAGTTTATAAATACAAATTGTGAGGGAAAAACTATCGAGGTAAGACCGACACTAAAATGTCATAGAATACAAAGATAGTTTTTATTATTTAATTATCAGCAGAATATGAATGAAACGATTAGATTATACAAAAAAAGCTTGGCGAAGCGAGTTTGTAAAGAAGATTGGCTGTTTAGAATCAAGAGTATTTCAACATATCACATGCAAATAATTTAGTGGTTTGTGTAATTGCAGATTTTCTGATAGGAATTGATGTCGAATTTATTGATCATAAAATTGATTATACCGAATTTCAATCACAAATGACACAGAATGAATTTAGGAGAACTCATAATTCGGCGAATAAAATTCATAGCTTTTTTGAATATTGGACCGAAAAAGAAGCCGTAATAAAAGCGCTCGGAAAAGGCTTATTCGTCCCTTTGGAATCTTTTGAGGTAATAGATAAAGAATGTTTGATCGAACAGAAAAAATTCTATTTAAATGATATTTTTCTTGCTAAAGACTATATTTGTTCAGTCGCCTCCAATCATAAAAATATGATTCAAAAAGATATTGATATCGAACAATTTAAAATAGAATACTTATTAGGGTTTGAATAGAATCTATTTTCAAGAATGGGTGATATTATTTCTCTCAACTAAACTAAAACAATGAGGTCGAATCACAAAAGTGATTCGACCTCTTACAAAATAATATCTATTTGTATGTCTTATCAAAGTATATCGCCAAGTGTAAAGTCAAGAGTGATACCTTGTTGAAGCGGATCGCCGTTTTCATCAATTAAGGCATCAACATCTATATAAATTGTTCCTGTAAAATTCTCAATCTGACTAACAGCGATAGCAGCTTGTGCAGCTAGATTCCTTGCATTGGTGAACACTCTTTTGAAGAAACCAGGTGTTGGTCCGTTCACAGCAGTGCTATCGGCAAGAGTAACTTGTCTGTCAAATGTAAGTTCTATTTCAAATAGAGCAACTGTTGGGTCTTCAGGGTCAAATCCTATAAACTTAGCAATTTCACCACCTGATACCAATTGAGGACCTTTAGCCAAAGTACCATTTATAGGAATTTCTAATTGAGTAGGCAATAATATACCTAATATGGAGGCATTAACCAACACAGTCGCTTCTACTGGTTCCAATGTTGTTGGTGTATATGCAACCGTAAAAGTATATCCATTACCTAATAGAGCTTGCAAAACCCCTATTAACGAGAGAGAAGGACGTTCTATCTCAAATTCTGATGCATCTGCTCCCTGTACAATAATATCAAATGCAGTGAGCACGGTTAAAGGTGTAAGACCTGCGGAAACGACTGTTACATCTACTTTTTGAGTATCACCAATAACAGCATTGCTAAACGAGATTTGGGTAGGGCTAGCTAATATCAGTGAAGTGCTAGTCGCTCTGGTAGTAGTTTCGTCTAAATCTTCAAACTCTGCTCTTGACTCTGTACAAGAGACTGCCATTACGGCAAATACGATAAAAGTTAAGCCTACGTTAAGAATTGATTTCATGATTTTTTGATATTAAAAATTCTACTAAAAAAAATATATATATATGAAACAAGATGAACAAATAAATAGTTCACAATTATCAATTTTTCTCAACATATTTTTACTCTTGGTTCTCTTGAGTGGAAACAACCGGTAGACTTATTTTTAGTAAAATAAACAATCTATCGGTTGAGTATTGTATTGTTACTCTTGATGAACAAAATCAACAGAGGAAATCAACGAAAAAGAGAAAACTTTAAAATCTTGATATGATATTGATAATCAACAAACAAAAGCGGATTAGTTACAACTAATCTGCTTTAAGTCTTATTTCGTTTCTGAATTATATCGCAAGTCCAAGCTCTTTTGCCGATTTAAGATACTCCTGTCCTTTAGCATTTATTTCAGCCTTTGTATTCACTTCTGGGACTAGTATCTGCCCCCTGTCATTCCAATTTAAGTATCCGATCGTCTTTTCATACGTTTTTACCATGCCGTCAAAATCGGTAAGGTCTGTTGTTTCTCCACAGGCAAGTAGAACGGACTCTTTTACCCTAAGTGGTTCGGGACTTGAATTGAAGCAATATAATCTGTCAATAACGGCTTTTATTTGTGTGCTAAAAGAGAAGAAATACAAAGGAGAGCTGAGTACAATCGTATCGGCTTGTGCTATTAGAGGTGCTACATCATTAAAAGCATCTTTTACTGCGCAGGCAGTTTCCCTTGTGAAGCATTTATCACAGGCTATACATCCATTTATTTTTTTGCGACCTGCATCAAAACGGTCTACTGTATGTCCTGCCTGTAAAGCACCTTCAATAAAAGTCTCTGCCAGTATATCGCTGTTACCGTTCTTTCTCGGACTTCCTGTAATGACTAAAATCTTTTTCTTATTCATGATTTTTCTTTGATAGTTTATTGTAGTACAAAGTTAAATCGTATTTTATCAAAGAAATTTTCTTTTAAGACCAAATATATTTTCTATTTAGTTCAATTTGTTAGTTGCGATAATCAGTTGGTGATTGCCCGTAATGTTCTTTGAAGATACGTGAGAAATGGGATATATTTTCGAACCCCATCGAATAGCCTATTTCATTTACAGGGATTGTTGTGCTTTGAATCATTTCTTTTGCCTTCTCCAGTCGCTTTTCTTTTATCCATCGGGCAGGAGGCATATTGTATGCCGATTGAAAGTCGCGCTTGAAACTGGAGAGACTACGTCCCGAAAGATAGGCTAGTTCGGGTAAAGTAACAGGGGTAGCATAATATTGCTCCACAACCTTTGTGATATCCATACGTGCCGGCTGTCTGAATTGAAGCATCTGAATGAACATATTCTTGTTACATAAAGAGACATCATATAATAGTTCCATTATCTTAAGACGGAGTAATCCGGGATCTACTGATGTAGGACATTTGAAATAAGGATCGAGTGATCTTGCAAAACCAATAAGGCATTCATTCATGGGGTAAACAGATGTCTTGATTTCTTCTTCTGTCCGAGGTATCTTAACATTAGCCATGGAAACGAATTCTTTCAGAAGATCATCCTTCAGACAAAACATAATGCACTCAGATATATTGTCATTGTCAGGGTTTCCGGTTTTCTCATATTTCACCGAGGTTGCCTTTTTCAGTAAGATCATTTCATTCTTATTCACAGTATAAGTTTGCTTGCCGTGATGCATAATAAACTTGCCCTCGAGCACAAAAAATAAGAGATGCTCTTCGAGAAACATGGTTCCGGTTCCGTTTAGGGTATGAACACAGGATTCGATAACGGAACAGCCATCTAATATCAACGTACTCTGGCAAGCCGTATCAGAGATTAAGGCTGTGGGTACTTTTATATATTTTTTCATACTGTGTATTGACTCATTTTATTTTACACAAAGATAGATGCTTTTATCAGTTTTCGATGTTCTTTTTAGTTCAATTTATTTTTCTTTTTAGTCCGGCAGGGTAGGGGTTTTTGTTGTTTTCTTTATTTTTTAATTAATAAAAATAGCTGTGTTATATTAATTACACAGCTATTTACATATTATGACAAAATCAATTTATTTCACAGGAATACGTAGTTCTACTATCCAGGGAGCATTAGCATCCTGCGTATCGCCTACACAACTTACATATAACTCGTAATGATCGCGTGTATCAATCTCATAACCCTGTTCTTGAAGGATAACATATACTTTGTTCCAAGCCTCATTATATTCAGCCATGGTAACCTCTACTTGCATCACAAAATATTTGCCCCCGCTAATAGTGTAATGTTTCATTCCTTCCCCGGGTTCTATATCTGTAAGGTTCTCTAAACAGGCTTCCGAGCGTAATTTATCAACAGGAATATCCATTGGGTCATCATGGTAAATTCCTATCATTTTGGGAGAGGTTGCCCAAAGGTTATTTGCTTCTGCCCATGCAATTAGTTTCTCAAATGCACTACAAATACCTGCATAATCTCCAATATGTGAAATCGCAATTGTTTTGATCGGGTCAAGATTTTTTATCTCTGTACTATTTATTTTCATAAGTCTAATTTTTGAATGATTTGTTTTATAATATTTTTTACTTCAACAGGTTTCACCACCGTTGTTGTGTCAGCATTAGCCAATACCCATCTTGCCAGCCCCTCGAGAGAATACGCCATGTAGGTTTGTTCTATTTGTCCGTTTGCAAGCTCTTGCTCCTTGGTTAGTCCCATAGAATAACATCTGTCGGTGAAATATTTAGACACTTCTTTGCTTGTATGCAAAACAACCTCTGTTAAACATTGGGGAACATCACATCCCAGAAGTGACTCTAAAGGTGGATGTGCTTTCGTATGTTCATTACCTGTTGTTTTTATATTATTAATACGGTCGAGTCTGAACATCCGATATTCTTCCCTCAAATGGCACCAAGCTGCAAGATACCAGCGAGGATGTGAATAGCTAACGCCGACAGCTTCCAGCGCTCTTTTACTTGTATTCTCATCGGCATTGATGTAGTCAATTTCCACAATTGATCTGCTGTTTATACTACTTAATATTGTTTGCAGTAAATTGGGTAGACTCTCTTTTGCATTCCGGCTCTTATATACGGCAATAGTATTATCCATATCATGGAGGTATTTTTTATCCACAGCTCGCAATGCGGCACGGATTTTATCCATTCCTTGACGGAAATAGTTGCTGTTCTGGCTATCGGTTAGCTGCTCAATGATCTTTTCGGCGGTGAGGAAAGCCATTGCTTCCTCTTTGGTAAACATAAGTGAAGGCAACCTGTATCCTTCGACTAAGGAATAACCGACTCCCGAATTACCACATATAGGTACTCCTGCTTCTGATAGAGTATGCATATCCCGGTAGATAGTGCGTAAACTTACTCCGAAACGTTCTGCCATTTCAGAAGCCTTGACAATTGGTCGCGATTGCAATTGTACTAATAGTGCCGATATGCGGTCAATCCGATTTAAGTCTTTATCCACTCTTTTATTTTTATTCTATAATCAATGCCCAAAGTACGCCAAATTTATCAACAATTTCGGCATAAAATTTCGCCCAGCCGGGTTCACAAAGTTCGCATTTAATTTGCCCGCCTACAGATAATTTTGCATAAATATTTTTAAGTTGTTGATCTGTGTCGCAAAATACGGTAATTGTATGTCCCAAAGAGCCAAAGTCGGATTTTGTGCCCGGCATTGTGTCTGCTATGCTGATGGTGCAGCCGTTGAAGGTGAGGCAGGAATGGATTATTTTGTCCTTGTATTCTGTAGGGCATTCCATTTCCTGACATTCTCCATAGCGGTAGATTTTCCCAATAGTCCCATCAAACACTCCGGCATAGAAGCTGAGTGCTTCTTCTGCATTACCATTAAATGACAAGTAAGATTTAATTTTCATATTCTATTGTTTTTTAGTTTAAGAACAATACAAATGTATTATGTGGGGATGACAACAGTATGTCAACAAGTTTTTCTTTCTTCATTTTTATGGAGTGGATGCTTTCGGAAGAATATCCTGTAATCTCAATCTGGAAATAAATATCTGTAGTATTGAGCCATATACTTGGTTATTCTGACAATCACCCATATTGCCAAAGAAATCGGACATTCACACCCATCGGTAAGCACTAAAGGTGGCTATATCTTCATTGTTTTATATAAAGATGAGTTTCTTGGTGTTTGTGCTCTGATAAAAATGAATGATGGCAGGTATGATTTTGAATTGGCGAAAATGGCTATTAGTCCAAAAGCACAGGGTAAGAATATAGGTTTCTTGTTGGGACAGGCAGCTGTTTCGAAAGCGGTTGACATTCTTCTCAGTGTGTTATTTTAGTATCAGTAGTATGAGAAGGTATATAGTTTTACTTTTTGAGTATTCTCTTTAAGTAGGTGATATCTAATAAATTCACTGTCTCGAAATTTCTTTTGTAAAACACTGCAAAGTTATTGAAAACACAGGGCAATTCCTTTGCTTTTTGCAGCGTATCCACTTGAATTAATGATACCGGAATATCATGCGTTTCACAATACTGATTGATCATCTCAATGTTTTGATAGATAAAAGGACATTGCCTATCATAATAAATCGTTAGCTCTTTGTTTTCGATTTCCGTTTTTTTGACATTCTGCGCAAACTTGGGTACTGTTCCGTCCATAGAGAGTGCAAGCAATTCGTATCCATTGTCAGTAGTATCAACAACCTCGAAACCGAAACTCTTTGCGAATGATTGGTCAGAAAGCCAGGATTTTTGTTTTTTTGCTCCGAGCATACAAATGCCGGATTTGCCTTTTTCTTTGGCGTCAGCCAAACAATACTCCATCAGCGATTTCCCATACCCTTTTCCTTTATGATCACCCAAAACCCATAAGCAATACACATAATAATAGTTATCACCGGTTATGGGAACCCAAGCTGTTTCAAGGGGAGCATATTCAATAAAGACTGTAGCTTTTGCATTTAGTTTCCTAAAAACATGACCTTCATTTAGTCGATCGGAAAGCCATTGTCGTTTTGCTTCAACACCTGGATGGAGCTTTTTACTACGGATAATACAGCATAAATGCTCATCGGCAAGATTTTCTGTCGTTAAGTTTATAAAATCAGTATTCATGTGTATTCTTGCGTCATATTAGATATTACCAATTAGTAAATGTAATGAATTTATACGGATAATTTCATTCATACTTTTTATTGTGGATGTAGATTATTAAGGCATTTGCATCAGATACCAATAGATACCGTATTTGTCAATGACAAAGCCAAAGTTGGGAGAAAAATAGGTTTTACCAAGTGGTGTAATTACTTTCCCTCCTTTCGACAAAGCATCAAATATCAAGTGTATTTCCTCACCATCAAAAAACATATCCATTTTCATGTTATTCCCGACGACAAGAGGTTCTTCGGGTGCAGCATCACATACATTTAGTATATTTTTCCCGTTGTTAGAATAGAGCCATGCTATTGATATTCGTTTTTTATAGTCATCTGCTATCGTTTCTCCTGTTGGCTCATCTTCGTAATATTTTAGCCTCTCTATTTTTCCACCAAAAACTTCTTTGTAAAAATTTATGGCTTCTTCTGCTTGTCCGTTAAATGTAATGTTGGGTACCGCTAACATAATTTCTTTTGGTTTTGGATTGAAACGTATTTCTTTTTCCTTAGTAAAGGTATGTGTATACAATGACAACAGTATGTCAGTAAGTTATCGAAATGCGAAAAAAAATCTTTTTATACTACAAAACAGGTATCCTCAGAAAGTTGGAATTCGGAAAATGTTTATGGATATACTTTCTGATATAACTCTCTGTATCCTCTTGCACCTTCTAATAATATAGTATCATATTGTTCACTTAACAACTCCGTTGCTTTTTCTATCTTTTCAAAATCAATTTCACGGTTATCAATACGTGATGCCAGATAAGTAAATATTTCCGGCATGGTTATACCGGACTTATCTTCTTTCGTAAATGGGATTCCCATTATTTTTCGGCGCAGCTCTATGTCTTCCGAAATATTGGTGTTACTATGGGGGGATTTTTCATTTATTAGTGTAAGAATAAAGAAATTCTTTCCAAAAATTACTCCATTTCCATATTTGTATAATATTCTAACAGGTAGTTATTACCGGCATTAGCTTCCTGTATTTCATAAATAAGATATTTGTTATAGCCTTTTCGGGCAATAAGTGGATCACGTAATACATGGCTTTCGGCTTCTTCGTAGGATTTCGCATTCAGTATAAACATTCCTTTTTCTTCTTTAGTCATCAGTGGACCGCATAAATGAAGGATTCCTTTGGAGTCCAAATCTCTCACATGCTCAACATGAGCTTTTGTAGCATCTATTATTTGTTCTTGAGTAAAAGTATCTTCGGTATTTATATCCTGATATAATACGAGGAATTTGGATGTTTTCTGTTTTTCCATTCTTCAAATATTATTTTACTTATAATTCTGTTTCGTAAATCCGGGAATCTTCTCCCCAGGGATGATAGCCTTGTCCGATATAATGGAAGCCGTATTTTTCATAGAAACCTACATGGCTTGTGCATAGGTAAAGATTTGAAAATCCGGCTTTCTTACTGTCTTCTTTTGCCTTTTCCAATAAGAGAGAGGCATAATGATTTCCACGATGTTTCTCTTCAATAAAAACGGCACATACCCATGGATACAAATCCATCCTGCTGATGAAATCATTGGTGATAAGACCGGCACAACCGATTATTTCACCCTCCTTTTCTAGCAAATACCATTGAGGTAAAGGACTTGATGCTGTGATACTATGAGAAATACTATCATCATAAATTATACGTGAAACTGAAGACCATTTATTACTGATGTAGTCTATAACTTTCTCTTTGCATTCGGGATTTTCTCTGACGGATATTACTTTCATATCAAAGTATTAAATTCTGAAATATAAAAGTATATAGATTCTTTTCAAAAAAGAGGTGTCCATAATGTTTTTTGTATTTATACTATATCATCCTAAAGCATTTTGTTTGATAAATTTATAGAAGATTTGAATAAATTATATCAGTTGAAAAGTTTTGTATCTTTATGATAAAAAAACAAACATGGTAAATAGTGTAGAAAGTAAACAAGTTTTTTCTCCTCAAAACATCGATTGGAAAACATTCGCAGATATTTTATTTACAGCAAAAATATATGAATAAAAACAAAAGGTTACCAAATTGGCAACCTTTTCTGTTTCAGTGATCCCGCTGGGGCTCGAACCCAGGACCCCATCATTAAAAGTGATGTGCTCTACCAGCTGAGCTACGGAATCTCCCTATTTGCTTTTCTAAAGCGAGTGCAAAGGTAATATTTATATTTAAAAATACAAGGGTAAATATAAATAATCTGCAATTTTTATTTTTATTTGCTTTATGATTAGTCGCTTATTTGTTTAGAATCTTCTTGGAGGTCCTCCTCCGGGTGGGCGGTTGCCTCTTCCTCCATATCCTCCATTATCCATATCTGTCATTTTAGCTCCTCCCTTAAATATCTGGAACTTATAACTGAAACTCACCATGAAATAACTATTCAATGTATTTGTGATAGTTTCTCTAAACTGGGTTGCAGAAGCAGATTGGCTGATGTTTGTGCGTTGTTGTAGTATATCATATATGTTGAAACGGATTGTGCCTGTTTTAGCTTTAAAAATTTGTTTCGAAACAGATGCATTCCATAGCCATTCGTTTTTTTCATATCCTTGAGATGTTCCGGAATTTGCAGAATATGCTATGTCTGTCTCTATTGTGAAATTGTGAGGCAGGTATGCAGTTGTATTAAAGCTACCACCATAGTTATAGATGCGGATGTCCTGTTGCTTAGATATCGTATTACCGGTATTTGAGTAATTGAAATTTCCTCTCAAACCGAAATCCAGAAAATCGGAACGGAATTGAAGTCCGGCACTCTCCATGAAGTTGAGTGTTTTAGCTGTATTTTTATTGCCGTTTACAAATCCATTATTTTCTGAATATCTCACGTATGACATAGAGTTTACCGAGAATTTTTTATTACGTAATGGGCGGTTAAATATGACACGTAAATTAGTTTCCCAGTTGCCATTTATATTTTTGTAGGTTGTTTCCTGTGATCCGTTTTCGTGCCTTAGAGTGGTTGAAACAATATCATTTGTTGTGAAGTTAAATCCACCAAAAGCCATGAATGCACTAGCTTGTTCCGGATTGAACTTCTGATATCTTATCCGAAAGCGGTTACTGAACGCAGGTTTAAGATTGGGGTTACCATAAGTAATATTCATAGGGTCGGACTCGTCTCTTACATCGGACAATTGTGTGGCGGTAGGTTGTGTAGTCGAACCATTATAGTTTAAGCGAAGATTGTGGCGTTTATCCCACATGTAATTAAATTGGGCAACAGGTGAAAAGTTTACTACATTATTAGAAACTTTTGATTGTTTGGAGGGAGTGATTGTCCAACTCTCGGAACTGGATGGTTGAATAGCAATACCCACCGTATAATTATATTTTGCCCGAACTGATTTGAAGTTGACACCAATTTCTTGATTAACGAAATTATTTTCGAGTTTTTTAGTCGAAGTTGTATCTATAATGGAGTAGTATCCTGTACCATCATTCAAAAAAGTTTCTTTATCCGACTCAGTGTAATTTTTGCGGTACGAGTAGTTTAATTGAATAAAATTATTTCGCCCGATAGGTTCTACATAAGATAGATACCCTCTCCAGTTATGGCTCTTGTTTTTTTGATTGAACATTTGGTCAATTAAGCTAGTCGAATCGTTCAGTTCTTTTCTGAAATAAGTTTCAGACCAGTTGGTTCCATCATAGTCAGTATTACTAAGACCTCCTGAGATACTGAAACTCAATACTCTTCCTTTATTGTTGAGTTTACGGCTAACTTCGAGGCGTCCGCTTGCCGATGTTGTATTTCCTTCCGAAAAATTTCTGGATCGTCCCCAGTTGACAGAATCATTAGGATTTTCGTAAGTTGTGAGATAATCCGAGTTCTCGAAACTTCGGTTTTTGCCATATTGAATGTTAGGGCTGAATATTACTTTTGTTAAAGAATCGGGAGTCCATTCAAATCGTAGGTCTGCTCCTATGTTTGTACTTTTGCTTTCTCCTACGTTTTTTCTATTTTCATATTGATCGCCTCTGGTACTGAGAGAGTCAGCCATATATCTTTGGGTAAAGCTATTAGATTCCACATTGTTTTTAGTATCACCGACACGTAAGTTACCTCCCCATTTCAGTTTGTCTGAAGATGTAATTGCAAAGTTTCCCCCTCCGGAGGTTGATTTTGTAATTCCATTTTGTCCACCAAAGTTCATTCCTCCACCGCGCATTCCACGAAAAGAGCCTCCTGCATTATCAGTAAATCCTTCATTATTTGTATTATTGGAATTGGCTAAAATCGTAAATTGATTGTCATTTCTCATATAATTAGCCAGACCGCTAATTCCATACCTGTCATGATTACCAGCTCCGGCGGTAGCATTACCAAAAAGCCCCTCTTTCATCCCTCTTTTTACAGTCAGGTTGATTACTGTTTCTTCTTCTCCATCATCGAAACCGGTCATCTGTGCCATATCTGTCTTGCGGTCTAATACCTGTAATTTATCTACCATTTGTGCAGGGAGGTTCTTGGATGCAACTTTGGGGTCGCTACTAAAAAACTCTTTTCCATCGACAAGTATTTTTTTTACTTCCTTTCCATTTATGGTGATTTTTCCTTCCGAATCTACTTCCGCTCCCGGCATCTTTTTCAATAAATCTTCTACTACTGCGCTTTCTTGTACTTTGTATGAATCTGCGTTATATTCTACAGTGTCCCCTTTTACTACAATCTCAGCAGCTTTTGCCGTAACTACGGCTTCTTTTAGCAATATACCATCGTCATTTAAAAATATATTTTCCAGATTGACATTTCTACGAGTAGCATCTATATTTAAGAATTCTTCTCGATATCCGATATATGAAATATTGATGATATAATTTCCGGGATTCACCGATACAGAAAATTTTCCATTTAGGTCTGTGGCAGCACCTGTTACGAAAGTACTATCTTTGGGACTCAGAACCCGTACACCCCCCTGAATAATGGCTTCTTTTGTAGAATTGTCATATACTGTTCCGGTTATTCTGTTTTTATTCTGAGAAGTTGCATCTATTACTATAAATAGCAATAGAACAGACAGAAGTAACAATCTTTTCATACCTAATTTTTACTCTTAATGTTTAAGTTCCGTATCTTGTATTGAGATCAGACTAGATAATAAACAAAAGGTTTAATCAAAATTCCTTATTTCTTATCTTTTTTTATATAATATTTGTATATGCCCCTAATTTTACAATTTATTAGTTTTGCAAAAATGGTAAGTTCAGACATTTATCGTATTTTTGAAGTTTGTACAATAAGAAGATAAATATATAATAATGAAGAAAATATTTGCAGGAATAATTCTTGTAGCAGTTGCTATGTCGTGTTCCCGGCAACAATATATGGTTACGAAAATAGATGCTCAAAGGTATTCAGTAAACCAAAAACTAGTTTCAAACTCTAATGAAAAAATCAATCAATTAGTAGCTTCATATAAAGAGCTGTTGGATAAGGAAATGAATCAGGTAATAGGGAAGGCTTCGGAAGACATGACCTATGGCCGTCCCGAGAGTCTATTGACAAACCTGACATCAGATGTGATGCTGAAATATGCCAATACTGTTCTTAACCAGCATTGTGACTTGTCGTTTATGAACGTAAACGGACATCGTGCAAATCTGGCAAAGGGCGATATAACTGTAGGGAGTATTTATGAAATCTATTCTTTTGAGAATACACTTGCTGTTGTAAAGCTAAAAGGAATTGATCTATTGGAAGCTTTTGATTCTTATGCAAAACTAGGAGGGGCTGGGGTTTCTTCTACCGTAAAGCTGGTTGTTCAGGATGGAAAAGTGAAAGATGTAAGAGTAAACGGAAATCCTATTGATAAAGATAGGGTTTATACAATTATAACACTTGATTATTTAGCTGATGGAAATGATGGTTTGCAGGCATTGAAAAAAGCAATTGAGACAGAGGATACAGGCATTACGCTTCGTGATATAATGTTGGATTATATCAAACAGCAGACCGCAGAGGGTAAAGCAATTGTATCTCATCTTGATAATCGTATTACTATCGAAAAATAAAGAAGGAATGTTATGAAATTCAAGAATATATCTCTGCTTATAGTATTAGCTGCATTTAGTACAGTCATCTATGCACAGAAAAAAATAGTTGTTTTGGCTACTAATGATACACATAGCCGTATCGAAGCTTTGCCATCAACAGATAAATATAATCCGGGAATGGGTGGAGTAGGGGCGAGAGCTGCATTCATAGATGAGGTTAGGATGCAAAATGCCAATGTGTTGCTTTTCGATGCCGGTGATTTTGTACAAGGAACGCCTTATTTTAATTTATTTCATGGCAGGGTTGAGGCTAAAGCTATGGATTTGATGAGATATGATGCGGCGACTCTCGGAAATCATGAGTTTGATTATGGACTTGATACTCTCAAGATGATTATAGAAAAGCTTGATTTTCCTATTGTAAACTGTAATTATGATTTTTCTAATACTATCCTGAAAGATAAAATTAAGCCATATATTATTTTGAAAAAAAATGGTTTGAGAATTGGAGTATTGGGCGTTGGAGTAGATCCGGAAGGCTTGATCCAGAAGAGCAGATATGGAGATATGGTTTTTAGACCTGTAGAAAGCTCTGTCAATTTTTATTCAAAAATATTGAAGGAATCGAAGAAATGTGACCTCATTATTTGTTTATCACATATTGGTTATTCAGATGATATAAAATTAGCGGAACAGTCAAAATATATAGATATAATAATTGGTGGGCATTCGCATACTTATATGGAGAAGCCGGATATTCGTAAAAATACTGAAGGAAAAGATGTTGTGATTTTCCAGACAGGTAAAAATGGTGCGTATATCAATAAGTTTGAAGTTGAATTAGAGAAAAGAAGTAAATGATGAAATTGAAATATATATTTTATTCTACAATATTGGCGGCTAGTGCTGTATTTTCTGTATCGGCACAGAACAAAATCATACCCAATATGGTAAAGAATACTGACCTCCTAAGAATGGAGCAATGGGTGGATTCTGTTTATAATGGAATGACTTTGGACGAACGTATCGGACAATTGATAATCATCCATATGTCGGGTGATAATACAACTGCAAATAAACAAAGGATACAGAATCTGGTTAAGAATAAGCATGTTGGCGGTATACTTTTCTTGAAGAGTACTCCTGAAAAACAGGCCGAGTTAACAAATATAGCACAAGAAAGCGCTAAAGTTCCACTTTTAGTGACAGCTGATGCGGAGTGGGGGCTTTCTATGCGGCTTTCTAATACGACTCGTTTCCCTAAAAATATGATGTTGGGTGCAATTCAGAATGATTCATTATTGTATCTGTATGGAAAAGAAATGGCTCGTCAATGTCATTTGATGGGAATACATGTGAATTTTGCTCCTGATGTAGATATTAACAGCAATCCTGCCAATCCTGTTATAGGTATTCGTTCATTCGGAGAAAATATTGATCGGGTATCACGAGCCGGAATTGCATATTCGCAGGGAGTAGAGGATGCCGGAGTATTATCTGTTGCTAAGCATTTTCCGGGGCATGGTGATACTTCAACGGATTCTCATCATGCTCTTCCGCTAATTGGGCACGATACAGCTCGTCTAGATGCTGTTGAACTTGTACCTTTTAAAAAGTATATAGATACAGGTTTGGGAGGAATTATGATAGCCCACTTGAATATTCCTAGTTTGGATAATTCGGGCTTACCGAGTTCATTGTCTAAAAATGTTGTGACAGGTCTTTTGCAGGATAAACTAGGATTCTCAGGATTAGTGTTTACTGATGGACTGGCGATGAAAGGAGTTTCGGACGAAAAGGATATGAGTGTAAAAGCTATTTTAGCTGGTAATGACTTTCTCTTGGGTCCTATTTCTCCGGAGAAAGAGTATGAGGCTCTGAAAGCAGCGGTAGAAAACGGAAAAATAAATGAAGATATAATCAATGAGAGATGCCGTAAGATTCTTCAGTATAAATATATTTTGAAGGTTGATAGCATTAATAGAGTAAACACCCTTGGTTTAACAGAGAATCTAAATACATCTTATGCTGAATGGTTATGTCGCAAGTTGAATGAGAAAGCAATAACTCTATTGCAAAATAGTGATAGCATAGTTCCTCTGAAAGGTTTGGATAAGAAAAGTATAGCTGTTGTGTCTTTAGGAGGAGGTGCAAATAACTCTTTTCATAGGACTTTGAAACAATATGGAGATGTTACTTCTTTCAATGTCGCTAACTCGGGTGCAATAGCAGGCATTAAAGCAAAATTAGCTAAATATAATACAATAATAGTTTCAGTACATTCCACCAAAGGTTTTAGTGATGCAGATATTCAGGGTTTGATAGGTGGAAAGAAAAATAGTATTCTGGCTTTTTTCGTTTCTCCGTATAATATTTCGAGATACGCCGGAAGTGTGAAGAAAACAAACGGAGTAATAGCTGCATATGAAGATACTCCATTTGCGCAGGAATATGCTGCTCAAGCTATTTTCGGAGGGAATGCTGTTCAAGGAAAATTGCCTGTTACAGTAAAAGGATTGTATGAAGAAGGTACGGGCATTGAGATCAAAAAGGTGAGATTAGCATATAATTTACCGGAAGAATTAGGTATTCCGTCTTATAAATTAGACAGAATAAAGGATATCGTAGAAGAAGGTATTTCCGATCATGCATTTCCCGGGTGTCAGGTTCTGGTAGCTAAGGATGGTGTTGTTATTTACAATAAATCATTTGGAACGTTTGAGTATAATAAGCAAAGAGAAGTTTCGAACGAAGATTTGTATGATATTGCTTCTATGACAAAAGCATCAGCTACTGTGCCTGCTATTATGAAATTGTATGATGAAAAGAAAGTTACTTTACAAGCTCCTATTAGTAAATATGTATCTCAGCTGAAAGGAACTGATAAAGCCAATATAACTATTCGGCAGGCCTTGTTTCATGAGACAGGATTAGCTTCTTTTTTGCAATATTATCTACCGGCAATCGATAAAGACAGTTATCCTGGCAGACTAATTACTTATCGTCAGACAGATGGTTATCCCGCTCTTATCGATAAAGGAGCATGGGCTAGAACGGATTTTAAATACAAGCCGAACCTTGTATCTACAGTTTCTAAGCCGGGATTTACAAAACAGATTGCAGAGGGGTTGTACATTAGTGATATTTACAATGATACCATTGTACAGTTGATAGCAGATAGTAAATTGAGGGCTAAAAAATCTTATCTATATAGTTGTCTCAACTTCATGCTACTAAAAGAGGTTGTAGAAAATATTAGCCAGACAGATTTGAATACTTATCTCCAGAATACTTTCTATAATAAGCTAGGAGCAACGACTACGACTTATAATCCATTGACTAAATTTGAAAAGAGTGAGATTGCTCCGACAGAAAGAGATAATTTTTTGAGGAAACAATTACTCCAAGGTTATGTTGATGATGAGGGTGCTGCTTTTTTAGGAGGGATTTCGGGGAATGCAGGATTATTCTCAAACGCAAATGATCTGGCTAAATTATATCAAATGTGGTTAAACGGAGGTGTATATGGTGGTGAGGAGTATTTAAAGAAAAGTACGGTAAATCTTTTTACTTTAACCAAAAGTCCCAGCAGTAGGAGAGGGTTGGGATTCGATAAGCCGGATCCGATAAATAGTCGTAAAAGTCCTACTTCACCTTCTACTCCAGTTAGTGTATATGGACATACCGGTTTTACCGGAACTTGTTTTTGGGTCGATCCTGATAATAATCTAATCTATATCTTTCTGTCTAACAGGGTAAATGAGTCTAGAACTCATAAGAACTTGATGTCATTAAATATCAGACCTCGCATTCAGGAAGTGATATATAATGCAATTAAGTGAAATTTTTTTAAGAAAATGCTTGCAGATATAAAACTTTGATATATCTTTGCACACGCAAAACGGTTAAAGGTGCCATAGCTCAGTTGGTAGAGCAAAGGACTGAAAATCCTTGTGTCCCCGGTTCGATTCCTGGTGGCACCACTTGAAAGAGATAAAATTAAACGCTAATAGATTATTTATAAATCAGTTAGCGTTTTTATATTTTAATAAATTGTGCAACATGTGTGCAACAATTGAAGAATCGTGATTTATATACGTAGAGCACCTACCCCCCATCCCTTATCCTATATAGCTTTATCTGAATAAAAAACTAAACTATATCTGTACTTAAGAATACTTATTACATAGTATAGTGATTAAAGGACGTGTAATCTTCAAACAAAAAATATATCTTTGTTATTGAATTGGCACTAAAGTGTTAGGCCTATTCATACATATTAGAAATAAATGAAGCGTTTAATATTATCCTTATCCTGAAATCTGGTAAATTTCTCATGTAACAAGGATGATAAGCAGAACGTTCCACGTCTTAAATAATAGGGCGTGGGACTGTTGCTTATTTGTTACAGGGTTTACCAGAACCTCAGGATAGATAAGTTTACAGTTCCCACGCTTTCTGTTTTATATAAATCCATAATTGGGAGCTTAGTGGAACGAAATATAAATCAATGAAAACGGTATTAATAATTATTGGAGTCTTCATAATCATTGGCTCGTTTATGACATTATCTGGAGGTAAATCCCCATTTGTTTCCGGATTCTTATTACTAGTAACAATCGGAAGCACACTAATCTATTTTGGATGCAAAAACAAAATAAAAAACAAATGATTATGAAAAGTAAAATATTGATATTACTGCTATTTTGTCCTGTATTTATATTTAGTCAAAATAGGACTGGCTTAGATTTATTTTATGATAAGAAAGTAAATACTTATACTGTTAGAGAAAATCATAGAGTGGAATATTTCAATTTTAGCCTGTATGATATTAATAAGAATCCAATAAGCGAACTAAAAGGAGTGATAAACTATGTAAAATTTAATAAAACAGATACTAATGGACGAACAAAAGTTCAAATAATAACTGCAGATACTAACAGTACTCAAATATTCTTTATTGAGAATATAAAACAAATAAGCGAAAAAGACCAAACTATATTCATAGCAAATGTTTCTAAAATGAAAGGAGTTACTATTGCATGGGATATATGGTTTTTTGGTTTTCATGGGAATAATAATATAATGATGTTTTACAATAATAAATAATAACAGACTTCATATTTTAACTAAGTAAGTGGGCATAATTAGTTTATATTGATATATTCTCTTAATCTAAGTTAGAAATTGTACAGAGCCTAATCTTCATTTTTTAATAGTATAAGATAATTATGCTCACCTACTTAGTTAAATAAAAGAGTATATTATGAAGCCATTACTTTGTATTTGTGCAGTTATTTTATTTATTGGAGTCGCAGATCTTCCGATAGGATATTATACATTTTTGAGAATTGTAATTTCTATTGGAGCAGGAATTGTTTGTTATCAGGAATGGGAAAATCCATCTAAAAATTGGCTGATAATATTCGGGGCAATACTCATCCTTTTTAATCCTGTTATGCCTGTTTATTTAAATAATAAAGCCTTGTGGATACCTCTTGATATTATTACCGGAATCATATTTGTAGTAAAGGCTTTATCTTATAAGAAAAGCGAAAAAGAAGATAACTAATATTGAAATTTTATAACCATATGCAAGACAATATAAAAGGATTAATTTTTGGACAGGCTATCGGAGATGCTTTGGGACTGGCTACTGAGTTCATGACTAAAGAAGAAGCATCTTCCTGTTATCCAAATGGAATAAAAAGTTATGAAGATATCATTTCAGATAGACATCGCAATCTTTGGCAAAAGGGAGCTTGGACTGACGACACAGACCAGATGTTATGCATTCTCGATAGTATACTGGAGAATAAAGGAATCGGCCTGAATGATATTGCTTCAAGATTTGTCGAATGGAAAAATACAAATGGTGTAGGCATTGGACGACAAACTCTCAATATCCTCTCCATTAAAGGCTATGCAGAAAACCCATTTAAAGCATCCGAACTTGTCTGGAATATGTCACGGCAAATGTCAGCCCCAAACGGTGGAATTATGAGAACAGCGATAGTTGGATGTTGGAATTATTCCGATTGGGAGCAAGTCAAGATTAATACAGAAAATATATGTAAGCTCACCCATTTCGATGCCCGATGTGTGGGTTCGTGTGTAGTTGTGACATTTATAATTAGCCGATTCCTTCAACAGAAGTCTTTTTCAAAATCCGACATTTTAGATCTTGCCAATCAATATGATTCTCGGATAGCCGAATATATAGAATTAGCTTATCAGCCGAATGTTAACCTAATGCAATTAGACGAAGAAGGTAAAATTGGTTATACTCTTAAAACAATGGGAGCAGGTCTTTGGGCTTATAATCATGCTTCTGACTTCTTTTCAGGTCTTTCATCCATCATTGAGCAAGGAGGTGACGCCGATACCAACGGAGCTGTTGCAGGGGCTTTATTAGGCTTGAAATATGGATATTCGAGGATTCCCAACAATCTAAAGAATGAACTTATAGGAAAAGAGATACTTGAGGCAAAATCAGTACAATTTATTGATAGTATGAGTAAGTGATATTGTTTACAAATATCCTATTCTTTTGGCATTCTATGAAAAATGGAAGGTAATTTTTCCGATTTAGCCTTTTCACTTTCGATGTGTTTCAGCCATCGGGCATAAAGGTCTTCAGGTAAATCTTCATAGCCCAGATTATCGATTTGAGTGTAAAGGGCTTGCATTTTCTCAAAATGGGTATATGCTTCCGGTGATTTTTGCTTCATTATCTCCGGTTTAGGTGCATCCAATAGTTTTGCCAGAGTGAGAGTTAAGCGTCTTTCATATTCGGACTTTAATTTTAATGCGCTGACATCGTTGTCGAGGTGTTCCATCGCTGTGTCTAAACATTGGAGGGTAAAATCATCCAGACCATACTTCTTAAAATACCCTCTTGTCAACTCTACCAACATTTCGGCTATCACATTGGTTTTATCCATTGGCTCCAGATATATTCTGTTTCTGATTGCTTCGGCTTTGATGTAGCTGTTATTCATGTAATGTGCATCGCTCAATATGGCACTACAGGTCAGCTCCAAATTATACCAAACCCCTCTTTCATCCTGTATCTTTACAAATGAATGTTTCGGAGAAAAAGACCAGTATGCTTCAGCTCCCATTTGTTCGGCTATTATCAGATAGTATAAAGGCATTGATTGGCATTGTCCTTTTCCTGTTTTCATCAGGGTTGTTACAAAATGGCTGTCGTAATTCTTTTGGGAAGTATAATCATCGTAATTGTATTTTATGGGATAACTGGTTAAAGTTTGTTTGGTCTTTTCATCTTTGAATTTTATGGTATCGGAAATCATCCGGAATATCATCATGTTTTTTGTAACATTATCTTCCGGATCAAGTTTCTCCTGTTTGATAACGGTATTGCATAGATTGGCACTTCCTTTTATCGAATTTAAAAATTCAACATAATCATAGCTGTTGTTATGATAGGCATTCTCCATAAGAAAAACAGCACGTCCTAAGTTTTGAGGTATCTTTCCATTCAACATAGCAGATATCTCATCGAAAGCCTGATAATAATATTCTGTCCCTTCCTGATAGGATTGTGAGGGGAAACCATAATTGGCAAGCATATAAATATCATTTTCTTTCTGTATTTCCAGTTGCCTTTGGTGTTGGTGTACCTCTCTTCTCAGTGCTTCATTACGTCGTTGTATATCTGTATGTTCATTGGGGTTATGTAGATTATTATTCGGCTGTTGGTATGGGTTAGTATTGAATGGAAAATTAGCGTTAGGCTGATTCCCATCAGGACTTTGATTGTGATTGTTCAATATACCTCTATTGGGAGTTGCCGGTTTGGGCACAGGAATAACCGGTAAATTCTGTGAAAATACCGGAATATGTATAAGTAATAATGCAATAAATATATAGGCTTGTTTCTTGAACATAATTCTTAAAGTTTGTCTTTTCGGCTAACAATGGATCTTACTTTCTGATTTGTCTCCTGGCTATTCAATGAATTAAGCCAGTTGGTATACATTTCTTTCGGCATTTTACGGTAGCCTAATTTGTGTATATAGGAAAACAAATCATTCATATCAGCTAACAGTTTTCTGTTTTCTTCCGAATCGGGTGTCGATTGTTTATATAGTTCTGTAATAGTTTCAGCCTTTAGTAACAAAGCATTGATATAATCAGGAAAATGTTCCAGAGCAGTATCGCAACATTGGAGGATAAAACTGCCGTCCTGTAATCCGAACTTCGCTTGATAGCCTTGTGCTAAGTCGACCAAACACAGTGCAACGGATTGCTTAGTATTCAAACTATTCATGTATATACCATTGCGGATAGCATCGATATGAATATAGCCCGAAGCCATCAGCCATGCATCTGTCGGAAAATCAGAACAGGTAAGTTCAATATTGTACCATCCAACGGCTTTGTTTTGAGCTTTGATGTAGATATGATTAGGTGCGAGTGCCAAGTTACATTCCTGTCCCAATTCATCCATTATTATTTTGTAGAGAAAGGGCAGAGAATGGCAGTTTCCTTTGTTGGTCTGCATAAGTGTTGACACAAACGTGTTAGACCACTCTGTTTGTCCGGCAAAGTCTTCGTAATTATAAGTAAAGGGAACACTAACAACGATATCATTCCCTACACTTATTGGAATAGAGTCTGTCATGAATAAGAATACGGCACATTGTGCTGAAGCTTTGTCTTTGTCGGCTCCGGAATAAACAATATTTCCCGATTCCATGATGCCTTTGCATAACGATGAATATACCCGGATAACTTCGTCAAATGCTTCATTGTCTAATTCATTATCAAAATAGGCGTTTTCAGTCAGATATACGGCTTTTTTGAAGTCGAGACTATCATTGCCTGATAACATCAAATTAATGCTGGAAAAGGCTTCGAAATAATGATTCTGCGATGTCTGCGCAGAGATATTGAATACTATAAAACTGAATAGCAATAAGGAATATATAAGTCTTTTGAGCATTATAAACTATTCGTTTTTTCTTAGGTTATTTTATTGTTATTTCTTTAAACTGATAATAGTCAGTTTTCCTCTTCTAATTCTATTTTCTCATTTTCAAAAAATAAATAGTCAATTTCACTACTATAGTAAGCACCCGCAATGTCATTATGAGAAGTGTAATAACCATTTTGATATAGATAGAATATTACAGACATCTCTATTTCGAAAGGTAAGCTACTCTTAATTGTATATTCTATACTATCATTAGTTGTACAATAATTCATTAGAAATTTTTGAAAATCATTATTTTCGTAATAAGTTTTAACTACATTGCTAATGGTAAAACATCTTATAATATCATCACAATCGAGAGCTATTTTCCAATTAATGACATCTGAGATGAATTTTTTATTATTATTGCTCTGATAACGAGAATCATTATTGTAAGTTTTTTGTAATGCGTAAATTGTCATATATCCCATTTGTTCTTTTATATTACTTTTGCAAAAGAGGATTATCCCATTATCAAGAATTAAAGAATCAGAATCTTCCCTTAGTATTCCATTTATTAATTTATCGTGATTTATACTCTCAGTATTATGAGAACAACAGAAAAGAGAAGGAAGGAATAATAGTATTAACGCTAAATATTTCATTTATTCAATTTTTTAGGATCAATCGGTTGTCCATTATATGTTGTTCTTTGCTCTGAACTATTAACTTTTCTCATTCTATTTTCGTTATTAACAGCTCTTATTTCACTTGGATTACTTGCTGAATTTGCATCAAAGTGTCCATCTGCCATATTTCCAGTATCATAATCGTATTGATGTTGCATTTCATGAGCAACAATTTCACTATCAGTTATAGCTACTCCTTCATTATTTTTTAATTTCGCTTTTTCTTCTTTAGACATACTGAATTGGGTTGTAGACCCTATTCCTATACCAGCTTTAATGTTTGCTTCATCTTGAGAAACTGTTGTTCCTTTAGTACCAGCGTTAACTTTACTTTTAGAAGCCAACTCTCCTTTTACAATATGAGTATTTTCACTATTAATTAGATGCTGTAATTTGCCCGCCAGAACTTTATCTCCACTATTCATTATTGCATTATAAGCCCCTACGACTCGACCAATATGAGTATTGGAATTTAAAACCATCTTTGTTCCATTTTTATTAACTAACCCCTGTCCTGTATATGTATATTGTTTATTACCAACAGTGAGTACTATTTTTCTTCCATCTGGATCAATATATTTGAGTGGATTATTTGCTACATAAGCATATGGTGAAATCCAATAATATTTTTCACAGAAAGGATCGATAGTCATTGCTGTAGTTGCAGAAGAAATATTAAGGGTTGTTTCCCCATCTTGTAATAGGGCTACCACTTCATTAGTTTTGGTGTTGAATAATACAGAACCAATTTCCACAATATCTTTTTGGTCGTGAAATTCTGCGTATTCTCCTTTAGATGATGTTGCTACCAATACATCATATCCACGTTTAATGAATGGATTTTCTGTCGTTTGTGCATTGATAAACAATGTTACCGGAGTAACTAACAGGGCTAATAATAACTTTTTCATGGCTCTTGTTTGTGAAGCATTTTTATTAATTTACGAATATATTAATTTTTGTTTAAATTAGGGGTGAAACATATGTTTCTTTTATTATAGATAAAATCCTTTTCAAAATATACGTCCGCTTAGAAAGAGTATGTACCTATCATGAAGCTCCCCCGGTCAAAGATAATTTTTGGAGGTATCCCCCTGTTAAAAATCTAACATAAGCTCATCTGGATTATTTTTCTTATCCATACATCTTTTCTTATTATTTCGAGGGTTAGATTCAGCATTTCTTATAGCATGAGCAATCTTTTCAAACTGTATGTCTAAAGGAGCAGAATGCCATTGTGGTGATAGTTTCGGATAGAGTTCTCGATAATACATTCCTCGACAATTGTGATAATAGTATTCTATTTCTTTTATTGTTATAAATCTACTTCGGGGATAATTTAGAAACTTCTTGAGCTTAGTTATAGGACAGTATCTGTTTTTGTCCGATTCTGCTCCTTTATCTGAAGCATAAAGAGCGGACATTTTCGCTGAATCTTCAATCTTTATTATTTCTTTTTCAGATGTAAGAAACTCATTGCCAAAAATGTCTTTTCTAATTACTTTTGTTTGTATAGGAATTTCTATCGGAGGTTTACGTTTCTTTTTGGGTTCATATAAAGTCGAAGAACCGGACATTTCTTTATTTTTTTTAGATCTTTCGTCTTCTTTTCGAAAATATATATCCGGTCTTTGACTTATCCATAATTTGAACTCTTGAATGCCTTTTTCTGCTACATCAAATATATTTTTTAGACTATTTTTAATAAGTGTACGAATCTCATTTTTTATAGTAGAATTATCTTCAAGGAGAGCATTAAACTTCTTTAGTTCCCTGTTCTTCTGCTTCCTTATAGTATCTAATTTCTTACCTTCATTTATAGGTAATGATTCATATTTATCCCAATATTCGATATTACATCCATTTTTAAACAGTAATTTATCTTTTCCTTTAAATAGGGATTCATCAATAAGTTCTTTATCCCATATCATCAATTTGCCGTATTCCTCTAATATGTAATTCCCAAGAATACGAATAACATCTATATCTATTAAATCAGAAAATTTTGAAATGTTTGGAAAATAGCTTGCACTCATAATTTGATTTAGTTTTTGCGTCTTATGTATTTTTATTTCAAATCGTAAGATGTGTTTAGTTTTACATTTAACCAAATCAGCTCTAATAGGAATATTATTCTTTATTGTTTCGGCATAAATTTTAAAGCTATAATTTTCGAGACTTTCAAATTCGATACCGCCTGTCATCATTTTCCAACCTTTAATTTTAAGTACGTTGTCTATAAATATTTGAGGATTATATGATAATTCGATATCCACATTAAATTCAATACTGCTAAATTCGATTTTTAGGCATTTTTCCATATACAACTCTACGTACAATTCTTTCAGAGTTGCGATTAATTGCCCGATAGTAAACAAGTCTTTATTAGTTCTTCCATGATTTTTGAATTTATGAATAGAACCATGTACTACACAACATCCCGAACTGTATATCAATTTGAGATATAGTCCTCTGTATATGCATGAATAACAATCTTCTTCCGATTTCTTAAATTTGAACTTCTTATCATGGAGGAGTATATTTAGACATGCAAAATACAATCTAAATGTACCTCCATCAAGCATAGAAATCAGATTTTATGGTTATATTTACAGAGAGAAAATACCTATTGATTGCTGAAAGAGAAACGTTCGAGAGTACCAGTCCCGAACGTTTTATGTTTCTATCCATAACTTTATTTCTTTTTAGGGTTATGAATATCTTTCAATACAGCCTCAATGTCATCTATACAATAACGAATGCGACAACGAGCTCCAGATCCTAAACGTTTAGCCTGAATCGTTCCATTTAAGGTCCACTTGTGCAATGTTGGTAATGAGATACCTAATTTTCCAGCAGTATCTTTACGAGTAAGAAGTTCTAACTTCGCAGATTTCTTTTCTCGTGTTTCGGATAAAAAGGTTGACAGTTGTTCAGCAACAACTTCGGCAATAATTGTCCTTAATTCAAATTCAGAAATAGATTTTAATATAATTGAGTTATTCATTTTAATCATTCGTTTAATTAATTAAAATGAGTTGGCCAACTCAATCAATCGTTTGATTGACTTTACAAAAATCTACTAAATTTTTCGGACTTTGCCTTATTTTACTCTGATGTAGTAGCTATTGAGTATACTACTTTTTGTAAAATAGATTTATTTTAGATAAAATACGTTCAAGTGTATCTTTATTTTTTTGCTTGTTTGTTATGCTCTCTTTAGTATCCAAGAATCGAATCGTATCGTATACATTTTTTTCGTTTTTATTAATAATAGCTGAAATTATATGCGCTAATTGTCTTTTGTTCAGGTTCTTTGTTCTTTGCAAGTAATCAATGATTCCTAAATATTCTAAAAGTGTTATCTGTTCATCTTTGGTTAATGGATTCGTTAATAATGGATGATGCGAATTATCATTAGTGTTTTCTTCTTCTATAATTGACAAATCTATCAACAACTTTTCATCGAAAAGATATTCTAAATTATTACGTTGAATAATCGACAATATATCAATTTCTAATTGTGTCGCAAATTCTAATATTCTACTTGATAAAGAATAAAATAAATATATAGAAATCAATACTCTGATTTTCTCTATATATTCATCTCCTGTTATATCATCATCACCATACCATATATAAGGTTTTAAGTTCTTAATAAGAAGATCGTAAGTCTTACCTATTTTTGTAAATAGTCGAGTAAAATATAATTCATATTTATCCTTACTATTTACATCATACAATAATTCCGACTCTATAACTTCTATAACTAAACTCTCTAATTTAGGAGAAGAACTTATGTCAAATTTATATAATTCTAAACCAGAAAGATAATCCTCAATTCCAACTATATTAATGTTAGTTTCCTTTTCAAAAGAATCGAACAGATTGATTCGAAGGAAATAAGGATATAAGTTTTCTTGTACATCAGCCTGTAAAACATATTCTTTTTTACTTTCAGAATCTTGATAAATTTCAATTTTTTTTTGCTTGTTGTTTGAACTCATAATATTATAACACTATTTTTAAAATACTTCTTGTAACTCTTTTAGTTTTTCCTGTTCTTCCAATTTGCGGGTTATTTCATCAGCAATTTCTTCAGAAGATAAACATATATACCCTTTAAATGCCTTTTCTGTTTTATGTCCACTAATACTCATTAATTGATATGTATCGAATAACCTTGTCAAATATAGGTTTGTGATAGCGCTTCTCCTTGCCGTATGAGTACAAACCAAATCATAACGATATTTAATTACATTCCCATTTTTATCTCTTTCGTAAGTGACTTTTCCTTTTTCTTCTTTACTTCTCTCTTTCATTGTCAGAATGGTTTTCTCTTGTCTTAATAAGGAGAAAACGCTTTTTGACAGCTCTTTACATATTAGTTTTATTTCTCTATTAATAGTAACATCTGAGATATCAGGAATATTGTAATTGTACTTTTTTGCTATTTTAAGTACATTCTTATTTAAAATAGGGATAATTACACTATTGTCTGTTTTTTTCTGAACCAATTTAACTACTTTAGTTCCTTTAGCTGTGGTCGTAAAGTTTTCCTCTGTAAATCTTCCATAATCAGATATACGTTGAGCGGTATAGCAACCACAGAGAAAGATATCCCGGACTTTATCTTCTGTACTTCCTCTTTCTAATGGCATTTCATATAAGGCTTGTATCTCTTCATTTGTTAAATATATATTGGCAGTTTTACATCCCTCTACTTCTGGAATTTTATAGAACTCATCTGTAATATTTTTATTATTATGCTGTTTACGTTTATATGCAAATTCCATGAGAGCATTAAAACAAATTATGTATTTATTTGCTGTTTTCGTGGTATATCCGAAATTTATTAAGAATTTGACATACTTGTCAAATATGGCTTTATCTATCATATCCCATGTAATACCTTGATTTAATTTAAAAAAGTTAGCTAATACCTTCTTGAAGCTATTCCATACCTTTATTGTATTTGGGGAGTAAGGTTTTGATTTATTGAGAAGATCTCCAGATTTCATCTCACTAATTATAGTGTCGAGAAATGGTAAAGTATCTTGGAGTTTTTCATTTGGCTTTGTTCTTTTACTTTCTTTATAGGCCTCTATATCTGCCATGGCATTTTCTTTGGAATAAGATGGATTTCCATTAAGCCCAATTATAAGAGACTTCTCAATACCATTTAAATATTCATTTATATAATCAATCTTTTCTTTATCTTCATCTGTATATAATGCGGTATTTTTCGGTTTGTCTGTTTTAGAATCCCAATATGCAGGTTTAATAGAGAATCCTGTCGGGATTCTTAAATCGGTCTTTCTGCCATTGGTTAAACGACAAAATATAGTTGTATCTTTAACACTCTTTTTATCAGACACACGAAGATAAAAGTTAACTTTAATTGCCATCTCTTTGAATATATGATTTCAGTATAAAAATATCATATAAACTTTACTTGTGCAACATATGTGCAACATTTATTTTATTAAATTTTCCTTTGCTTGTTCTATTTTAATCTATATATTTGTATATATGTAATTTATAAATATTAAAGGATAAGGTAAATTAAGATAAAGTAATATTTAATGGTGCTGGTGGCACCACCTTTAAAAGACTTCAAATTTGGTAAATCCCTGAAAATAAAACGTTTCAGGGATTTTTCTTTTCCGAATAATCTCACATATTTAGCAAAATTAGGCAGTTCCCTCGGGCTAAATCGTGGTCATTTTTTAACCACGAAAAAATTGACCACGAATGGCATTGTAAGTCGCTGATTGTCTTATTGTTTAAGGCTCTCTATTAAGCATGGTTCAAGTATCTTTAAACCATTAATTTATAGAGTGTATAATATAATTGAAAAGTAGTCCACTAAAATAATTGAAAAGTATACCACCAGTTCAGTAAAATGTGAGAGAGCATCTAATAAAGCTCTGTATTT
>JAWDXP010000012.1:0-140681 GCA_032477055.1 Dysgonomonas sp. | reverse complement strand
TCTAATGAAGAATAAATATCTTTAACCCATCTCGTCCGAGACACTTAGTGGTATACTTTTCAATTACTAAGTGGACTACTTTTCAATTATATTATACATTCAGGAAACGTTTAAGGTTTTTGTAGGCGACATTATATTTTGGATAGGTGTTTGCCGAACGGTCAATGCCTATCCGTTGGCGAAATTCCTCTGCCATATCCTTGAAATGGGCAAGCAGGGTTTTCTGCGCGGTGGCTATTCCCTGAAAAGCGTTCTTAACTTCCGTAGCGGTAACCTTTCCTGTTCGGTGTAGAATTTCCTTGTAGTGGGAATGTATCAGGAGATTAATAAAATTAATCTCCCTATTGAGTTCGACAGCAATACGGCTTTTGCCGATTGCCCGCCCTGACTTGACATTCCAGAGCCGTTCTTCTACTTTCAGCTTGGTACTGAATTGTGCGATACTGTTTCCGATAATGATTTTGCCGATTATCGGATAAGCAACATTCTCTCTTTCGTTACTTTTTTCAAGCCTGCTTTCTCGTTTGAGGTAAAAAGACACCTTCAATTCGTTGTTCATAACACTCACATTTTTAAGTTGATAAATTTACTTCTCATGTGAGTTATTCGAACAATGTAAACCGCAGACAAACAGCGTTATAATCAGACACTAAAGGTCATTGAAATGCTGCGTTTTGCTCCGTCAAAAATGGGTAACGGTATAGAGACGGAACGTTTGCTTTTTTATGCCGAAATCGGCATTTTAGCTACCCGGCACTCAAAGCCACTAACGGACACTTGCTTTTGACTATTAGTCTGTTACCCTCATTTTCTTTCCTTCGCTTTTTATCTTCTAATCCTGTATAACATTGAAATAAAAATAAATCTTTAATCCGAATCATTCTTTCAGTAGATTGTTTTTTCTTAATTATATGTTTTAACTCTTCTTCAGTTAAATAAACTGGATCTTTAGATTTACCTCTTTTGACCTTAAATGTATTATATGGATTCTCTTTAAGTAATCCTTTTCTCACAGCTTCTTTTAAATAAGAGTTAAGAGTAGAGTGTTTTTTATGAATGCTTACATCTTGCATATTTTCATCTCTCATAAACTTATCAAAATAGGAGATATTTAAATATGTAACATCATCAAAAGTAAGTATTTTCCCAAACTCATTAAGTTTATGTATTATAACATTATGTTGTTTAATTGTGCTCAACCTTAATCCTCTACTTCTCATCTCGGATTCAATAAAAGGTATAACCAAATCATCTTGCAAATCAGGTATATTAAATTTTTTCACATCTGATAGCTTTTTACATTTATCTGTTTGAATATACTCAGCTATCTGCCTCAACATTGAGCGAACATGAACAGTAATTTTATCAGCATCTATTCTATCTCTACAAATAAAATTCCCATTCTTATATGTAAACTGATTTTTTGTGACTTTTTTCCCAGTAGTAATAAAAATTCTTTTAGTTCCTCCAATTAACCTTACCTCTATTTGAAGAAGAGCCTCTTTATTTTTATCTATATTGGTATCATTCTTTCGGTCAAAGATTAGTCTTATGTTTGCATTTATCATGTTTTTGTTACCGTGTTTTGTTACTTTTCTTATTTTGGTAACAAAAAAACACATTATTTGTTCTTAAAAAGGGGATTTTATAGTTAATATTTGTGAATATTTATTTAATACAACATCTCTGTAACCCTTTAAAACAAAAGGAAAACCGCTATTTATAACGATTTTCCTTTTTGTTACCCGGTGATCCAGAAGGGATTCGAACCCCTGACCCACAGCTTAGAAGGCTGTTGCTCTATCCAGCTGAGCTACTGGACCTCACCTTATTGCTCAAAAGCGAGTGCAAAGATATAATATTTTCATTTATTCACAAACATATTTTTAAAAAGAATACTACCCCTTTATCAAATTTGCTCATTATTAATATCATTCAGAATGAAATAAGCTTTATCTACATTTTCTACATTTTTCATCACTATAGATCGTTTTCCCTGATTATCACGCAACTGACATTCTCGTGGATGTTGTTGAATATAAGTAAGTAATTTATCAAAGGCTTGCGATTGATAATATAAAGAATCGGGATTAGAGACAAGAAACAACATCATCTGCCCCTTACGTAATACAACCTTTTCAATACTTAAGGATTTTGCTATGCGCCTCAACCGAATGACACCTATAAGTTCTTTACCTTCTTTCGGAATTTTTCCAAATCTGTCCTCAAGCCTTGTTACAAACTTATTTACATCTTCTTCTTTCTCCAGATTATTTAGTTCTGTATAGATAGCTACTCTCTCCGAATCATTTGGAATATAAATAGGCGGGAACAACAGTTCCAAATCTGTTTCGATAATCACATCTTCAACAAAATTATCTCCTTTCGTTTTTTCGCCCTCTTCATTTGTATGGTACAAGTCTGCAAACTCTTCATTCTTCAATTCGTTTACAGCCTCTGTCAGAATTTTCTGATAAGTCTCATATCCAAGATCGGCAATAAATCCGCTTTGTTCAGCACCCAACAAGTTTCCGGCTCCTCGAATATCCAGGTCCTGCATGGCAATATGTATACCACTCCCTAAGTCCGAAAAGTTCTCGATAGCCTGCAATCTACGTTTAGCCTCTGGTGTTAAGGTATCTAATGGCGGTGCAAGAAAATAACAGAATGCTTTTCTGTTACTACGTCCTACCCTACCCCTCAACTGGTGCAAATCACTTAACCCGAACTGCTGTGCATTATTTACAATAATTGTATTTGCATTGGGTATGTCAATACCCGATTCAACAATAGAAGTCGCTATAAGAACATCATATTCATAGTCAACAAAATCTGTAATAATTTGTTCCAATTTCTGAGGATCCATCTGTCCATGCCCCACTGCAATACGTGCATCGGGCACTTCACGCCTAATCAGATTCTCTATCTCCGGCAGATTATTAATTCGATTATTGATGAAAAAGACCTGACCATTACGGCTCATCTCGAAATTGATAGCCTCTCGTATAATATCAGCATCAAATACATGAACTTCTGTCTGGGTCGGATACCTGTTAGGAGGAGGTGTCGTAATTGTTGACAAATCTCTGGCTCCCATCAACGAAAATTGCAATGTACGAGGAATCGGGGTAGCAGTCATCGTGAGAGTGTCTACATTCGTACGCATCTGCTTTAATTTCTCTTTGACCGAAACTCCAAATTTTTGCTCCTCATCAATGATCAGCAAACCTAAATCTTTGAATTGTACATCTTTATTTACCAAACGATGTGTACCTATAAGGATATCCACTTTTCCTTCGTGCAAATCAGTCAAAGTCTGCTTTATATCTTTGGGTTTCCTCGCTCTGCTTATGTAAGCAACCTTTGCAGGGAAATCCTTCAATCGCTCTTTGAATGTATGATAATGTTGGGTAGCCAACACAGTTGTCGGTACTAATACGGCAACCTGCTTGTTATCCGCAACGGCTTTAAATGCAGCGCGGATAGCAACTTCCGTTTTACCAAAACCAACATCTCCACAGACAAGCCTATCCATAGGCAGGCTGCTTTCCATGTCTTTCTTTACATCTGCCGTAGCAGTAATCTGATCAGGTGTATCTTCATAAATAAAGGATGCCTCAAGCTCTGTCTGTAAAAAAGAGTCCGGAGAAAATTTATAACCCTCTTCCTCTCTTCGTTTCGAATATAACAGGATCAAATCGCGGGCTATATCTTTGAGACGGCGTTTGGTATTGTCTTTCATCTTTTGCCAAGCACCCGATCCCAGTTTATTCACTCGTGGCGGCTCTCCGTCTTTTCCTCTGTATTTCGATATTTTATAAAGAGAATGAATGGGCACAAATATAGCATCACCATTCAGATAGATGATCTTTATATTCTCCTGCAACTTTCCGTTTACATCCATGCGGACAAGACCGCCGAACTTCCCTACCCCATGATCGGTATGAACTACAAAGTCTCCAATCTGTAATTGCTTCAATTCTTTTATACTTAGAGCAATCTTCCCTGAACGGGCGCCATCCGATTTCAGATTGTATTTATGGAAACGGTCGAATATCTGGTGGTCTGTAAAACAACAAATTTTCAGAGTATGGTCCGTAAATCCTTCATGCAGAGTCTTATTGATAGGGATAAAAGGTATATTGTCTCCCCTGTCTTCGAATATCGATTTCAAACGGTCTGTTTGTTTTACACTATCACTCAATATATATAGTGTATAATCCTGCTCCAAAAACTCCTGTAAAGTTTTTGCTACCAGATCGAAGTTCTTATGAAAAACAGGTTGTAGCGAAGTCTCAAATTCTACCTTAGCATCAGGAACACCCGCAACAGCATTTCCAAATTGCAATTGTCTGAAATCCTTTATCTGTTCTGTGAATATAGATTCGGGCAATAATTTTGCCTGTATATCTTTCTCATACTCAGGATTATCTAGAATAGGAATATCATTATAAATAAAGGTCAACCGTCCCTGTATCCAGGACAAATCTTTGTATCCGATAATGGTATGTTTGGGCAGAAGACTCAGGAAAGATTCTCTGGATAAGCTTCCACCCGATATTTCGGGTATGATCTGAATAGTCTTCAATTGCTCTTTCGACAACTGGCTATCTACCTCAAACAAACGAATAGTTTCGACTTCATCACCGAAAAAATCGATACGGAACGGATATTCCGACGAATACGAGAACACATCCAAAATACTACCACGCACAGCATATTGCCCCGGTTCGTATACATATTCTACATATTCGAATCCATAAGAATCTAACACTTCCGAAACAAAAACCGAATCCAGCTTTTCGCCCACAGTCACCTGAAGAGTCTTTTCCTTCAATGTTTCTTTAGATACTACCCTTTCGGCAATTGCTTCCGGATAGGTAACTATTATCAGAGTTTCTTCCTCATACTGCACCCGACTGAATACTTCGGTACGAAGGACTTCATTGGCAGAATCCACCTGCCCATATTTCACCGCACGCTTGTATGCCGAAGGAAAAAACAAAACTCTGTTATCACCCATAATCTGGCTCAGATCGTGGTAGAAATAGCCTGCGGTTTCGGCATCATCCAGAATATAAAGGTGGCATCCCTTTGTCTTCTGAAATAATGAAGCCGAGAAAAGAGCCATCGACGAGCCCAACAAACCTCTTATATGTATATTACGATTTTTACCTACTGCATCAACCGCAGCGGCAATATTCGGATAATTATCGAAAAGATGATCTAGTGTTGTATGTTTCAATGCTATGCTATTTAGAAAAAACTGACAAAATTACGAAGAAAGAACAACAAACCAATAAGGCTAGTTGTAATAGAATGAAAAATTAATCTAAATATTCGTGAAATATATTTGTAGAAAGTATTCTTATATTAATTTTGGGATAAAAAAAATTTTATGTCCGATTCAGTCGTTATAATTCCAACGTATAATGAGAAAGAAAATATCAGAAATATCATAGAAACTGTATTTTCACTATCTCAGGAATTTGACATAGTGGTGATAGATGACGGTTCACCCGATGGCACAGCAAACATAGTTAAGGAACTACAACAAACTTATCCGGATTCTTTATTCATAGTTGAAAGAAGCGGCAAACAGGGGTTAGGTACTGCTTATATAGTAGGATTTAAATGGAGTCTGGAACGCAACTATGAATATATATTCGAAATGGATGCCGATTTTTCGCACGATCCTAAAGACCTACCTCGGCTATACAAGGCTTGTCACGAAGAAGGTGCAGATATGGCGATAGGCTCCCGATATGCAACCGGGGTAAATGTCGTCAACTGGCCTATGGGGAGGGTGATCATGTCTTTCTATGCCTCAAAATATGTCAAGTTCATTACCCGTATGAATATTCATGATGCTACGGCGGGTTTTGTATGCTACAAGCGAAAAGTACTGGAAACTATCAATCTGGATAAAATCAGGTTTAAGGGATATGCCTTTCAGATAGAGATGAAATACACGGCATATGTTTTAGGATTTCGCCTAAAAGAGGTATCCATTATTTTTGTAAACAGAATTCTTGGAGAATCCAAAATGAATGCCGGAATTTTCGGGGAGGCATTCTTTGGCGTGATTCAGTTACGTATCAACAAAATAGTAGGAAAAATAAGACCGAAAAAATAAACTTTGCATCATTAAATTAACACATTCGTTATTTCACATACAGAAAAGCTAACTATTTTTTACAATTTTTCTTTTTTTCGCTTATATAATCTATCTTTGTATATTGATTTCATTTTCAATATATGAATAAGATTTTCCTTATACTTACAGCTTTTGTCCTCATTTTTTCCTCCTGCAAAACAGAGGGGGCATCACAAGATAATGTGCAATCAATCCAGGATATTGTGCATTCGATGGAAAGAATAGTAGAAAAATATGACAACAATGTGCAGAGTGCTATAGATAGTAAAAATTTTGACTACATACTGTCTGTATCTAAAGCGGCAGTCGACTCCTCAACAGTGAAACTGGATAATCTGAAACAACTTGCTCTTCCTGAGGAATATGAAGATTTGCGAAATGCTGCTGTAACATACATCAACTCCCTCGAAGAAGTTATTAAAACAGAGGAGTTATATTCGACAATATCAGAAAATACATCTGCCCGCGAAGCAAAAATAATGGACGAAAAAATACTATCAGCCATAAAGCAGGCTCAAATAGAACATGCCAAATATGAGCAGATGTTAGACCAAGCCCTCAATACAGATAAAGAGTAACTATTAATATATACAGCAACAATGAAAAAACTTTTATTATTTCTTTTACCACTGTCACTGATCCTTTCGTCATGCAGTAGTGTAGACCCGATAGAGTATAACGACCAATTAGTTAAATATATTGACAAAGCAGGACAACGTGTTACCAATCTGAACACAGAAATAAATGACTTGTTCGAGAGTGAAGAATATACCAAATTGCAAGAATATACCAAAGCAACCACTGATAGTCTTAGAACAGATATAAAGGATATAAAAAACCTGAAAAAACCTGACGGAGCCGATGGATTCCAAAATGCGGTAATAGCTTATATCGAAGCACTTATCGTCAATACCGAAATTATGGGCGCGCAATACTCTAAGGTAACAGCTGAGATGTCGGAAGAAGAGTTTGATGAGATAAACAAACTCGTATTGGAATCTGAAGAAGTATATAATAATAAGTTCGAAGAAATGGCAACTGCTCAGAAAGGCTTTGCTAAGGAGAAGAATTTTGATCTGACATATACAAAGCAATAATAGTACAAATCGAATAATACATAAATCCGGCACAGATTTGAATCTCAAGTCTGTGCTTCTTTATCTAACATAAGAGTGAAAGATAACAAACGAATAGTCAACGACCCGGTTTTCGGTTTCATTACCATACCCAATGATTTTGTTTCCTCAATCATAGACCATCCCTTTTTGCAACGGTTGAGCCGTATCAAGCAAATGGGAATGGCATCCTTTGCATTTCCGGGTGCTCAGCATACACGATTCCATCATACTCTCGGAGCCATGTACCTGATGCAGGAAGTCATAACAGACCTCCGCACAAAAGGAAATGAAATAACTGAAGAGGAAGCAAATGGCGCATTGGCTTGTATCTTATTGCACGATGTCGGTCATGGTCCTTTTTCACATGTACTCGAGCATACTATCGTAAATGGCGTACATCACGAAGAAATCTCGCTGATGCTGATGCACAAACTAAACGAAGAACTAAACGGAAAACTGGATATTTGCATATCCATCTTCAAAGATGAATATCCGAAAAAATTTCTTCATCAATTGGTAAGCGGACAGTTGGATGTAGACCGGCTCGATTATCTTCGTCGCGATTGTTTCTTTACAGGAGTCAGTGAAGGCAATATCGGATCTGAACGTATTATCAGAATATTAGATGTACGTGACAATAAACTGGTTGTGGAATCGAAAGGAATATATTCTATCGAAAATTTTCTGTTATCCAGGCGGTTAATGTATTGGCAGGTATACCACCATAAAACGGCAATAGCTGCCGAAAATATATTGATCAATATACTTAAAAGAGCTAAAGAACTGACTGCAAAAGGAGAAACTCTATTTGCATCTCCATCATTAAACTATTTCTTACAGAATGATATCAATAAAAGTTCTTTCGATGACGAAACATTGAAGCATTTTGTCAATCTGGATGATTCTGATATATTGAGTGCTTTGAAAGTATGGACAAGTGCTGAGGACAAAGTATTATCTGCATTAAGTTCATCTTTCCTGAACCGCCATCTTTTCAAAATAGAGGTACTGGATGAGCCTGCCGATGAAAAACGGAAAAAAGAATATATTAAGAAATATGCCGAACATTGTAGCATCTCGGAACATGAAGCCTCTTTCTTTATTTCTTCGGGCACTATTACTACCAACATTTATAATCATTCGGACAATAGCATAGATATTCTCTATAAGAACGGGGAAATCAAAAGTATATCAGAAGTTTCGGATTTATTAAATATACAACTTTTGTCAAAAAAAGCAGAGAAATATTATTTCTCATATATGAATATTTGAGACCATTGACGAATTGAGTATCTTTGTATAAAGTGTTTGAAATATCCCAATGATTCAGAAATATCCATCAGCATTATTAGAAAATGCTGTCAATGAATTTGCCAAATTACCGGGTGTCGGGCGAAAAACCGCCCTACGGCTGGTGCTACATATGCTTCGGCAAGATGAAAAAAATGTAGAAACTTTTTCGTCTGCAATACTTACCCTAAAGAGAGATGTAAAGTATTGCCAATCTTGTTACAATATTTCAGACAGTGAGATTTGCTCTATCTGTGCCAATCCTATCAGAGATAAATCGACCATATGTGTTGTTGAGAATATTAAGGAAGTGATGGCTATCGAAAACACTTCCCAGTTCAAAGGTTTATATCACGTTCTGGGCGGTATAATCTCACCCATCGACGGTATTGGTCCCAGTGACTTACAGATAGATAGCCTTGTAAAGCGAGTATCGGAAGGTGGAATCAAGGAAGTTATACTGGCACTCAGCACAACAATGGAAGGCGATACGACCAACTTTTATATCTATAAAAAGCTGGCACCTTTCGATGTGAAGATATCTATGATTGCACGGGGTATATCCATCGGTGATGAGATAGAATATGCCGACGAAATCACTCTGGGACGTTCTATCATCAACAGGACATTATTCAACGAATCTTTTAACCTGTAAAAAACTATTTGTGGAAATCGATAAAACAATCAAGCAGTTAAAGTCTATCTTTATATTAAGCGTAATATTAACTTCAATACTATTTGTCTTTGATGTTTTATACGTCACTAAGTATATACAGGCAACAGAAAACGTCGGGCTCGAACGTTGGGGCATCATCCTTACTTTGGCAGGAATCTTTGCTTCATTAAAGTTTTTACATCCCACAATCAAAGAAAGTGATGAAAAAAACACTGCTATTCTTTTAAAAAAATACAGTAAGAGATATTATTTAAGATTGGTGTCTCTGCTTGCGGTATTCTCTTTTAACATAATATGTTTACACATTACAGGGATAAAAAACTTTATGTTTTTGGCTTTCATTACTATCTTTGCCATATTCTTATGTGCTCCCAGCAGGAAGCACATCGAATCGGAAATAGAAAACGATACTATTTAAATACTAAAATATAAATACATAAATTATGGTTATAGCTGTTGATTTTGACGGAACAATTGTCGAACATGAATATCCTAAAATAGGAGCTCCTATACCATTTGCGATAGAGACATTACTTAAGCTTCAGAAAGATGGGCATACTCTTGTTATGTGGACAGTACGCGACGGCGATCTTCTGCAAGAGGCTATTGATTACTGCTCGAAAAGAGGACTTACATTTTATGCCTATAATAAGAATTATCCGGAAGAAGACCCAACCAAAGCTTCGAGAAAACTGACATCGGATCTGTTTATAGATGACCGAAATGTGGGCGGTATTCCTGACTGGGGCGTAATTTATAATGCTGTAAAAGCTGCTGAAAGAGGAGAATTTTCTTTCGAAAGAATTATGATGTCGGCAGGTGAAAACCAGCAAAGAAAAAGAAGAAAAAAGAACTTCTTTATCCGCTTAGGAGAAATGTTCGAAAGAGACGGTTATTAATTACTATCTCTACCCATAAATCATGAAATTATCGGTAATTATTGTCAATTATAATGTAAAGTACTTTCTCGAACAATGTCTCAATTCTGTTCTGGCTTCAAAGATAAATTTTGACTACGAGATATTTATAGTTGACAATAATTCGACCGACAATTCTTTAGAATACCTTCGGGTACGCTTTACCCAATCCAATATTCACTATATTGCCAATAAGGATAATCCGGGTTTTGCCGTAGCCAATAATCAAGCCATAAAACAAGCCAAAGGCGAATATATCCTTCTGCTTAATCCCGATACGGTATTAGGTGAACATATATTAGCTGAGGTATGTAACTTTCTTGACAATCATCAGGATGCAGGAGGAGCAGGTGTAAAAGCGATAGATGGCACAGGAAAATTTCTGGCAGAATCGAAAAGGGGATTCCCTACCCCATGGGCATCTTTCTGCAAACTTTCGGGACTAGAATCACTCTTCCCTAAGTCCAAAATATTCGGTAAATACAGTCTAAAATATCTGGACGAAAACAAACTTCACAAAGTGCCTATTTTGGTGGGCTCGTTCATTATGATCCGAAAATCGGTACTGGACAAAACAGGTTTGCTCGATGAAGCCTTCTTTATGTATGGAGAAGATATAGACCTCTCTTTCCGAATTATTCAGGCAGGATATAACAATTACTATCTCCCCGAAAAGATCATTCATTACAAGGGAGAAAGTACAGACAAATCCGATCCGCGGTATACACAAGCTTTTTATGATGCTATGCGTATTTTCTTTCGCAAATATTATCCTGATTACAGTAAATTTTATTCTTTATTTATTTCGGCAGGGATAAGCTTAAAAGCCTTTTTTGCACCATTAAACAAAAAACGTGTACAGCCGTTTATAAATGAAGAAAGGCAAGTAATCATCTTGAACACAAAAGAGAATACATACGAAGAAATAATTGATAAAATAGATAACAATACAGATAAAAACATACAATTCAGAATTTATAACCCCGATACAGGAATAGAGATCGGACATCGTACCATAAAACAAATAAATTGATATGTACCTAGAGAATGATGAAATAAAATTAAGGGCACTCGAACCCGAAGATTTAGATATTTTATACAAATGGGAAAATGACACAGAAGAGTGGATATATGGCAATACATTATCGCCTTATTCCAAATTGACCTTGAGAAAATACATATCCGAAACGCAGGAGCAGGATATATACGAAGCAAAACAACTTCGGCTGATGGTAGAACTGAAATCCGATAAAACAGTTATCGGTACAATAGACTTGTATGATTTCGATTTCCACCATAGTAGAGCCGGAGTAGGCATATTGGTTGACAAAGAATACAGAAACCGCAAATATGCTACGCAAATTCTGGCTTTAATAAAAGATTATGTATTCAATTTTCTTAAAGTAAACCAGATATATGCATATATCGGGGAAGAAAATATAAAAAGCGTAAACCTGTTCGAAAAATCAGGTTATCGGCGAGCAGGAATATTAACGGACTGGGTATGCTTGAATTCTGTATTTCAGAATGTATACATTTACCAATTGATCAAAGATAAACACTAGATGAAAGAAGATATACAAAAGGCAATGGAAGTATTGTCTTCGGGAGGACTGATACTATATCCGACCGACACGATCTGGGGAATAGGCTGTGATGCGACTAACGAAGAGGCTGTCCGTAAAGTATATGAACTGAAACAGCGTTCGGACAGTAAATCGATGATAGTGCTTATCGATAATCCTATAAAGCTCGATTATTATCTTTTAGACACCCCTTCTCTGGCATGGGATCTGATTGAAGTATCGGACAAGCCTCTGACAATCATCTATGACGATGCCCGAAATGTTGCACCTAATTTAGTTGCAGAAGATGGAAGCCTTGCTATAAGGGTAACTAAAGAAAAATTCTCACAGGAATTATGCAGGCGGTTTCGTAAAGCAATAGTATCTACATCAGCCAATATTAGTGGGGAACCTTCTCCCCGAAATTTTTCAGAAATATCTGATTCCATCAAAAATGGTGTGGATTACATTGTTAATTATCGTCAGGAAGAAACATCTACCTCAAAGGCTTCGAGTATTATCAAGCTGGGAAAAAGCGGTGAGGTAAGAATCATAAGAGAGTAAGTAATTTAAAAGCGTATTTTTTGAACACAAAGACGCAAAAATAAAATTTAGCGACATAGCGGCTTTGCGTTTTATTTAATAATAATACAATGAAGAAACTTTACGAGAATGAGACTATTACTCAAGTTGAATTCGAAAATGTAGATGAAATAAACAATATAGAATTTTTTGATTGTAAAATTGAAAAATGCAATTGGTTCGAAAAGAAAATTTCAGCATGTGAATTCTCTAACTGTACTTTCTCAGATGTCAATCTGAGTATGGCTAAATTGTATGATACCCAGCTAAATCAGGTAAAATTTGAGAACTGCAAAATCATGGGAGTCAATTTCAATTATTGCCGCAAATTTCTTTTCGAAGTGAGTTTTCTGAAATGTATACTCGATTTCGGATCTTTCGAAAATATGAAGATGCAACAAACTGACTTTCTCGATTGTTCTATGAAAGGAGTCGATCTGGCCGGAGCTAATCTGGAAAAGTCGAAGTTCCTGAACACCGATCTAGAAGATGCTATTTTCATGCGAACGAACTTGAAAGAAGCTGATTTTTCGACAGCTTATAATTTTAACATCAGCCCAACGCAAAACCATATGAAAAAAGCAATCTTCTCGGAAGCTAATCTGGCAGGACTTCTCAACGAATTTGGACTTAATATCATCTAGCCAAGTATCAAAAAACAAAATAAAAATGACAGAATAAAAATTCTTTAATCGTTACTTATTTCGTACATTTGGCGTCTTTTTGAATCGAATATGGAACAGAGAAGCACATTTGATAGATTTATAGCGTGGAAAAGTAGAAATATAAAGGAGCAGCACTTTATCATATTTCTCAGTTTTTTAGTTGGACTGTTTACTGCAATTGCAGCATTATTACTAAAAAGTTTAATTCACCTTATTCAGCACTTACTCACAGATAGTTTCAGTGAAGCGAGTGTCAACTTTCTATACCTGCTTTATCCTGTTATCGGTATACTCATTGCCGGACTTTATGTAAAATACGTCGTAAGAGACGATATCGGGCATGGGGTAACCAAAATACTTTACGCCATATCGCAACGCAAAAGCTACATTAAGGCTCACAATATGTATACTTCCATAGTTGCCAGTTCCATAACTATCGGATTCGGGGGATCGGTAGGAGCCGAGGCACCTATCGTGCTTACAGGTTCGGCTATCGGTTCCAATCTGGGACGACTATTCAGGATAGAGCAACGCCATCTGATGTTACTGATCGGATGTGGTGCAGCAGGCGCGATTGCAGGTATCTTCAAAGCCCCCATTGCAGGCCTTGTATTTGTTATTGAAGTATTACTTCTCGACCTCACTATGGCTACCGTAATGCCACTTCTTGTAACATCCGTTACGGCTGCTACATTTGCCTATATGACATCAGGCACAGGAGCTATGTTTAGTTTTGCCCATGCCGAAATGTTCCAGATGGAACGCATTCCTTCTGTTATCCTATTAGGGGCTTTTTGTGGACTCGTATCCCTTTATTTTACGCGTGCCATGAATGCAACCGAAAATATGTTCAGAAAACTAACTTACTGGCAGAAATTCGGTGTAGGGGCAAGTCTTCTGAGTGTTCTTATATTCTTGTTTCCTCCTCTATATGGTGAAGGATATGACACAATAAATCAATTATTAAGTGGTCTTCATGATAATGAATCTATCATGAACGGAAGCCTCTTCTATCCGCTCCGCAGTTCAACTTGGGGAATGTTGGGATTATTACTTTCGTTGCTTTTATTCAAAGTATTTGCATCCAGTGCCACCAATGGAGGTGGAGGTACAGGGGGGATTTTTGCACCTTCATTATTCTTAGGTTGTATTGCCGGATTTACATTCGCATACATCACTAACAAAATGGGCATATTCCCATTCCTTCCTCACGAAAATTTCGCACTGATGGGAATGGCTGGTGTTATGGCAGGTGTTATGCACGCGCCGCTTACAGGTACTTTCCTTATTGCCGAATTGACAGGAGGTTACGAGCTTCTCTTACCCCTTCTGATGGTTTCTACCATTTCTTATGCAACTATAAAGCTATTCGAACCTCATAGTATTTATGCTATGCGTTTGGCGAAGAAAGGGGAACTTATTACGCACCATAAAGATAAAGCTGTGCTTACTCTAATGGAACTAAAATCTTTGATAGAACACAATTTCCAAACAGTTGGGCTAGATATGAATTTGGGAGATGTCGTAAAAGTTATTACACAATCGTCACGGAACGTATTTCCCGTAGTTGATAAAAAAGGAGCCTTAGCTGGGATAGTGCTTATCGACAATATCAGAAACATAATGTTCCGACCTGAATTGTACGAAAGATTTAAAGTTACCCGTATTATGGTTTCACCACCTGCTGTAATCAATATCAACATGCAGATGAGCGCTATCATGGAACTATTCGACAAAACTAAAGCATGGAATCTGCCCGTCATAGATGATGATGGAATCTATCAGGGATTTGTCTCTAAGTCCAGCATATTGAACAGTTATCGTAAAGTATTGGTCGACAACTTCTCTGAACAGGACTAATCAAATAAGCTTATTCTAAAAAATAGTCAATCTTATTTAAAACCAAAACTTTAGAACGGTCTCGGTTGTCTTTATTATTATACTAACCAATAAATAATAAAGATTATGAATAGGGATTTGCAGATAAAAAAGATAATGGAGAACAAACAAGTTCAGGCACAACAAGAGTACGCAAAAAACAAACCTGAATATGTTGAAAACAAAATAGAAGAAAAAGCTACCGAATATATCCAACATTCGACAGAAAAAGAGATAGATAATAAAGCCGAAGAGGATATGAATAAGAATCGGGCATCAGAATAAAACAAAAGGCTACCGATTGGTAGCCTTTTGTTTTATTCTACATTATTGCCTTACGCGTATATTTATTCAGACTAAATAACCAAGCAACAAGAAGTGATATAGCCGAACTGGATACTGCTATCAATATAATTTTCACAAAAGCGGGAACATCTATATTCGGATAAATCATATCATATGCAAATTGTACAAATATGAAATGACACAAATAAACACCGAATGTCAAGGCTGCTAATTTTCTTAGTAAAGGAGTTGACTTTATAGTCAATTTCTGAATGATTATAAATATCGAAACAGTCATCATAAGCACATTTGCTCCGGAAAAATACCAGATAATTTCCAGATTAGCATAGCTGCCCGGATAATATTGTTGCGTCAGAATAAAACCAAATGCAGTAATTGCATACCCCACAATAAATAAAGGCAAAGTAATAGCCAATGTTTTTGACCAACTCCATGTAATCGGGAAACGCACCAGATAATAGGCTAATACAATATATCCCAAGAAGCCTGAAAAATAAAAGAATGTACCATACGCATTCCAGTCACAAATCCCGAACAAACCTATATTACCGTAATTTCCGGTATATCCCAGATAGGGGGCAGCCATCTGAATATAAGGTATCAATGTACTGAAAGCCCAGATATACAGAAATTTCTTCATATCTTTCTGCGAAGCCTGCATCAGCCATGGACTGATTATGGGCATAAACAGATAAAGACCTATCAGCATATACAAATACCACAAAGGAGTTGTGTCATAATTGAAATTGAAGATAAAAAGATACATCTTTTGCAGTGTACTTTCCCACGTATAATTCTCTAAAGTCAAAGCAGGATTAACACTTTGAGGCATCAGATAATTAACATACAGAAAATAAAGGACAGGCAATGCAACAGACCAGAATATGAGGGGAATAAGTATTCTTTTTGCCCTTTTGGAGTAGAACTCTCCCATCTCCATTTTTACAGGCAACAGTAATACCCCCGACATCATGGCAAACAAAGGCACACAAACCCTCATCATACTACCTACGAAAGCTCCTATCAGAAACTCACCGGGATTTGCATCAAACTGTGCAACAAAGGGATCACAACTATGGGATACTACTACCAGAAAACAGGCGATTATTCTCAACAAATCAACCCAACCAAGATGTACTCTTTCCGTCATTTTTTCATGTTATTGATTAAAGCTGCACGAAAATAATATTAATGTACTAATGAAACAATCAATTACATCGTTTTAAGGAATAAAGTAATATTAATTTGATCCAGATCAAAAAATATACATTTTGATACCTGCCTTCTAGTCATTATTCAGTAATTTTATGCTTCGAAATTATAAGAATAAGAATGGATAAAAAAGATTTGAGAATCGTATTCATGGGTACACCCGATTTTGCAGTAGAAAGCTTGCGTGTACTTGTCGAAAACGATTATAATATAGTTGGCGTGATTACCATGCCCGACAAACCCGGAGGCAGAGGACACAAAATACAATATTCGGCTGTAAAAGAATATGCATTGCAACACAATCTACCTCTGTTACAACCCGAAAAACTGAAAGATGAATCTTTCCTCGAACAACTTCGAGTATGGAGAGCCGACCTGCAAATAGTTGTTGCTTTCCGTATGTTACCCGAAGTAGTCTGGAATATGCCACGTTTGGGCACTTTCAATCTTCACGCATCCTTACTTCCTCAATATCGTGGTGCTGCTCCTATCAATTGGGCAATTATCAACGGAGAGAAAGAAACAGGTGCTACGACTTTCTTCCTGACTCATGAAATAGATACGGGAAAAATCATTTTACAGGAAAAAATTCCTATCGGCGAGAAAGACAATGTCGGAAAGATACATGATGAATTGATGAAAATGGGAGCCAACCTTGTCCGCAAGACAGTAGACCTGATTCTTGAAGATAAGGTAGATGCTATCCCTCAGGAACAGATCATAGAAAATGAAGCCAACCTGAAAGCTGCTCCTAAAATATTTAAAGAGACCTGCCGGATAGATTGGAATAAATCAACGATAGACATTTATAACTTCATTCGTGGACTTTCTCCCTACCCTGCTGCATGGACAGAAATGCATGCTACCGATGGTGACACAACTATGGTAAAAATATATGCCGCTGATTATACTTTAGAGAAACAATCTCTGCCTATTGGAACGCTGCTTACTGATAATAAGACCTCATTATCGGTAGTAACAAAAGATGGCGTAATTTCAATAAAGGAATTACAACTACCTAATAAAAAGAGGATGAAAACAGAAGATCTTCTTTGTGGGTATACCCTCAAAGAAAATAGCTATTTCAAATAATTGATACAGAGAAAAGATTATGCAGAAAGTCATCAAATCAACCGATTTAAATACAGATTTACAATATATTATAAGTCATATTCCTCACGATAAATTATTTATCCTGACTGATGATAATACCGAAAAATTGTGTTTTCACCTGATTAGTCATATAGATGAAATACAAAACGCCGGAAAAATAATAATCAAAGCCGGAGATAGTAATAAGAATCTGGAAAGTCTGGCTTCTATCTGGAAATTTCTTTCCGAGAACGGAGCTACCCGAAATTCTTTACTTATCAATCTGGGCGGAGGTATGGTGACTGATATCGGCGGATTTGCTGCAGCCAGTTTCAAGCGTGGTATCAAATGCGTGAATATTCCCACGACCCTTCTGGGGGCGGTAGATGCTGCCGTAGGAGGAAAAACAGGAATCAATTTCAACGGTTTAAAGAATGAAATAGGTGCTTTTGCTCCTGCCGAAACAGTTCTGGTTGAATCCGTTTTCTTTAAATCTTTGGACAAAGCCAATTTCTTGTCGGGATATGCCGAAATGTTAAAACACGGACTTATATCTAATGAATCGGTTTGGGCAAAACTGATCAATTTTGATGTAAACAACATTGACTACGACCAACTTCGCGAATTGGTTTTCGAATCGGTACTAGTCAAAGAAGGTATTGTAGAACAAGACCCTTTCGAGAAGAATATTCGCAAAGCTCTCAATCTGGGACATACTATCGGACATGCTTTCGAAAGTCTTTCGTACACAATAGGCAAACCAATGCAGCATGGTTATGCCGTAGCATGGGGAATCGTCTGCGAGCTGTATCTATCCCACAAAAAATGTGGCTTTCAGAAAGACAAGCTTTGGCAGACTCTATCTTTTATCAAAGAAAATTATGGCTTATTTTACTTCGGATGTGATGAATATGAGGCTTTATACGAGCTAATGACTCATGACAAGAAAAACGAATCTGCCGACCGTATCAATTTCACTCTGTTAGAAGGTATAGGCAAATTGGCATTGAACCAAACAGCCACAAAAGAAGAGATACTCGAATCTATTGATTTTCTGAGGGAAAGTCTAGGAATTTAGAGACTTTATTCTTTTGTCATGCTGACGATAGGAAGCATCTTCTTTATCCAACAGATTTTTCACTCCGTTCAAAATGACAAAAGTTTTTTATCCTATCTTTGTCTATATACCTAACTTAAGAATGAACCTACCCATGAAAAAACTATGTTTATTACTTATTGCTTTTATCAGTTTATCGCTATCCGCCCAAATAACGGTCGTGCAAAACGGGAAAGCTCAGTCAAGAATCTTGGTAAATCTGGAGGATGAGACGGATAAACAAGCTGCTATTCTTTTGCAGGGTTTTATTCAACGGATATCAGGCGCAAAACCGGATATTCTTTCTGGAAAAACATCAGTCAGAAAAGGTGACATACTTATCGGAAATTTTCAGTTACCATCAGCAGGTATAAATACAAATTCGATCCAAGAAGATGGTTTCTATTTATCGTCTAAAGATGGGAATATCCGCATCGTAAACAGAAAAGGAAACGGTAGTATTTACGGTGTAGTCACTCTTCTCGAAGATTATCTGGGAGTACGCTATTATGCCAAAGATGCATATACATACCCTAGTTTAAAAACAATCACATTTCCCACGAATATAGACAGAGCAGAAAACCCGTCTTTCCGTTACAGGCAAACACAGGCGTATAGTATAAAAGGAGATACGATATATAAACTTTGGCATCGTCTGGAAGAACCCCGCGAAATATTTGCCGGAAACCTTTGGGTACATACTTTCGACAGAATACTGCCATCGGACGTTTATGGAAAAGAGCATCCTGAATATTATTCGTTTATCAATGGCGAACGCCGTCCGGGTGCTGCCAGCCAATGGTGCCTTACCAATCCAGAAGTATTTGAAATTGTTTCTCAAAAAATAGATTCCATATTCAGAGCTAATCCGGGTAAAGACATGATCTCTGTGAGTCAGAATGACGGAAATGCAACTTATTGCACTTGCCCCGATTGCAAAGTTCTGGACGAAAAAGAAGGAAGTCAGTCGGGAACTTTGATCCATTTCATGAACAAGCTGGCACAACGATTCCCCGATAAAGAATTTTCTACTTTGGCTTACCTTTATTCGGTAACACCTCCCAAGTATGTAAAACCTCTGCCCAACGTTAATATCATGTTGTGCGACATAGATTGCAAACGTGAGGTTACTTTAACAGAAAATCCTTCGGGACAAAGTTTTGTAAAAGATATGGAGGGTTGGTCTAAAATCAGTAACAATATATTTGTATGGGATTATGGTATCAATTTCGATAATTATGTGTCTCCATTTCCTAATTTCCATATACTGAAACCCAATATGGAACTGTTCAAGAAAAACAATGCAACTATGCACTTTTCGCAAATCGGAGGTGTAAAAGGAACTGATTTTTCGGAAATGAGATCATATATCGTTGCTAAACTTCTTTGGAACACTTCTCTGGACACAGATTCTCTATCACGGGAATTCTTGAAAGGTTATTATGGAGAAGGGGCAGCACCTTATTTATATCAATATCTGAAACTACGCGAAGGTGCATTATTAGGTAGTGGAACAGATTTATGGATTTATGACACTCCTGTTACCCACAAAAACGGAATGCTAAAACCTGCTTTATTACAGAGATATGCTGATTTATTTGACAAAGCGGAAAAAGTATCTTCCGGCAATGCTCAATTCCTCAACAGAGTGAAAGAAGCTCGTCTTCCCATCCAATATGCAGAATTGGAAATTGCACGTACTACGCCTTTCGACGACAAAGAGGAAATCAAAAAGAAACTGGAATATTTTCGAAACACAGCCAAAGAACTGAATGTTATTTATCTGAATGAAAGAAACAATACAATAGAGAAATATTGCGATCTGTACCTGCAAAGGAATTTCCCGTCGGACAGAAAGAATTTTGCAGCCGGAGCAAAAGTAGAATATATAATTCCGGCATCTTCGCCATACGACAAGATTGCAGATAAAGCATTAACCGATGGTCTTTATGGTGGTGCTACCTTCAACGAAAGCTGGGTAGGCTGGAAAGGAATAGATGCTGAATTTGTAATCGACTTAGGAGCAAAACAATCATTCAATTCAGTCGAAGGAGACTTTCTTCATCAGTTGGGAGCATGGATATTATTACCCAAAAGTATGACGTGTCATGTATCAGATGATAATATAAATTATACGTTGATGGGGAAAAATGAAATAGCTGAGGATCGCGAAACAGAAGTAAAATACGTGAATATTCCTGTCACTGCAAAAGAGAAAGTAAGTGCACGCTACATCAAAGTGAAAATAGAAACCATCGGATTATGTCCCCCATGGCATTATGGCGTAGGACAACCTGCATGGTTCTTCTTAGATGAAATTTCGGTGTATTAATATAAAAGCAAATAACAAAGGAGTTATTGAATGAATAACTCCTTTGTATTTTAATATAAGTCTGATTTAAAATCATTCTTCTCTTTTTTACTGCGCGTAATCAAAAGATTACTTGCGTTACTTTTATCCTATGCGACAAAAGTAACCAAAACCGCATTTGCAGCTACGCTTCTACGGCGGTATGGCTTCTATCGGAAAGCTAAAACAAAAGAATATGTTTAATACTTATCTCCTTTTGTTTTATAACGCTTTCCTCCTTTGCATACTCTTCGCCTACAAAGCTGAATGCTGCGGAAAATCCCCTTTGGCATAAACTAGATTGGCATTTATCTCACAGGCGGGTACCAGTCCGATGCAGGCGGATAAAAGAATTAAATGTTCTTTGAGCCTTGTAAAGGCGAGTTTTATTTAATTCAGCCGGCTAATCGGTTAACTGGTCGCCGAGAGATGTAGCCTTGATCTTTTGCTTCGTTTTGCATCAAGGCAAAATGAAGGGTAAACCCAAAGGGTGCGGCAGTAAAAAAAGAGCATCTTAAATAAGTGAAATACTGATTTGTATAAACAAATATGTCTTATTTCTGTCCTGTCATATTTTCAGGATTAAGGATTTTATCCAATTCCTCTTTCGAAAGAACATTTTTTTTCAATACCAGATCATATACACTTTCGCCAGTCTTTAAGGCTTCCTGTGCGATAGTTGTACTATTATTATAACCGATATAAGGATTTAACGCGGTAACAATACCAATACTATTCTTTACCAATTCTTCGCAATGCTCTACATTTGCAGTGATACCGTCGATACAATTCTCACGTAGACAATCCATTACATGAGTAAGCAATGTCTGTGATTCGAGAATCGCATAAGTTATAACAGGTTCCATTACATTCAATTGCAATTGTCCGGCTTCTGATGCCAAAGTCACAGTGAGGTCATTTCCTATCACTTTGAAACAAACCTGAGAAACCACCTCTGCAATAACCGGGTTTACTTTTCCAGGCATAATGGAAGAGCCTGCCTGACGCGGAGGGAGATTTATTTCGTAGAAACCGCAACGAGGACCCGATGTCAGTAACCTCAAGTCATTACACATTTTGGATAGTTTAGTAGTCAATCTCTTCATTGCCGAAGAATAAGCAACAAAACTACCTGTGCTTGAAGTTGCCTCAACCAAATTCTTAGCAGGAGTAAAATTCAGACCTGTTATATTCGATAAAACTTCGGCACATAATTCTGCATATCCGGGAATCGCATTCAAGCCTGTACCAACTGCCGTTGCCCCCATATTTATCTCAAGGCATTGATCTGCATTGTAATTCAGATAGTCTATTTCTTTCTCAAGAGTAGTAGCAAATGCTCCGAACTCCTGTCCTAAAGTCAAAGGTATAGCATCTTGCAAATGGGTACGTCCCATAGTGATAACCTGCTTAAACTCTTCTTCTTTTTTTCGTAAAGAATCGACAAGATGCTGCAATGCCTTGGTTACTTTTTTATTATAAAACAGAATACCCAGCTTTACACCGGTAGGATAAGCATCGTTAGTCGATTGCGAAAGGTTTACATGGTCATAAGGCGAACAATGTTCGTACTCACCTTTATTATATCCCATCTCTTCCAATGCAATATTCGCCAACACCTCATTTATATTCATGTTGGTAGAGGTTCCTGCACCGCCCTGAAACATATCGCTTGGGAATTGATCCAGATATTTTCCCTCAATTATTTTTTTACAAGCGCTGATTATAGCATCGGCTATCTTTTTGTCCAATGCTCCCAAATCTGCATTTGCCTTTGCCGCCGCCCATTTGGTATAAGCAAGCGCTTTTATAAACTCAGGGTAAGTCGATAATTTTACGCCCGAAATATGAAAATTATTAATAGCCCGCTGTGTATGGATACCATAATAAGCATCTGCGGGCACAGGTAGACTTCCTATCAAGTCACTTTCTTCTCTACTCATGATCTGTCAATTTGTAAATTAATTACATAAATTTTATATAAAAAACCTAGTTCGAAGTTACAAAATGATTTTGACAAAACATTTGAAAATCTTCGATATTTATAATGAAAAAAGCAATAAAATAGTTTACAACACTTTAGATTATTAATTCTAATTAACCTTTAGTCCAATAAAAAAGAGCAGGAAAATATCCTGCTCTTCAAATTCAAGGGTTTATATTAAACTATTTCACTTCTACCTTAATACCAGAGGTATGAGATACAAATTCGGGTGCATACATACATTGGATAGTAGTAATACCATTAGAATACTCACCCACTCTATTTACATATACAGAATATTCGAAAACGTAAGTGCCTTTTCTCAAATTATCGAAATAGAAATTTGTAGAAGCATCTTTTGTAGATTGATAATAATAGCTTGCATTTTGCCATCTAAGACCGGAGATAGTTTCAACCGGTTCGAAACAGGATGCTCGCATATCTTTCAACTGTACGAATTCCATATCACGATCTGCACGAACAGTCAATCGTACGGTCACTTTATCACCAACTTTCAAAGGATTGCTTTCGGTCACTTCAACCAAAGATTTGCCCTGAGCAGTTGATTTTTCTACAAATAATTTCTTATCTACACCTAACTCTCCTTTTTGAGAAGTAATCTTATCCAGATCTTCGTAATACTGCCAGTATAAAGCCCCCCAAGCAGGTCCATTATCCGGTTTCTGGATTTGTACTTTACCCATATCTTTAGAAATTTGAGAAGTAGCCCAAGCCTCTTTAATATAACCTGTACCCAATTCTTTATTCTGTGGTTCTACGGTTTGCTTACCGATAATTATTTTGGAATCACCCGAACTTACCAACCAATCGCTACCTGTACTCAACAATGCGTAAATAGCATCGATAGTAGCGTGAGTAGATTCCCAAACCTGAGTTTGCTTTTGTTTCAGCAACCATTGTTTCAATTGATCCATTTCGCTTTGTGGAGCATTCGTTTCTTTAAATGCTTGCATCAGGAACGTATGAACAGCAACTGCCGATTGGCTCATAAATACATGGCTGGTATTATTCGCCCAGAACATTCCCATTTCTTCATTCACAGTAGCATGCTCACGAATAGACTTCATGATCTTGGATGCAATCTCTTTATTTCCGTTTTTCTGAGATACTGCTACTAATAACGAGCGTTCATAAAGACTTAGTCTCGTCCAGTTCTTTTCCGCAACATCTGTATAGAATCTCTCGGCGGCACGTGTCGCCTGATCGATAGGAATATCTCTGTAACCGGAACGAACATACAAGTATTCAAGCTGATTAGTCGAAACATATTCTGTTTTTTCCCAATCTTTGCTTTTCTTCAGATTTTCAAAATCTTTTCTGATTTGCGAATCAATAAACTTAAGGGCATCCATCTGCATCACCTTCACATCGCTCGGATATTGAACAGCACCCAGATTTATCAATTGAGTAAAACCATACAGAATATATTGTGTCATGCTTCGGCTCGAATACATTCCTTTGTACCAAGACCATCCGCCATCTCCGTTTTGCATTTCTTTCAGTTTTGCAATAGCCTGAGATGTCTGCATATTGGTATTATTCAGATCGAATAACAATGACAGACGATTCATTTGCTCCGTTTCATCTTTGGCATCCAATACCCAAGGAGTTTCTTCCAATAAAACTGATTTCAACTCTTCATTTTTCTGTAGCTTAGAAACCAAAGTTTCTTTGTCTCCGCCTTGTTGTTTCCAAGCCTTAATCATGTTGCCTACCTTCGGATATTGTTGTACAATAGATGCTCCTAAAGTATTCACATAATAGCTGGCAAACCAGTTCACTGCATTTTCATTCGTAGGATTGCTCAAAGTCGGCAAAGCCTGTACAGCATACCAAGCCGGATTTCCTGCGTATTCCAATGTCAAGCGATAGTCGGATAGAGTTTTTGATTTATTATTTACAAACTTATCAAATACAAACTCTTTAGTTTGCGGACCGTTTATATTCATTGTCATACTTTCGGTAACCAACATACGGTTAGGAAGAACCGATAGGACATGTTGCTCGCCATCGCTGAAAGATTCGCTTTCTGCAATAACCCGAACACCTACCATATCTATTCCCGAAGGCACATCGAACAACCATGAAGCGGATGTACTTGCATCTTTTGCTAAACTGAAATCCTGATATTTATCTACCTTAATATCCAAAACTTTATCAGTCAACGGATCGAAAAACTCGATACGGGCTTTTCCGCTTATAACACCATCCGAAAGGTTAGATATTTTTGTTGATATGCTTGTCTTATCTCCCTGACGAACGAAACGCGGCATATTAGGCGTAACCATCAGTTCTTTTCTTGAAACAGCCAAAGCCTCTAGTGTACCTACATTCAATGATTTATCATAAGCCAGTGCTCTGAATTTCCATGTGGTATTACTTTCGGGAACAGTAAAGCTGATAATAGTTTCACCGTTCTCATTTGTTCTCATTTGAGGATAGAAAAATGCGGTCTCATTAAAATTACTTCTTATTTGTATTTCCTGTGAGTTTCCTCCTGTTGCTGCTTCTTGCTCAATAGCACCTGCATTTGTCAGTCCGAGTACAGGAGCCTCTTCCAATACAGCAGATTGCTCAACAGCAAGATCCATCATTTCCATTTTAGCTTCCGGTGCAGGAGAAGCAACTGAATTCTTCATTCTTGCACTTCCATATCCTCTGATATAAATATTTCTATTGAAACTATATCCAAACCAATTCAGATAATCCCATTTGAATGGTTCCACCTTATAATTAGGAGAAGAAAAGTAAGCATAGTCAGATTTCGTTCCGAATGAAACGGGATTGAATAAAGACGGATACTCATATCCTTTCGAGAATCGGTTGAAACTCCATGGTGTAACCGGACGAAGTTTATCTAAAGAACTATCATACATAGAAGCCAATAATTCGGCTAAGGCTGGTTTATCCGCATTGTCTTTCACCGAAATACGCCATTCTTCCTGCTGACCGGGGCGGAGTTTATCCCTGAATACTTCCAGTTTCAGCTTCAGATTTTTCGCTTCCTCTTCTTTGGTCAGAGTAACCTGTCTTGTATAAGAGACTTCATCGATTACATAAGTAAATGAAGCTACAATATTATCTTCATATTCATTTTTGTACGGTATAACGAATTTTTTATTGGAATTACTCAACTTGAATTGCTGGCGTTCCAATACCCGATTGCCTTTTACCAAATCGTACAATACTGTCACATTATCGGCAGATACACCAAAAATGATTTCTGCATTCTTCGCAGAATTAAATAAGGTTTGTTTCTGAATCAGCCATTCGTTTGTCTTGATCGGTGGATTCTTATCATCGGCAGAATACAACACAAAATAATTTCGGGAAACAACTTCCCTACCCTTATCGTCTTTAGCATTCAATGAAAGCAAATATTTGGCAGATGGCAACTTCTTAATCTGCGCCATTAGATCCACATTACCAGAAGTAGAGAAATTTCCTTTCGCAACTTCCGCCTTGATACTATCATTTTCAAGTACGCTATACAAAGTATATGTACCTTCGGCAGAAATAGCTTCACCACTCAAGTTCGTAGCTTTCACTTCAATTTTTCCCTGTGAGTCTTTATCCAGTTGCTGAGGAATATTTGTTGATAATATCATCGATACATCGCCTACTGCAAAATTATAATTACCGCTTTGCGTTTCGCCGTTCAGATCGGTAACCGACGCCTGTACATCAAAATTATAGATGGTATTGAACCACGATTTTCTAGAGTCATCCTGCGGAATAGTAAACACAATCTCAAACGAACCGTCGTCTTTAGTTACTACCGTTCCGTTGTCAACCGTTTCGGGTGACGAAGGCATCCACCAACGCATAAATGAGCTTTTGACAATATTATATTCAACTGTTGCTCCTTGTACTTTTATCCCTGAAAAATTTTCGGCATGCCCCGTCAATCTAACCTCATCACCGAATGCATAGCTTTTATCCAGCTTATCAAATGTAATCTGAAAAGTAGGGCGCTTGTATTCTTCCACGCTGAAATACTGATCGGCATTTCCTACATTGATTCTGTATTGTCCTGTAAGCCCTCCTTGCGGTAAAGTAAACTCTCCGGCAATAGAACCGAACTCATTACTTCTAAATGTTTTCTCAGTCACTACCTGATTATTCACATCGTACAAGGTTACCTTATACTGTTTATTAGCATTAATAAGAGAAGTATTGATATCTTTCTGCAAAGTAGAGACAGCTTTAAAATATACCACTTGTCCCGGACGGTATATGCTTCTGTCCGTAAAAATGCTGATTAGATCCTGCCCGTATGTAGATGAAGAATTGTAATTGTAAGAATACGGAAAGTCCTGATATTCCAGCATTACATCACTATCCTTACTTACTTTATATACATATCTTACATTATTCTTATTGGTGAAATAGCTTTTCGAATTAAATTTCGCAAAACCTTTAGCATCTGTATTTACCGAAGCCAATCGGGTGTATTTTTTATTACTCCAATCGGTAGAGTAAGCCGTTACAACAGCACCCGATATAGGCTCTCCTGTCAAACGGTCAACCACATAAAATTCATATTCATCCGCTCCCGATACTCTGGCAAAATTTGCCAGCTTCGATATGCTGAATGTATATCTGTCTTCATTCGATTTTGTATTGGCTTTCTTATCATAATCAGCCCGAAGAATATAATCTCCCGTTTTGTTCAAATCCAATGTGAATTCGACTTCTTCTGTCAGATAAGTTGTTTTTGGGGATAAAGGGATTTTCTTTGTCTGAACAACCGCTTTAGTCTTATTATCCAAAACTTTTACAGTGGCTTCATTCAGATTTTTATAAGTCAGTTTAAATTTCTTTTCCTTATTATCGGGGTGATACACAGCTTGCCCTGCGATTTGAGCCGTAGGCATTTCCAAATTAGCCAATCTTCGTTTCAATATATTTATACGGTCATAATTCGGGTATTTATCAATTCCATATTTTAACCATTCATATACCTTCTTACTATTTTCTTTTTCATTATCATCTCCACCTCTGTTTGAATAAAAAGACATTTGAAGTTGTGTAAGCAAGGCATCTATAATCTCTACATTATAGCCATACTGCTGATTTTTCTTTTCCAATGCAGCCAGAAAATCATAAGCATACTTGGTACGGTAATTCTCCGAACGACCGGAAAGATAATTATTCCTATTAATCTCGGTCAAGACTACCGCCTCATTCATATTTCTATTTACAAGAGATTGTAAGAACTCCTTATAATATTGTAAAGTCACTAAGTTCTCATCTCCCGAAAAATCGAGTCTGATAAAATCATTTGTAGGCTGAGCCAAATCTTTTATTTGGATTCCTTTCGTTTGCAAAGATTTCAGGAATGCAGAATTGCGCTCATAGTCCGATGTTATGCGGGCAGATTGGTCAACCGCTCTATTCATCAAAAAATCATATATCGTAGGATATATTTTTTGAGAATCGTCACCCAATACTATAACATCTTCATACGACTTGGTAGTCGTTTTCAATAACTCGTTTTGAGGTTTTACAGATTCCGAAAAATAATTCAAAGCCTTCTCCTGAAAGATATTCTTCGACCATTCCTTTATATCCTCAGGGACAAAACCCGATATGGCTGTTCTTTGCCTTATTTCCCAAGCATGTCTATCGAAATAGTTCAGGTAAAGTTCTGCCAGCATAGAGTGTAACAAGGCTTTATCTGTGACATCAGATGTACTGTGTAGAAGCCCCTCCAAATCAGCAAATATCTGCGTGCTTTCCTGATTATCGACAGCTATTTTGTATTTATTCTGATAAATCAGGGCTTTGATAGTTTGTGGTGTATTTTTATCAGCAATCGATTTTTTCAGAATCTGTCCGACTATTTCATTCGCAGATTTGGGCAAATCGTCTTTTTCAAACTTTTCGACCTGTTTCCATTGTTCCGAGTATTTATTCATAGAACTTTTTGTTTGAGCGGTCAAAGAAAATACCACGCAGGTGAGTATCATCAATAAACCCAAAATTACTCTCTTTTTCATACTTTGATTGATTTATATTTCTTGTTAATATGGATACCCTCAAATCTCGTTTTCCATATTAAGCACACTGTTTTTAACGTTTCAAAATATCTTTTAGTATTCATATTAATAAATAGTTGATTTGCTTATATAAAGTGTTCTCTAATTTTTTTAGCACTTCTTTACTGCGCGCAATCAAAGATTACTTGCATCCCTTTTGTCCTATGTCACAAAAGGAATCAAAAAGACATTTTGCAGCTACGCTTCTCCGGCGCTATGCTCCCATCAGAAAGCTAAAACAAAAAACAGACTTTTATCATCGTTTCCTTTTTGTTTCTTTACGCTTTCCTCCATCGCATACATTTCGCCTGCAAAGCTGAAGGCTGCGAAAGCAAGGATGTGCATCAGAGACGTAGCCGGATTACCTGACCGGTGAAGTTGGCGTTAAAAAACAAATGTTGTCTGAGCCTGTAAGGCGAGTTTTATTTGTTTTAGTCAACAAACCGTATTGTCAGGTCGGCGAGGATCGCAGCACTAGCTTTTTGGTTCGTTTTGTGCAATGACAAAATGAACGAAGGCAAGCCTCAAAGAGGCGCGGCAGTAATTAAAGAACGTTTTATATAATTAAAATCAAATACTGATTCACATCACTTATTGCTTATTAACAACATTCCGACCAACAAATCGTATCGCTGTCCCAACGGACGATAATATACATACACCACATATTCATTTTCCGTTTCGTAATAATTGCCTTCTATAAGCGACGGGGTATAGTTATTCCCCGATTTTGCCAGATACTGGTAATTATAGGCTCCCTGCTTCAAAAGAACGGACGCTTTATATACGCCTTCCATCGGATCATATTTCATAAGGCATCTTTCATCGAATGTATTATTCGTAAAGCCACCATTGATATACACAGGCTCAATAAACGGATCGGGAGCAACCAACGTAAAATTAGTAGTAAAATAATCTGCTCTTAGATCATTTTCAGTCGAATCCACTTCCGAATTACGGATGATGAAACGACCATTCTGATCCTGATCATAGATATACACATTATCGGCCCTGATTTTATCAGGAACTACATTTGTTATATAATGAGTGTTTGTTGAATACGTACGAGCAATATTCAGACCATTATATCGGTAACTAACCGATTCGAAACGGCGATATTCATTCCCTGCCTCAAAGATCAAATCACGATTGTGCTCAAATACCAGACTTGTCCCCCGAATAGACATAGGCTTAAGAGAAGACTTCTGATTATCCAACCGGTTATTCTGACGGACAAAGACTTTCAAATCTGTAAAAACATCCCTTACCGGCAAATTATTATAGTTAATAGTAAAGGAAACCTGTTGATGCTTTTTATGAGCATCTATATCTGTAAGTGAAGATACAGAACCATTTATCCCCACCTGAGAATCGAGTACTGAAAAACATACCCTTAATAATGTTTTTGAAGCATCTTCTTCATCAAAAATCTCTAAAGCATAATTTCCCGACAGTTTTATTTTTATTCTGTCATTCGGAATATCGACAACAAAGTTGGTATAATCTATCAATGTATTCATGGAATAAGCATAATCCTCAATCAAAATATCGTTAAAACCATCCATAAACTCAACATCAGATAGTGTAGAACGAGTCCAGTCCGCATTACAATTTACTAATCTGTAACGAAGATTCACCGAAGATTCACTACCCAACCTATCGAAATTGACACGAATAAAATCATTGCTATTCAAATCAATCACAGGCAAATCCTTCCAATTACCGTTTGCATTTACCTGTATGGTTCTGATATCGTCCGCCAAAGACTCTGTTCTAAGCACTTGCGCAATTATACCACAACAAGAAAATATGAAAATAGCAAAAAATAAAAGCGAGCGTTTCATAAAATTTTATTTTGCTGCCAATTTACAAATAACAAATGGGAAAGCAGGTAAGTTTACACCAAACTTCATAACTTAGAACAATTGAATAATTTTTTTATTCCCATTTATGGATTTTTCCTTTTTGCCTACTCTATTACATATAAATCAAAATCGAAAGTATAATATCATGAGGACAAACAATTATTTTTTAGGAATCGCACTATCTGTCGGATTAGTCGTATCATGTAGTCAAAGTTACAAACATGAGGCTACAGCTTCGGAAGCACCAGTCTCCGAAATAGCCGCCGTAGAGGAAGAAGCCGACCATCGTGCAACAATACAATTTACACCACCGGAAATAAGTGAAGAATTAAGTATGGAAGATATTTCCAATCAGGTGATGGACATGAAAGAAATATCACACAATAAAGAAGTCATACAACACAAAACATCTTCCCCTCAAAACTACATTGCATCAGGGGCTGCATCAACTATCAATGATGATGGCATCCACAAACTGATCCGTGCTGCCAATATGAGATTCAAGGTAAAAGATATACCCAAAGCAACTTACTCGATAGAGCAAATAATCATCAGGCATAATGGATTGATTATGGAATCGAGCATCAAGAATAACAGTAAATACACTTCGACTATTGACATTTCGAAAGACTCTGCACTACTTATCCATCATTATGATCTTACTTCTAATCTACAATTAAGGGTACACAATAGTAAATTGGATACCATATTGAAAGAAATTGCCCCTCTTGCCGTAGAGATCGATTATCGTACTGTCACTGCTAAAGATGTAACTTTTCAACTTTTGGCTGAAAAACTGAAAAAAGAAAGAATGGCTAAAAAACAGAAACGCATATCATCTGCTATTGATAATAAAGGACGAAGGCTAAATGATGTAATGGATGCGGAAAATTCTCTGGACTACGCTTTAGAGCAGGAAGATAACGCCAAACTATCGGCATACAAAATGAATGATGACATCGAATATAGCACTATCAGTATTCAATTATACCAAAACCCGACTACCTATAAAGAAAAAATAGCTAAAAAAAAATCAATCGAAGAGTTCGAACCATCTTTAGGAGATCAAGCATTAAATTCATTGCATAATGGCTGGATAATTATATGTACATTGTTTATCGCTATACTTAATATATGGCCTATATTATTAGTCATTGCAATTGCTGCATATATAATAGTAAGATATAAGAAAAGGAAAAACAACCCATAAGATTATAACAACTAGAAAAAATATAGGGGTCAATAATTATTGACCCCATAACTGGCAAAAGATTTTTTGCCCCTACATTTTTTATATTTTTTCTTGTGTGCTAAAACAATTACGAAGACAAAGCCCTTTTTTTCGCCAAAAACTCTTTGATTCCGCCAATATGTTCGCGGACTTTCTTATCAGAAAATTCGAATACCTTAGTCACCAATCCATCCAAGAAGTCACGGTCATGGGAAACAAGAATTACCGTTCCGTCATAATCCAGCAAAGCATTCTTCAATACTTCTTTTGTCCGTAAGTCCAAGTGATTGGTAGGCTCATCGAGAATAAGAAGGTTCACAGGCTCAAGTAATAATTTTACCATTGCCAGACGCGTCCTTTCTCCCCCCGACAATACTTTCACTTTTTTGTCAGAGTCATCTCTATTGAACATGAAAGCTCCCAATATATTACGTATCTGAGTACGGATATCACCTTCGGCAACTCTATCTATTGTTTCAAAAACGGTCAGATCCTCGTCCAACATATCCGCCTGATTCTGTGCAAAATATCCAACAGTAACGTTATGCCCAAGCATCATCGTTCCCGTATACGGAGTTTCACCCATAACGCATTTCACAAATGTCGATTTTCCTTCACCATTCTTTCCTGCCAAAGCGACCTTCTCTCCTCTTTCGATCATCAAGTTAGCATGCTCGAAAACCAAATAGTCATCATACTTTTTGGTTACCATATCCACAGTCAACGGATAATTACCCGAACGAGTTGCAGGCTGGAACTTGATACGAACAGAAGTTTTGTCTTCTTCGTCAATTTCCACTCTTTCCATTTTTTCCAACTGACGGATACGGCTCTGTACAAGTACTGCCTTCGCCGCCTGAGCACGGAAACGTTCGATAAACTCCTCGATTTCCTGTATCTGTTTTTGTTGCGCCTCCCAAGCATGTAGCTGTTGTTGACGACGCTCCTGACGCAGTTCCAGATACTTCGAATAATTTACTTTATAATCATAAATGCGTCCTAGTGTTAACTCAATGGTGCGCGTAGTCACAGCATCGATAAACGCGCGGTCGTGCGATATCAACACCACAGCATTTGCCTGCGTGGTGATAAAATCTTCGAGCCATCCGATAGACTCTATATCGAGGTGATTGGTAGGCTCATCCAGTAACATCACATCGGGTTTGCGTAGTAAAAGTTTTGCCAACTCCACACGCATACGCCATCCGCCACTAAATTCGCTGGTTGGTCTGTCCAGATCGGTTCTTTTGAATCCTAATCCCAGTAAAGTCTTTTCTACTTCACCATCGAAGTTAGTTTCTTCGATACCTGCCAGCCTCTCATGAGCCTGCGTAAAATCATCAATTAGTTTCGCATAGCTATCCGATTCATAATCAGTACGAGTTTCTAACTGACGGTTCATATCTTCGATTTTTTCCTGCAAATCAAAAATATGAGAAAAAGCCAATGATGCTTCTTCTCTTACCGTGCGCTCATCTGACACCTGCATTACCTGTGGCAGGTATCCGATCGTCATCCCATCAGGTCCCGTAACTGTACCCTTGTAGCTTTTATTTACCCCTGCCAGTATTTTCAACATGGTGCTTTTTCCCGCACCATTTTTTCCAACAAGAGCAATGCGGTCTTTAGGATTTATAATGAAATTTATATTATCGAAAAGGGTTCTTCCCCCGAACTCAACTTTCAGTCCTTCAACTATCAACATCTGATTATCTTCTATAATTAAAATGAGGGTGCAAAGGTAGGGAATTTCCGGCAAAATAAATATTACTCACTTATATTACTATACCAATCAGTAGTTGACTTATTTAAAATGTTTACAGCGAACAGTCAAAGGTTATTTGCATCCCTTTTGTCCTAAGCTACGATAAGAATAGTAGGGACAAGGCTCTATTTTGCCCGATTCCAAACAGAGCAAAGCCCTATCTTTACAATTGATTTAATCAGACGTTTAAAATAAACAATTTGGAATGTCAATTCACTTATTACTTTTCAATCTATAATATCTGTAAACCCTCTATAAAAATCATTACGAGTTTATGACACAATCAATGTTATATAAGTTTTTTTTGTACTTTTGTTCTCATTATATTTTTGGTATTAATACTCATTTTCTAATTAAAAAATAAGTATAATGAAAGTCCTGAAATTTGGTACATCAGCCTTATCGACTTCCGATAAAATAAAAGTAGTGGCAAAACTTGCAAGCAAAACGACAAACAGTATAGTCATCGTATCTGCTATTGCCGGTACTACCGATAAGTTAGAAGAAATTTCGGACTACCTCTATAAAAAGAATCCCGAAGGGGCTATAGAAGGAATAAACATTCTTGAAAAAGAATATACTGAAAAGATAGAAGAATTATTTTCTTCGGCCTCTGCCAAAGAAGAAGCAAAAACTTTCGTAAAGGAAAAAATCAATTATATCCGTTCTTTCACCAAAGACTTATTTACACTTTTCGAAGAAAAAATAATTCTTGCTCAAGGTGAAATACTTAGTTCGGGTTTACTTACACTCCTTATAAAAGAGCAAAACTCTGATGTTCGTGAAATATCGGCATTAGACTTTATGCAGATCGATAAAAAAGGCGAGCCTGATACTACATTCATTCAGGACAATCTCAATAAAATATTACAAGCAAACAAGCCCGATATATATGTAACGCAAGGTTACATTTGTCGCAATGCTTATGGCGAAATAGACAATTTCCAGTTTGGAGGAAGTGATTACAGTGCATCTCTTATAGGAGCAGCAGTGCAAGCCGAAGAAATACAGATATGGACAGACAAGGATGTTATGTATGGAGATAATTCTCAACTTATATCTAACTCACATATCGTACATCAAATAAATTTCGATGAAGCTGCCGAACTGGCTTATTTCGGAGCTAAGATTCTGCACCCAATGTGCATCCTGCCTGCCAAAATAGCGAATATTCCGGTACGATTATTGAATATACATTCCCCAGAAGATCAGGGAACGGTTATATCGAACGAAACGGAAAAAGGAAAAATAAAAGCTGTAGCAGCTAAAGATGGAATCACAACTATCAATATAAAATCGAGCAGGATGTTGCTGGCTCACGGATTTTTAAGAAAAATAGGTGAAATATTCGAAAAGCACCAGACTTCTATCGATATGATGACCACATCAGAAGTAGGCGTGTCCGTTACTATCGACAACATCCAATATCTGACAGAGATTACAGATGACCTGAAAAGACTGGGAATAGTCACTGTAGAAAAGAACATGACTATTATATCAGTTGTAGGAGATCTGGATCAGGAAACAGATAGTCCGATTTCGAAAGTGTTTGAGGTATTGAAAAGTATTCCGGTGAAAATGGTTTCTTTCGGAGGAAGTAACAATAATATATCTTTCATAATAAAGAGTGAACAAAAGGAGAAGACATTACAAATATTAAATAAAACTATTTTCTAAAATTTAAAACTTATAATATAGATGACTAAAGGAACATTTCCTGTAGAAAGTTTCAAAGGGCTCGAAACGCCTTTTTATTACTATGATGTGGATTTATTGAAAAAGACTCTCAACATAGTAAGGGAACTTACTAACAAATATGGCTATACTCAGCATTATGCTGTAAAAGCCAATGCCAATCCCAAAATATTACAACTCATTGCAGCAGCCGGATTCGGCGCTGACTGTGTGAGTGGAAATGAAGTTAAAGCTGCCGTTATGGCAGGATTCCCCGGTTCGAAGATCGTTTTCGCAGGAGTAGGAAAAACAGACAAAGAGATCAATATGGCACTGGATTACAATATCTTTTGCTTCAATGTAGAATCTCTACCCGAAATGGAGGTAATCAACGAACTTGCCGAAAAGAAAGGTAAAAAAGCGGCTATCGCACTTCGTATCAACCCGAATGTAGATGCACATACACATCATTACATTACCACAGGATTGAATGAAAACAAATTCGGTTTCAGCCTGACTTCTCTGAAAAAAGCTATCGATAAGGTAAAGACTTTAAACAATATCGAACTAATCGGTATTCATTTCCATATCGGTTCTCAAATAACGGATATCGAAACTTATGCACCGTTAGCTGAACGTGTGAACGAATTGCAGATTCTATTCGAAAGTGAAGGTATCGACCTGAAACACATCAACGTCGGCGGAGGATTAGGTATCGATTATGACGACCCGAATGCAAATCCGATTCCTGATTTCGAAACCTATGTAGAGTTATTTCATAAGAAGCTGATCCTTAGAAAGGGACAAGTTCTGCACTTCGAACTAGGTCGCTCTGTAGTGGCACAATGCGGCTCGCTTATCACACGAGTAACTTATGTGAAAGAAGGCGAAAGCAAGAAGTTTGCTATTGTCGATGCAGGAATGACAGACCTCATTCGTCCGGCACTATATCAGGCATACCATAAGGTAGAAAATATTTCCTCAGACCTATCCGCACAAAAATACGATGTAGTAGGTCCCATCTGCGAATCGTCTGATGTGTTTGTTAAAGACTATGAACTAAACGAAACTAAAAGGGGCGACTTCCTTGCACTTCGTTCGGCAGGGGCTTATGCCGAAATTATGGCTTCGCAATACAATTGCAGGGAAATTCCAAAAGCATATTTTTCAGATAAATTATAAACACAAAAATTAAATAAAGGGAAAGTCAAGAATGATCTTCACTCTTGGCTTTTTCTTATGTTTCGGTTTTCAAGAAATAGTAATGGAGCAGCTTCTTTCATATTTCACATTTGATATCTTCGGAATTATAGGATTAATTCTACTGCTGATTGTTGTAATAATACAGCTATATTTTTATCTGAAATATTATAACCAGCCTATACCTTATTATGAGAAAGAAGAATCCGAAAGACGACCTAACAGGAATGTCCCATCAGTATCTGTCATTATTGTTGCAAAGAATGAATCTGAAAATCTTGAAAAAAATTTGCCGTCTATTCTCGATCAGGATTATCCCGATTACGAAGTTATTGTCGTTAATGATGGTTCTACCGACGAAAGCGAACATTTCCTGAAAAGGCTGAAAAGAGAGCATTCACATCTATATCATACCTTCTCGCCTGTTTCTACACACGAAGACTGGTCACAAAGACAAAAGCACCGCATATTATCTTTAACAATAGGAATCAAAGCCGCCACAAAGGATGTACTGTTATTTACCGAAGCAGATACAGCACCTTTGAGCAACAAGTGGATATCTTCTATGATGATGAATTTGACTCCTGATAAAGATATAATACTTGGATATTGTAATTACAACACCAGAAATACATTGTGGGGAAAAATCGCGATATTCGACAACCTGCTATTCTCTCTGCAATATTTTGCGATGGCTATAAAAGGTAAACCTTATACCGGAATTTACCGAAATGTGGCTTACAGAAAGAATCTGTTTTTCGACAATAAAGGATTTTCTTCTACTTTGAATCACGATAATGCCGAAGAGTTGTTTCTTCACAAGATCATGACAAGTGAGAATACAACTATAGCTCTATCTCCTTCCAGCTTTGTGTCTTGCGAATTAGAAAGCTTTGGTAAATGGAAATTTATCAAAAGTAATTATATGAAGGTCAAAAGACACTTTAAAGCCTTTTCTCCTCGTATTTTTAAACTTGAATCGGTAAGCAGATACTTGTTTTATTTATTGTTTATAAGCCTGATTGTATACAGTTCTATAAAATTACTTTGGGTATATCTCGCAGCAAGCTTACTTTTGTTTGTAATAAGATTTTTCCCTCAATTCTTTATTTTGAAAAAAGCCGGTACACACTTCCAAAATAAAACGTTTTGCTTTCTACTGCCAGTTCTGGATTTATTGCAACCTTATTACAATTCTTTATTTTCTCAATATTCCCAAAAGAGAAACAAAAAGAAAAGGTAAATTACCGATTGTTCTTTAATCGTTGATAAGGGAGGTTAATCTTTTCCTGCCAGAAAAGCCATATCAAGAACATGATACCATCATAATACACCCACTTAAAGAATCCATCGTGAAAGAAATGATACCAGTCGCGGTAAAATTGCCAATAAGCAGCCGGAGAATCATTCCATTTTGCCCCGTTTAACAACTCATTCATAGGGATAAACCATTCCGGAAAGCCATCTTTAATAAGGAAAGATGAAACAACCAACCTCACTATATTTATAAAACTCAGGAATAACAACGAAGCAGGTATAAATACCAATTTCTTCTTCCATGGACCATAGTAAAAAATCATTATAAAAGAGAACATTAGCCATTGTTTAATGCTCGTACACCCCATTATAATCTGCATCTTGAGCGAATTGTCAAAATACACAACAATCCCGTCTATATTGAAAGTTTCATAATTCATCAGATCATGAATAATCCAATAAACGATACGGGCGTCAAGTTCACAAATAGGATAAATAAAACCAGTAAGATTATGCCCTAAAACAATAAATTGTTCACCATTTTCTCCTATGCTTACACTCAATTTCCAGATCAACTCGAAAAGAAGAAACAGAAACAGAAAAAAAACGATTCCTTTTACTGGGGCTATAAAATTTAAGAAAGACCGAAACTTAGCCTTTATTACATCTATCATTTATAAATATATAGAGATTTATCTAACACAAAGATAAGAAAATCAAAGGATATGTCTTTCAGAATTAAGACCTTTTATTATTTTAGCAGCATATATAAACAATCACATAAGCAGGTTCAAATGTTATATTTATTTTCTCTCAGTATTATATGTTTTTAAAGTTAAGATATGCAAATTTTAGCATAAAAAGCCTGTCGCACCTACTCAGGCATAAAAATATCAATGAAAAATAATACATTTGCATAACAAAAAATAAAATCCAAAAACATTATTTTGAATTTTTACATAATGCAGGGATACAAAAAATTACTACTGACAGCGCTTTTAGCTACTTTCCTGATTCCATTGATGGGACAAAATACCGATTCACCTTATAGTAGATATGGCTACGGAGTACTTAATAACCAGTCCGTAGGAGCAGCCCGCTCAATGGGAGGGATAAGTTATGGTCTCAGAGGATTGAACACAAATCCCGGTAACCCAGCATCTTACACCGTTGTAGACTCTCTTACATTTATATTTGATATGGGAGTTAATTATTCTAAATCAAAACTATCAGAAAACGGTGTATCACAAAACGATGACAATGGTGGTCTCGATTATCTGACTATGCAGTTTCCTCTTTCCAGAAAGTTAGGAATGAGTATCGGATTATTACCATTTTCATCTGTCGGCTATTCTTTCGGGACTGTTGAAGGTCAAAACATGTCCTCCACAAAGTCTTTTTCGGGATCGGGAGGTTTCAGCCAGGTCTATGGAGGTCTAGCTTACGAAGTTTACAAAAACTTATCGGTAGGTGCTAATATATCTTATATATTCGGTAATACAACTTATACACGAGGTTTAGCTATCAGTGGAGTGCCTAATGCGAATGGACAATCATGGCATCATAAACTGACATTGAACATGTTAAAATTTGATTTCGGTGCTCAATATACACATGCTCTTGATGCCAAAAACAATATAACAGTGGGAGCAGTATTCTCTCCAACCGTAAAAACTTCCGGAAGCATATACAGACAATACACAGAATATACTTCTTCCGGAACCGCTATTGTTGGAGCCGGAGATACTGTTACATACAGGGGCAATCAGGCATATACTGATTTACCGAACAAATTCGGAGCTGGTTTTACATGGAACAGAAACGGAAACTTAACTGTCGGCGCAGATGCAACTTACGAGACTTGGTCTAAGTCCCGTTATTCTGCCCATATGGATGACGACCTTACAGACTCTAATCGCTTTAACGACCGATGGAGATTCAACGCAGGTTTCGAATATACAATAGATCCTCGTGACCGTAGCTTCCTGAAAAGAATGAAGTTCAGAGGAGGACTCAATTACAGTAACTCTTACACCAACGTGTTAGATAATATCAGCAACACATCAGGTTACAAAGAATACGGAGTAACTGTAGGATTTGGGCTACCTATACGTGATGTAGTGTATAGCGGACGTACTTCATACATCAATATAGGATTTGAATACAGAAATCTTTCTCCTGAAAAAAGTTCTTTAATAAAAGAGCAATATTATGGTGTTACTCTGGGAGTCTGTTTCAATGAACTATGGTTCTTGAAGAATAAATTCCGATAAAAAGCTACTGTTATTCATTTAAATGATTCCTTACCAATCAAATAATAAAAATCTTATTAGGGTACTTTCATCAAGTATCCTAATGCTTTATTTGTTAATCTCATGTGGCGGAGATAACAAGGACTATATTACTCTGCCATTCGATAGAGAAACCGTACCCACTTTGCAGGATGATAGTGTAACAATGCTCATCTCCGATTCCGGAATTATCCGCTACAAGGTGATTACTAAAGACTGGCAGGCTTTCGACAGAGCCAGTGATCCGCATTGGTACTTTCCTCAGGGCATTTATGTAGAGCAATTCGACACCATGTTTATAAAGCAGGCTTCTATCAAAGCCGACACAGCATGGAACTATACCAACAAAAGGTTATGGCATCTGAAAGGAAATGTTTTCATGAAAAACATACGGGAAGAGACCTTTAAGACTGACGAATTGTTCTGGAATGAAAAAGAGCAGAAAATATATTCCGACAAATACATAGAGATCTACAGACCGGATAAGCTTACGCTACAAGGTATAGGCTTCGAATCGAATATGGATATGACCCGTTACAAAATATTCAAACCTTTCGATTCCGACTTTATTGTTTCTGACCAATCGGAACAAGCAACGGCAACATCTGCCGATACTGACACTATCCAATAGCACACCCTTTTCATTATTTTCGCATTTAACAGGCGGAAAGCTTCACATTTTTTATTATTTAAACTGATTTTCAAGCTAAAATTTACTATCTTCGCTCGCTAAAATAAGCAAAGAAATAAATAATAATAATAAAATAATTTAATAGTTTGTTTTAAATGGCTGCATTACAGAAAATTAGAAGTAAAGCAGGACTGCTGATCGGTGTAATAGCCGTTGCATTGCTGGCTTTCATCTTCCCATGGAATGAGTTAACTTCGTTCTTAAACAGACAAAGAGACAAAGCATTCGTTGTCAATGGAGAAGTTGTATCAACAGGAAGTTATATCAAAAGAATTAACGATTTTGAAAACTTCCAAAAAATGATAAGTGGGCAAAGCTCATTGGATGAAAATACAACAGCACAGATCAGAGAGTATGTTTATCAACAAATGGTAAAAGAAATGATGCTTGACGAACAATCCGAAAAACTGGGTTTGGCTATTTCGGATGAAGAGCTTCGTGATATGACCATAGGAACAAATATATCTCCTGTATTGCGTCAAATGCCTTTATTCGTAGATCCACAAACAGGACAATTCAGCCAACAAGCATTAACTCAGTTCCTGAACTTTGTAAATACCGATATTAAAACTATCCCTTTACAAGAAACAGAACAAAGAGCACAGCTTCAGAACCTGAAAGATATGTGGCTTACGATCCAGAACCTAATGAAATATCAACGTCTGGAAGAAAAGTATAATGCATTATTATCAAGCGCAATCATAGTGAATGATATAGAAGCTAAAGCTAATACCGACGCATCGAAAGCTACATCTGATATTGCATATGTTATCAACAGATATTCTTCTATACCCGATTCTGCTGTAACTGTTACAGACAAGGAGATTCAGAAATTATATAACGACCGTAAGAACAATTTCAAAAATCGGGAGAATTTAAGAAAGATTACTTACTTCGCAAAACAAATTACTCCTAGCGAGAATGATTATGCATCAGTAGAAAAAGAAATAAACGAAGCTCGCGAGAAATTGATTAGTACAACTAATCCGGCTCTTGTAGTTACAGATTATTCAGAAGTACCTTATCATGACGTATTCTTCTCCGAAAAGAATCTTTCTCCGGAAGAAGCTACTTTTGCTAAAAATGCTTCTATAGGAGATGTTGACGGACCTATCCGCGACGGAGAAGCATATCGCTTGTACAAACTTATAGACCGTACGTCTGCTCCTGATTCTACAAAGCTAAGAATGATCATCATACCAGAAGGTATGGATAAAGTTGCTGCAAATAATCAAGCCGATAGTATTATTAATGTTATAAAAGGAGGAAAAGATTTCGGACTAGTTGCAAATGAACTGATGCCTCAATCAAACGGAGGTGAAGTGGGTTGGGTAACAGAACCTCAATTAGCTTCTGCCGGAAAAGAATTTATCGATGCTGCATTCAATTCTTCGATAGGTGAAGTAAAAAAACTAAACCTTCAGGGACAAATCCAAATCATAAAAGTTGAAGATAAAACAAAACCAGTTACAAAATACAAATTGGCTCTTATCCAAATGCCGGTTGTAGTAAGTGATCAAACACTTGCCGGAATCGACAATGAATTGAACGAGTTCGTTGCTAAAAATAGCGATGGTAAAAACTTCGTATCAGCTGCGAATGAAAAAGGATATGATCTCTCTAAAGATGTCCTTATCTCGGGTTCATTACCAAATCTTGCACAGATAAGTGGCTCACGCCAGGTTATCAATTGGGCATTTAACGAAGAAGTAGGCTCTGTAAAGAAATTTGACCTTTCGGATTACAAAATTATTGCTAAAATAGATTCAAAAGTAGATGCAGGTCTTCTACCTCTGGCTGATGTAACCGAACCTCTTAAAGCAGAACTTATCAGAGATAAAAAGGCTGAAAAGATGATTGCAGATTTAAAAGCTAAAAACCTGAGTACATTGGATGCTTATGCAACTGCTGTGGATGGTAAAGTGGATACTGTTAAATTTGTAACATTCAACACACCTAATATTATGGGTATAGGTCGCGAATCGGCATTAAATGTATATGCAGAAGTAGGTACACTTAATAAGCTTGAAGGACCTGTAAAAGGAGATAATGGTGTATTGGTAGTAAATGTATTGAACCGTATCGACCAAAGTGCAGAAGCAAATGCAGATATGTACAAACAAACTACCAGCAGCCAAAACATGTACAGAATGATGTCTCAGGCTATGGAAGCATTGAAAGAGAAAATGAACATAGAAGATAATCGTGTGAAATTTTTCTGATACGATATATAAATTCGATCTAACAAAAGAGTGAATCAATAGATTCACTCTTTTGTTTTTTCATACAAGCTTATTTACTATTTTTGTTATACGATATAAACTATAGTAGAAATGACAAAAAAAGAAAGATACACAAATGTAATCGGTTGGTTTGAGAAGAATATGCCAATTGCCGAAACAGAACTTCACTACGATAATCCTTTCCATTTACTTATTGCAGTTATATTATCTGCTCAGTGCACAGACAAAAGAATAAATATGATCACTCCTCCGATGTTCGAAGCCTACCCCACTCCTGAAGTGATGGCTAACGCATCAGTAGAAGAAATATATGAATATATAAAGAGTGTATCGTATCCTAACAATAAGTCTAAGAACCTGTTGGGAATGGCTAAGAAGCTGGTATCTGACTTCGGAGGACAAGTACCCAGCACCCAAGCCGAATTGGAAAGCATACCCGGAGTAGGAAGAAAAACAGCAAATGTGATGTTGTCTGTTGCATTCGATAAGCCGGCAATGGCTGTAGATACCCATGTATTCAGAGTATCGAACAGAATAGGGTTAACAAATAATTCTAAAACTCCGCTTGAAACTGAAAAGGAACTGGTAAAAAACATCCCCACTCATTTACTATCCAAAGCACATCATTGGCTAATACTACATGGCAGATATGTATGTATAGCACGAAACCCAAAATGCGATCAGTGTGGAATAAAACTTTGGTGTAAATATTATTTGAAGAATAATTCTGTAAAAGATATTAGTACAACATAGGTCAAACACCTAATATTTTATCCACAGATATCAACCACTTTTTATAATCGAAGCGGCTAAGGCATTCTACTCTTTTCGATAGATAATGTTCACGAAGAGACGGATTGTCCATAACCTGTTTCATACCGGAATAAACACCCTCTAAGCTATTCTCTGTCAGCAGACCATATTTCCCATGATCTACAACATCCTCAGGACCTCCGCTGGCAGTAGTAACCACAGGTGTACCGATTGTAATCGACTCGAGCAAAGTGAGAGCAAAACTCTCTCGGGAAGAAGGACATAAAAACCAATCGGCATATTTCATATACGGAAAAGGATTGGAAACCCGCCCATACATAGTAATGCGATCGTTCAAGTTATATTCAGTAATCATAGAGCGAAGCTTTTCATATTCCGCACCATCTCCCAAAATACGCATATCAAAATCGTACCCTTCTTTCAATAGCCGGTCTGTCGCCTGTATAGCTCTTTCTACGGTTTTCTCGTGAGACAATCTGATAACTACAACGAAACTCGTTCTTTTCTTTTCAGGTAAATCTACAGATTCGTTTGCTCTCTCTGTGATACCCGATAGGTCTAACGCATTATATAATACTTCGATATCCCGTTTTGCTTCGCCTTTATTATATATTTCGATATAACTTCTCTTAGTCGAATCCGACACGCATATTATACGGTCATACATCTCAAAAGAATCTGTCATCCGCTTTATCTGAAACCTATTCAGAATGAAAGCAAAGTACTCTTTCACAGATTTACTTTCATATTCCCTGACATAAGGCTGATTATGTATCCACAAATATTTAGGCAGTTTCAATTTACTAAACAAGATAGAATAAAATCCATCTTTAAAACACACCACTTCATCATACTCATTTTGACTGAATCCTACAAGCTTAGCAAACAACCGAGGATAGAAAATCAGTATATTGTTATACAATACTCTCTTTATTCCTGTTAGCGGTTTCGGAAAGATATACTTAACAGGAACTTTCTTTGATACTCTATTTAGTAAAACATTTTTATCGGACGGATTAGGAAGTAGTAAAGTTACATCACAATCTTTCTCGACAAGATGGTTAAGAAGATTTACTAACAATATCTCCGTACCTCCCATATAAAAACAATCATTAAATATAAGTATCCGCTTTTTTTGCATATATATTTGTCTGGATTCTATTCAAAGTTAATAATAATATCCTACATAAAAAAAGAGCCCGCCTCCGGAAGAAACGATCAAAATAAGTTAATTCCCACCCTTTTTATCAAGAGAGAATCTTCTTTTTCCATATCATATCAAGGTATAAACTAGTATCCAGCGCAAAGGTTATTGCTCAGGTATTCACACCTATTTATCTTTCTAATAATCAGAACATAAAATAATATCTATATTTAACTAAAAAGCAAAAACTATTATCAAACTATTTTGTTCGTTATTACAGAGAAGAGGAGGTACCTCTTATTTTTGAACAATTTTAAAATACTAGTTATGAAAACTTTTACAAAATTATTCGTTGTGATTGTAGCGTTTTTTTCAATGTCTACACTATCTGCACAAATTATTACACCTACTGTCGATCTAGACCTCAATGATCTTAATGTCGGAGCTAATGTTGGAGTTGAACTTGATGTAGATCAAGGTTCTACAACAGTTGTCCCTGTTGTTTTAAACGATGCTCTTGGGCTGGTTCTCGGTCTTATTTCCGATGTTAATGTAACAGTAGAGGGAAGTCCTAACTTTCAAATAACTGACGTAAAGAAAGGTATATTAGGACTAAATCTGCTATCTTTTAAACTGAAATATGTTGCAAATGGACCTTCCGGAACAGAAGAAACTGCTAATATAAAAATAAACATAACAACTCCATTAAGAAGCACTGTACAAGCAACAACAGTAGCAAGAATGAGGATAAGATAATATTATAAAGTAAAAAGCTCTATTTTACAAACAAAAGTGGTCGAAAGTTTATTTCTTTCGACCACTTTTGTTAATATTATTTTCTTGTATAATGAGATTAATTACTCAGAAAACAAATATATCTTGCGCCTCCTTCCGTACTTTGGTCGCTCCGCAAGAACGATCGGTTTCCTCGTCTCTATACCCTAATGGAAGTAATAAGCTAGAACGTAAATTTTGTTCTTTCAAGTTCAATATATCATCTACAATAGAAGGTTCAAAACCTTCGACAGGAGTAGCATCTATTTTTAGGTTTGCAGCAGCAACAGTAGCATATGCCATGGTAATATATGTCTGGCGAATAGTCCAGTCGATCAGTTCAGATTCTGAGAGCCCTAACAGTATACTCCACTTATCCCTGTATTCTTCCAGTCTTTCACCAGTGATATTTCGCACTTCACCCAAACGATTAATAAACTCATCAATATCTGTTTTCGATAAAGATGTTTGTGCCGCAAAAACCAATAAATGGGAACATCCCGGAAGCATTTTCTGCCTGATAGCTGCCTTCTCAAATATCTCATTGATTTTTTCTTTATCTTCTACTACAAACACTTTAAAAAGCTGCATTCCCATTGATGTTGGAGCCAGACGGATAGATTCAAGAATTATATCTATATCTTTCTTTTCGATCTTTTTTCCGTTCATCCATTTGCAGGCATATCTCCAATTCAAATCTTTTATTAAATCCATATTCTATCTTTTTATTTTTAATTATAATTTTGTCAGGGCAAAAAAAAAGACTACACGAGTAGCCTTTCTTTATTTCTTCTATTCAGCTTATTTATGCTGGATGGATTGCTCCTGTAGGACAAACATCAGCACAAGTACCACAATCAGTACAAGCATCTGGATCAATCACATAGATTTCTCCTTCAGAAATTGCACTAACAGGACACTCGTCGATACAAGTACCACATGCAATACAATCTTCATTAATTACGTAAGCCATGACTTTAAATCTTTTATGTTAATACTAACTTTATGATATGACCTAACAAAGATAAAGTGTTTTTTGTTCTATCCAAACATATTTCACTTCGATTATATCAATATTCAATTAGTTTTGTCAATCAGAGATTACAATAAACAACTTTTAACAGGCTAAAAAACAACTCAATAATTAAAACAAATTAAAATAACGGAAACTTTATATTTTTCTGCTTAATTTTACCGTTTCTAAATTAGAAAATACTTTTTCAATAAATATAATCTATACAATACTCATTTTGAAAGTGTATATAAAATATATAATATTTGCTATTATTCTCATAATAAACTGTATGGGTGTACAGGCTCAAAGACAAAAGATCAGGAATCAACCTTATGCAGACCAAAAATTATTTCACTTCGGGTTCACTGTCGGACTAAGTACCCAAGACCTAATTATGTCTCATACAGGAAAGGTAAATGATGACGGAAGTGTCTGGTTTAGTGAGATACCTTCATATTCGCCCGGATTCAGCGTCGGTATAGTAGCAGATAGGTATATCAATCACTTTATGAATTTAAGGGCTATCCCGACTATTCATTTCGGAGAAAAGAAATTTGTTTTCAGAGAGCAAAGTGATACAGAGGGAGCTAACGAACAAACCTTTCCGATAAAAAACACATACCTGTCTTTACCCATACATATGCGTTTCAGTTCGGAGCGCCTAAACAATATCCGTCCATATGTACTATTGGGAGGATTTGTGAACACTGAAATCGGAGGAAAAGACCAGCCGGAAATTAAATTCAAAAGCACTGATTATGGGATAGATATCGGTTTGGGATGTAATCTTTATTTTCCTTTATTCAAATTGAGTCCCGAACTTCGTTTTTCTTTTGGATTGAGAGATTTAATAGAACACAACCGTTCAGATTTGAACGACGAAAGCCTCATAAAATATACGGATGCCATAAAATCGGGAAAAACCCGTATGATAACTCTAACATTCAATTTCGAATAAATATGCAAAACGAAGAGAATTGGGACGATCCCTCAATCCAAGAATATACAGACTTGCAGAAATATGCTTTCGTGACTAAGAAAGCAATGGACAACAATTATATAGGATACTGCTATCGCGAAAATTCCGATATCAAGATCGATAGCGGATGGCGTTTCCTGTTCGGAGACGAAGAAGAAGATTATTTGGAAAATCCTGAAAACACTCTCACAAAAGACCTTTCGGAAGTAATAGAATGGAAACCTGAGGTGAAGGATATTTTATCTTCACGACAAGGTTCCGATTTCGAATGGAATCCGGAGGAAGGAGCTTTTCAAAAGATATAATTAATAATCTTTTGTATAAAACAAGATCAATCGCTCTATTGCCCTTTGGCAAACAGGGCAGAAATCTTTATAGGTATTCGTTTTCATCCGGCAATCTACCGATCCTCTGTAGATGCCTTTAAAAGAATATGCTGCACCCTCATAAACCCCTGTTTTATATTTTGAACTATCTGCCAGATTAGTCGGAATTGGCACTCTTGGAGAGATCATATCTTTCCATTTCGCATTGAAGTCGACCAATGTCGTCACATTATGTTCCCATGGTTCAACATCGAGTGGATAAGTATCGTCGAAAGTATCATTCTCGTAAAAATACTCATCAGCCAATCCGGCAAAGCTATGCCCGAATTCGTGTACCACCACGGGTTTGAAATTAGGATGCCCTGTCGTAGTCAAAGTATAGGCATTCAGTATACCTCCACCACCATATACATCCGTATTCGCCAGAATAATAATATGTTCGTAAGGAATTCCTGCTAAAGCATCATGCACATCTTTGACACGGCTCGTTGTCAGATAGCGGTCTGAATAAAACGTATCGAAATGAGAATGGAAAGCTGTGTTTTTCCATTCTTTATCCCTGGGCACACTTACTCCGCTATCTTCCGAAATACTCTCTACCACATAAAAATTAAAACTGTCCCTGTATTTGTCAAATGGCGCATGAATAAATATCTGATTTACAGATTCCTTAGCGTATTTTCTGAACAAAGGCATTTCTTCTTTAGTAAACCCTTCTGCCAAGATGGCCACATTGATAGATTTTCCGACCTCGCCACCTCTATGCTGTACATTATAAGGAGTAATACTTTTATACCCTTTCTTGTGGATCAATATATCTTTGGGGTCTACTTCATGAGTCAACATCCTATCATACTCCCCTTTTCTGTTTCTGAAAGTAATTTCTATCCGCACTTTCTCTTTTGGAAAGGGTAAAAGATAAGTATTTTCAAAACTTTTCGAGACACTTTTCGCTTCAGGAGTAGTCAACCATTCCTGAAAAAGAGAACTGAATGTATTTTTGTAAATACAACTCTCTGTTTTCAAATCATACATCATTATCTGACCATTCCCGTCCAGATAACTTTTTGACAGATTATGCCTTCTACCTGCCCATTGTGGTAATTCTACCAGCTGGTCTAACAACACAAATTGCCTGTCAGCATTCCCTCCGAATATATAATCTATCCTCAAAGTTTTATCTTCGAAATAGGTATCAAAGTCCTGAGCAAAACTGATAATAGGAAGTATCAAACAGAAAAATAGAAGTAGTTTTTTCATGACGAAAAGATTTGATTACTTAACAAAGATATAAATTGATTTTTTTATATCTTGCATATGATTTTGCAAACAACAGTAAAAACCTTAAAATACCAGAACACAATATGGACACGATCAAAACTTCCGATGTCTTGGAGTGGGCTAAGCAGTTCCTAAATAAAGCAGAAAAGGAACTGACTCCCGAAGAAATTAAAGAGCAAAAAAAGTTTGCTTCTCTGGTGCAAACACCAGCTAACAAGACCTTATTATCAAAAATGCTGGACGAATCGTCCCAGATCAGAGATAATAAAAAACTGGCAAAAAGAATGAAACAACTGATAGAAGAATACGGAGTGCCCGATTTCTTCAACTCATTCGACAGAATGACTCTCAAACTATTCACCAGTTTCGGTTATTTATTCGATGGTATTTCTATTCCTCTATTCAAAGACAGATTAAGAAAAGAAACCAATAAAATAATCATTGCCGAAGAACGCCCTACCCTTACCAGACATCTGGGTGCACGATGGAAAGGACATATCGGACAAAATGTAAACCTATTAGGTGAGGTCGTGTTGGGAGATGCAGAAGCAGACCACCGCTACCACCATTATCTGGAAGCGCTGAAAGAACCTGATATCAATTATATATCTATCAAATTATCTGGGATATATGCCCAGATAAAGCCACTAAGCTACGAAGAAAACAAAAAAGAACTTTGCGAACGTGTTGCCAGAATATATCAGCAGGCAATAGACAACCTCTATACAGAACAGGACGGTACAAAGAGAGCCAAATTTGTAAATCTGGATATGGAAGAATACAAGGATACGGAACTTACATTGGACGTATTCGAAACCGTGCTTTCTATGCCTCAATTCAAAGACTATACCGCAGGAATCGTTGTGCAAGCTTACCTACCCGATGCCGGTTTATTCCAAAAACGACTACTCGACTTTGCTAAAAAACGTGTTGCAGCCGGAGGTGCACCCTTAAAAATGAGACTGGTAAAAGGTGCGAATTTACAGATGGAAACCATTATTTCGTCACTGAAAGGATGGGCTAATCCGGTACTACCGACCAAAATAGATGTGGACGCCAACTATATGTATATTCTTGACGTTGCACTACAGCCCGAAAATGCGAAAGCATTACATGTGGGTGTGGCATCTCACAACTTTTTCAGCATCGGATATGCTTATCTGTTAAGTGAAAAGAACGGAGTGACAGATTACGTCACTTTCGAGATGCTGGAAGGTATGGCAAACCATCTGCCACGCGTAATGAGAAACTTCAGAAGGCAGATTATACTTTATACACCTGTGGTGAAAAAAGAACATTTTCTGAATGCTGTTTCTTATTTAGTACGGCGTTTGGATGAAAACACCGGAAAAGATAATTTCTTAAGCTACTCATTCAATCTGAAACTGGATAGCCCACACTGGAATTTTCTTGCGAATCAGTTTCTCGAAGCTTATAAAAAGAAAGACAGCGTCGTGCCACAAGCATTCCGAAAACAAAACCGGAATGAAAAGCCTATCCCTATACAGGATATGAATATTTTCCACAACGAACCCGATACAGATTTGGATTTACATTGGAATCGTGAGTGGGCTCTGAATACGCTGAAAAAATGGGAAACGGAAGTAAATGATTCCAATTTCAAAATTCCTGTGCAAATAGGAGAAAAAGAAATTGTTACAGAACACAAAAAGAAGTATTATGACCGTAGCCGTAACGATGAAGTATGTTTCTGTGAAGCCAGCCTTTCGAGCATGGAACACGTTAAAGAAATAATTTCTATTGCAGAAGAAGATAAATCGAAATGGAGGCAAACGACTCTGGACGAACGAAACAAAATACTTCATCAGGTAGCAGAGAATTTAAGCGCTAACCGTGGTAACCTGATCGGCTGTATGTCTGCTATTACCGGAAAAACTTTTATGGAAGGGGATGTCGAAATATCGGAAGGAATTGATTTTTGCCGCTTCTACCCTATAACGATGAAAGCCTTTGCCGATTTGGAGACAGTCTCTTACGCCCCAAAAGGAACTATTCTGGTCATTCCCCCTTGGAATTTTCCTTTCGCAATTCCCGTCGGCGGTGTAGCTTCTTCATTAGCAGGAGGAAATACTGTTATACTGAAACCTGCAACAGTAGCACTACCCATTGCATGGCAATTCGCTAAATGTTTCTGGGATGCAGGTGTCCCTAAAGACGTATTGCAGGTAGTATGCACAGCAGACAGGGACTCGCTGAGTTACCTGACCTCGCATCCATCCGTGAAACATATCATCCTCACAGGTGGCACGGATACAGCCTTCCGCTTATTAGAGAATAGTCCACGCACACCATTATCCGCTGAAACCGGAGGAAAGAATGCAATTATACTCACAGGAAACGGAGACCAAGACCATGCTATCCTGAATATCGTCTCTTCGGCATTCAGCAATGCAGGACAAAAGTGCTCAGCCTGTTCATTATTGCTAGTGGACAAGAAAATATATAATGATGAAAACTTTAAATCGAAATTAAAGGATGCAGTAACAAGCATGCATACAGGCAGTGCGTGGAATTCTGACACGATTGTCGGACCAATGATCACAAATGATAATGACAAGCTTCTTCATGCTATCGAGAATCTTGAAGAAGGCGAATCATGGCTTGTTGCGCCCGAATTTCTCGATGAAAAGAGGTATATCCTTAAACCGTGCGTTAAATGGGGAGTGAAACCCGATAGTTATACATTCCGGAATGAATTATTCGCTCCTTTGCTAGCAGTTGTTTGCATAGATGATCTGAAACAGGGAATCGAATACGTAAATTCATCGGAATATGGTCTGACATCAGGATTGCAAAGCCTGGATGAAGAAGAGCAGGAGATATGGAAAAACTCTATTGAAGCTGGTAATTTATATATAAACAGGGGAATTACCGGAGCGATTGTCAATCGTCAACCTTTCGGAGGAATGAAACGTTCGGCATTCGGCGGGGGCATCAAAGCGGGAGGAGTTAATTATGTATCATGCTTTGTCGAATTCGAAGAAAAAGAAAAATTACCCGATGTACTAGGCAATTCACGATTAACAGATTTAGTCTCAGACGAACATTCGAAAAAACGCCTGAGCTATGCTGCGATCAACTATCCCCAGGTATGGGAGAAAGAGTTTGCCCTCGAAAGGGATGTAAACCATATTTACGGAGAATCGAATATATTCCGTTATCTACCCTTGAAAAACTGTATACTCAGAGTTCAACCGGAAGACGATCTGGCAGATATATTCTTGATAATAGGAGCTGCAAAAACCACAAGCACACCATTAACAATCAGTATTCCTGAAAATGACAATAAAACAAATTCTATAAAAAAAGCAGCCTCTGTTTTAGGTAATACTTCCGTTATTATTCAAAAAGAAAGTGATTTTATCGCAGCCATGGATAAGTATGAAAGAATCAGGGCTTGTAGCAATAACATTTCGGAAGATGTATATAAACAAGCCGCTAAACTGGGTAAACATATTGCTTCAGAAAAACCATTAGCGGAAGGAAGAATCGAACTTCTGCATTATCTGAAAGAGCAAAGTATCGCATACGAATATCATCGTTATGGAAGTATTTTCGGAGAAGAAAACTGAGTTTAATTTAAAATAAAAAACACCAGTAGAAAGCAGAGAAAAATTTCTCTGCTTTTTTTATCCAAATCTGTAAAATAACAAGACTATAACTTTGATTTCCAATATTTTTTTATTAATATTGAGAATCAAAGCGAATAGAATACACTGAACAACACAAACATTTCAAGGAAGAAAAATTATTGCAGACAATACTATAAAAAACTATATATGTGATTACTATTTAATTTACATAACCCTTTAAATCTTGAGCATATGGAAGATAAAAAGCATGTTTACTTTTTTGGTGGTGAAATGACCGAAGGTAATGCAAAAATGAAAGAGCTATTAGGGGGAAAAGGAGCCAATCTGGCTGAGATGAGTTTACTCGGAATTCCGGTTCCTCCGGGGTTTACAATTACAACCGAAGTTTGTAATGACTTCTACAAACAAGGCAAAGAAAACACAATCAAATTATTAGAAAAGGAGGTAAGGGAGGCGATCGGAAAGGTCGAAAAAGTTGTCGGAGGTGCTAAATTCGGAGACAACACAAATCCCCTGTTAGTATCGGTACGTTCCGGTGCACGAGCATCTATGCCGGGCATGATGGATACAATTCTTAATTTAGGACTGAATGAAGATGCTGTAAATGCTATTATAAATAAGAGTGGAAATGCACGTTTTGCTTGGGATTCCTATCGCCGCTTCATCCAAATGTATGGCGATGTAGTAATGGGATTGAAACCTGTTGAAAAAGACGATGAAGATATATTCGAAGAAATCATAGAACACCTAAAACAAGAAAAAGGCATAAAGCTGGATTCCGAATTTACAACAGAAGACTTAAAGGAACTGGCTGGCAGGTTCAAAAAAATAATCAAAGAAAAGACAGGACAGGAATTCCCTACCGACCCATGGCTTCAACTATGGAATTCTATCATGGCAGTTTTCGAAAGCTGGATGAACGAAAGAGCAATCTTTTATCGTAAGCTAAATAATATTCCTCAGGAATGGGGTACTGCAGTAAATGTGCAGGCGATGGTATTCGGTAATATGAGTAATAGTTCGGGGTCAGGCGTAGCATTTACCCGCGACTCGGCTACCGGAGAGAATTGCTTCAATGGTGAATATCTGATCAATGCACAAGGCGAAGACGTAGTGGCTGGAACACGCACCCCACAACAGATCACAAAACAAGGTTCCCTTAATTGGGCTAAACAACAAGGCATATCGGAAGAAGATCGTAAACAAAAAGGTCTCTCTCTAGAAGAGTCTATGCCTGAAGTTTTCAGCCAGTTAGACAAAATACAGAAAAAACTCGAATTGCATTACAAAGATATGCAAGACCTCGAATTCACGATTCAGGACAGTAAGTTGTGGCTTCTTCAAACACGTAGCGGTAAACGTACCGGGGCTGCCGCTGTGAAGATTGCCGTAGATATGCTGAAAGAAGGTCTTATCGATGAAAAAGAAGCAATCTTAAGAGTTGATCCTCAAAAGATAGATGAGTTATTACACCCTATATTCGAGCCTGCAGCACTGGAAACAGCAAAAGTAATTGCTAAAGGGCTTCCCGCATCTCCGGGAGCGGCTTCGGGACAAATAATATTCTTCGCCGACGACGCAGAACATATTGTAAAAGAGCACGTAGGCAGAAAACTTATATTAGTAAGAATAGAAACTTCGGCAGAAGACCTGAAAGGAATGGCTGTAGCAGAAGGTATCCTTACAGCACGTGGAGGTATGACATCGCATGCTGCAGTAGTTGCACGTGGTATGGGCAAATGTTGTGTCTCGGGAGTATCCGACTTACGTATTAACTATAAAATGCGTACTGTTACCGCTAATAACAAAACTTATCGCGAGGGTGACTGGATTTCACTGAATGGTTCGACAGGTGAAGTATATGAGGGCGAAGTGGAAACTAAGCCTGCCGAGATGAGCACGGATTTTGCCACTCTGATGGAACTCACATCACACTATGCCCGTCTAGGCGTACGTACCAATGCGGATACGCCTCATGATGCAAGAGTTGCGCGTGACTTCGGAGCAATCGGTATTGGTCTTTGCCGCACAGAACATATGTTTTTCGAAGGGGATAAGATCATCGCTATGCGCGAAATGATTCTGGCCGAAAATACAGAAGAACGCAAGAAGGCATTAGCAAAACTTCTTCCTCTACAAGAAGAAGACTTCGAAGGAATATTCACGGCTATGAATGGGCTTCCTGTTACCATTCGTTTACTAGATCCACCTTTACATGAGTTCTTGCCTCGCGACATTAAAGGTATCGAAGAAATGGTGGAAGCCATGCATATAACAGAAAGCCGTATCAAACAAAAAATCAATGCTCTGCACGAAATGAATCCAATGCTGGGTCACCGCGGTTGCCGTCTGGCTAATACATACCCTGAGATTACGGAAATGCAAACCCGTGCCATCCTTCAGGCAGCATTGAAATTAAAGAAAAAAGGAGTCGAAACTCATCCCGAAATAATGGTACCGTTGACAAGTAGTATTACGGAAATGAAATATCAGGAAAATATTATCCGAAGTACTGCCGAAAAGGTATTCGAAGAAATGGGAGATAAGATTAAATACGAAATTGGTTCTATGATCGAAGTACCAAGGGCTGCAATCACTGCCGATAAGATAGCAGAATCTGCCGAGTTCTTCTCTGTGGGAACGAATGATCTTACTCAGATGACATTCGGATTCTCTCGTGATGATATCGGTAAATTCCTACCTATTTACCTCGAAAGCGGTATATTGAGCGTAGACCCATTCCAAGTCATAGACCGTGAAGGTGTTGGTGAATTAATAAAGATGGCTACAGCTAAAGGACGTGTAACCCGACCAAATCTGAAAGTCGGTATTTGCGGCGAACACGGAGGAGAACCGTCATCTATTGAGTTCTGTCATATAATAGGACTCGATTACGTAAGTTGTTCTCCATATCGTGTGCCAATAGCACGATTGGCGGCAGCACAAGCAGCTATCAGGTTTACAAATTAAAAAGATTGGTGAAAGAGCCGGAACTAATAACCGGCTCTTTTATTTATACCAAATAACCGATAAAAAGGATAATAATGGAACTTAACTTTGCTTATAGGATATATATTGATGAGACACACCTGGAGAAAGCACTAAGGTATTTACACGCACATTGTGACTCCGAATATACCGATTTTGAATTTCAGGGAGACGTCATGTTTCATATCGACAAAGCATCTGTAGGTACAGTCAAGACGAAAATAGAAATCTATCAGCCCGAAAGTTTAAGTTGCTCCCTTGTTGTAGAAAAAGATGATAGCATCGTCAATTACTATATCAATAATCTGGCACAGATCTACAATCCGGAAATAGATTCTGAAAAAAGGAGTCTCAGATATTGGCAAACAGATAAAAACCATTTCAGGCTTACCGATATCGAACTGTATATTCTCGATTATAGCGAATTTTTAGAAAATACGTTAGAATTATCTTTCTTCGCATTAAATCCCAATTTAAGTTTACTCTTTTCAGAATCAAAGTCTATAAAGAAATTTTTTACAAGATTTTGTGAGATAGTTGAGGCAAAGCACGCTTTCTTACAACAAGAAGAATATGGAATACAAATGTTATATCTGGATGGAGAAAAGTGTGATTATTCAATTCCTGTTTTCGCCGAGTCTTTTGATAAATATGGAGTTATACCCGTTATAAAAGACATACTGAAAGACAAATTATAGTATAATATATCTACATAATACTATAATATACAATAAAAAAACAGAGCTAACCAAAGGCTAACTCTGTAAAATAAAATATGATAAGAATTTATTTCTATTCTTCCTCCCAAATATAGCAATCTGGAAACTCTTTTTTCAGACTTGTTTTTTCCTTAAAAATGCCATACACCGAAGAACCTGACCCCGACATTGAGGCATATATTGCCCCTAACTCGTATAACCTTTCTTTTATATCTTGTATAACCGGATATTTTGGAAAAATACTACTTTCAAAATCATTGACCATATAGTCTTTCCATTCTACAACAGGCTTTTTTATAATATCTTTCAAAGATATTGCTGGTTTCTGTGGTTTGATCAAAGCAAAAGCATCCTTAGTAGAAACATGAATATCAGGCTTTATCAACACTAAGTGATAACCTTTCAAAGAAAAGTCTCCGATTTCTTCGAAAAGCTCCCCTATTCCACCAGCAAATAAAGGTCTGTTATAAATGAAAAAGGGACAATCAGCTCCAAGCTTTGCTGCTATTTTTGCTAACTCATCATTTGTGATGCCAAGTTGAAACTTCTCGTTGAGCAATTTCAACATAAATGCAGCATCTGCCGATCCCCCTCCAATACCTGCTCCAAAAGGAATTTTCTTTAGCAAATGAACCTCGACAAACGGAATATCATTATATTCTCTCATTAGTTTCAAAGCCTTCATTACCAAATTGAAATCCGGAGAAGTTCCGGTAGAAATACCTGATTCTATAAAACTATCATAACCTTTATCAGAAACAATTATCTCTAAGGCATCTTTTATCATAATCGGATAAAAGACAGTTTCCAGATTATGGTATCCATCCTCTCTTTTCGAGACGATATTAAGTCCTAAATTGATTTTTGCATTTGGGAAAGAAATCATGAATCTCAGATTAAACCAGTTTCTTTATCAGAGTTTCTTTGTCTCCGTAGATATAATCGATAATAGGAACTTCGATCATTGTATATGCACCCGGTTGCTGTTTCATTGCTGCACGTGCCGAAGCCACCAATACCTGAGCCGTAAGAGCAGGATTATTGATTTTCATATTGAAATCCAACAACTGGTTTTGAGTATCACCCGAAACACCCTTACGCACCATGTTTACACCATGTCCCATATCTTTCAGGTCATCTACACTATCTACCAGCGTTACATGGGTTTCATCATGTACAAAATAATTGTCCACTTTGATAGCTGCTGCTACTTCCTCAAATTTATAACCTTCTTCCAGTTCAATATACACCATGCGACGGTGAATACTTGTTCCTAAAGGAATAGTCATCGAAAGAGCTGCTTTCACTCCTTTGATAGCCTTCACAGCCACAGTATGTCCCATACTCATACCCGGACCGAAATTAGTATAAGTGATACCTTTGGGAGCCATAAATTCGAACATAGAACGTATCATAGAATCTGTTCCCGGATCCCATCCTGCCGAGATAATAGATACAGCTTTGCTTTCCTTCGCAACTTTATCCAGATTACGACGCAATTCTACAATACCACCGTGTATATCATAGCTATCTACTGTATTTATACCTAGTGCAAGGCACTCTTTAGCATATTCTTCTACACTACGAGTTGGGGTACATAAAACGGCAACATCAACACTATCCAATTCTTTTACAGAAGCAACCACTTTGTAGTTTTTCAGTTCTGCCGGAATTTCACTCGGATTACGTCTTACTATACCTGCGACTTCGAAATCGGGGGAAGTAAGTATTGCATCCAAAACAAATTTTCCGATGTTTCCGTATCCTACAATCGCTGCTCTTATTTTTGTCATATGATATATTTTATTTATGTGTTAAACAATATATGATTTCAATATCTTTTTTCTGGAAAAGAGGTTCAAAAATAGACAAAAAAGATGAAATATAAAGACTCTTTTTATATTGTTTCAAAGCGTACCAATAAAAAATATTGGTTATATTCGCAGTTTACAAATTACGAAGAATGAAATTAGTTGACAAGTTCCCTAAAAACATTAAAAATATTATATTCGATTTTGGCGGTGTCATTATGGATATAAATATCAATAAGACAATAAACGCATTTGCCGACCTCAATATAGATGGCTTGAATGCTAATGATATCATTTCTTCCCATAAGAGTTTTTTACATGACCTGGAAGTAGGAACAATAACACCGGACGAATTTATCAATTCCATCTACAAAGAGTATCCTGCTGCCTCTAATGTATCAGACAAACGGATATGGGATGCTTGGAACTGTCTTTTACAGCCTTACGATCCGGAACGGATCGCTATGGTTCATAAGTTAAAAGATTATTACAATTTATATTTACTAAGTAATACCAATTTTCCGCATCGTGTTAAGTTCAAAGAGATATATCGCAGACAATTCAGTGAAAATCTGGAAGACTTATTCGTAGAAAGTTTTTATTCTGACGAACTTCATTTAAGAAAACCCAATATAGAAATATACAAACAGGTGGTTGAGAAAGCACGCATCAATCCGGAAACAACTCTTTTTATCGATGACAACGAAGCCAATATCACATCTGCAAGAGCGTTCGGATTACAGGCTTATCATCTGACGGGGGGAGAAAAAATTACAGATATATTCGAAGGATAATCCTTTATTTATCTTTCAGAAAATTATAAAGCCACACTAAAGATTCATAGTCTTCTTTTATTATTTCAGCAAATTTTTCACTAAATACCTCTTTACTGATAGCCTTTTCTTTATACACATATATACCTTTTCGCTGTATCCATGGCTGAAAATAAGCAGGCAATTCACTCGGAATAGGACGCTTATACTCTTCACCCCCGATTATAAAACCTCTATCCAATATTTTTTGAGTCTGTTTTTGGAACTCATCTGCATCATAAGCAATATCCTCACGGATACTATCCATTTCTCTCTTTTTGGGTTGAAAAATTCCCATACCATAAAAATATCCGTCTGCCCTCAATTCCATAAAAAAGCCGGGAATCTTTTCCCAGTCCTTTGTCGAAGGCTGAAAGCTCATCCACATGCAAGTCTTATAAGGCTCTTTATTCTTTGAGAAACGTATATCCCTATAAATACGCGAAAGAATACGATGTGGACGCATCTCGAAAGACGGATCAATATTATGCATCGCAGGTGTTAAAGTAGCAGCTAATTCTTTGAAAGGTTGGAGTAACTCTTTTTCATAGATATCACGATGTTCTTCAAACCATTCTTTATAGTTATTTTCTTTCAGGTCTTTGAAAAACTGTATTGTAGCAGGAGTAAATCCTTTGAATCCGTTTAATTTTGTCATAATGGACGAACTTTATAATTTGATTTTAAAGTTGAAGAGCCAATTGCTATCAAAGCATATTCATAAATATTACTCTCAACTCCGTCATAATCCTCAAAATAAACACAGACATTAGTAGACACAATACGGATGATTACATTATGAGGTTTAATTTCCGAATTATAAAATGTCCCCTCTAAGGTATAGTTTATTTTTTCACTTTCGATAGCTTCAATAAATTTTCGCAAAGTAAGTTTCCGGTATTTATCTAATATCCATCTATCTAGTTTGAATTGCTTTTTTCGGGGGCTAAACATAAAATCCAGATGATCGCACCAAAGCAAGAATAATATCCCATCCGAAAAATGAAACTCGAAAACTCCATAACGCCAGATAAACATATTATGTCCCATATAGGATATATCATCCGGTTTATAGAAGTTTCTTCTAACTTCATTTATACTCTGCCCGATCTCTACACTTCCGAATTTTCCGGTTCGGACAAAGTCTAAAATATAGATTACTTCACGCATAACTTATTTTCTACCGAAATCAGCCGGAATTTCTCCCCAGTTCGGTGTATCCCATTTGAGGATTTTAGTGGTATATGTATTTTCGCGTAGCCACTTCTCTGCCCTTTCTATCAGATAGAAGAGCGACTCATTCTCAGGAACGCGCTCTAGTTTTGTCTTACACTTTTTATCTTTCACCCATTTCATCGCAGTTACACTATCCGAATAAATAGGCATAGACATATTTTTCTGTTTCAATAAAGCCAATCCATGTACAATAGCCAAAAATTCGCCGACGTTGTTCGTACCTTTTTCGAATGTTCCTTGATGAAATATCTGTTCTCCTGTCAAAACATAGACACCCCTGTATTCTAATAAACCGGGATTTCCACTACAAGCCGCATCTACAGCCAAGCTGTCTTTTATGATTGCAGGATTATTTGCATTAATTTTCTTAGGCGTCTCTTTTGCATTTTTGCCCACATATAACCATGGACTTTCATTAAATGCTTTTTCGGCAGCTTCACGAGTCGGAAAAGATTTATAGATTGCCCCATCGTAGCCTTGTACTTGCGCTTTACAATTATCCCAAGAATCATACACCCCAGGTTCAATTCCATTCCAGACTACATAGAAGTTCTTTTTCGCCATTCTATTAATTACAGAAAATTTTATGATAACAAAGATAGTGAAATGTCAGAATTTAACCTCTACTTTCACACGTGCAGTTCCTAAAGTCCAGTCCGGTCCTTCTTCTACCAACCGGATAGCCTCTTTGTCATATGAATCGCAAAGGCTCTTTTTTACAGAAATATTTACAGGACGTCCTCCTGAATTAATACTAAATTCTAAAACAACTTTACCACTGGTTTTCTCACAATCAGTATCATCAGGACGTACTAAATTGTTTTCCAGATATTTCTTATATTCCTTATTGCCTATAAGAGGCTCAGGTACTATTTCGTTCTTTGATTTAACAGTAGCTACAGAACCTGTTACCGAACTCCGTTTCTGTGTTCCATAACCGGTTACGACTACTTCATCCAGTGTCCGGGTATCTTCTTTCATAGCAATTACTTCATTAGTCTTTGCCTTTGGTATCTCAATAGTTTCATAACCAATATAATTCGCAATCAGATCTACATTCTCCGAATCGACCTGTAGCTTATAATTACCATCTATATCTGTAATCGTGCCCTTTTCAGTTCCTTTTACAGCAACCGGAGCACCTATTATTGGTTCATTATTTGTATCTACAACCTTTCCAGAAAGGGTTATACTCTCTTTAATATTAATACCTGCAACAATATCTCCAATCAAAGAAACAACGTCTTTATCAATATCTTCTACAGGCTGTTCTTCTCGCATTTTCTTTGCTAAAGGTTCTGGAGCCATTGCCAATTCAACCGAAGGAGGAGATGGAGCTATTTGCTCCTCTTCTACTTCAATACTTTCCTGAAACTCTTCTTCCCGATTTTCCCTTTCCTTGGATAGTGATAACTCTTCCAATTCTTTTTTCTTTAATTGGGCATATGCTTCCGGAATATATATAGTCATCCTTTCCACGGGCATGATGACTTCATGCAAATTTTCTATATCCACAAAAGCAACCGCCTCGACTTTTTCCGATGGGTTATTTTCTCTTTGTTCGGTAAGTTCCAACCGTTTGCTATCCACATAGTCTTGTGGAATATATAAGTTTATATAGGAATTATCTTGATGTTGAGCAACCAACATAGTAGATTTATGATTCATCAAAGCAAAATATCCTCCGAGAAAAGCTATCAGTACACATGCAGCAATAGCCAACTTCCACGCGCCCGAACTCCGCTTCTGATATTGCATACGTGCAGATATACGAGTCTGCATCTGAGCTATTTTGTCAGCATGATTCCCTGGTACAGAATCATAGCCTTCCATAGCATCAGCCAAGAAAGGATCACTCATGGCATCATATTCCAATGAGTGGGCATCCTTACCTCGGCGTTTTCCTCGTATGTAATCAAGCAACTTCATTAATTATCTCAAATTTAATCTGCCTTCTATACAGTTTTTCAAATTTCGTTTACCATTCTGGATATAACTTTTTACACTTTTCAAATCATAACCCGTTGTCTCCACAATATCGGCATACGACATATCTTCATAAAAGAATTTATTGATAGATATCTTTTGAGGTTCAGACAGTTTTGCCATACAATAATTCAAAGCATCTTCACGCTCATCATCCATATCTTCAACCAATAGAGTCAAAATATCATCAGATTCCATAAGATTAGAATCAAAATCTACAGACATTTCACGTTTATTACTTTTTATTAAGTGAAAACAATGATTCTTGACGACACTATAAAGCCATGTTTTAAAGACCTTTATATCATATGCAGTAACCTTAGGTAATAGATATTCAAAAATTTCCATTACTGCATCCTGAGATTTATCTTCATCCTGCAGATATTTCAAACAGACTCCATATATCAAAGGAATATATCTGTTATACAGCTCACCGAAGAGTTCGGAGTCCCCCGTACTACGGTACTGCTCCAAAAGTTCCTCATCAGTCAACTCTACAGGTTTCTTCTTATTTAATCTGAAAAATCTCAAAATTGCTTATTTCAATCTGATAACAAAGCTACATGATTTTGTAAAAGTTTGCAACTTCTAAAAAAATTTAATCCTGTTTTATGGAATTTTCAACTGCACATCCTCTATAAAGAAAAACAAAACGAGTCTCGAAAAAAAGTAGTAATAATCAAAAAAACTAAACATCATGAAAAAAACAAGTATCACTACCCTTTCGGCTTTTATACTTATATGTATAATAGCTATTATAAATACAGTAAATGCGCAAAGCAATCTGATAAAAGTAACCGGTAAAGTAATTGATACAGAATATAACGAAGCTATTATTGGCGCTTCTGTACTAATAAAAGGAACAAATAACGGAACTATAACTGATATCAATGGTGAATATACCATTCAAGCTCCTAAAAACTCGACACTTGTATTCTCTTATATAGGATATATCACCAAGGAAATAAAAGCTACAACTAATAGTATTAATGTATCACTCGAGCCTGATAATCAAGCATTGGAAGAAGTCGTTGTCACAGGATACGGCATTCAAAGAAATATGGCTGTTACTGGCTCGGTAAGCAAAGTCAGAGAAAGAAGTAAAGACAAAAATTATGCTCCTCCTGTAATTATGGCTGAAATGGCAGCACCTGCTTCGATAGCTTATTCATATGACCAGAGTTACAATTATAACAATGACGAAACTTACGACTCTTTCAAGGAAAACAGGTTCATTTCTCCTTTGACCGAAGCTCTATCTACTTTCTCGGTAGATGTAGATGCTGCTTCATACACTAATTTTCGCAGATACATAAATCAGGGGCAAAAACCACCTAAAGATGCTATCCGTGTAGAGGAATTTATCAACTATTTCAGTTATTCATACGATCAGCCAACAGACAAAGATCCTGTAAAAATAACTACCGAAGTTGGTGAATGTCCTTGGGCAGAAAAACACAGATTGGTACGTATCGGGGTAAAAGCGAAAGAAATTGCTAACAACAATTTACTTGCCAGCAATTTTGTATTTCTGATAGATGTTTCCGGCTCTATGTATGGTCCTACACGTCTCGATCTGGTTAAATCATCGCTAAATCTTTTGATTAACAACCTAAGGGACAAAGACCGTGTGGCAATAGTGGTATACTCAGGAAATGCAGGCGAAGTTCTACCTTCGACATCAGGAAGTGATAAACAGAAAATTCGCGAAGCTTTAGATAAATTAACTGCAGGAGGATCAACAGCAGGAGGTGCTGGCATAAAACTTGCATATAAAATAGCAAAGCAGAACTTTGTAAAGGAAGGAAATAATCGCATCATCCTTTGTACCGACGGAGATTTTAACGTAGGAGTTTCAAGTAATCAAGGATTGGAAAATCTAATTGAAGAAGAACGTAAATCAGGTGTATTTCTATCGATCTTAGGATATGGTATGGGCAATTACAAAGATGATAAAATGCAGATATTAGCTCAAAAAGGAAACGGTAATGCAGCATATATTGATAATCTACAAGAAGCTAACCGCGTATTGGTAAATGAGTTCGGCGGAACACTATTTACCGTAGCAAAAGATGTTAAACTTCAGATAGAATTCAATCCTGCGAAAGTACAGGCATACCGCCTTGTAGGTTACGAAAGCCGTCTATTGAATAAGGAAGACTTCAATGATGATACGAAAGACGCCGGAGAGATGGGAGCAGGGCATACAGTCACAGCATTATACGAAGTAGTTCCTGTAGGTGTACAATCCAATATTTATGGCAAAGTGGATGATTTAAAATATCAATCTACTAAAGAAAGTAAAAAAAATGTAGCATTAACAAACTCCCCAGAGCTATTGACTGTTAAGCTTAGGTATAAACAGCCGGATGCTGATAAAAGCGTAAAAATGGAGATACCACTTATAGATAATGGAAAAAATAATGTATCTTCGGACTTAAAATTCGCATCAGCCGTAGCAATGTTTGCACAATTGTTCAAAGACTCGGAATTTAAAGGCAATGCGACTTATGACAAGGTAATAAATCTGGCTAAATCGGCACTGGATAATGACAAAAACGGTTACAGGCATGAATTTGTAAGACTCACTGAAACCGTAAAGAGCATGAACTAAAATAAACAGAGTAGTAATAAATTAAAGATCAGAATAATGAAAGCGAAATTAGGTATAATACTTCTTCTTTTCTGTGTTGCTTCTTTCTTCATTTACAGAGTGAATGATCCCAGAAAAGCTGCAATAAATACAGAAAGGTTAATCCGAGGTAAAGTTATAAATGCTGCAAACTCTACACCAATCGAAGGTGCAACTGTAGCTATACAAGGTAGTAATCCCAAAGCTGTATCAGATGCTAATGGCGAATATGCAATAATGGCTTTTACGAATCAGGAACTGGTATTCAGGCACGATAATTATAAGACTGCCGTAATAAAAGCAGAAGATGCAAAAGAAGTGAAAATGGAGATTGTAGACTCCAACTATATTGAAGAAGTAAATAAAAAGCTCAACGAATAAACCATTAAGTATCAAAATAAAAAGAGGAAACTAAAAGAATAGTTTCCTCTTTTTTTATAACTCGATAGTATATTTTATCTGGTTCCTCCGCCTAATGCTCTATACAAGTCTACGGTTGCTTGTAGTTGTTGCAATTTGTCATTTACTTGCCCCAGCTGAGCTTGCAAAAGATTTTGCTCGGCACTCAATACCTCTGTATAGTTAGCTTCACCAGCTTTCAGTAACTCTTGAGTAAAGTATACAGAAGTACTCATTGAGTTTACCTGTTGCTGTCTTACTGCATTTTTACTTGCCGAAGATTCGAAAGTATACAAAATATCCGAAACTTCTTTTCCAGCACCTAAAACTGCTTTTTCGAAAGACAATAAAGCTTCTTCCTGTTGAGCCTTACGTATTTTCAACTGTCCGGTTAATTGTCTTTTAGCAAAAATCGGTTGAGTAAGACCACCTACCAAGCTAGCTATCAGATTCTCCGGTTTGAAAAACTGAGCCAGTGTATTAGTTGTTGAATACCCTATCATACCCGAACTCAAAGTAATAGAAGGGAAAAAGCTGGCACGGGCAGCATTAGTCAATTCAAATGCACTTCTGAAACTAAGTTCAGCTTGTTGAATATCCGGTCTCATTGCCAACATTTGCATAGGCACACCATGATACAAATAATCAGGCACATTCTGCGTACTGATATTAGAACGTGTAACAGAACCCGGTTTTCGACCCAACATCACACAGATACTATTCTCCAATTGTTTTATCTGGCTTTCCAGATCCGGAACACTAACCATCGTTCCAAACAAAAGACCCTTACTTTGTTCAACTGCCGCACCATTCAACAATCCAGCCTCTTTCAGAGCTTCCATAGTAGCAGCACTTTCTTTCAAAAGCTCAATAGTTTCTTTTGTTATCTTCAATTGTTCATCCAATGCCAACAATGTATAATACGAAGTTGCAATATTAGCGATCAAAGAAGTTTGAACTAAATTCTTATAGGCATGTGTAGAAAGAAACTGAGCGTACGAAGCACGAGACTCCCTGTTAAGCTTTCCCCAAAGGTCAGCTTCCCATGTAACGGCGATACCCAGTGAATAGGTTTCTCTATGATAAGCCAGACTCTTTCTATCCCGAGGCATACCCGATGTCGGGTCATAAGCACTTGCTCTGTTCTGTTGTACCTGACCTGCCAAAGCTACAGTCGGAAAATAAGCTGCACGAGCCATACCCAGACTTGCTTCAGCCTGCTTAATGCGGGTAAATGCAATCTGCAAATCAAAGTTTTTCTCTAATCCTTCTTCGATATAAGACTGAAGAACAGGGTCTTTAAAGTACTCTCTCCAAGGAATAGTTGCAATAGTAGTTGTATCTGTAGGATTTTCATCTCGGAACAACCCTTGAGCATCATATTCGGGCGATTTGTATTTATTAGTAAGTTGACAAGAGGAGAACCCTATTGAGACTGTAAGTCCCAATAGAATTGCACCTTTAATATATTTATTATCCATAAGAAATCTTTTACTGTTTAATAGTTTCATCATTAGAATTTACCATTCCTGATTTACTGAATTTCTCTTGTATACTTTGGAATATGATATAAAGTGATGGTATAACCAATATACCAATCATAGTACCGATAAACATACCACCAATTGCACTAATACCGATAGAACGGTTACCAATCGCACCTGCTCCTGAAGCGAACATCAAAGGCATCAATCCGAAAATAAATGCAAAGGATGTCATCAAAATCGGACGCAAACGTGCAACAGCACCATTAACAGCAGCTTCTACAATACTCATTCCTTGTTGTCTACGCTGAATTGCATATTCCACAATCAGAATAGCATTCTTAGCAAGAAGCCCGATCAACATGATAAGCGATATCTGCACATAAATATTATTTACAATACCACTACCACCTGCAAGTGCCACAAATATGAATATAAATACCCCTGCTAGTCCGACAGGAAGAGAGAACAATACAGCCAACGGCAAGATGTAACTTTCATATAACGCTGCTAACAGAAGATATACGAAGATGATACACAGACCGAAGATCAATATAGTCTGGCTTCCACTACTAGCCTCCTCACGGGTCATACCTGAATATTCATAACTATATCCGTCAGGAAGAGTCTGGCTGGCAACCTCCTCTACAATACCCAACACGTCTCCGGTACTATATCCTTTATAGAAATTCGGAATAATAGTCAAGTCCATTGATGAGAACATATTAAAACGATTCAGAGCCTGAGGACCAGTCACATCAGTTATTGTAAGGAATTCGGTAATAGGAGCCATGTTTCCGGTTTTGGTCTGAACAAACATACTTCCAAGATCGTCTAATTTAGAACGATATTCCGGAGAAGCCTGCACCATTACCCGGAACTGCTTTCCATATAAGTTGAAGTTAGAAATATACATACTACCTATATAAGCCTGCAATGTTGTCATTACATCACTCAATGTCAGACCTGCTTCTTTTATCTTAGGAATATTAGCTTCAATTTGCTTTTGAGGGAAATTAGGATTAAATGTAGTCATCGCCATCATTACCTCATCACGCCCTTGAAGATTAGCAAGGAACTTATTCGTTATATCATAGAAATCATGAATATCTCCCCCCATTCTATCCTGCAACTTCATCTCAACTCCGGTACTTAAACCGAAACCTTGCAAAGTAGGGGTTCCGAAGAACATAAATTCCGCATCCTTAATATCTTTTGTCTTCTCCGTCAATATTCCGGCAACCTCCGAAGTATTAATCTTACGTTGATCCCAAGGATCCATCTTAATAATCAGTGAAGCATATGAGCTACCCAATCCACTCATAAAGTTGATACCCGTAATATTAGCTACGTAAGCAACATGATCTATTTCATTCGCAATATCAATCACTCGTCGAGTAAGAGAATCTGTTCTCTCAAGTGAAGACCCTGGAGGCAAAGTTATCATACCCATTACACCACCACTATCCTCTTGAGGTACAAACCCTGTTGGTATAGTCTTCATCAGGAAGAATAAAACACCTGTACTTACTATAATTATAGCAACTGTAATCCAACGATGCCCTTTACGTCCTAAGAACTGAAGAGAACTTTTATACTTTTGCGTACCTGCATTAAATGCAATATTAAAAGAGTAATAAAATCTCTGGAATATATTTTTCTTTTTTCCATGCTCCTCATCATGAGGTTTAAGGAAAAGAGCACAAAGAGCCGGACTCAATGTCAAAGCATTCACGGCAGAAATAACAATCGAGATAGCCAGTGTCAGACCAAATTGTTTGTAAAACACCCCACTAGTTCCTCCGATAAAGCTGACCGGAATAAATACGGATGACATCACCAGAGTAATAGATACAATCGCAGGTGCAATTTCTTTCATCGCAGTCATAGTCGCAACCTTCGGATCTCTTTCTCCGGCGTCGAGTTGTGCATGGACTGCCTCGACGACGACTATGGCATCGTCGACGACTATACCAATCGCGAGTACCAAAGCGAACAATGTCAACAAGTTTACAGAGAAACCGAATAACTGCAAGAAAAAGAATGTACCAATAATTGCCACAGGCACAGCGATCGCCGGAATGATTGTAGAACGGATATCCTGCAAGAAGATAAACACAACTATAAACACCAATATAAATGCCTCGATTAAAGTACTTATTACCTTATTGATCGATGCACTAAGGAATTCATTCGCATCCATCATATAAGTAATCTTAAGCCCGGGAGGGAAAGATTTCTCAGCATCATTAATAACAGCTTTCACATTATTAATAACTTCCTGAGCATTAGAGCCTGCAGTCTGACTAATACCAATCATTACAGATGTATTACCATTCATTTCAGAAAGTACTGAATAATAAAGGGCACCTAATTCTACATCGGCAACATCTTTCACTCTTAGTATTTGTCCGTCTTGCGAACGAATCACTATATTCTGGAATTCTTCGGCTGTTTTCAGACGTCCTGTATATTTCAATGTATACTGGAAAGACTGATCACTATTTGCTCCTAATTCTCCGGGAGCTGCTTCAATATTCTGGTCTGTTAACGCACCGATAACTTCTTGCGGAGATATTTTATAAGAAGCCATCACATCCGGTTTGAACCAGATACGCATCGAATAGTCCCTTGCTCCATATACGTTAGCATCCCCTACCCCATATACACGTTTGATCTGAGGTAGTATATTGATGTTCGCAAAGTTCTGTATAAACGTCCCATCATAATCCTTGTTCTCTGATGATAATGAAATCATCAAGATTGTACTACTCTGCCGTTTTTGTACTGTTACTCCGGTACTTGTTACTTCCGATGGTAAAAGAGGATTAGCTCTGGCTACTAAGTTTTGCACGTTTACAGCCGCAATATCCGGATTAGTTCCTTTCTGAAAATATACTTCAATAGTAGCCTGTCCGTTATTAGATGCCGAAGATGTCATATATGTCATACCTTCCACACCATTCACCTGTTCTTCGATAGGGATAACAACGCTATTCATTACCACATCTGCGTTAGCTCCACTATAAAATGCATTAATCTGGACTGTTGGAGGTGCAATATCCGGATATTGCTCAACAGGTAAGGTAACCAGACCTATTATCCCTAATACAACTATAATAATGGATATTACAGTCGATAATACGGGTCTTTCTATAAATGTTTTTAACATTGTGTCTTTTTTTATTAGTTATAATCTAACTTTTTATTGTGCACTAATTTTCATTCCTGGTTTTAAAGTAGCAACACCATCTGTCACAATGCGATCTCCTTCCGTCAATCCGCTTGTCACAACATACCTTTTGCCATCAGGTAACGACTCCACTGATATAATATTCTGAACCACAGAGTCTCCTTGAACTTTATATACAAGAACTTTATCTTGTTGGGCAAATGTTGATTTTTGAGGTATGATGAAAATATCTTCCATAATTTTAGGTATAGTAATTCTTCCACTCGAGCCGCTTCTCAGTACTCCAGCCTTATTAGGAAAAGAAGCCCTAAGATTTACCGAACCGGTAGTTACATCAACTACTCCGGAAATAGTTTCGATTTTACCTTTTTCTTCATACATAGTACCGTCCGCCAATGTAAGTGATACGGGAGGCAGGTTTTTTATTTTTTCTGCTTGTGTCCTTCCATCTACATCATGAAGAAATCCCATCAATTCCTTTTCATTCATCGAAAAGTATGCATATACATTATTGATATTAGCTACAGTTGTCAAAACACTTGAACTATTGACAAGACTACCCAGACGGAAAGGAATAGTTCCTACAACCCCGTCAACAGGACTGGTAACTGTTGTCCAGCTCATCATAGCTCTGGCATTTGTCAATGAAGCCTGAGCCTGACGCAATGCTGCTTCTGACGACGCAAGAGCATTTTCATAAGTCTGTAGCTGTGTATTGCTCACGATTCCTTTTTCTGCCAACGGGCGAAATCTATCCACATTTACACGACCAGTATTAACCTGTGCTTGTGCATTTTGAACAGAGGCTTCCGCCGACGTCAAAGATTGTTGAGTAGAAGGCGAGTCTATCTTAAACAGAGGCTGCCCTTTTCTTACCACTGAGCCTTCATCAACGTATATCTGCAAGATATTCCCATCAATTCGAGGCTTAATATCTATATCTTCTTGTCCTTTTATCGTAACAGGAAATGTAGTTTCCAATGTTGCGTTTTGTTTATTTACCACCTCTGTTGGATAAGCTTCAGGCTGTTGCTGTACCTGTTCTTCATTTGACTTGCTTCCACAAGAGGCTAACAATAAAGCCGAAAAAATCGCTACGCTAGTCTTCTTCAAGTTCATACCTTTCACTAATTTATTTGATTGATTGTTTATTTATTTCTACTTTTTTATTCAGTTCTGCCAACAATATTTGTAATTGCTTCTTCAATGCTTCTTTCTCTATATTCCGGAAAAGATATTCCTGTTCCTCTTTTACTCTTACGATTGCTTTTACAAATAGTTCATTTCCCTGTTTCGTAATTTTCACTGATCTGGCCCGGGTGTCTGTTTTACTCTCAGTTCGATCTATCAAACCCTTTTTCTGCAGGTTTCTCAAAATAGTTGAGACTGTCATAGGATCAATATTTGTATCCTGAGACAATAAAACCTGCGTAACTTCTCTATCTTCTTCACCCCGGTGATATATAGCTCCCATTACTTCTAATTGGGATGCTGTAATGCCAAATTCATCTAAGATCCGATGCTTTCCTCTTTGCCAAAATTTGAGAACCTGCCAAATTAGATAACCTATATCATCTTGAGGGTCAGCTATTTTACAAGTATCCACACTATAACTTTATTAAAATTTCAACAAAGATAGTATGTGTACTTATTATATGTATTCACATATTAAAGGAATTTCGACTTTTATTATATAATTTAACGAATTTTACACAAACCTAAAAGTAGCTGCTACATTTAACTAATTTCTATTTACTATAAAGAGTATCCCTCTCTCTATATAAAAGGTTTCCAAAAATCCAGCTCATATCTATACCATGCATGGCATACAAAAGGAAGTTTATAATCATTTAATTCGTAACACAAAGAAGGATTCATGTCAAAAGAAAATGGTGAAGCCTGTTTAAACGATGGTATTTTTAGATGAGGATAGCACCTATTTACCTCACAGCCCCAAAACACATCTTCTGTATATAAATAGTTACCTTCGGAGAATCTGCATCTTTCAATACGGCTATTACCATCGAATTTCTTTATTATATCACAAAATGTTTGTGTTTTACATAAAGAAAGTCCACCATACCCGTCTATCATTATGCAACCATGGTGCACCTATATAGTCATATTTTTTTTCTATCCATTTTTGCAGATCGTTTCTCAAGACGAAACAATCTAACTGGTATATCAGGATATATTCATATTTTACAAATTTTCCATAAAAATCGAGACTGAGCATAAGTCTATTGTATCCTTCTATACTCTCGAAGCATTACTTATCAAAATATTCGATTTCCAGTTCTTTACCCGAAGTTTCGGAATAAGATTGATATTTCTTTACATCCAAATCCTGCGGAACAGCTAATACAACTACGTATTCTTTCAACACTTTCAGTACCTGCCGAAATGAGATCAACTCATATTCATTGGGGTCCGATTTGTACACAGGTATAACTATAACCGCCTTATCAGACATGATGTTCACAAATAAGATTATTTCTCTTTGATCTCAACCTTAAGATTCAGTTCATCCAATTGTTCCTGATCTATTACAGAAGGAGCATCTAGCATCACATCACGTCCTGAATTATTTTTGGGGAACGCAATACAATCACGAATAGAATCAAGTCCTGCAAATATCGAAACCAAACGGTCAAGACCAAATGCTATACCGGCATGAGGCGGAGCTCCATATTTGAAGGCATTCATCAAAAATCCGAATTGTGCTTGTGCTTTTTCTTCTGTGAATCCTAATACAGAAAACATTTTTTGCTGCAATTCACTATTGAATATACGCACAGAGCCTCCTCCTATTTCAACTCCATTTATAACCAAGTCATAAGCATTGGCTCGCACTTCGCCCGGATCGGAATCCAACATCGAAATATCTTCTTCCTTAGGGCTTGTAAATGGATGGTGTTTTGCAAAATAGCGTCCAAGCTCTTCATCTTTTTCCAAAAGAGGAAAATCAACTACCCATAAACAATTAAAGACATTTTTATCTCTTAAGCCTAAAAGATTTGCCATTTCAAGGCGAAGTTCGCACAATTGTTTTTGAGCCTTCTCTGTCTCTCCGCATATCATAAGAATAAGATCACCTTTTTCGGCTCCACAACGGTCTGCCCATTTTTTCAGATCTTCTTCACTATAGAATTTATCTACGGACGATTTTAATGTTCCATCTTCATTATAGCGCACATATACCAGCCCTTTTGCTCCAATCTGCGGACGTTTCACAAAATTAGTCAATTCATCTAATTGCTTACGAGTATATGATGCACAACCCTTAGCACATATAGCACCTACATATTCAGAGCTATCGAATACCACAAAATCTTTTTCGGTAGTTAAATCTTTCAATTCAACCAACTTCATATCAAAACGAGTATCGGGTTTATCAGATCCATAGTATTTCATCGCGTCGGCATACGACATACGTGGAAAATCCAATACATCAATGCCTTTTACTTGCTTAAATAAATACTTTGTAAGCCCTTCAAATATTTGCAAAATATCTTCTTGTGTAACAAAAGACATTTCGCAGTCTACTTGTGTAAACTCCGGTTGACGGTCTGCTCTTAAATCTTCATCTCTAAAACATTTCACAATCTGAAAATAACGGTCAAAACCTGAAACCATTAATAATTGTTTCAATGTTTGTGGTGATTGAGGTAAAGCATAAAACTCTCCGGGATTCATTCTCGAAGGTACAATAAAATCACGTGCTCCCTCCGGAGTGGAACCAATAAGAACAGGGGTTTCAACTTCCAGAAAGTCAAGCTTATCTAAATAGCTACGTATCTCGAATGCTATCTTATGTCTTAGCTCCAGATTACGACGTACAGGATTACGACGCAAATCGAGATAACGATATTTCATCCGTATATCATCTCCCCCATCGGTCTCATCTTCTATCGTAAAAGGAGGTAATTCTGACGAATTAAGAACCTCTATTTTTGATGGAACTACTTCAATATCTCCTGTAGGAATGTTTTGATTCTTACTAGAACGCTCCTGCACTTTCCCTGTAACTTGCAAAACCCATTCACGTCCATACTTATTGGCTTCCTCATATAAATTTGCGTCGAAATCTTTGTAAAAGGCCAATTGAGTTATTCCGTACCGGTCTCGCAAATCGATAAAGGTAATACCTCCTCCTAATTTACGAACTTTCTGTACCCATCCTGCCAAAATTACTTCTTCGTTGACGTTGGCAATTCTTAATCCTCCACAAGTCTGATTTCTATACATATATATAATGATTAAGCGTTATATCCTATTTTTATTATGTTGCAAAAATACTTATTTTAAAATTGATAAAATGGTATTTCTGAAAAAATATTGAAAATTTATTTTGGATTTAAAAAATATATTATACCTTTGCATCGCATTTGAGAAATCAAATACGGGATGTAGCGCAGTCCGGTTAGCGCACCTGCTTTGGGAGCAGGGGGTCCCAGGTTCGAATCCTGGTATCCCGACAAATAGAGTCTGACTATCAATTAGTTAGGCTTTTTTGTTTCCGCTATGGTTTCCGTTTTATTTGAAAAAGTAAAAAACCTCATCTTTTTATAAGAGCATTATTTTATATCTGAAACTTTAATAATACAGTTCGGATAAGCAATAGTCAATATTCGATTTAATAATGCGTCATCACTAACCATCGTATCTGTCTCTCCTATATAAAGCAAGTGTAATAAATCAATAGAATCATTTTTGGCAACATTATTTTTTAATGAAATTTTTTGGTCAACGTAATAGGTCGATGCCAATAGAAAAGGGTTTATAGATTTATTATACGAGGCTACCAATTCATCAAAGGTTCTTCCATTTGCGAGATTAGCAGGTATTTTAGAGGCATAATAATTTACTGCTATGTTAAGAATAGAATTAAAATCTTTTTCTTCCCATCTAGTTTCAAACTCGGGTATTAACTTCTTTGTATTAGCATTTTTCGATTTATCAGCCATAAGAGAAATAAAATGTTTGCTTGATGTATTGTCAAAATCCTGTGTAAAGCGAAAATACTCTTCAAATTTCTTATGAATAGATATAAAGCTTATGAAATCGTTATAATCAGGAATTGTTGCAATAATTTTAAGTAAGTCAATTATACTATGAGCATGTTCCTTATCATTCATACTGCACCCGAAAGCCTTATAAAATATTGTTGTGGGAAATAACGGATGTATACGATTATACATTTCAGATTCTACAATTCTATTTATTATACCTCTTCTCCGTTTATATTCATTATTATCTTTTATTCCCGATAATAATTCTATTATAGCCAATATAGATGTATACTTATTTTGTATAAAATTTGAATCAGAAAACTTATTTGCCAATGTTCGTAAAGAGTTTGTTTCAAGATAAATCATATATTGTCAATTATTACTTTTAAGAAAATGGATGTTCACATTTATAACATTCAACGTTTAACCCCTCTCTTTTTACTATATCTTTAAATAATTCAAATCCATTAGTCTTAGGTGCAAAATATACAGACTTTAAGTTGTCAGCTATTGGTAAATAATCAATATACATCCTAGATTTATTTTCTATCTTTATAACATCCTTATTATTTGCGAGCCTTTCAACTTTTATTATTCGACATTCTTGCTCTTCTTTAAAGGCAACATGCTTAACTAAATATCTTAGGTGAATTAAAAGCTCACTTACAATTTCTAAATTTAGTTGAGGATTATTTTTTATTTGTAATCGTAAGTCTTCAAGATTTTCCCTTACTTCTAAAATACAGTTGTTTATATGTTTTTTGTATTGAGTTATATTTTCAGATATTTTCTTATGCAAAAGATTCTTCTTATGTAAATCATTACATAAATCTATTTGTTCTTGATTTTCCCTAAAAAAGATATATTCTTCTTTATGCCCTATGGATATTATTTGATTTGTTACAGGGTCAATATAAATACATCTAAACAATGCTTCTTTAGGAGATTTCTTCTTCTCATTTATATTATCAATTAAATTTTGATTGATATTTACTTTCTCATTAAAATACTCTTTACTCATTGAGATACTAACCCCGGTGGCTTCTTGATTATTGTCTTTTCCATATAATCTGAATTGGTTCAGACTATCAGGGTCAAAAATAAAACTGGCAATAAACGCTTGATAATCATCACTTGTTGAGGTCTCGTTAAGACCTAAATATGAAAGTAAAGGTTTACCCTCTTTAGGGTCATTTGCTGTCGTTATAGTATTCAATCGAAAAGGAGAATTATCAAATAAAAGTTGCTCTAAAATGGTTTTTCTTGTATAATGTGCTACTTCATTTTCCTCTGGGTGGTTTACATGCAAAGAAGCAACTATTCGTAATGATTTCACATATAATTCTTTATAAACTTCTATATTTTGTACATCTTTCTCATTTTTTATTGTCTGTTGAAAAAAAGCCTCATTATCCAACATTGAATATACAATCACTTTTGTTTCATCCCATGCTCCTTTGCCTAATAAGGTTAATATATCTAAGATACTTTTCCCTGCTTGTGCAAAACAAAATCCAATCTCTTTATATGTTTTTTCATCAGTATCTTTTTTATTTTTTAATTCAGAAGTAAGTATACATGCTTTATAATACCAATTATTCAAATCCTTTGTATCAATTTCTAACGCTTTGTTTATATCAGCAAGTGCTTTAATATGTTGTTTTAATGATAAAAAGCAAATAGCCCTATACCCTAAAACTTGTGGATTTTGCTTTAGGGAAAGTGATTTATCAAAGCATTTAATGGCTTGATGAGAATCTTTATTATTGTTCTCTTCTTTTGAAAAAGAATGGATAATACCTTTTAAAGTCCATGTTTCAGAATCTTTGTCATTTATTTTAATAGCTTTATTCAGGCTTTTTAGAGAATTAGTATAATCGTCTTGTGCTAATAATAGTATAGCTTTACTATACCAAGCATCGAAGTCTTTGTTATTAATTTTAATAGCCTGATTAAAACAAGCTAAAGCTTCTTCTTCTCGATTTTGAAAGCTATGGATTTTTCCTATATAAAACCATGAATCACCAATCTTGTTATTAATAGCTAAGGCTTTATTAAAAGAATCAAGTGAAGCATTATAATCTTTCTGTCCGAAAGCAATGAGCCCTTTACTATGCCATGCCCCTGCATGTTCTGGCTCTAATTCTAAAGTTTGGTCTAAACATCTTATGGATTTATCATATTCTTTTAATTCAAAATAGGCTAATCCTTTATTGTAATATAATTCTGGGTCATTTTCATCAAATTTGATTGCTTTATTAAAACATTGAATTGCTTCTCGAAATTTTCTTAGACAACAAAAATTCAACCCTCGTAATGCCCATGTTTCAAAGATATTAGAGCCATAATGAATCGCATTATCAAATGACTCTTCTGCTTTTTTATGCATATCAAGATAATAATACGATTCTCCTTTATTATGCCAGATAGTCCCATTATAAGAATCAAAATCTAAAACTTGATTACATAAGTTAATAGACTTTCTAAAATTTCCGTTGAAAAATGCAGCCCTTTCCGATTCTAACAGCTGTATTATCTCATTTTCTTTTTCTGGGGTGAGTTGAGTATTCTCCATAATTTAATAAAGACGTTTCGATTATTTCCAAATTTACTACAAGATAAATATTTTATTCCTACCTAATAGCTGTAATCAGAACTTTCTATTATTTAATCTTATTCTAATTAGATAAGATTCTCTCATCATTTATTTGAATCCTGCAAAATATTATATCTTTGTTATCAGAATAATACTCCCATAATAGGGAGATTCTAAGATATTGTACTTTTTATGTCCTGTTTATAGGAATCCGCAAAATTCAAATAGACGAAATAGGACGGTAGAATGTACGCTGTTATGGCGTACCTGTGTCCGTTGTTTTCGTCTGGGCTTTTTGCGGAGCCTCTATAAACCGATGGATATTAGGTACGCCTCTTATTTGATAATAATTAAATATGAAAATATGACAGCTACAAACAAATCTAAATGGTACGATAGCAAACCGCTATTAATTATCCTCTTCTTTATTTTGCCCCCTCTGGGTATAGTAGGAATCTGTAAAAGAAACTCCGTTGCATGGAAAAAGATTGTATATATTTTAGGAGGCATAACAATGTCTTTCTTCCTCCTCATCTGTACAATAGCCCTTTTCTATGAGATAGATTATTATAAAGATGGAAATGAGTATTTCCATAAGGGACAATACGATAAAGCCGTGGACAACTACAATAAAGTACCTAAAGACAATATTCATTACACCGATGCGCAAAACCAATTAGCATTAATAAAGCAAATATCCGATTCTTTAGATATGCAAAAACAAATAGAAGTTGAGGCTATTGAAGAGGAAAACCAAAGGCAAAATGAGATACAAACATTAGAGAAACAAAAACAACTCGAAGCCTTAATTACATCTCAAAAGCATTGGATTGATAGTATCAGAAAAATGTATGGAGTATTTATTGTAGATGTAGAATTAAATTTACCGGAATCAATTCTATTTGAATTGAGTGGAGAAGCTACAAAGCATTATAACTCTAATAAAAGAGATGTATTACCTACATTTATAAATAGCTATAAAAGGTCTTTATCTGCAAAAGGTTATAATGCTGATTCCCTCAATACTACTATCGGTTTTCTCCCTAACAAAAAACTCTCATCTCAATCGAATAATGACGATTGGACACACCCGGTAATGAAGAATAAAGGTTTAAAAATATATTCGGGAAATGAGTATCATAAAGAGTATATAGGCACTTTAAGTTGTAAATATAAATATGAGGGTTCTACCTATTACCGCATTCTAAAAGACAATGGCAAATATACTGATATTGAAGATTATAGTTTTTCTAATTGTTGGGTAAAAAGAGCCGATTCTAAAGCTAAACAAGGTATCGGGCTTCCTACTTGCTATTAATTCTAATTGAAATATAAACCATAACTATTATAAAAATGAAAAAAGTATTATTTTCGCTACTAATCGCATTTGTAGCATTCTCTTTTAATTCTTGCAGTTCCTCCGATGATGAGGATAACGATGTAACCGATAAAGTAAAGGTAACGGTTATATGTATGAAAAATGTAGATGGAGTAGACACACCATTGCAGGGAACTATATATTTCTTTAAAGTTCCCGAATATCCCAAAGGGGGATGGGATTATAACAGGAAAAACCATACATTCACGCTTAAAGATGGTACAATACTTCGTTCAAACTATTCTCTAAACATACCCGAATCGGGTTCACAGGTGGGTTATATAGAAGCAAACTCTTTTTATATGCACGTTTGGGAGCCGTCCGACTCTGAAACTGTTTTCGGGGTTGAATCTATTGAGACCAAGAAAGAGGCTGTAACCATCTATAAGAAATATGGGTATATCCCCTAAATACGTGTTTTCAAAAAATAATAAAGTTTCAAGATGTACTTCCCACCTGGTAGCCCTATGTCGGTTTTCTATATTTTAAGGGTGGGGGGGTACTTTAAATAAGTAAATATTATGAGTAAGAAGTTTCTGTATAAATATATCCTTATATTCTCGGCTCTATTTTTCTGTTTGCCCTTAGCAAGTAAATCAATCTACTATACTAAAAATAAGGATGAGGCAGATAAGACTGTTTACATAACCAAATACCGACACGAAGCCGATGAGGTTATAACTCTCTACAAATACAAGAACGAAGCGGATTCGGCTTCTAAATGGCATATTACAACCAATAAAGAAGAGGCTGACGAAATAATATATCTGGTTAGCGATAAGAACGAAGCTGATAAGGTTGTTTATATCTGCGAGGATGAGAAATAGAAAAATATGTTAATTTATTTAACTGTGATTTTCGGAAAATCGCTCGGCGAAAATTGGGGTATAATTTCACTGCAATTAAATTATTTAATTCCATTCAAATTAAGTAAAAGTAAGTAGGGTAATCTATGTATATTCAAAGTGTTTTCTATATAGGGAATTTTCAACACTTTTTTATATAACTATCTGATTGTCTTATTTAATTTCATTGACATTAGATAAAGAAATTGACAGATTGCAGACTTACGAAATCCTATTTTACAAAATGCGGTGTGAGACTGTGCCCGGTAAGTATTGTATAAGTATTCCTTTTATGGGTATTTCTTGCGGTATAGAATGTATTTGTAGTCCTTTCTGCTCCCTGTAAGGGTGGTTATCCCTGTGTAGGGATATTCAGAGTAATAAGGGTTATATATGGAGATATAAGAGAGTATAAGGGCTAATATAGTTATTGTGTATGTAGTAATAGGTATTATTAGTTTTATTGTTATTATTAGTTGTTCTGCTTTGGCGCGATTTTTTTAAAATTTCTGTAATGGTCTTCTTTTATTTTTCTACGTATGCAAGTGTGTACTTTTCTTAGCCTTTAACCTACTTATATTATATCTATTGTCTTATCCGATGCTTGTATAGGAGAGGGATAGACTATAAAATTCCGATATGCAGAAATTAGGCATTTTTCTGCATATTAAAAGAGTTGTATTTTCCTACTTGTAGCAGATATAACTTTTACAAATTCCATTTAAAGAATTTGGTTTATAGACTATTATAATAAAACAGCCTGATTCATCCAGAAAAACGGAAAATCAGGCTATTTCTACATTTTAGAGGTATATTTTTACATATACTATCCTAATTACTTATTCATAACTAACATAAAACTTCAAGAACCTCAAAATGTACAAAATCGGTCTTTTTATACATATTGATAGGATAAGTTTGCATATTCTCATGTCCTTATCTATTTACGGGGTTAGGCTTCTTAGTTAGTTGGTCTGATATAATAACAGAAGCATCCTTTCTATGCTCGGGTGCTATATCAGATAAGAAACCCCTTAACATAGTTACTTTGTCTTTAGGGCTTAGATGGGGTATATAAAACCTTAGCTTCTTGTAGTGCTCTTCTAATTGAGACCATAGCATTTTCCGTGTTCTTTCTGATATATCGTCATTTCCTGTACATAGGTATTTTGCAAAGCCTTTCAGTAGTTTTGCTTTTTCCTCGGGACTACAATAGTTCATTAGCTTATCGAGCTTCTCATAATCACTCTTTAAGGTATCGAATAATGTGTTCTTTACCTCTTTAGTCAATTTGTTTTGACCACGTTTATTTACATTCGTTTCTTCCATAAATTTTTTATTTTTTTGATGGTTTATTCTCTCTTATGTTAGTTCCACGAATTTATTTTTTAGTTCTACATATTAACATAAAGAGGTATCACTCATAATCTGATGACTACAAGCGAAACTATTCTTTTTTATACTTAGGTTTGATTTCTGTCAAAGCATTCTTAACCTCATCATCTCTGTAGAATACTTTTCCACCGATACGATACGATTTAAGGACACCTTTGTTTGTCCAATCACTAAGAGTAGGTAAACTGATGCTTAATAAGGCAGCTGTTTCTTTCCTACTTAGTAGGGTATTAGAAGATTTGTCTTCTTGACACTTATCGAGGGATGTTCTTTTACCCTCAAATTCTACATATTTACACAAAACCTCCTCTACTTCTTTGCGTATTAGGGATTTCAAGTCCTCGACTGAAATTCCCTGCAAATAGAGGTTCTGCATGGTTCACAAACTTCTAATATTAACCAGATGAAATATATTCATTAAATTAATATTATTTTGTTTATAATTCACTTTACTATGATTGACCTAATCTCCTCCTTTCTTATCAATCGTTTTAATTAATACTCATATTATCAAGGTGTAAATTTACAGCTTTTTGCTATTCTTTCCTCATTTTTCGCAATAATCTTCCGAGAAATTATTTAGCTATACGCAGATGTTCCCCTTTATCTCTCCAATGCAAACGTAATAGTTCGGCGTGTTGTTCGTTTGTTACTTTAATGTACTTCATAAATGCCGATTCGGTTTTATGCCCTGTAATCTGCATAATTGACAAAGTAGGGAAATTGCTTAAATATAAATTTGTAGCAAAGGAACGGCGGGCAGTATGGCTACTTACAAGCTGCCATTTTTCATAATTCTGTTTTCTTCTAATACCTCCTTTTGTAATTCCCTTTTGCTCAACACTGTTTATTCCTGCGATTTTACAAACCTCTTTCAAATACTCATTGAATTTTTGGTTACTAATAACTTTAGGTAATTCCCCTCCGTACTTATTCCATATTTCTACCACAATGGAATGTAAAGGAATCGAAACGGGTTTACCTGTTTTCTGTTGCTCAATATGTAAGAACCCATCTTTCATATTATCGGCTGTAATACTTGTAAAATCGGAAAATCGCAAACCAGTAAAAGCCCCGATAAGAAATAAATCACGCACACGAACATGTTTTTCAGATGTAAATTTGTATGTATATATTTTTTCCAATTCGGAGGGAGTAAGATATATATTTTCAGTCTCTTCAAGAACTGCTTTGAATCTGTGGCTTTTATACTGTTGATTCTTATTTACACCTCTTTCAGTCGCTTCATTCAGCCATGTTTTCAAAGTCTGTATTTTATGCCCTATTGTGTTGGTTGCCATATTAAAACTTTGCAGGAAAGTAGTGAAATCAGCATAAAAATCCAGATTTATATCGTCAAAATCAAAATGAACACCTTTGTTTTTTGCTTTCTCAAAATCCTTTAAGAGTTTGTAGGTATTTTCATGTTCTCTTTGAGTTTTGTAAGCAATTATTTTTCCTGTACTCGGATTGATTTTAGTTTTATTTCGTTCTAAATATGCTTTAACAAATCCATGTAGCGTATTTTCTTCACTATCCTGTGTCTTGTTGGTATAGTTTTGTAAAAATTTATAAAGAGAGTCTTTTGTTACGGCTTTGCCCTTTGTTTTTAATTCGACAATATGCAAATTGGTATCTTTATACAATTCATTCAGATAATTATTTATCAAATCTTTATCCAAAGCCTCAACAAGATTTCTAACTCTCATCTTTTCTTTATTCCAGTATACAGGTAGAATTTTTAAGCCAGTAGAATAAGCCAGTTTTTCATTTTGCCCAAAGCGATAAACTAAATAAATAATTTGAGGTGTTTTTGCGCTTGGTTTACGAAGTTTGAAAGTTACATCTGCCATATCAGAATATATTAAAATGTTATATAGCAAATATAATAAAAAATATGATTGGTTTCCGTTTTGGTTTCCGTTATTTTCTTATTTACTTTAATTATTCTTTACTTTTCTTTATCTCATCAATTTTATAAAACACCTCAAATCCTTTATTTATAAGGATATTTAGATAAAATAAGATAAAGGTAGAAAAAGAGGGTGGGATTTCTGGTATCCCGACTAGAAATAAGACAAATTATTGTATATCAATAGTTTGTCTTATTGTCGTTATTTTAGACCGGGGCAGTTACGCGGCACGAAAATTAACTGAATATTCACTTTTTTACGCTTTTGACCAAAAAGTGTAAAAAAAAATGCAGAGACTTCAACAAAAAGAAAATTCAGTCCTACAAGAGATTAGGAGTTTTTCTTATCCAAGACTAATCACAGGTAAAGAATGGTATGTACTTTTTTATGCATTCGATCCAGCAAGGAATTCGATGCGTAGAAAACGTATTAAGTTGAATCATATTGAAAAAATAGGAGAACGCAGGAAGTGGAGTTCCTAACTATACTCGTACAATCAGTTAAGGGATAAAAAGTATCTTTATCCAATGAAGAAAAGAAAAGTTTACGACCGAGAATTTAAAGAAAATGCCGTCAGGCTCAGTTCTGAACGAGATAACTTGAGCCAGTTTGCACGAGAGCTTGGGATCTCTGTAAAACAACTCTATAGTTGGCGTAGTCAATACAAGATTAAAGGGACAGAGAGCTTTCCCGGTAATGGCAATACAGCAGTAAGTGATGATGCAAAAGCATTTGCTCAACTCAAGAAAGAGCATGCTCGGCTGCAACAAGAACATGAGATCCTAAAAAAGGCTATGGGCATCATTTCCAGGAGCGATCTGTAATCTATCAGTTTATCAAAAATCATCGTTATAGATGGCAGATTGAAATGATGTGTCGAGTTCTAAAAGTCTCTCGTAGTAGTTATTACTATTGGCTTGGAGAGCCTAAAAGTCAACGTAAAGAGCAAACTAAGGAGTTGAAAGCAAAGATTCAAACAGCCTATTTTAATGCCAAAGGACGTTATGGTAGCCCTCGTATCAAAGAAGAACTTTGTAGGACTGGAACGAAAGTATCAGTTCCGACAGTAACTAAATATATGAAACAGATGGGATTAAGAAGCAGGTTAGCTCGTAAATATAGAATAACTACCGATTCTAATCACAAGGAGCCAGTGGCTGAGAATATATTACAGCGAGACTTCTTTTCTTTTTCACCGTTAAAAAAAGTTGTCTCAGATATAACTTACATTCCCACAAAGAATGGGTTCTTGTATCTAACTATTGTCATGGATTTGTTTAATCGTGATATAATAGGCTGGAGTTTAAGTGCTAACATGACGGCTAAAGACACTGTGCTAACTACAATTAATAAAGTAACTACACGATACAGGTTTGAAGAAGGAATGATATTTCATTCAGATAGAGGTGTTCAATATGCTGCGAAAACAACTAGAAACACCTTGAAATCGTATAATATTATTCAATCCATGAGTGGGGCTGGTGACTGTTGGGACAATGCAGTAGCTGAAAGTTTTTTCAAATCTCTGAAAACAGAATTGATTTATGGTACTAAGCTTGTTGGTGCAAAACAAATGAGAAATACCATATTTGAATACATAGAAATATGGTATAGAAAGCAAAGAAGACACTCATATTTGGGGTATCAAACCATTGAAGAATTTAACAAACAGTATATAAAACAGAATATTAACAATGTCGCTTAACTATTTGTACGAATTTTGTTAGGAACTTCAGCAAACCGTTGCCGCATCATTCAGTACTCCTACCCTGTTCACTATCGCAAACGACTTGACCAAAATGCGGGTAATTGCCAATGTCGACGAAGCCGACATAGGTCAGGTAGTAGAAGGACAAAGGGTAATGTTTACGGTAGATGCTTATCCGAACGACGAATTTCAGGGAAAAGTAGTACAAGTAAGGCTCGAAGCAACCACTACTTCCAATGTAGTAACTTACGAAGTGGTAATAGATGCACCCAATCCCGATCTGAAACTAAAACCCGGATTAACAGCAAACGTCAATATATATACACTGGAAGAAAACAATGTATTGATAATGCCTGCCAAAGCAATGCGTTTCAACCCTGATCCTAAAATTATGAACCAGATAGAAGGTATTCAGGTAGAGGAAAAAAACAATAATACATCGGGTAAAAGATCAGTATGGGTAAAGACCGGTAATACAATCAGCCAGCGAACCATCAGTATAGGAACGAGTGATGGTATCAACATTCAGATTCTGGACGGATTGGAAGAAGGCACAGATGTAGTAACAGGCATTTCTCAACAATCGGCTATGGCTCCTCCTACCGAACCTAACGGAGAATCGAGCCCATTTATGCCCAAACGTCCCGGAAAAAAATAAATCAAGAATTTCTCAGACAACTGCTATGGAACAAAAAAGAGAAATCATAAGAGTAGAAGATATAAAACGGGACTACGTTGTAGGTGAAGAAACCGTACACGCCTTACGTGGTGTAAGTTTTACCATATATGAAGGTGAATTTGTGACTATTATGGGTACCAGCGGCTCAGGAAAGTCTACTTTATTGAACGTCCTGGGCTGCCTGGATACTCCTACCGCAGGCGAATATTATCTCGATGGAATATCGGTACGTAAAATGGGTAAAAATGAAAGAGCAACTTTACGCAACCGGAAAATCGGGTTTATATTTCAGTCTTACAACCTTCTGGCAAAAACGACATCCGTAGAAAATGTAGAATTACCACTAATGTACAATCCTACTGTTTCGGCAAAAGAAAGACGTGTAAGAGCAGTAAAAGCTTTGACAGACGTAGGGCTTGGCGACCGATTGAACCACAAGTCTAATCAGATGTCAGGAGGACAACAGCAACGTGTAGCTATTGCCCGCGCATTGGTGAATGAGCCTGTCATCATTCTTGCCGATGAGGCTACAGGGAATCTGGACACACGCACATCTTTTGAGATATTGACACTGATGCAGAGGCTACATCAGGATGAACAGCGCACCATTATCTTCGTGACGCATAATCCCGATTTAGCTCATTACAGCAGCCGCACCATTGTCATAAGCGATGGTCGTATAAAATCGGATACTTATAATAATGAGATCAAATTGGCACATAAAGTATTGGAAACTTTGCCAAAAGAAGAATAATTGTTTATGAACATCATCAATTTATTTAAAATAGCCCTGCGCGCCCTGAATGGAAACAAATTCAGAGGATTCCTGACTATGCTGGGTATCATAATCGGTGTAGCTGCCGTTATTTCCATGCTGGCAATTGGACAGGGCTCTAAAAAAAGCATACAAGACCAAATATCTACTATGGGGTCTAATATGATAAATGTACGTCCGGGTACAGGACAATTCGGAGGAGTAAGGCAAAGCGGTAGTAGCATGCAAACGCTGAAACTCGAAGACTATGAAGCTATCGAAAGTCAGGCCGAATATATTTCGGCTGCTACCCCCGAAGTATCTGCATCGGGACAAGTTATTTTCGGAGCCAACAATGCACCAACCAGCGTTTACGGAGTAAATCCTAACTATCTTGATATCCGAAAATACACTATCAGTGAAGGAAGTATGTTCACCGAATCGGACGTAAAAACCTCAGCTAAAGTCTGCATAGTCGGGCAAACCGTTGTTGAGAATCTTTTTACAAACGGCGAAGATCCTATCGGGCAAACCATTCGCTTCAATAAGATACCGATGAAAATAATCGGTATACTCACATCGAAAGGAGACAACACTATGGGAATGGATCAGGACGACTTGGTTCTGGCTCCATACACAACCGTACAAAAACGTATGTTGGCAATCACTTACATCCATTCTATTGCAGCTTCTGCCATCAGTGAAGATGCAACCGAAGACGCTATTGCCAGCATAGAAGAAATACTACGTCAACGACACAAAATAGGAATAGGTGAAGAGGATGACTTCAATGTTCGTTCTCAAAAAGAATTGATATCCATGATGAGTTCCACAACCGATATGATGACCGTACTTCTGGCATGTATTGCTGGTATATCGCTCTTTGTAGGAGGTATCGGCATTATGAACATAATGTATGTATCGGTAACGGAAAGAACACGTGAGATAGGTCTGCGCATGTCTATCGGTGCAAAAGGAATCGATATACTTATGCAATTCCTGATAGAGGCTATACTTTTGAGTATAACAGGAGGTGTCATTGGCGTGATTTTAGGTATCAGCAGTGCTTATGTCGTAAAAAATATATTAATGTGGCCGATCGACATTCAATTTTATACTATATTTTTGTCTTTTGCGGTATGTTCCGCGACAGGTATATTTTTCGGCTGGTATCCTGCAAAGAAAGCTGCAGACCTAGATCCGATAGAAGCTCTTAGATATGAATAATACAACATTCGACATAAAGAAAGGGATTCCTCCCATTATGCACATTTTATTTTGTGCAGCCATCCTTTTCATACCGCTACTCGTTATGTCACGAAATGGAATGACAGAGTACAGGTATTATACAGGATATGCTGCCAGAACAGGAACGCTGATATTTCTGTTTTATATCAACTACCTGTTACTGATTGATAAATTCTTGTTCAAAAAACAATTTATACCTTATGTCATAATTAATCTCATATTAATTGCGGGCATCACCCTTTTACAGAATTTAGTATTTGAGCTTTTGTTATCTCCCCCACCCCCACACATAAGAAAACCTAAAGAGGGTATGGGTGTACCTCCCCGCGAGATGCGTTTGCTCAGCGATTATGTATTAATTATACTTGCTATCGGGATGAGCGTTGCATTGAAAGTGACAAGAAGATGGTATACAGACTCTATCAATCTCGAATCTGTGAAAGCAGCGCAGTTAGAAGCCGACTTAAAAAATCTTCGAAGCCAACTTAATCCCCACTTTCTATTTAACACACTCAACAATATATATTCTCTGATCGCTATAGATACCAACAAAGCTCAAGAGTCGGTACATAGATTGAGCAATCTCTTGCGGTATATCTTATACGAAAACGAACACAAATTTGTTCCTATCGATAAAGAAATTCAGTTTACACAGAATTATATCGACCTGATGCGTCTGCGGCTTAGTCCCAACATAGAACTGAATGTCATGATAAAGAATGAAAATTGTGACAAAAAAATCGCTTCCCTTCTGTTTATCACTCTCATCGAGAATGCTTTTAAACATGGAATAAATAATGGGGATGGAAGTTTTATCGATATAAAAATATTTGTAGATAATGCAAAAGGAGCACTCTGTACTGTCGAAAACAGCCTTAATGAGAGTGACGAAAATATGGAGTCTAAAAGTTCAGGTATAGGCTTAGCCAACTTGCGTAAACGCCTCGAATTACTTTACCCCAACAATCACGAATTACGGATAGAAAAAAGAGAGAAAAGTTTTTTTGTACTTTTATGTATTAACTTTGATAACGAGATAGAAGAATGAAACTGAAGTGTATTGTAGTTGATGATGAGCCATTAGCAGCCGAACTCTTAAAATCGTATGCTTTACAAACTCCTTCTCTGGAACTGATCGGCACATACAACAGTGCCATAGATGCACTCTCCGTTATCAACGAACAAAGTATAGACCTTATCTTCTTAGATATCAACATGCCTAAAATGAATGGTCTGGAATTCTCCAAAACACTATCTCCCAATATCAAGATAATCTTTACTACCGCTTATGACCAATATGCTCTGGAGGGTTTTAAGGTAAATGCTCTGGACTATTTATTAAAACCCATCAGTTACAGCGATTTTCTACAAGCATCGAACCGAGCCTTAGACTGGTTCAGAATGATAAATAATTCTGCAACTACCAATATATTCGTAAAATCAGGATATCGTATCGAAAAACTGGAATATGATGACATCCTTTATATCGAAAACCAAAAAGACTATGTAAAGTTTTACCTGAAAAGTCCTAAAGAACCGGTTAGTTCCCTAATGAGTATTCAACAACTATCGGAAAAACTGCCCGAACAGCTATTCATGCGGGTACACAGGTCATTTATCGTTAATCTAAACAAAGTCCAAACAGTAGAAAGAAATTGCATCATATTTGGTAAAACTTACATACCTGTGTCCGACACATATCGTGAGAAATTTAATGAGTTCATCGATAAGAAGTTTATTTTATAACTGCCAGCATATTTTACAATTTAATTTTAATTAACCAACACTCCGTAATTAATACAAGCTTTCAGCCGTTTAGAATAAAGATGCAATTTTACTTTTAAATAGAAATTTAATAAAGATGGATTTAAAGCATATTACTCTTCAAGTTTGCGAAATCGCAAAAAACACAGGAATTTATTTAGCTACAGAAAGAAAAAATTTCAACAAAGAAAACGTAATACAAAAACACTCTCATGACTATGTATCGTATGTTGACCGCGAGGCTGAAAAAGTACTGGTAAAAGAATTAAATGCGCTTTTACCCGAAGCCGGTTTTATAACAGAGGAAGGAACTGTTGAACAAGCAGAAAACGGATTAAACTGGATTATCGATCCACTGGACGGAACTACAAATTTCATACAAGATTATGCCCCTTATTGCGTAAGTATAGCATTACGTAAAGATGAAGAAATACTAATAGGCGTTGTATACGAAGTTTGCAGGGATGAGTGTTTTTATGCTTGGAGAGGTGGAAATGCTTATATGAACGGAGACCCTATACATACATCAAAAAATAGTATCGAAAAGGCTTTCATTGGAATGGATCTGCCCTACAATGCAGAAGAATACAAACCCGTCATATTAAATGTAATGAATAAACTGTACGGAAAAGTTTCGAGCATCCGTATCAATGGCTCAGCTGCCATATCTTTATGTTATGTCGCCATAGGAAGATATGACGGATGGGGAGAAGCATTTATAAATACATGGGATTATTCGGCCGGAGTATTAATCGTACGTGAGGCCGGAGGCAGAATCACAGATTTTAAGGGTAAAGACGATATTAGCGGTACCCATCATATTATAGCCACAAATGGCATTATCCACGAAGAGTTGAAAAACGTACTGGATATAGATATTATCTGAATCGGGTATATCTCTTCATTATAAACTGTCCGTATCTCTGTATCTATCCCCATTTTAATCAAATTATACAGGTTTTCGAATAAAATTACATGTATCACTTTCTCTTGAATTCATATTTTTGTATCATCCAAAAGTATGAATTTATTACTTAAATAATATCAAGAGAAACATGAGACAGATGCCTCTGAAAATTTTCAGCTTTTTATTTTTACTTCTACTTTTTGCACCTCATATATCGGGGCAAAACAAGACAATCGACCTACAAGGAGAATGGCGGTTCGATATCGACCGGAATGATATCGGGATAAAAGACCAATGGTACAAAAAACGGTTAACCGACAAAATACATCTTCCCGGTTCGATGGCTGAAAACCGGAAAGGTGACGATGTAACCTTACATACCGAATGGACAGCAAGTATTTACGATAGTTCTTTCTTTTTTAATCCAAGATTGGCGAAATATCGTGTACCCGAAAATCTCAAACTTCCTTTCTGGCTGACTCCTGCAAAATATTATGTAGGCGCTGCGTGGTATCAGAAAGACGTAAATATCCCTGCCAACTGGAAAAACAACAGGATAGAGTTATATCTCGAACGACCTCATACCGAAACCCGCCTTTGGATAAATGACAAAGAAATAGGAATGCAGAACTCGTTGTCCGTACCTCATGTATTTGAAATCAGTAAATATCTGAAAACCGGCAATAATACTATCACTCTTTGTATCGATAACCGCACAAAAGCCATAGATGTGGGTAAAGACTCTCACAGTATAACCGACCAGACACAAGGAAACTGGAACGGAATAGTCGGTAAATTGGAACTTCAGGCTATGCCTGTTACCTATATTGAAGATATACAGGTTTATCCTGATTTGAAAGCTAAAAAAGCTATTGTGAAAATCAATGTTGAAGGTAATTCAACAGGTACTATTACTTTAGATGTAAAGAGTTTTAATACAGATAAAACCCATCGTATAAGTCCTGTTTCCAAATCTTTTACATCGAAAGAGAAATTAGTAGAGATAGAGTTACCGATGGGAAATGATTTCCTCACATGGGATGAATTTAATCCTAATCTATATAAACTGACAGCAACCTTAAAAACCGAAAAAGGAACAGACATTAAAGAAACACGTTTCGGAATGCGTGAATTTTCTATCGAAGGGAAATATTTCTACATTAACGGACAGAAAATCATGCTTCGGGGAACAGTCGAGAATTGCGTTTTCCCTCTGACAGGTTATGCACCTATGGACGTAGAATCGTGGGTAAGAGTGTTTCGTATCTGTAAGGATTTTGGTTTAAATCATATGCGTTTTCACTCATTTTGCCCTCCTGAGGCAGCGATGGAAGCTGCCGATTTGGTCGGTTTCTATCTTCAACCGGAGGGTCCGACATGGCCTAATCATGGCTCTTCTCTTGGAGACGGGCGACCTGTAGATGATTATCTTTGGGAAGAAGCGAAACGGATTGTAAAACTTTATGGTAATTATCCCTCATTCTGTATGTTCGCTATCGGAAATGAGCCTCGCGGACGCTGGGTGGCTTGGGTTAGTAAATTTGTCGATTATTGGAAAGAGACGGATTCTCGCCGTGTTTATACAGGTGCTTCGGTTGGTAACAGTTGGGCGTGGCAACCCCGCAACCAGTTTCATGTAAAAGCGGGTGCCCGTGGTCTGGCTTGGGATAATATGCCAGAATCTAACTCCGATTATAAAGAAAGGATAGATACCGTTCGTCAGCCTTATGTGTCGCACGAAACAGGACAATGGTGCGTATTCCCCGATTTTACCGAAATAAAAAAGTATACAGGTGTAATGCGTGCGCGAAATTTCGAATTGTTCCGGCAAGATTTGAAAGATCGTAATATGGGCGATTTGAGCGCGGATTTCCTGATGGCTTCGGGTAAATTGCAGGCACTTTGTTACAAACATGAAATAGAAAAAACGCTTCGCACTCCTGATTATGCAGGCTTTCAGTTGCTAAGCCTAAACGATTATTCGGGACAGGGAACAGCTTTAGTCGGTCTACTGAATGCTTTCTGGGAAGAAAAAGGATATGTCAATGCAGAAGAATTCCGCAAATTTTGCGCACCGACCGTATTACTTTCACGTATGGATAAATTTGTTTTCAAGAATAACGAAACTTTGAATGCAAAAATCGAAGTAGCTCACTTTGGAGAAAAACCTCTGGAACAAATACCTACTCATTGGAGGATAAAAGATACTTACGGAAAAGTTATCGCTAAGGGAGAACTTACGGCAAGAGATATAAAAATTGGAAATTGTCAACAGTTAGGTACTGTCTCTCATTCGTTAGAATGTTTTGATAAAGCTCAAAAACTAAATCTGGAAGTATATTTAGATTGCTCCGATATATCTAATAATTGGGATTTTTGGGTTTATCCAACTGAACTGCCCCAATTGGATACAAAAGAGATTCATATAACCGATCAGATAGACAACGAAACGAAAGATATACTTAAAAAAGGAGGAAAAGTTCTCCTCTTGTTAGCCGGAAAAGTTGAACAGGGAAAAGATGTCGTTCAGTATATGACTCCGTCTTTCTGGAATACATCCTGGTTCAAGATGCGTCCTCCACATACAGAGGGAACTTTGGTTAACGATTTTCATCCTGTTTTCAAGGATTTCCCGACCGATTTTTATACAGGCTTGCAATGGTGGGAAATAGTTTATAAGGCACAGGTTATGGAAATGAACAGTTTTCCTGCCGATTTTCAGGCAATTATTCAGCCTATCGACACATGGTTTATCAATCGTAAACTAGGGACATTATTTGAAGGCAATATAGGTAAAGGAAAGATAATGGTTTGCAGTGCCGATTTAAAATCAAGTTTGGAAAACAGGCCTGTTGCGCGACAACTGTATTATTCGATTGTGAACTATATGAACTCTCATCTTTTCTTGCCGGAGCATTCTCTGGATTTATCGGTAATCGAGGATTTAGCTAGAAAAGAGGGAGAGCGTATCAATATCGAGACAAAAGATGCTCCCGACGAATTGAAAAATGTTATTCTATAACAATTTAATTAGATTTTAATAATTCGTTCTTTTATTTTACTGACGCAAAACCTATAGGTTTCTTGTCCTTCATTTTGAGTCGCCTTCGCTCCTCGATTGTTAATTGGCTTGACCCAAACAACGTTCGACGAATGTATGTGAGTCAAAACGAAGCAAAAAGTCAAGGCTGTATCTCTCGGCGACCTGTCGGTGATTTGTTGACTAAAACAAATAAAACTCGCATTAAAAATGCTCTGATAACATTTGTTTTTTAACGTCAACCGGATCAGACAGGCATCCCGTCTGCGAGATTTATGCCTGTCGGCTGACGCTCGAAAAGTAACTGTGGCATTCAGCTTCGCAGGCTAAAAATTATGTGGTAAGGGGAAAGTATAAAAAACAAAAGGAGATTAATAGTAAACGTTCTCTTTTGTTTTAGCTTTCGGAAAGCCACATATAGCCGAGAAACGCAGCCACAAAAGCCTTTTTGGTTCCTTTTATGGCTTAGGATAAAAGGAACGCAAGTAATCTTTGATTACGCGCAGTATTTAAATAACATACAATAATATATAATGAAAAGAAAATATATATTTACAACCACACTTATATCCCTTGTACTTCTAAGTTGTACAGATAAGAATATCTCTCAAATCGACTGGCCTGAAATAACCAAAGAAGCTAAACCATGGACACGTTGGTGGTGGATGGGAAGTGATGTGGATTCCGCTAACTTGACCTACAATCTGGAGGCATTGAGTAAAGCCGGAATCGGAGGTGTCGAGATAACTCCTATCTATGGAGTAAAAGGACGGGAAGCTCATTATATAGATTATCTATCTCCCCGATGGATGAAGATGCTCGCATTTACCGAGTCCGAAGCTATCCGGTTAGGTATAAGGGTAGATATGAACACAGGGACAGGATGGCCATTCGGCGGCCCCGAAGTAACCCTCGAAGATGCTGCTACTAAAGCTATCTTTCAACACTACGAACTGAAAGGCGGTCAGCAATTAAAAGAGAAGATTATCGTTCAGGATGAAAAGCAACAAGAATTTGCACAGTTAAGTAAACTTATTGCTTATTCATCGAAAGGTGATAAACTGGATATTACAGATAAAATTTCTACTGATGGAAGACTCGATTGGATTGCTCCTGAGGGAGAAGATTATAAACTTATTGCCCTATTTATTGGAAAAACATTGCAAAAGGTGAAACGAGCGGCTCCGGGCGGACAAGGCTATGTCCTCAATCATTTCGATAAAGATGCTGTAATGCGGTATTTCGGTAAATTCGATAAAGCTTTTTCCGAAAATAAAACACCTTTTCCTAATAGTTTCTTCAATGATTCGTATGAAGTATATGGTGCAGATTGGACACCCGATTTACTTGACCTGTTCGAGAAAAAAAGAGGTTATAAATTACAGGACTATTTCCCCGAACTTTTAGCCGATGGCGAGAATGATACTTCGAAAAGAGTGATTTCGGATTACAGGGAAACTATCGGAGAAATTCTAAAAGACAATTTCACCCAACCTTGGACGGATTGGGCGCATTCTCATGGTTCTACTACCAAGAATCAGGCACACGGTTCACCCGCTAATCTGATTGATTTATATGCGGCAGTCGATATCCCCGAATGCGAATCTTTCGGCATTACCGATTTCGATATTCCCGGTTTGAGGAAAGACTCTATCCGCAAACAAAACGACAGCGACCCTACCATACTTAAATATGCTTCATCGGCTGCTCATATTGCAGGAAAAAAATATACTTCTTCCGAAACATTTACATGGTTGACCGAACATTTCAGGACATCTCTTTCGCAATGTAAACCCGAGATAGACCAGATGTTTACTTCGGGGGTAAACCACGTATATTTCCACGGAAGTACATATTCGCCCAAAGATGCTGCGTGGCCCAGTTGGAAATTCTATGCATCGGTCGATATGTCCCCCACAAATACCATCTGGCGTGATGCTCCTCCGTTTTTTGAATATATAACCCGCGTTCAGTCGTTCCTGCAAAACGGAAAACCCGACAACGATTTCCTTTTATACCTGCCGATGTACGATATATGGGAAGAGCAAAGAGGACGTTACTTTACCACTTTCGCTATACATGGTATGCGTGAACGTCTGCCCGAATTTTGTGAAGGTGTAGAGAAAATCATGCAGTGCGGATACGATTTGGACTATATATCCGACCACTTCATACAAAGCACAACAATCGAAAACGGTTTATTGAAGACTGAGGGTGATGCTACGTATAAAGCGCTTATACTTCCTGCCGTTAACTATATTCCGCTAGAAACGCTGGCACAGATAAAAAAGCTTATCGAACAGGGCGCTACCGTTATTTTTGCCGAACATTATCCCTCCGATGTACCAGGACTTTATCAGTTGGAAGATAGGAGAAACCAATTTAAAACGCTAATGGATGAAATGCCGAAAGTTGAGTCTTTCGACATGGTTAGCGAAAATTCATTAGGAAAAGGAAAAGTTATTACAGGAAATAACTACAAAGATATATTATCGAAATGCAATGTGAATGAAGAGCCTTTTGTTTCACAGTTAGGCGGTCAACTGATACGCCGGAGCAACGAAAGCGGACACCATTATTTCATGGCAATGCTCAGAAATAATCCTGTCGACGGTTGGGTAACCATAGGAGTGAAAGCAAAAAGCGTAATGTTTTTTGACCCGATGACAGGAAAGAAAGGACTGGCATCCATCAGAGAAAACAACGGAAAAACACAGGTGTATTTGCAGCTGAAAGCAGGCGAATCGGTTATATTAAAAACATTTACAAACAAAAATGTAGACACGGAAAAATGGGTTTATTATCAACCGACAGGAAATCCGACCGAACTCAAAGACGGATGGGAATTAAGTTTCACAGATAGTGAGCCTGCTGTAAGCGAAACATTCAAACTTGTATCGTTAGGTTCCTGGACTGATTTAGAGAATGAAATTTTACAAAAGAACATGGGAACAGGACGATATACTATAAAATTCGATTTCAGGAAAAATCAGGATAGTGAATATCTGCTTTCATTAGGAGATGTACGCGAAAGTGCCCGTGTAAAAGTCAATGGCAAAGATGCAGGAACTTTGTATGCTGTTCCGTTCGAAACCAGAATAGGCTCTTTATTGCAGGATGGTGAAAATTCCTTAGAGATAGATATAACCAATCTTCCTGCCAATCGCATATCCGACTTTGACCGTAATGGTGTGGAGTGGCGTATTTTTCAGGAAATCAATTTTGTAAGTATTACTTATAAGCCAACTATGTTTGATATATGGGGCATTGTTCCCTCGGGATTACTAGGCCCTGTTACTATCCAGAAAGTGAAACAAATAAACAATTAAGATAAACGCAAAGACACAATAGCGCAATGAATTAATTTAATAATAAACCAAAGAGCAAATCAACCCTCGAATAATAATCGTGGCATTTAGCTTTGCAGGCTGAAAACAATGTGGTAAGGAGAAAGCGTAAAGAAACAAAAGGAAAATGGATGGTATAAGTATTCTTTTGTTTTAGCTTTCGGAAAACCACATACAGCCGAAAAGCATAGCCACAAAATGAGTTTTTGGTTCCTTTTGAGGCATAGGTCAAAAGGAACGTAAGCAATTTTTAATTGCGCGCAGTAAAAAACTATTAAATAACACATTACACCATGATAAGAAACATTCTTATAATCCTGTTATTTTTCATTGGGAATATTTCTGTATTCGCCCAAAAGCAAGGTAAATACTTTGACCCGAAAGACCTGACCATTGTCGGAACATATTATTATCCCGAACATTGGGATGAGTCACAATGGGAAAGGGATTTGAAACAAATAAAAGAGCTGGGTTTCGACTTTGTGCATTATGCCGAATTTGCATGGGCACAACTCGAACCATCGGAGGGTGTATACGATTTTGCATGGCTCGACCGTGCCGTAAACATAGCCGACAAAAACGGGCTGAAAGTTATTATGTGTACCTCCACCGCTACACCTCCTGTCTGGTTGATACGGAAACATCCCGATATACTCATCGAACACGAAAACGGTACAAAAATGGACCACGGAGCACGCCAGCATCCGTCCGTATCGAACAATTATTACCGTCAATATTCCATGAAAATGATTGAGAAACTGGCTCAGCATTACGGGAACGACAAGCGTATAATGGGATGGCAACTGGACAACGAACCACGCCCGGCACAGGATTACGGAAAAGACGCACAACAAAGGTTCCGCGATTATGTAAAAAATAAATATCAGACCATCGAGGCTTTGAATAAGGCTTGGGGAACAGCATTCTGGAGTCAGGTGTATTCCGATTTTTCAGAAGTCAATATCCCCCGTGTTTCGCAGATGTTTATGAACACACATCAGATACTTGATTATAATCGTTTTACTACGGACGAAATGGCAAGTTTTCTAGATGAGCAAACTATCCTGATACGTAAATATTCTAATCCGAGCCAATGGATTACGACCAATTATATTCCCGAATATCAGGATGGACATTTGAGAAAAAGTATGGAACTCGATTTCCATTCTTACACACGCTATATGGTTTTCGGCGAAAATTACGGAATCGGCCGGAAAGGATACCGCCTCGGGCCTGTTGAACGTATCGCTAAAGCCAATGATTTTTTCCGCACTATAGACGGCGTTTACGGAGTGATGGAACTTCAACCCGGACAAGTCAACTGGGGCAAGATAAATTCTCAACCTTTGCCCGGAGCAGTACGCCTTTGGCTATGGCATGTATTTGCCGGGGGAAGTAGTTTTACTTGTACATACCGTTACCGTCAGCCTATCTACGGAACAGAATTATATCACTACGGTATAGTTGGTCCGGACGGAGTTACCCCAACAAAAAGCGGATTGGAATATTCGGAATTTATCAGAGAAATAACACAATTACGCAAAGAATATATACCGAACACAAAGAATCCTGAAGCATACGAGAAACGCCGTACCGCTATCCTATATAATCACGAAAATACATGGGAAATGCAAAAAAACAGGCAGACTACCGAATGGGATACAGAAAGCCATATTGACAAATATTACAATGCATTGAAAAACTTCGGAGCGCCTGTGGACTTTATTGACGAAAGAAATGATTTTTCGAAATACAATGTGATAATAGCTCCTGCTTACGAAATGATAGACAAAGCGTTGGTACAACGATGGAAAGACTATGTCAATAACGGAGGTAACCTTGTTCTGACCTGTAGAACCGGACACAAGACCCGCAACGGTCAGCTTTTCGAATCAAAATTCGCCGAATCTATATACTCTTTGATTGGTGCACAGGTAGATTTCTATGATTTGTTGCAACCTTCAACTCCTGATAATATATCTTTCGATGGTAATAACTATCTCTGGACAAGTTGGGGAGAAATTCTCATTCCTGAAAAAGAAACAGAAATTTGGGCTACTTATCTTGGTGATTTTTATGAAGGAAGTACAGCTATTACTCACTATAAATTGGGAAAAGGAACAGTTACGTATGTAGGTGTCGATTCACAAGACGGAAAAATGGAAAAAGAGGTGTTGAAAAAACTTTATAGTAAGTTGAATATTCCGTTATTAGACTTGCCTGCCGGATTGCATATCGAGTATCGGGATGGTTTTGGTATAGCGGTCAATTATGCCGATAAGACTTATTCTCTGCCTGTAAATAACAATGTAAAATACATCATCGGCAATAAAGATATTCCGACAGCAGGTGTAACGGTTTGGAAAGAATAAAAAAAACATTATGAAAAAATATTTATTAGCAATCTTAACGGTTTTGGTAGTCTGCTCGTTCAAGACTTCACATAAACCTATAAAAATATTTATAGCCGGAGACTCCACTGCCCAGACTTATAAAGAAGAAAAAGACGGTCTGATTAAAGGATGGGGGCAAATGCTACCGTTATTTCTCGATGATAAAGTTGAGGTTGTAAATCATGCAATGGGCGGAAGAAGCACCAAAACATTCATAGAAGAAGGTAGGTGGGACAGGCTTCTTTCGGAAGTAAGAAAAGGAGATTATGTGTTTATACAATTCGGACATAATGATGCTTCTACTCGTCCCGAAAGGCACGCATCTTACGAAGATTATCGGAAGAACCTTATCAGGATGATTGAAGAGGTGAGAGCCAAGAAAGCGAATCCTGTATTATTGACCTCGGTTGTGATGCGGACTTTTAAAGATAGCAACTTGATAGACGACCGCCTAAAAGGATATCCTGTCATTACACGTCAATTAGCTAAAGAGTACAATGTGCCGATGATTGATATTAATCTCAAAACACGAGACTTTATCACGATGCTAGGGGATGAAGACTCTAAACCTTATTACCGTTGGGTGGAACCGGGTGTAGACCATGCCAAACCCGAAGGTCTGCAAGATGATACTCACATGATGGAAAAAGGAGCAACACAAGTTGCTTTCTTCGTGGCGGAAGGTATAAAAGAACTCAACCTAAAAGGACTAAGTAGACATATAAAAATTGAGAAATAATAGTATGAGAAAACTAATAATCTTCACATTTGCGATATTGTTACTCAACTCTTGTAATAATAAGCAACAGTCAACAACAAAACAAGAGGAAACACCCAAAGAAAATCCGGTCTACCTTTTCTCCTACTTCAAAGGAAATGGAGACGGTCTACATCTGGCGTATAGTAAGGATGGAATGAAATGGGAAGCCTTATTCAATGATTCCATTCTGCTAAAACCTGAGATCGGAAAAGATAAGCTCATGCGTGATCCTAGTATTGTTCAGAATGAGGATGGTACTTTTCATATGGTATGGACTAGCGGATGGTGGGATCAGGGCATTGGCTATGCTTCGTCCAAAGATTTGAAAAATTGGTCGGAACAACAAAATATCCCCGTTATCGAAAAATTCGAAGGAACCAGAAACACTTGGGCTCCCGAACTATTCTACGATAAAAAGGACAAAACATTTTACATCTTCTGGGCATCGACTATTCCGGGAGCTTTTCCTGATTTACCTACCTCTGAAAGCGAAAAAGGATTGAATCATCGCCAATACTATGTCACTACAAAAGACTTTAAGACATTCAGTGATACCAAGCTATTTTTCGAACCCGGATTTAGTGTAATAGATGGAGCTATACTTCAAAAGGATGATATCTATTACTTATTTGTGAAGAATGAGAACTCTGCTCCTGCCGAAAAAAATATACGCATTACATCCAACAACAAGCCTTTTGATTTTCCGATAGAGGTGTCAGCACCGATAACAGGTGATTATTGGGCGGAAGGTCCTGCACCTTTACAAGTCGGAGAATATGTATATGTTTATTTTGATAAATACAGGGAGAAAAAATATGGAGCAGTCCGCTCTAAAGATATGCAAAACTGGGAAGATGTTTCTGACTCTATATCTTTCCCCGAAGGGACAAGGCACGGTACGGCATTTGCGGTATTTTCCGATATTTTTGAAAAATTAAAATGATAAGTATTATTGAGGATTATTTTCATCTGATTTTTTTACTGATTTCAAACTATAACAAACTTTAGGTTGTTATAATGCCTATACAAATAATTAAAAAATGATGAAAATGCTTACATCCGAAAAACTTACTATCATGGGGGCTGCCGGTATGATTGGTTCCAATATGGCACAGTCCGCCATCCTGATGAATCTATCGTCAAATATATGTTTATATGACCCTTATCCTTTGGGATTAGAAGGGGTAGCAGAAGAATTATTACAATGTGGATTCAAGGGAGTTAATATAACCTATACTTCGGATATAAAAGAAGCTTTGACAGGTAGTAAATACATTATTTCATCGGGAGGTGCTGCCCGCAAAGAAGGGATGACAAGGGAGGATTTGCTGAAAGGGAATGCTGAAATAGCTATTCGACTCGGAAAAGATATAAAGAGCTATAGCCCCGATGTAAAGCACGTAGTCGTTATATTCAATCCTGCGGATATTACAGGACTGTTGACTTTGCTGTATTCCGGACTGAAGCCTTCTCAGGTAACAACTTTGGCAGCATTGGATAGTACTAGATTAAGAAACGAATTGGCTAAACATTTCAAGATATCCCCTGATAAAGTAGTTAATTGCAGGACTTACGGAGGGCATGGTGAGCAAATGGCTGTTTTTTCTTCGACAGCAACTATTGATGGAAAGCCTTTAGATAGCTTGATAGGAACATCTGTTCTTAGTAACGATCAGTGGATGAATATTAAGAAAAAGGTTGTTGATGGCGGAAAACATATCATTGAATTGAGAGGCCGATCTTCTTTTCAAAGTCCATCTTATTTGTCTTTAGCAATGCTTAGGGCAGTTATTGGAGGTGAATCATTTGATTGGCCGATAGGCACTTATGTATCAGATGATAAATTCGATAATATTATGATGGCAATGGAAACAATTCTAAACAAGAATGGTGTATATTATAAGGATGTAATTGGTACATCAGAAGAACAGCTTGAGTTGAAAAAAAGCTATAAGCATTTATGTGATTTGCGTGACAGCCTGATAGATGTAGGAGTAATACCACCTATCAAAAAATGGAATGAGATAAATCCGAATCTGTAAATTTCGAAATAAATATCATTCTCCGGATAAATAGTAATATAATACTTCTATCCGGAGATTTTTATATATTTATATAAAGACTAATTAGAAGTAGTTTTTTCACTACCAACAAGTTGCTCACCGAATTTAGATGGAGAACATTTATACTGAGCTTTGAAACATTTGCTAAAATAGAATGGGTCTTCGAATCCTACTTTATAAGCAACCTCCGAAACAGTCAGATCTCCCTTTAATAACAATTCTGCACCTTTTTTTAAGCGCCTAATCTTTATCAACTCGTTCGGAGACAGTCCAGTTATACCTTTTACTTTTTTATAAAAGATAGTCCGTCTTTGTTTAGCCAGTTCGGCAAATTTATCTACCGAGAATTGTGAATCTGCAATATGTTCATCTAATATTTTATCTATCAGATTATAGAAGTCCTTATCCTTATCAATAGTAGTAATCAAATTGCCATCAACCACATATTCACTTGAAAAGCGTTTTTTAAGCTGTTCTCTTTGTTCTATCAGCTTAAAAACCCTCGCTACCAAATACTTCAGACTGAATGGCTTCATGATATAAGCATCTGCTCCGCTTTGTATACCTTCCAGTTGATGTTCGATAGAGGAATGTGCCGTTAAAAGAATAACCGGAATATGACAGGTCTGAAAATCTTCTTTCAACCTGCGGGTAACCTCAAAACCATCCATTTCAGGCATCATCACATCGCAGATAATCAGGTCAGGATTAGTTTCGATCGCTTTCTTCAATCCCGATTTTCCATTATCTGCCACATCTACCATAAAGTATTTGCTAAACTCATCGATCAGGAAGTTACGGATATCATCATTATCATCGATTATCAACATTTTATAATTCGATAAGGTAGAGTCCTCTATCTCTGGTAACTGAATATCTTCTGTATAATCAGAAGGGTATAATATTTTTTGCTCGGAATTTACAGGCAGAACATCCAAATGAGGAACCGATGACACGAAGTTATCTCCTTTATAGGTATCCGCATTTGTCGACAATTCGACATTAAATACAGAACCTCTATTTGTATTATCTTCGTACCATATCTTTCCTTTGTGCACATCTACAAACTCTTTCACAAGAGACAGACCAACACCCGTTCCTGACGAAGAAAAGTTAATCTGCATAAACCGGCTAAATAATAAATGCTGCTTATCTTTTTCGATACCGATACCATCATCCTTCACTGAAATACGGCAAACCCGACTTTTCTCATCAAAAGAAATAACCAATTCTACTCTACCCTCTTTATTTGTAAATTTGAATGCATTGGACAGCAGGTTATAAAGTATTTTATCCACTTTACGACGATCTATATACATTCTGTAAGACTCAACACTGTGAGTAAATATGTAGGTTATATTTTTCTGTTCGGCAATTTCCTGAAAACTACCATATATTTCGCGTGCAAAATCGATAATATCTATCTCTTCCAAATCAAGAGTCAAGACATTATTCTGTAATTTTCTGAATTCCAAAAGCTGATCGATAAGCCTTGTCAAAATTGCAGAATTGCGGCTCAATATATTTACCTGCTTTCTCACATTCAGGGAGCTATCCTGCTGTCCGTTCAGATTCTCGATTGCACCACGTATCAATGTCAACGGCGTTCGGAACTCATGCGAAATATTTGTGAAGAACCTCAATTTGTAATTAGTCAGTTCTTTTTCTACTTTAATGTTATTATTGAGTGTGTTGAATTTTATTATTAGCCTGAATACGATGTATAAAATAAGGAATATCAACAATGTATAAAAGATATAAGCATACCATGCTTTCCAGAAAGGAGGGGTAATTATTACCTTAATCTGGGTAACTTCCTCATTCCATACTCCATCACTATTAGTGCCCCTTACCATGAAAGTATATTTGCCCGAAGGCAGATTTTTATATATAGCCGTATTGGACTGGTTGACAGTACTCCATTGCTTATCATAATTCTCCAACATATACATATACTTATTTTTGCTAGGATCTTTCAAATCGAGCGAAGCAAATTCAATAGTAAATGTATTTTGTTTGTAATTAAGTTTTATTTCCTGAGCAAAGCTTATAGATTGCTTCAATGGAGAATCTTTCTCCATTACTTCTACTTTCTGATCGTAAATGAAAAAATTGGTCAGAGTGACAGGTGATGTATTATTGTTAGCAACAAATAATTCGGGGTTAAATACTAATAGTCCGTCAAGGCTTCCCCATAACATGCTTCCGTTCTGGCTATAAATATTTGCATTCTCATTGAAATGATTCCCATATGTTTTTTCTGAAAATTGGTATACCATACAAGAATTATTATTCTTGTTAAATTTGGTAATCCCACTTTCGGTACTTATCCATAAATTATGATCTTTGTCCTCTTGTATACCAGATATAAAATCGCCGGACAAGCCATCTGCCATAGTGTAAGCTCTGAAGTTATCAGTTTCAGATATATATTTATTAAGACCTCCCCCTGCTGTTCCTATCCATATTTCGCCATCCTCATCCTCATAAATGGTTTTTACATCATTACTGGTCAGGCTGTTTTTACTATTCAGATCCAAACGATAAGTTTTATAGGCTTTAGAATCCTTAATTAATTCTTCCGGACGGAAACAAATCAGACCATCGCTACTTCCTGCCCATACAAGCCCTTTACTATCCTGATAAAGATACCTTACATAACTACGGTTTCCATCATCGAAAAAGAAACGTCGAAAACTGATACCTGTTGCAGTCTCTTCTGCCAAATTGATTCCTCCGCCAAATGTACCAACCCACATCCTGTTTTTGTCATCTTTCAGAATATTGAATACAGTATTATGACTTAAGCTACTCTCATCAGATGAGTTATCTATAATATGAGTTATCTCATTAAATGAATTTCTGTCTATTATGTATAATCCCTTACCTTTTGTTCCGACCCACATACGCCCCTGCGAGTCTTCTGTCATTGTATAAGGATTAATATCCTTGAAAATACATTTGCCGACAGTTAAGCTATGATCATATACATACAGACTACCATTCTTAGTACCTATCCATATATTATTATTGACATCACCATATATCGTACGCACATTATTATTCTTCCCGATAGAAGTTTCTTTCTCGGGGCGGACAACCCTTATATCATAATCAGACTTAACCACTTTAATGATACCTGCATACTCACTTCCTACCCAAATATTTCCGTATCTGTCTTCTGTAATCGAAAGTAAATAATCCGAAGCCGGACTATTCTGATTAGCATTGTATTTAAAATTCTCTAAAGCATCGTTTTCCGGATTATAACAAAAAAGTCCATTCCCATAAGTAGTAATCCAAATCAGGTTTTTAGAATCGATAAAAATATTATACCTCTCCAAATCTATGATCTGAGCTATATCGGAAGGTATAAGCTTCATTTTTTTTATCTTTTTATTCAATGGATTATAATACCACACTATACCCGAATGGTTGTAAACCCATATCCCTTCATTATGGTCTTTTATGAAGTCAATATCCCCTGTCAAATCTTTGTCATTTGCCCAATCGGGTATTGAGAAAACCTTATTACTTACATTAAAAGAGAAGATCCCGGCTTTTTTGGTAGCTATCAATAATTCATTGTTCGAAAACCTGGCAATATTTACATATTCACTTTTTGCTCCTACAACTTCCTGAAATTGTTTTCGTTTTATATCATATTCTACGATGGTGTTCTCTTTAGCTAAAAAGTACATCTTATTATTCAGCTCGATAGCTTTGCAAAAAGAATACCCCTTATCATAATAACTTTCGACATTATCTTCTGTTATTTTGTAGAGTCCACAATCTCCTCCTACCCATATGTTAGACTTTGAATCTTCGAATAAAAATCTGCAATCTCTCTTATTTTTAGATTTCTTCTCTGTCAAAAACGATTTTGCAGAAAACCTATTTCCCTGCTTCGTTATTCTCAAACATCCATTAGTATTGCCCCACAACCAGATATCTTTATTGGATGATTCATAGTAACTGGTATAATAAAGGGTTTTTCCTGTGTGAGATGAGTTATAATTGATAAAGGAATCGGATACAGGATCATAACAGCTAAACTCATTCTTATAAGTTTTAATCCAGATATAGCCGTCATTATCCTGAAATACGTCTTTTACCCGATGGTCTATAAGAGAATTACAGTTTCCCATCTGAGGTTTGTAAGCAACGATATTATAACCGTCATACCTGTTCAGACCATCCAGCGTTCCTGCCCAAATAAAACCTTTCTTATCTTCCAGAATAGCACGCACCGTATTCTGAGATAATCCATTCTTAGTACTTATCTGGCTAAATTGCAGATTACTTTCTTTAGAAAAAGAATAGGTTTTTAATGGTAATAATAAGCACAAGGCTATTACTAAAAATTTCACTCCCTTCATAAGGTTAACAATTAGATTCTGTACTCTCAAATGTACATAAATAAACGATATGCATTATTGTACATGATAAAATTTCTAGGTATTTGGACAATTTTGCAGCATGAATATGAGAAAAATTTTTCAAACACACGACATCGCTTTATTTTCCTTTTTTAGCCCTATTACAGCACCTCTAAATGAGAATTACATTAGTATGAACAAAAATACATTTTTACAAAAATATGTTAATAGTATATTTGTTTTTTATAAAAAATCTCATTAATCCTAAAACTAAAGAGAACACTTAAAAAATAAATATCATCTCAATAATATTCACATTTAAATTATTATCCATGAAGAATACCCAAAAGAAAAGGCTTTTAAATGCCAGAGGTATGTTGGCTTTTATACTTATATGTATGTCAACATTCGTGTTCGCACAAAACCTGTCAATAACCGGTACTGTGCTGGATGAAAAAGGAGAGGCTGTAATCGGAGCCTCAGTATCTGTTAAAGGAACTACAACGGGTACTATCACAGACCTTGACGGCAAATTCGCCCTTAATGTAAAACCTAACGATGTTCTAAACATAAAATTTATGGGATATGAAGAACAAAACGTAAAGGTGGACGGGAAGAATAACTTTCGAATAGTACTTAAAGAAGACTCTAAGCTATTGAATGAAGTGGTAGTAGTCGGATATGGAGCAGTCAACAGAAGTAATGTTGTAGGTTCTATCGTCCAGATTAACGAAAAGGCAATAGAAGACCGTCCTATCACCCGCGTCGAGCAAGCTCTGCAAGGACAAATGGCAGGGGTCAGCGTCCGCAGTACTTCCGGATCGCCGGGTAGCGACATTACCATCAATGTACGAGGAGCAGCATCAATCAATGGGGAAAGTACCCCGCTCTATGTAGTAGACGGCGTACCTTTAGACAACCTGTCCGGTATTAACCCGGGAGACATCCAGTCTATCGATGTACTTAAAGACGCTGCCTCTGCTGCAATTTATGGATCGAGAGGTTCTAATGGTGTAGTATTGATTACGACCAAAAGAGGTAAAGTTGGTAAACCTGTAATTACATTGACGGCATACACTGCTTTTTCAAACGTTGAAAAGAAAGTAGATGTAATGGATTCTCAACAATGGATAGATTTCAACAAGAAATACTATGACAGATTATGGGTAAATGCTACTGGACAAAGTGCCGGCGTGAGTCAGGCAGAGAGAATAGCCTATGCCGAAAGAACGGATGGGAAAGTATATAACACACGTACTTTATTAAGTGGAATCCGTTCCAAATACGGTATCTATGATCCTTACTGGGATACGGACGAACTAGATGCGATAGACTGGCAGGATGCTCTTTTCAGAACAGCACCATCACATAATATAGAACTGAGTGCATCGGGTGCAACCGAAGATATTATGTACTCTCTTTCAGGAGCAATATTTGATCAGGAAGGTGTGGTAGCAGGTTCGTCATTCGAGCGTTACAATATGCGTGCTCTTATAGAAGCTAAAATGACCGACCGTATCAAAGTAGGCTTCAATCTTGCACCTTCTTTTGCAAAAAAATACGGAGCAGATGTAGATGGGAAAGATAAAGCCGTTTCGCGCGCACTTAGCTATCCGGGCTGGGTTCTGGCAGGAGCAGGCAGGGATGCAGGAGCAGAACCTTACAAGTTCTATGACCTATGGGGAGCCGGAGCCAATCAGGTAAGCCCATATATACAGGCAACAGCCAATACACGTATTAATAAAGATGTGCGGTTAAATTCATCTGCTTATCTGAATATTACTCCAATGGAAGGATTAAATGTAAAAGGTACTGTAGCATGGAATTTCAGAGCAAACTCGGAACGTAATTATTCTCCAACATGGGCACAAGGCACATGGGATACATCTACACCGGGCGAAAAATCGTCATCGAAGAAAACGACTCTTATGTCACATTCTTTATTGATGGAAGGATTAATTACTTATGACAAAACATTTGGTGTACACTCGCTTAATGCCCTGCTCGGTGCTTCTCAAGAAAGGTATCAGGAAGACAGAACAACTCAGGGGATGTCTGGCTTTGCCAACGATAAGACATGGGTATTTGACAAAAATTCGGGAAAGAACATAACAGACAATACAATCACATTCAACAAGAATGCAATGATATCTTACTTCGGGCGTATTCAATACGGGCTCAAGGACAGGTATCTGTTCTCTGCATCTCTACGTAGTGATGGTTCCTCCAAATTCGGACAGGATAATCGCTGGGGATGGTTTCCTTCAGTATCGGGAGCATGGAGAATGAGCGAAGAAAACTTTATGCAAAATATTTCGTGGATAGAATCGGCAAAAATAAGAATGAGCTGGGGACAAGCCGGTAACGACCGCATCGGGAACTCGCAATATCTCTCTAACATGAGTGGTGTAAATTATCCTATAGGAGATTCTCAATCTGTAACGAATGGCTTCGTGGTAGGCAATATTGCAAACTCACTTCTTCGTTGGGAAAAAACCAATAGTACAAACATCGGTCTGGATATGGGATTCCTGAAAAACAGAATTTCATTCTCTACTGACCTGTATTTCAAGAAAACATCTGATCTACTACTCAAAGCTCCTGTATCTCTGACAACAGGATTCAAAGAAATGATGGACAATGTAGGTAACGTAGAAAACTGGGGATTTGAACTTGCCATTAACACAATCAATTTCGATAAAGCATTCAAATGGAATACATCATTTAATATTTCATTAAACCGAAACAAGATTACCAGCTTAGGCACAGAAGATGCAGATATAAAATTAGGACAAGGAAATACTATTATCCAAAAGGTAGGGCATCCTATCAACTCATATAATCTGCTGATTGCTGAAAGAGTTCTTAGAGCTTCAGACTTCGAATCGGACGGAGTTACACCGAAGTCGGGTGTGGCTATTTATTCGGGACAAAGAGCCGGAGATACTAAATGGAAAGATGTATCGGGACCTAACGGGACACCTGACGGAATTATCGATTCATATGACTATACTGTAGCAGGTAATTATCAACCGGATTTCGAATGGGGGTTAACGAATACCTTCGAATACAAAGGATTTGATATGAGCATCCTATTGCAAGGACGTGTAGGAGGAGACCTTCTCTCTATCGGTTCGCGCGGATGGAACAAACCGACCAATGACCCAAGATGGCTTTATATGGAACAATGGCTGACAAAAGCTTATTGGTCTGAGGATGATCCGGGTAACGGAAAAGTTCCTGCCTTTTATGCAACAGTTACAGGTAGGGAATATGATACCAATTGGTTGTATGACGCTACATACGTGAGAATAAAGAATATCACATTAGGATACACCATACCTATCAAGAAATCTATTCTCTCCAGAGCCCGTGTATATGTTTCGTGTGATAATGTATATATGTGGGATAACTATTATCCCGGATTTTCTCCCGAAGCAGCAACTCAAGACAATGCTTCTTCCGACTGGGGTTCTTATCCACAAGCACGCACATTCTCTTTTGGATTAAACGTCACTTTCTAAAAATTTAAGATTATGAAAAAAATCAAATATATACCAGCAATACTATTGGCTGCATCCATAAGTTTCACTTCGTGTGGAGACATTCTGGATATAAATCCGGTAGAAAACAATACTTCCAATAAATTCTACGCCAATGAGATAGAAATAAATCAGGCAGCATTAGGTATCTATGCGCGTTTAGGTAAAAACAGTACAAATACCGATTTCCCGACCGAATATTTTTGGCTTACCTCCGAAAACCGTTCCGATATCCTCTACATAGGAGGCTCTGAAACTTCTGCTCAAAACGACCAGCTCGAATTGAGAAAATATCTTATCGGAGCAAACTCAGGTACTGTTTCTACTATTTTCTCAAGATTATATGCTTTAATAAAAGATGCGAATAACCTCCTTGCTCACACCTCGGACAATGAATACGTAAGATACAGAGCAGAAGCATGTTTCCTCAGGGCATACGCCTACTTTGAGCTTGTACGCTCATTTGGTCCGGTTGCTTTGATCACAGCACCAATCGAAAATAAGGAAGCTACCGCTTTGCCACGTGAATCAGAAGCAACAATCTATGCTCAAATCATTTCCGATTTAGAATATGCAGCCGAAAAACTGGAGAATGTATACACAGGTGAAGCAGCCGGAAGAGTGGGCAGCCTTGCTGCAAAAACATTGCTTGCACAAGTATATATTACGATGGCCGGTTACCCGTTAAACGACAATAGTGGATACACCAAAGCCGAGAATACGTTATCTCCGGTTATTCAGGAAATCTCAAACCGTTTTGCACCTAATTACGCAGACATTTTCACACTGGCAAATGAAAATAAATACGATCTATTTTCAGTTCAGTTCGAATCCGGACGCTCAGGTGTAGGCTCCAGCCTACCGGGATATATAACCAATTCGGGCGCCGGAGCCTCTCCTTTTCCCGAATGGACTTATTCTTCTTATGGCATGCAAGGACAAGATATGCGCGTAGACTCGTTGTTAGTAAAAGAAATGAAATTGAGTAACGACAAGCGTTTCAAAGCGAGTATAGACACAGGATATTGGAATAGCCTGAATGTGGAGACCCGTACATGGATAGAACGCAATATCATAACTAAATTCCTCGAAAAGGATAATACGAATAATAAGATCACGGCATGGAACGATTTTCCTCGCAACTTCCCTATCCTGCGATCTGCCGATGCCTATTTAATATATGCAGAAGCATTAATAAATAACGGTAAAGCTGCACAAGCCAAGGAGTATGTCAACAAGATTAAAGAAAGGGCAGGGCTTCCGTTATTATCAAATGATCCGACACTAGAGGATATAAAAACTGAACGTAAAAAAGAATTCATTGGTGAAGGTCGGCGCTATTTCGATCTGGTAAGATGGGGAGAGACCGAAGCGATTAAAGTACTAACCGATTTTGCAACCTATTATCATTCTAAAACGAACGGACAGCTACCGTCGAAACGTGACCTATTGCTACCTATTCCTCAGAATGAATTAAAAAACAGGAATAACTGGGATCAAAACTTTGGATATTAACAATTTACAAGCTAACTATTACTTTAATATATGGAATCTGTATTACAGATTCCATATATTTTTTACATAAAAAACTATCACTATCTCCATACAAATGGACAAAAATACATTGTCAGAAATACCGCTTCAAAATACTTTTGTTCCGAGAGGTAAAACCTGAGAACAACGGATGTACAAGTACAAACTATCACATCCCATGAAAAACAAATCACAATCTAAAACTTATTGTTTCATGAAAGACAGAAAACAAACCGGAAAGAGAAGCATATTTCATATGCGCTATTTCATGATGGTATTTCTATTTATTGCGGCATCGGTATCATATACCTATGCCCAGGAAAAAACACTGAAAGGTATTATTACCGACGAAACCGGAGAAGCCATAATCGGAGCTTCTGTATCAATCAAAGGAACTACAACCGGAACAGTATCCGATCTGGATGGAAATTTCACACTTAAAGTCAAAGACTCGGATGTACTGACTATATCTTATGTCGGATATATGAACCAAGAAATGAGAGTAGCCGGACAATCGGAAATTAAAATTGTCTTGAAAGAAGACTCTCACATGCTCGACGAATTGGTCGTAATCGGTTACGGTACTATCAAGAAAAGTGACCTAACAGGCGCTGTTTCGCGCATGGATGCGGAAAAAATCGGGGAAAGACCCATTGCTCGTGTCGAGCAGGCTCTCCAAGGAGCTCTATCGGGAGTGCAGGTACGCACTATCACGGGAGAACCCGGACAAGACTTGAATATCCGTGTTCGTGGTGCAGCTTCTATCAATGCAAGTGCAAACCCTTTATATGTGGTAGATGGTGTCCCGACTTCTACACTGATCGGTCTTAATCCTTCCGACATTTCATCGATGGAAGTATTAAAAGATGCTGCTTCTGCGGCGATCTATGGTTCGAGAGGTTCGAATGGAGTAATCATTATCACTACCAAAAAAGGAAAAAGCGGTAAACCTAAAATTACATTCAGTGCCACTTATGGTATACAAAACCTGGAAAATAAAGTTGACCTGCTAACTGGACAAGAATGGATAGACTTCTACATTAAATACAATGATGCCAACTACCTGAATCAGGCAAGGAACAAAGGAGTAACCAATGCCAGCATAAAAGACCCTAACAATGTTCGTATGCAAAACATCGGAGGTAACATTTCGAAGCCCGATTACAAAATCATATTGGATGACCGCTGGTTCAACTACGTTAGTCAGGATGTAAGAGACGCTCACACTTATCAGGCGACCAACGAAGAATTAGCAATGCTCGACTGGCAGGACAAATTTTACAGGACAGCTCCTGTAATGGATTTCAACGTAAACCTTTCGGGAGGAAACGATGGAACTACCTATATGTTTTCGGCAGGGTATTTCGATCAGGATGGTATCGCTACAGGTACAAACTACAAACGGATGTCGTTACGTGCAAATGTAGAATCTAAAATCAACACTTGGCTTACGGCAGGAATAAAGCTGGCTCCGACCTACTCTAAAAGAACAGGAGCCGGACAGGCAAACGGTAAAGACAGCGAAGCACACAAGGTGCTATCATCTTCGCCTGTTTCGCCTATCGACGTAGGATACATGACAAATGTAGAACCCAATGCTAAATACGAATGGGCAGGTTCACCTTCCAGCCCGTGGTATGTGATGAAGACAAACCTGAGAAACGACGACGAAGTTCGCGTAGCCGCGACCGGATATTTGAGAATAACCCCTCTCGAAGGTTTGCAGATAGAAGGTACTGCCGCGACTAATTATTACGATCTGGATGGTCAGACTTATACCTATTCGGCAGCCACCGGATCGTGGGCACAAGGCGAAGGAGCAGCCTCTTCGGGCGGGCACAATACAAAACGCCGCTTCGACAATTCCCTTTTACAGGTTGTAAGTAATTATACCAAATCATTGGGAAAACACAATTTGAATTTCATGATGGGGGCATCAGCCGAACAGAGCAACTGGGGATATGAAACTGATCAGACATTTAACAAACCCTTCCCGAATGATGCCTTTCCCGAATCTTTCGATGGTAGTAAATTACCCATAGGAAAAGATATCGTTACCAAAAATACACCAGATAAAATGATCTCTTACTTCGGACGTCTGCAATACGATTTCGACAGCAAATATCTACTATCTGTAAGTCTAAGGCGAGATGGAGGTTCTGTATTCGGAACCAATAATAAATGGGGTACTTTCCCTGCTATCTCCGGAGCATGGAAGATTTCGGACGAAACATTCTTTAAAAACCTGAACTGGAATTTCCTTAATATGCTCAAATTAAGAGCAAGTTACGGTGTTACTGGTAACAAAGAGATCAGCCGTACAGCTGCCTATTCTATGATGGCAAGTTCTATGTATGCCGGACAATTCGGATATACGTCCAATACACTGGGCAATCCTGACCTAGGCTGGGAAAAAGCACACAGTACAGACGTTGCTATAGATTTATCTCTATTCGATAACAGAATCCAATTATCGGCAGACTGGTATACCAAAAAGACTACAGACCTGCTCTATCAGGTTCCGGTACAAGGCGCATCAGGCTTCACAACCGTATGGGACAATCTGGGCGATATCAAAAATCAGGGATTCGAAATCGAGTTAAACACACGCAACCTAACAGGAGAATTTAATTGGAGCACATCATTCAACTTCTCTTACAACAAAAATGAAGTTCTATCATTAGGTGTGGATAACACCCCTGTATATTCGGGATTCAACAATGATAATATATCTAATATTCTGGAAGTCGGACGACCTATCAACACATTCTATATGTACGAAGCAATAGGAGTTTGGAGAACCCAAAAAGAAATAGACGAATATAGCGCAGCGCATGGGGGAAAACCTGTAACATTCAAAGGTGCAACTATCAAACCGGGCGACATTCGCTACAGAGATGTAAACAATGACGGAATATTCACCGAAGAAGAAGACAGAGCCTATCTGGGCAGCCCTACACCTACATGCACGTATGGTATGACTAATACATTCGCATATAAGAACTTCGACCTGTCTATCCTGCTAACGGCACAAACGGGAGGTAAAATATTCGGTATTATCGGGCGCGCTATCGACCGTCCGGGACAAGGACCTCAGACAAATGCTTTCGGATGGTGGAAAAATGCATGGTGGTCTGAAGAAGATCAGGGAGATGGTAAAACACCTTATCCGCTAAGTACAACCACAGGTGCTACCGTAGATTCGCGCTGGTTATATTCCTCAGATTATTTACGTATTAAAAATATAACACTGGGATATACCATACCTATCAACAAAAACATAATATCCAATGCCAGAATATACGCTTCTGTAGAGAATCTTCTCACTTTCTCCAAATACGATGGAGGCTATTCTCCCGAAGCATCCAATTCAGGGGCAAGCGGAGCACCCGGAGGAAGTACAGCACTAGGTATCGACTATGGTAGTTACCCCCTGGCCAGGGCATTTACTTTCGGATTAAATCTTACTTTCTAATATCCTAAACGAAGATAAAAATGAAAATGATTAAACAATATATCAACAAAGCAATCATACTTTCATTAAGTATATGTATGATTTCGTTGAACTCATGCAGCGATTATCTCGATGTATCGCCTAATGACCAGCCTCAGGCTGAAAATATATACAAATCGCCCAAACAAGCTGAACAAGGCATTCTTGGAGTTTACTCAGGTTTGCGCCAACTGTCTAACGAATTGTATTTATATATGTCGGAATGCAGGTCTGACAATGCATGGGTAGAACCCATTCCCGATGCATTCAGGGAATATGCAGAAATAGGTACTTTCCGCGCTACTTACGATGTTAAGGTTTTCAACGATACATGGAACAGATTGTACAAGGTGATTTATGATGCTAATGTAGCTTTGGAAAAAATCCCGAATATCGAGTTCACTAATGAAACATTAAAAAACCAGTTATTAGGAGAAGCGTATTTCCTCAGAGGATGGAGCTATTTTGAATTAGTACGACTATTTGGCAACGTTCCTCTTATAGATAAACCAATGAGTCCTGCCGAAGTAAATACAGTTAAGCAATCTTCGGCACAGGAAATTTACGATAAAATTATCCTTCCCGATCTTAAATATGCAGAAGACAACCTACCTGTAACATCGGATATGAAGACTTCTAATAACGAATCTGCCGCTGCACAAGGCAGGGCAGACAAGATCGCCGCAAAAGCTATGCTCGGGAGGGTATATATGACCATGTCCGGATATCCTCTACAAAATTCATCGGCACAAGATCTGGCAGAAACCAAACTGAAAGAAGTAATTGACTTTGCCGATCAGAATAATAAATTCTGGGCTCCGGATTCTACGGAATGGAAAAAGCAATGGTTATCGGAGTATAATAATAAATATTCGATATTCGCCATTCAATACCGCACAGGAGACACAGGCAATCCGGCAGTCTTTAACTTCACTCCTGCCCTACCTCCAACATATACCACCATACGTATATACGGAAACAGTATTTTCGTAGAAAAGACCTTAATGTATGAATTTTCGAAAGTACACAGTAATGGTAAATTGGATGCCAGAGGTATAGGAACTACTGTATTAAACGGTTATGAGGCCGAGCCAAACTATCCTGCTTATTCAAATACTACCGAAAATGTGAATATAGAAGGTGTAGGCGAAGTTGAAGTATATTCCAAAAGCATGATATATAAATATACCAATACTCTACGCAAAAGAGCAGAACTGGGTTACACATCAAGCTTCGAAAGCGAAATGAAAGACTACAACGACTGGCCTGTAAATTATCCGGTTATACGATTAGAAGATGTAATGCTTATGTATGCCGAGGTACTTGCAAACAAACATGGTAACGTGACCGAAGCTCTGAACATTGTGAATAAGATAAGAACACGTGCAGGTTGCGACCTGGCTACAGCAGGTTCTCCCGAAGAAGCCCTAAAAGTTATAAAGAAAGAACGCCGTATAGAGCTTTGCGGAGAAGGTGTACGCTGGTTCGACATGATACGTTGGGGAGAATGGCAGCAAAATATCATAAATATGTTTGATCGTTACAATAACCCGACAGGTACAGAAGTAAGTAATGTGAAAACCGGTAGATACCTGTACCCAATACCAAAAACTGCAATGATTACAACGCCTGGACTTTATAATCAGAACGCCGATTATTAATAACAAGCAAACAGTATAGGTAGTAATAATAACTCACCTATACTGTTTCTTATTTCTTATTTTCTATTACAACTTGAACCTATTCAGTATGAAACACAGTATAAACTTACTATTAGCAACGTCATTTCTCCCTATTTCCGTCTTTTCTGCTAACAATGAAAAGCCCAATATTATATTCATTCTAGCCGATGATCTGGGATATGGAGATCTAGGATGTTTTGGGAATAAGATCATCCAGACGCCCCATATAGATAAACTGGCAGAAGAAGGTATCTCCTTTACCGATTGTTATGCAGGAGCCAGTGTTTCATCCCCTTCCCGTTGTACACTCATGACAGGCCTACATACAGGACATTCCCGTATAAGAGGTAACATGTGCCGAGTAGGAGGAGTAGAAGGTGTCCGCGAAGGGATGGGTACTGTACGCAGGGTAAATCTTCAACCACAAGATTCTACAATTGCTAATGTTTTATCTGACAATGGGTATATAACTTGTCTGGTTAACAAATGGCATCTGGATGGTTTCGATCTTAATGCAGGGCCTTTGGAAAGGGGATTCGATGAGTTTTACGGATGGTTGATCCATGAACCGAATAGTCATAATTATTACCCTTATTACAGATGGGACAATCGCGAAAAATATATAATAGAAGATAATCTGAATGACAAGAAAATAGACCATAACACGGATAGGGCAACACAAGAAGCAATAGATTTTTTAAGAAGAAATAAAAAAAATCCATTCTTTCTCTATCTCGCATATAACTCACCTCACGTTCCTCTAGATGCAAAATCGTGGGGAGATTATGCAAATGTGGATTTATCCGATAATGATAAATCATATGCAGCTCTTATTACTCATATGGATGAGTGTATAGGAAAAGTAATATCTGAAATAAATAAATTGAATTTAGATAAAAATACTATTATAATATTTGCCTCAGATAATGGAGGCGCTAAAGCTGTAAACACAGAAAAACTAGCACTTAATGGAAATCTTAGAGGCTGGAAAGGAGATTTATACGAAGGGGGAATCCGTGTCCCGATGATCATAAGGATGCCCGATAAATTAAATGCAGGTAAAACATCGGACTTTCCTTGCTATTTTCCGGATATAATGCCAACATTTACAGAACTGACAAACTCAAAAACGAATCTTAATATAGACGGGATCAGTTTAGTTCCGGAAATAATCAAACCTAACTCTTTAGATAATAAGAAACGTTTTCTTTACTGGGAGCAATATCCACGAACAGGTATATCACAAGCTGTCCGTTGGGAAAACTGGAAGTTAATACGGCAAAATACAGGTAAAGAATTTGAACTGTATAATCTGAAAACCGATGAAAGTGAAACCAATAATATAGCAAAACAGCATCCTGATATAGTGAACAGACTTGCCACATATATGGAAACGGCTCATACCGAATCAGAAAATTGGCCTGTACATCTAAACCAATAAAGCATGAAAAAGAATAAGCTGAAAAGCACAGTTGTATTTTTTATATTATCAGTGATAATATTTACCGTAAATGCTCAGCCATCTTATGACTATACCAAACTGAAAAGAGAAAAATTAAACAGGGGCATTGTAGCTATAAAGAAAGACGCTTCAACTAATTTTATCAGTTGGCGTTACTTGTCTTCCGACCCTATGGATATTACGTTCAACATATATAGAAATGGAATAAAAATAAATGATAATCCTGTTAAGCAATCGACTTGCTATGAAGACAAAACAATCTCAACAGAAACTATTACATATACCATAAAAAGCATAGTGAAAGGAAAAGAATCTCACGAAGTAGCAGAATCATACACCATGCCTTCCAATGCTCCGATAGGTTATATCAATATACCGTTGGATGTTCCACAGGAAGGAGTAACACCCGACGGACAAGCTTATACTTATTCTCCTAACGATGCTAGTATCGGAGATGTGGACGGTGACGGAGAATATGAGATTATACTAAAATGGGATCCGTCCAATGCACATGATAATTCACACAAAGGGTATACAGGAAATGTATATATAGACTGCTATAAACTGAATGGAACTAAATTATGGCGCATCGATTTAGGTAAAAATATCCGTGCAGGTGCTCATTATACACAATTTATGGTCTACGACCTCGATGCAGACGGAAAAGCCGAAATAGTAATGAAAACCGCAGACGGTTCGGTCGATGGCAAAGGAAATGTAATTGGTGACATCCATGCCGATTACCGAAATACAAGAGGCTTTATCCTTGAGGGATCTGAGTATCTTACAGTCTTTAACGGATTGACAGGAGAAGCTATTCAAACCATCGATTACTATCCTCCTCGTGGCGATTGGCGGGATTGGGGAGACTACGAAGGAAACCGTGTCGACCGTTTTCTGGCATGTATTGCTTACCTCGACGGAGAATATCCGAGTGTAGTTATGTGTCGTGGATATTATACACGTGCCGTATTAGTTGCCTACGATTGGCGAAACGGAAAATTACAGGAAAGATGGGTGTTTGATACTAAAACTGATGGCAATGAAAGCTACAAAGGTCAGGGAAACCATAATCTACGTGTAGGGGATGTGGATGGTGACGGATGCGATGAAATTATTTATGGCTCGTGTGCTATCGACCACGATGGTACAGGCTTGTACAATACAAATTTAGGGCATGGCGATGCTCTTCATCTGACGGTATTCGACCCTACCCGAAAGGGTATGCAGGTATGGGATTGCCACGAAAACAGGCGCGACGGTTCTACTTACAGAGACGCAGGTACAGGAGAAATCCTGTTTCAGATACCGTCTCCAATTGATGTAGGACGCTGTATGGCTGCGGATATCGACCCGAACCATCGGGGTGTTGAGATGTGGTCGTGGGAATCGGGAGGTATCCGAAATAACAAAGGAGAATGTATCGATACAGCTACGCAGAATATTTCCGTAAATATGGCTTGCTGGTGGGACGGCGATTTATTACGTGAATTGCTTGATAAAAACCAAATCAGCAAATACGATTATATAAACGGTGGAGTGAAGAATCTGCTTACGGCAGAAGGTTGTGTTTCGAACAATGGAACGAAAGCGACCCCATGTATTCAGGGAGATATAATCGGCGATTGGCGTGAAGAGGTATTATTCCGAACGGAGGACAATAAGAATCTGAGGTTATATGTATCCACGCACGATACGGATTACAGGTTTCACTGTTTTGCCGAAGAACCTGTGTATCGGATAAGTATGGCAACACAAAATGTAGCATATAATCAACCTACCCAACCCGGATTTTATTTCGGGGCTGATTTAGGTAAATGTTTTCCCGAAAAAGAAATTAAGGTTGATGGAAATTCCGTCACATTCGATGCAGGTATGGATTACGACTCATATTCGTGGTCGATTGGAGGAAATGAACGGAAATGTACTATAACTAATCAGCAGATACCCGTCGGCAAAAGGGCAAAAGTCGAGTTAACCGTTACCTTTCGGGGATACCAATTTACGGATTATGTATATGTCACATTCAAATAAATGGTATTTCTAGGAATTTGAATGATTTTCCATATACGGAATAAGGTCTATAAGTTTTATTTGTAAAGCAAAAAGTAATTAAAATAATCATGAGGAGCAGATACATTAAAACAATTATATTATCCCTGTCGATAGGAATTTTTACACTTCCTCTATCGGCTCAAAAGAGTAAGGAGAAAATAAACGATTTCAATACACCTTTACACCTTCTCGCACCCGATTATCAAACACCTTACGGGGAAGTTACCGAATCGGGAATTAAACAGTCACTTGACAGAGTATTGAAATATCTCGAGGAAACAACTCCCGCCAGAATAATAGACAAAAATATAAAAAAGGAAATAACCGATTTTTCAGAAATACATAAGGATTGTCAGTTGGAACAAGGTTCCTTTCGTCTGGCTAGCTACGAATGGGGAGTAACCTATTCGGGAATGCTTGAAGTAGCCAAAGCGACAGGAGACCGGCGATATCATTCTTATGTTTACGACCGCTTTAAGTTTCTCGCAAAAGCAGGTCCCCACTTCCGCAAACTGATGAATGATTATGGAATCATAGACCCGCAAATGAAGCAGATGCTCACGCCCCATGCTTTGGATGATGCAGGAGCGATGTGTGCCTCTATGATAAAGTTACAACAAGAAAAACCCGATTTTGAACTTCGTCATATTATTGATAATTACATGAATTATATCATGTATCATGAATACCGCCTGAGTGATGGTACATTCGCACGTAATCGTCCGCAACGGAACACCCTTTGGCTCGATGATATGTACATGAGTGTACCTGCCATTGTACAGATGGGTAAACTCACTGGAGAATCAAAATATTATCACGAAGCCACTAAACAGATAAAACAGTTTGCCGAACGTATGTTCGTCAAAGAAAAAGGGCTGTTTATGCACGGTTGGGTTGAATCCTCAGACCAGCATCCCGCTTTTTTCTGGGGACGTGCTAATGGTTGGGCAATACTTACTATGACGGAAGTATTGGATGTTTTACCCGAAAATCATCCGGACAGACAAAAGATATTGGAGTTGCTTCGAGCACATATCAAAGGTTTAGCTTCTTATCAGTCGGGCGAAGGCTTCTGGCATCAGTTATTAGACAGGAATGACTCTTATCTCGAAACTTCGGCGACAGCTATCTATGTGTATTGCATTGCGCGTGCCATCAACAAAGGTTGGATAGACCCTATTGCCTATGGTCCTGTTGCACAGTTGGGCTGGAATGCCGTTTCATCCAAAATCAATACACAAGGTCAGGTTGAAGGTACATGTGTGGGTACAGGTATGGCTTTTGACCCTGCATTCTATTATTACCGCCCTGTGAATGTGTATGCGGCGCATGGTTATGGCCCTGTCTTGTTGGCAGGTGCCGAAATGATAAATCTGTTGAAGAACTTCTATCCGAGAATGAACGATAGTGCGGTGCAGTATTACTCCACTCCGCAAACAACCAAAGCCGCTATATTCAGTGTAAGCGACCCGAGTCGTCCGAATGATATAGCTTCGGGTAGCTCCCGTAAAAATGAAAATACCCCTGTTTTATTCCTTATAGGCGACTCTACCATAAAGAATGGAAAAGGTAACGGTGATGGAGGACAATGGGGCTGGGGAAGTTTCTTTGAACAGTTCTTTGATACCACGCATATTTCTGTAGAGAATCACGCTTTAGGCGGACGTAGTAGCCGTACTTTCTATACCGAAGGGCTTTGGAACAAGGTTTTATCCGGAATAAGAAAAGGCGATTACCTGCTCATCCAATTCGGACATAATGATGGAGGTCCTTTGAATACCGGACGCGCGCGCGCATCCTTAAAAGGTATAGGAGATGAATCGGAAACAGTAATTATGGAACGCCACGGAGGACCGGAAGAGGTTTTTACTTTCGGACATTACCTGCGTCTTTATATCCGTCAGGCAAAGGCTTTAGGAGCTATCCCTGTCGTACTTTCTCCCACACCAAACAACAGATATACGGATGGAAAAATGATCCGGATGACCGATACTTATGCTAAATGGGCAGGTGAGGTGGCTCGGCAAGAAGGGGTACAGTTTATCGATCTGAATGCACGTACTGCGGATAAAGCCGATGCGATGGGAGAAGAAAAAGCAAAGTTACTCTTTAAAGATAGTGTTCATACGACAAAAGAGGGGGCAATCATCAATGGAGAATCTGTTATCGAAGGTTTAAAAGATTTGCAAGGATTTTCTTTGAATCAATATATCAGGAAGTGAAAAATGATAATTAGCAAATTTGAAAATATGATAATGAGTCAATAAAATCCATTTGCTAATCTGCTAATTTAACTAATTAAAAAAATATCATGAAAAGAGAAGCTTTTAAGATGTATCTGAAAAAAGGTTTTGAAGCTGAATACGAAAAAAGACATAATGCAATATGGCCTGAGTTGAAACAATTACTAAAAGAAACAGGAGTATCGGATTATACTATTTTCTGGGATAAGGAAACGAACTTATTATTCGGATACCAGATAGTGGATGGTAATTCTTCTTCTCAGGATTTGGGAAATAATCCTATCGTTCAGAAATGGTGGGCATACATGGCGGATATTATGGATACGAATTCCGATAATTCTCCCATATCCATTCCTTTGAATGAGGTTTTTCATATGGATTAATTTTATGTTTTAAACGCAAAGACAGAAAGTCGCAAAGGATTAGTTGTAATGAAAAAATATTGTGTATTAGCATCTTAGCGTTTATATTACTTTATTAGATTATGAAGAAAATATACTACATAATTTCCTTATTAACGATTTGTTCATTTGCTTCTGCTTTTGGACAAGCTACCTATAAATTCGATTTTACAGGAAATAAGAACGGTTATTTGCCTGTTACGGATAAAACTACATATGGTAAAAATTCTCCGTATGGATATGATTTGAATACTGTTCAAAAAGACGGAAAACCTTTCTTTTTTTCTGTGGATATTCCTGAAGGAAATTACATAGTAAAAGTTTTATTAGGAGACAATAATGCAGATAGTCGCACAACCGTAAAATCGGAATCGAGAAGATTAATGCTCGAAAATATCTATACAGCCAAAGGTAAATTCTCGCAACAAACCTTTGTAGTAAATATCCGTAATCATTTTATGGAAAAAAATGATTCTGTAAGAATAAAACCTCGCGAAATAGGTAAACTGATTTGGGATAATAAGCTGACATTGGAATTTAACGGGTTAAATCCTTCAGTTACAAAAATTGAAATAGAACCAGTAAATAACTTGCCTACCGTTTTTCTGGCAGGAAATTCAACGGTTGTAGATGAAGCTGACGAGCCTTGGTGCGGATGGGGACAAATGTTTCCTCGTTTTTTCAAACCCGAAATAGCGATTGCTAACTATGCAGAATCGGGAGAAGCTGCCAATACGTTCGTATCGTCCAAACGTTTTGCTAAGTTGCTCACAAAAATGAAAGCAGGAGATTACCTTTTCATTGAGTTTGGACACAACGATCAGAGACAAAAAGGCGAAGGCAAAGGTCCATATACCAGCTACAAAAGTGATTTGAAGTACTTGGTTGATAAAGCCCGTGAAAAAGTAGCAACTCCCATTCTGGTCACTCCTATGCACCGCCGTTTTTTTGATGAAAATGGAAAAGTAAAAAATACACACGGTGAATATCTGAATGCTGTTCGTCAACTGGCAAAAGAAGAAAACGTATATCTGATCGACCTGAATAATATGAGTGCCACTCTTTATGAAGCATGGGGAACGGAAGGTTCTAAAGAGGCATTCGTGCATTACCCCGCGGGTACTTTCCCTAATCAAGATAAAGATTTAGCAGATAATACACATTTTAATCCGTATGGTGGATATCAAATAGCCAAATGTATTCTGAAAGGAATCACGGATAATAATATTCCGCTAAAAAAACATTTAAGAGATGATTTTAAGGGATTTGACCCTGCTCATCCTGACGATATAAACAAATTCGAGATTCCAGCTACTCCGTTTTCATCGATCTTGAAACCGGATGGGAATTGAAATCTAATTAGAAAATTATTTAATGTGTTAATGTGCCAATTTTCATATTCTCTCATTAACTCATTTACTAATTAAATAAAGTAAATATATGAAACGAACTCTATTAACCGTAATCGGTATAATCTCTTTAAGCTCGGCTATTTCTTTCGGACAGCAACGGACTGACGAGGAGGCGATACGCGCAGTAGCAGATAATATTCTGAAACAGCCTGTTACCCAATTTGTCGGCGTGACGACTGGAAAAGTTTACAACAGCACAAAAGAAATTCCGAAAGGAGAAGATGTTAAATTTAAAAGCCCTCTTACCGAATGGCACTATTCGAACGGAGTACTCGATATGAGTATGATACGTTTAGGACAATATTTAAACGAACCTAAATATGTTGATTATGCGAAAAATCATGTCGCTTTCGGGTTCGCCAATTATGAATATTTCAAAAATACTTTCCGTAACGACCGCAAACACTGGCACTGGCCTTTCGGTCAGCTTTGGAATTTCAAGGAACTGGACGATTGCGGAGCTATGGGCGCGGCCGTAATTAATGTATATGAACTGGACCCAAAAACCGAATATAAAAAATATATAGAGAATGCTTCCAATCACATTATGAACGGGCAGGTACGGTTACCGGACGGAACTCTTTGCCGGACTTTTCCTCGTAAAATGACCGTTTGGGCAGACGATGTGTATATGAGCGTATCTTTCCTTTCGCAGATGGGTAAAATTACGAAAGATAATAAATATTTCGATGAAGCTTCACGTCAGATAATTAATATTGCCCATTATCTGTGGTGTCCCGAAAAACAATTGTTTTACCATTGCTATTATACCGACATGAAAAGAAACGGCGTAGCATTTTGGGGACGAGCCAACGGCTGGATTACTGTTTCTTTAGTACTGTTATTAGACGAAATGCCGGAAAATCATCCGAAACGTGCCGAATTGATAACTCTTCTCGAAAAACAGATTGTTGGTGTTTCGCGATATCAGAATGCGAATGGTATGTGGAATCAGCTTCTTGACAAACCCGAATCCTATGATGAATCGTCCGTTACGGCTATGTACGTATATGGCATCGCAAAAGCTGTGAATAATGGTTGGGTAGATCCTGTTTATACGCGCATTGCCGAAGTTGCATGGAAAGCATTGAAAGAAACTCAAATAACACCCGAAGGATATTTCAAAAATGTTTGTGTGGGAACAGGTATCACCGATGATCTTCCATTTTATTACAACCGCCCTGTCGGGGAAAATGAAAAGCATGGATTAGGGCTAATTATAGATACAGGTATAGAAATGATGAAACTGACCAAATCTAAGAAAAAATAGAAGCATGAATACTATTCTCCGTCTGTTATTACTATCCTGTTTTTGGTTTGCAGGGATATACCTTTCGGCTGAGACTCCCGATTTAACTTGGGTAAAAGATGTCGGTGCAAGAAAATTTCCGACAAAAACGCAAACATACAATGTGACCGATTATGGGGCGGTAGCTGATGGCATAACCATGAATACAAAAGCTATCCAAAAAGCTATTGATGATTGTTCCTCCAAAGGTGGAGGCATTGTCACCTTTTCTAAAGGTCAATATCTTACAGGCTCCATTTATCTCAAAGAGGGAGTTCATTTCGTTGTACCCAAAGGCACTACATTATTAGGAAGCACCGATTTAAGAGATTATCCCGAAATGCATACGCGTGTGGCAGGTATAGAAATGGTTTGGCCTTCCGCTCTTATCAATATATTAGACCAGAAAAATGTGATGATTAGCGGCGACGGTATCGTCCATGGACAGGGCAAAGTGTTTTGGGACTCATATTGGGAATTACGGAAAGAATATGAAAAGAAAGGATTAAGATGGATTGTAGATTACGATAGCAAACGGGCTCGAACGCTGCTTGTATCAGAATCTTCAGATGTAACTATCGAAGGTATTACTTTTCAACAGGCAGGATTCTGGACTATCCAGTTGCTTTACTCCTCTTATTGTACGGTGGATGGAGTTATCGTACAAAATAATGTAGGAGGACACGGACCGAGTACAGACGGTGTGGATGTAGATTCTTCCTCTCATATCCTGATTGAAAATTGTGATATAGATTGTAATGACGATAATTTTTGTCTGAAGGCAGGACGCGATGCTGATGGATTACGGGTCAACCGTCCCTGCGAATATGTGGTCATCCGTAACTGTATTTCACGTGCAGGAGGTGGTCTGCTCACATGCGGAAGTGAGACATCGGGAGGTATTCGTTATGTATTGGCGGACGGATTGAAGGCCAAAGGCACAAATGTGGGAATCCGCCTGAAATCGGCGATGAACAGAGGAGGCACAACCGAACATATTTATGTAAGGAACGTCGAAATGGATGAAGTAGGTACTGTTTTCGAAGCCACCATGAACTGGAATCCTGCTTATAGTTATTCCAAATTACCAAAGGAATACGAAGGAAAACAGTTACCTCCCCATTGGGAAAAAATGCTGGAAAAAGTGAGTCCAAAAGATGGAACACCTTATTTTCAGTATGTTTACTTGTCAGATTTTAAGGTAACTAATTCACAAACATTTATGAACGTGTGGGGAAGTAAAGAATCGATGATGAGGAGCTTTCATTTCAGTAATATCGATGCAGATGTAGAAAAGATAGGTCAGGTAAATTATGCTAAAGACTGGACTTTTTCTGATTTAAGAATTAAGGCAAAAGATCTCCAACCTATCCAGATAAACAATAGCCAAGAAGTACAATTTCCCGAACTGAAAGGTTATACAGATGTAAAATTTCCCAATCAGCTAAAAGGTAAGAATAATTCTTCGACTATTTTGACTGCTGAACATCCTGAATTTTCATTTCTATTACCCGAAATGGCAGGAAATCTGAAATTCGGTATTATCGACGGAAAAAAGAGTAAATGGCTAAGCGAGTCCAAAACTAAAGAGTATAAACAAGTCGGAAATCAGATTATTTATACGCTTTCAGATCCGATTATCGGCAAAGGTAAATTAGTTGTAGAAACCATTTCGTTGAGTAATACAGACGGAATCGTAGTAGAAGTTTCTACCGAAAATATACCTGAAAACCTTCAACTCTTCTGGTCGTTTGGTGGGGTATACGGAAAAGAACTTACCCCAAATGAGACGAAAACTTTGAATCCACTGTATTGCCGAGATAATGTATTCAGTGTTGAACAGACAGCTTTTACAGTTTATTATGGAGAGAGTATGAAGTTGAAGGTTATACAAGGAGTGATGCCTGTCACATCTGAAATACAACTATCCGATGCTTATGTTCAAGGTTCACCTTTAACATTTTTTGAGTCGGGTAAAAAAACAGACTCTCCTGCTTTAGGGGCTGTATTAACCTTAAAAAATAACTCGAAAGAATATTTCTGTATTTATAAACAAAATGATAAGGCAGACTATAATCATTATATGTTACCGGCTTTATTCAAACAAGAAAAATCAAAATAAATGTATAAAGGGCTTGTCATATCTATACTGTTTTTTCAGGTTTTATATGTTTCTGGGTTACAAGGACAAACAGAAGAGGTTTTCAAGGTGTTTTGTTTCCCTTCGGATAAAATACCACGGATAGATGGTGAAATAAATGACTGGGATATTGTCCCTGACAACTATGTTATTGGTACTGATTCGATGACTGAGGACGAAGGGAAACACGACAAGCCCGACAAAAACACATTAGATATAAAAGTAAAAGTGGGCTGGGCAAAAGAAACAGGCAGGCTCTACTTTCTGTATGAAGCATATGATGATTATTGGTCTTTCACGCGTGATGATTTGATGGTTGATATTTTCGAAGTGGTGGTAGACGGCGATCGTTCGGGAGGACCTTTTATAGATAAGTTCTATCCGTTTAAAGACATCAGCAAAGAAGAAGCTTGGGAATTGTTTCACGGAAGGCATGCTCAGAATTATCATATTTACACCCCACCTAAAAACGGAGATTGGTGTATGTATTGGGGACCTCAACAATGGCTGAAAGATGAACCTTTTTCAAAATATGCATACAATTATAATTTCAAGGAGGGAGAAAGCGGAAAACTGATTCTCGAGTTTTATATAACCCCTTTCGATTATGCTTCACCTAGAGGTGCGGAATATTCGGTACAATCCGAGTTATGGGAGAATAAACTCATAGGATTATGTTGGGCGGTAATTGATTATGATAATAATGAGGGAAAGCCTAAGGATGGTTTCTGGAACTTGTCCCGACATCATACCATGTATGGAAATGCCTCTGAATTAAGAACATTCAAGTTAATGCCAGAAAAGAAAAATTAATAGTAAATTTAACTTTCAATTAAATTACTCAAAAAATGAAAAAACAGATTTACATATTAATAGGATTTTTCTGTATGATAATTACTTCTTGCTCCGATAACCAAATCCGTGTAGCTTGCGTGGGTGACAGTATCACTCAGGGAGCAGCTTCGAGTGACTGGGGAAATAAAAGTTATGTTGCTTTGCTAGCTAACAAACTTGGAAAAAAATATGACGTTCGGAATTTCGGATTAAGTGGAACAACCGCAGGAAGTAATACATATTTACCATATGATCAAACTCAACAATTTGAAGATGCAAAAAATTTCAAGCCTAATATTGTCACCATAGCTTTAGGTACGAATGACAGTCAACCCGATGTATGGAATACTGGCGATTTTGCCAAAAATTTCGAAAAAGACCTGATTAACATATGCGAGCAATTCGAAGTACTCAATCCAACGCCTAAAATATACTTATGTATTCCCATACCTATTATTCTTAGTGATAGGTGGAAACATCAACCGGAAGTACTATCTAATGAAATCATTCCTAAAATTAAAAAGATAGCTAAGAATAAAGGATACGAAGTAATAGATCTATATACGCCATTTATTGGAAAAAAAGAATATTATCCGTCAGATGATATGCTTCACCCAAATGATTTAGGACATCAAAAAATCGCAGATTTGATTTATGATAAATTAATTGAAAAATAAAATTCAAAAACTTAATATAGAGACTTTAAGAATATGAAAAGATATATATTACCTGTTTTATTTATATTCTGTTTTGTTTATCCTTCACTGGCATCTATTTATAATGTGAAAGACTTTGGAGCAAAAGGAGATGGCAAACAAATAGACTCACCTGCTATAAATAGAGCTATTGAAGAAGCCACTAAAAACGGAGGGGGTACAATATATCTTCCTGCAGGAACTTATCTGAGCTACTCTATCCGGTTAGAAAACAATATAACTCTATATCTGGATGCAGGTTGCAGGCTCTTGGCAGCTTATCCGGAAGAAGCATCAGGATATGATGTGGCGGAAGAGAATGAACACAACAAATATCAGGATTTCGGGCATAGCCACTGGAAAAACAGCTTGATATGGGGAATTGACCTCGAATATATCACTATATGCGGACAGGGTATTATTGACGGACGAGGATTGACTCGCGAAGAAAGCCGTCTGCCCGGAGTTGGTAATAAAGCTGTAAGTCTGAAACTCTGTAAAAATGTGATAATAAAAGACGTCACAATGATAAATTGCGGACATTTTGCATTGCTAGCAACAGGTGTGGACAACATGACTATCAATAATGTAAAGGTCGATACCAACCGCGATGGGTTCGATATAGATTGTTGCCGTAACGTGCGTATTTCAGATTGTACAGTGAATTCCCCATGGGATGATGCGATTGTACTGAAAAGTAGTTATGCTTTGGGATTTTTTCGCGATACAGAGAATGTAACTATTACTAATTGTTTCGTGAGTGGATATGATAAAGGAAGTGTAATAGATGGTACTTTTCAAAGAGATGAGTCTCAAGCTCCCGACCACGGATATGTGACAGGGCGAATCAAGTTCGGAACCGAATCGAGCGGAGGATTTAAAAATATCAGCATATCGAATTGTGTATTTGAGCGATGCCGCGGATTGGCTTTGGAAACTGTTGATGGCGGCTTCCTCGAAGATATTGTTATAGACAATATTACTATGCGCGATATAGTAAATGCTCCTATCTTTCTTAGGCTGGGCTCACGTATGCGGAGTCCGAAAGGTACACCAGTGGGGCGGATGTCAAGAATCACAATCAGCAATATAAATGTATACAATGCCGATTCACGTTATTCGTGTATCATAAGCGGAATACCTGACCATTATATAGAAGATGTATCTTTGAATAATATCCGTATCTTATTCAAAGGTGGAGGAACTGATGATGATGCCAAGCTTAATCCGCCCGAAAATGAAGCTCTGTATCCTGAACCATGGATGTTCGGAACAATCCCCGCATCGGGATTCTTTATCCGCCACGCAAAGAATGTAGAGTTGAATAATGTGCAAATAGATTTCATGGAGAAAGAATCTCGTCCTTCTCTTTGGCTCAATGATGTGGATGGTTGCCATCTGTTCAATTATAGAAGTAGAATAGAAAAAGGAGTAGAACCTTATGTGTTAAAAGATACTCGGAACTTCGATGTTGAAAAAAGTGTTTTTTCTGATTTTGGAAAATAAAGAAAGAAATATATATCTTTAAAACTCAGATGGAAAAATCAGTCCACATAAAATATCTTTTTACCAATGAACGCGATGTTCAATGGGGACTGACGATCAACACAGTAGGATATCAACAGATAGAAGCCGGAAGTTCATATCCACCTCAAAACCACCCTACCCGATATCTTTTTTCGACACATAAAGGACGTATTTTAAACGAATATCAACTCTTATATATCACGCACGGACAAGGCACGTTTATCTCCGATAATTGTAAAGAGACAGATGTACCGGAGGGAAGAATGTTTCTACTCTTTCCAGGTGAATGGCACAATTATTATCCAGATTCTTCGACAGGATGGTCTGAATATTGGATCGGTTTTAAAGGTGTGAATATAGATAATCGTATCGAAAATGATTTTTTCACTCGCCAGAAACCAATATTTAAAGTGGGGATGCAAGAAGAAATCGTACAACTATATAAAAGTGCGATACAGATAGCCAAAGAACAAAAATACGGTTATCAGCAGATGTTAGCAGGTATTGTCAACCATCTCTTGGGCTATGCTTATTCTTTCGATATGCAATCCTCTTTCGACGATGTAAAGATTATCAACCAGATTAATAAAGCAAAAATTATTATTCTCGAAAAACTCAATTCAAACATTACATCTGAAAACATCGCAGAAGAGCTAAACATGAGTTACTCATGGTTTCGACGAGTATTCAAAAAATATACAGGATTTTCGCCGGCAATGTATATAACAGAGTTGAAAATACAAAAGAGCAAAGAATTATTGACGAACACTGACCAGACCAGCCGTGAGATAGCATTCGAAATGGGTTTCGAAAGTCCCGATTATTTTTGTACTATCTTCAAAAAGAAAACAGGAATGACTCCTATTCAATACCGTGAATTTACTCAAGGTAAAAACATAAAGTCACCTTATGTAGATTAAATCATCCCCAATATTTCAGTACTTTATTTGCAAATCATCTATATATTTGATAGAATCATATTATCAAATATACACTTTCATATACTAAAGCTATCTTATTATAATACAAACTATACAAGCCATGTAGAAATAAAAAATAAGAGTGTCAAAAATCAAAATATTTAAATCAGAATTATCAGTTTGTTTATCAAATCTAATTCTACTTTTACAAAAAGAATAATCCATTTATCTGAAACATGAATAATACTAAAAAAACGCATCATTTTTTTGCGTTCGACCTTGGTGCCACTAGTGGCAGATCTATATTGGCAACGTTAGAAGAAGGTAAGTTAGAGTTGAGAGAGTTGACACGTTTTCCCAATAAAATAATACGTGTACATGATAAATATTATTGGGATATCTTCGTGTTATATGAAGCTCTCAAAGAAGGTCTTTCCGTAGCAGCATCCGAAGGAATAGAACTGGATGCCATCGGGATAGATACCTGGGGCGTAGACTTCGTATATTTAGGCGAAGATGGTACTATATTATCGCTTCCTCGCTCATACCGAGACCCTTATACTAATGAAGCTCCCGAAGAATATTTCAAAATAATTCCTCGTAAAGATGTGTATGACCTGACTGGAATTCAAATTATGAATTTCAATAGTATATTTCAGCTTTTTGCTGCTAGAAAAGAAAATTTCGCTCCATTAAAGTCGGCGAAAAGTATTCTTTTCATGCCTGATGCCCTTTCTTACTTATTGACCGGAAAACAAGTCTGTGAATACACAATCGCTTCTACTTCTCAATTATTGAATCCGAAAACTAAGAAATTCGAAGCAAAATTATTCGAAGCAATGAAACTTTCTCCGGAACTGATGCAACCGTTAGTTATGCCCGGCGAAATAATAGGAAACGTAATGGAGAGTGTCGCCAAAGAGTGCAATATTGACAAAGTTCCGGTTATAGCCGTAGCGGGACACGATACAGGAGCTGCTGTGGCTTGTGTTCCTGCCGAAAACGAAAACTTTGCATACCTGAGTTCGGGCACTTGGTCGTTGATGGGAATAGAGGTGAAAGATCCGATCATTAATGAAGATTCATTCAATATGAATTTTACCAACGAAGGAGGTGTAGACGGAACAACACGATTCCTGAAAAACATTACGGGAATGTGGCTTCTGGAACAATGCCGGAAAGAATGGGAAACGGAAGGCAAGAAATATACTTATCCCGAAATTGTGGCTATGTCGGATTCTGTCGAAGGATTCCAATTTCTGATCGATCCTGATGATGCATCTTTCGCAAATCCGGAAAGTATGACCTCGGCAATAGCGCTTTATTGCAGAAATACAGGACAGAAAGCACCTGCCACTCATGCCGATTTTATCAGATGTATATTCGATAGTCTGGCTCTTAAATATAAATTAGTATTGAATGCTTTGCAAAAAGTAGCACCATTCAAGATAGAGAAATTGCATGTAATAGGCGGAGGGTCTCAGAATAAACTTCTCAATCAGGCAACAGCTAACTCTATCGGCATTCCCGTAATTGCCGGTCCGTCAGAAGCTACTGCTATCGGTAATGTGATGATACAGACTAAAGGTCTGGGAATAGTAAATTCTTTACAAGATATGCGGACTGTTATCTGTAATTCGGTAACTCCCGAAACATACATGCCACAAGATACCGATAAATGGGAAGAGGCTTATCGTCGGTATACGCAAATCATAGACAAGAAATAAGCGCAAAGATGCAAAGACACGACAAACAATGACATATCTATGAATAAAACGTTGTGTCTTTGTGTCCCTGCGTTAAATATAACTCAATAAATAATAATATTTAAACAAATCATATCATGAATAAAAACGAATTGGTACAAAAGTCATACGAAATTGCGAAAGAACGCTATGCAGCCATAGGTATAAATGTAGATGAAGCTCTATCTAAACTCGAAGATCTGGCTATCTCTATCCATTGCTGGCAGGCTGATGATGTAACAGGTTTCGAAAAACTTGAAAATGTTGGCGGTGGCGGTATACAGGCTACAGGAAACTATCCGGGAAAAGCCCGCAATATAGATGAACTTCGTACTGATATTGAAAAAGTACTGACATTGGTAGCAGGGAACAAACACCGTTTGAATCTGCACGAAATATATGGAGACTTTGGCGGTAAAGTTGTAGACCGTGATCAAGTAGAGCCTGCTCATTTCGAAAGCTGGATGCAATGGGGTAAAGAAAAAGGTATCAAACTTGATTTTAACTCTACCTCTTTCGGACATCCCAAAAGTGGCGATTTGACTTTGGCTAATCCTGATAAAGCAATCCGTGATTTCTGGATCGAACATACCAAACGTTGCCGTGCTATTTCTGAAGAAATGGGTAAATTTCAGAACGATCCTTGTATCATGAACCTTTGGATACATGATGGTATGAAAGACCTGACTGTAAACCGTTACAAATACCGTCAGATTCTGGAACAATCTTTAGACGAAATATTTGCCAAAGAATATAAAAACATGAAAGACTGTATCGAATCTAAATTGTTCGGTATTGCGCTCGAAAGCTATACAGTAGGTTCTCACGATTTTTATTTAGGATACGGAGCGAAAAAACAAAAGATGGTTACTCTAGATATGGGACACTTCCATCTGTCGGAAAGTGTAGCGGATAAGATTTCTTCTTTGTTGCTGTTCACTCCCGAGATTATGCTTCACGTAAGCCGTCCTGTTCGTTGGGATTCTGACCATGTGGTTCTTCTGACAGACGAAATACTAGAACTTTCGAAAGAGGTTGTTCGTGCCAATGCTCTAGATAAAGTGCACGTAGGTCTCGATTTCTTCGATGCTTCTATCAACCGTATCGGTGCTTATGCAATCGGTATCCGTGCTACTCAAAAAGCATTCCTACAAGCATTGCTCGAACCTGCAACTAAATTACGCGAGTACGAAGCAAACGGACAATACTTCGAGAGACTAGCTCTGTTGGAAGAAGCAAAAGTATTGCCTTGGAATGCCGTATGGGATTACTTCTGTCTGAAAAACAATGTCGCAGTAGGCGAAGATTATATAGGAGAGGTTCAGAAGTACGAAAAAGAAGTTACTTCTAAAAGATAAATCCAAGGACGAAAACCTGCAATAGCTCTTTTCCACACAGGTTATCGGCTAAATTAAATGTGTCATTGCAGGTTTTTGTTTTTTACATAAACATATTGTATGAATACAATTATAGGTTTAATTATAATAGCATTCGGGAGCTTCGGACAATCGAGCTCCTATGTTCCTATAAAGAAGATCAAAGATTGGTCATGGGAATGCTTCTGGCTGGTACAGGGAGTATTTGCATGGCTGTTTTTTCCTTATATAGGGGCTATGCTGGCGATACCCGAAGGAGAATCCCTGACAGGGCTGATTTCCACAGCAGGAGATTCAGTATATAAGGCTATCGGATATGGTGTATTGTGGGGAATCGGAGGTCTTACCTTCGGACTCAGCATGCGTTATCTGGGAGTGGCTTTGGGACAATCTCTTGCACTAGGTACCTGCTCGGCTTTCGGCACGCTTATTCCTGCCCTGCTTCGGGGAGATAATCTTTTCGAGGGCGATGGTCTGATACTGCTTATCAGTGTAAGTATTGCCATTGCAGGTATTGCTGTTATCGGCTATGCAGGTGCGCTGAAATCGAGTAATATGTCGGAAGAGGAAAAGAAAAAAGCGGTCAAAGATTTTGCTTTGAAAAAGGGCATACTTATTGCTCTGTTAGCAGGGGTGATGAGTGCTTGTTTTAGTCTCGGACTAGATGCAGGTGCACCCATAAAAGCCCGAGCATTAGAATTAGGAGCAAGTAGCCTTTTGGCGCTCAACCCTGTTATACTATTAGTAACACTCGGAGGGTTTATAACAAATGCCTGTTACTGCCTTTTCCAGAACTATAAAAACGGGACATTCAAAGATTACACATCATCCTCCGGTAGCACATGGGTAAATAATTTACTATTTTGTGCATTAGCCGGACTTCTTTGGTATTCACAGTTCTTCGGATTAGGTGTAGGACAAAGTTTCTTCGAACCGGGAAGCGTTATGATGGCATTCTCATGGAGCATCCTTATGTCGCTGAATGTTATTTTCAGTAATTTATGGGGAATTATACTGAAAGAATGGAAAGGCGCAGGACAAAAGACAATGATAGTTTTGGTTGCAGGATTATTGATACTGATACTATCTATCTTGTTTCCTCAATTTATGAAGTGACAAAATTCAATTATATAACAAAAAACAATGAAATCAATTTTAGATAATCGCCCTGCACTGGCAAAACAAATCGCTGATGTCGCAGAAGTAGCAGGCTACTTATGGCAAAAGGGTTGGGCAGAACGCAATGGCGGAAATATAACAATTAATATCACAGATGTTATTGATGATGAGATAAGGGCTATGCAACCTATCTGCGAAAAATTTCAGATAGGAACTACTTTACCTCATCTCAAAGGCTGCTATTTTTTCTGTAAAGGAACTAACAAACGTATGCGTGATTTAGCCCGTTGGCCTATGGAGAATGGCTCTATTATTCGTATCCTGGACGATTGTAGTAGTTACGAGATTATTGCGGACAATCCTGTCAAACCTACTTCCGAATTGCCTTCACACTTATCTATGCACAATTATCAGATAGGTATAGGTTCGGGATATAAAGCAGCATTGCATACTCATCCTATCGACCTGATCGCAATGACTCATAATCCTGAATTCTTGGAGAAAGATAAGCTGACTTATCTTCTATGGAGTATGATTCCCGAAACTCGTGCTTTCTGCCCGAAAGGATTAGGTATTATTCCTTACAAGATGCCTAGTTCTGTTGAATTGGCAGAGGCAACCGTAGAAATGTTGAAAGATTACGATGTGGTTATGTGGGAAAAACACGGTGTTTGCTCGGTAAGCGAGAATATTATGGAGGCTTTCGATATGGTAGATACTCTATCGAAATCGGCTCAAATATATCTTACTGCCAAATCTATGGGATTCGAACCCACCGGAACATCGATGAAAGATATGAATGCGCTTCGTGATGCATTTAATTTACCAAAATAAGACTGATTATTATTTTAAGGAAAAAGGTGTCTGTGAAGACACCTTTTCTTTTTATTTAAACTATCCCTGTCAAATGTTTATGCAAGTTTTCGCAATGCAATACAACTACCATATCTTTTCGCACTTTATGTTTCTTAATCGTTCCATCGGGTTGTATAGACATTAGTCCGGTATCCAACATTTTTTCTAATTGACCGGAAGAGATACCTAAACATTTTCTGATAATAGTATCCAGTCTGAGGGGTAAATTATATTCTATTTGTATTCTAAACTCTATCTGATCTATTTCCATATTCAGAATATCCGGCAATAAAGGACTTTCATATATAATATCATATTCGAAGTTACTAAAATCGGGTTCAACACTGTTTCTCTTCAATATTGCCCCATCGAAAGCATATTTCCAAGCCAAGCTTTCATCATTTTCAGAATATTTCTGATATAGTTCCTTATCTATCAAATGGGGTTTGGTACGGGATAAGATAGTCAGATTGTAGGTTGTATCACATTCCTCACATCGGTAAATCAGCCAGACATCTATATACTTTTTCTGAGAATTCAGGCGAAATTTATTACTACAATAAAAAAGGGTATTACAATTACATTTGCTACATGTCTTTTTAATAAAAGGCGTATTCATAGGCTTAATTAGCCAAGTATAATGTTTAACGGTTTTCATAAAAGATAATCCTCACGGAGTTATGCACTGCTCAATCAGCACATATCCGAAAGATATACCGATTCCAGAGCAACACAATCATTACAAACATCCTATAAAAGAACATCGTAATTCGGTTTATAAATAAAAGGAATTAAATGATATACCGTTCCGGAAAGGTCGATCCGGATAAGAAAACATTAGCTTGTGGTATGCTGAAGCTAACTATGCCAATATATATAAAAGAATTGTATTCAAAATATCATTTTTACAGTTCTGAATGCAAATATATTACTTTTTACCTTATACCCTCATTTATAAATAAAAAAACCGGTGAATAAAATCCACCGGTTCGCATATATATATCCAATTTATCTTACTTCTTCATTACAATCTTATCATACTGGTCATCAGCTGAAATTTCAGAATATTTTTTAGCATATGACATCTCAATCAAAGCCCTTAAAACAGGTCCCTCTCCCATCGGAGCATTTTCCTGAGTCTTGCGGTTGTAGTAGAAACTTAAAGACGGCATAATCCCTGTACCGACACAAATGGCCGTTACATCACCCTTATCGGTCATTTTTGTCATCATACCTTTCAGCCCCTGTTCAGCAGCATAGATGTAATCCTTATTGATCCAGCCTTCGCGTACCCCTCTGGCAATACCAAATACAAACATAGCTGTACCCGTGATTTCCTCATAAGAGTCTGTCCTGTCCAATACCTGATGCCATAATCCGTTCTTGCCCTGATATTGAAGTACGCCTTTTACCTGACGATTGAAATTCGCAATGACTGCATCACGCTTCGGATGTTTTTTCGGCATCATAGTTAACAGGTCCGCCTGAGCCATCAGCATCCAACCATTCGCCCGTGACCAATGAGCTACTCCATGCTCTTTCACATCCGTATGATAGCAGTGGTAATATATTTCCCTTCTTTCGTCCCACAGGTATTTGTGGTAATTCAGTACCTGATTAGCGGCATCATCAAAGTATTTCACATCGCCTGTCATTTTACCCATACGGCAAAGAAATGAGATTCCCATAAATAAGTCGTCTGCCCAGATCGTATTTTCGTGAGGCCAGATACGGGCTATTGTGCCATCCTCAAGGCGAGGCTCGGCATATAGCAAATGTTCGGCTGTTGTATTCACATAATTCAGAAATGCCGGTGTAGGTCTTCTCATCTGTAATTCGATAAGGCTTGCTCCCATAGGTCCGTTATCATCCAGACGTTTATTGCGAAATATCATGTGCCAACTCAGTTTTCGGATAGCTCTCCATCCACCTTCTGCAAATGCCTGATTGTATTGCTTTTCAAAGAATCCCAGATTGTCCTTCTCAAATACGAAATCCATATTCTTAAAGACATAATTCTGGAATTTCTTATTATTGGTCTTATCGGCAAGTTCCAGAAGAGCCATATTTAAAACACCATTGGTATAGTGCCATTCGTTATACTCGTTAGCAATCTCGATGTCCCTAGTTACAGGAACGTTTTTTAAACTCGTATAAGTCTGTTTGGTTTTAGTGTTTATAAACGTATAAGGAGTTTCGGATATGATACGTTCTGCAATGACCGTCGCTAGTTTTTCAGGTGGCAGGGCTGCTTGCGAAAAAACAGAAACCATACAAAATACTCCAAGAGCAAAACTTAATGTTCTTTTTACATTCATCTTTATCTTTTCATTTTTAGTTTTTAATTTTATTGCTTTTCATCATTTACCTTTACATTCTTCAAAGTGAAATTGGTTATAAAATCCTTATGAATATCGATTTTCCGATTTGCTTTAATATTCAGATTCTCAAAAGTAAAGTCGGAAAGACGATATTGGTCTGATTTCTGGACATCAAAAAACGCATCACATTCCATTGTGATGTTTCGCATAGTCACATGATTGGAATACGAAATAGGTATTTCCTTTTCTCCTTTTAGATCAAAGAACTGAGTCCAAGGCTTTACATACAGGAAACTTTCCGCATCCCCCTTGATATCTTCAACCAAAACATATTCGTAATTCTGGGGAGTATCGGGACGCATTTTCAGCCAGAGAAGACGTTTCGCATTAGTTACAGTACAGCGGCGAAGAACTATATTGCGGTTGTGAATGGCCTCGCTACCGAAAGTCAGAACAGCATGGCAAAACCCATAAGTGCAATCTTCTATGATTATATTGCGGTTCGTTCCGTTATTCGGGTCTTTATCTGCCTTGGGACCTTTTCCCCCTTTAAGAGCAACACCATCATCATTCACCGACAGATAACAATTCTTTATATGTACATTGGTACAGGCATCGATATCTACGCCATCCGTACTTGGTGCTTTTACAGGTTCCTTCGGAGAAAAAATATGCAGGTTCAATAACTTTACATTTTCACATTTATAAAAATGAGTTGTCCAGAACGGTGAATTAATCAGTTTTACACCTGATAACTGCAAATTCTTACTATTCGAAATATAGACCAAACGCGGACGCAACTCATCCATATTTGTACATTTAGGATTAACTTCCCGTCGCAACCAGAAAGATTTCCAGTAGCGTAATCCGTTACCATTAATTGTTCCTTCTCCCGATATGGTAAAGCCATCTACATGATCTGCATTGACAAGCGCAGCAAAATATTTAAGACTTTGCCCTTCCATACGGGTAGGCAGAATCTGGAAATTACTAATATCATCGCTCCCTTTCAACACTGCGTCTTTTTCCAGATACAAGTGGGTTTTCGGCTTAAAAAATAGAGAACCGCTCAGAAATGTACCCTTCGGAACAAAGACAACTCCCCCACCCGATTGTGATGCTTTATCAATAACAGCCTGAATTTTTTCGGTCTGAATAATGGTACTGTCATTGACCACTCCGTAATCGGTAAGCCGGTAAATCTTGCCCAATGTTTTGATATTGACGACATCATTTTGCCTGAACCAATCCGGAATCGGTGTTCCATCGGGAAATACTTCCTTTGCTGAGAGTTGAAGTCCTAACACAGCACAAAAGAATAATACTAATGTTATCTTTTTCATATCGGGTAACATATAATCATTTATTAATATTTCAATTCAATGTTCTTTTAAGTTCTATGATTTTGCTGCCGCGCCTTTTTTAAAGGCTTGCCTTCGTTCATTTTGGCATTGCCCAAAACGAACCAAAAAGCTAGTGCTTAGTTCCTCGCCGACCTGACATTAGCTTTATTGACTAAACTA